>JAJYDK010000003.1 GCA_021777555.1 Pseudomonadota bacterium | reverse complement strand
GGGTCACCTTCAGCGCCGGACTCGCCACCACGGCCGAAGGCGCCGGATCCCTCGATGAGATCGTCGCCCGAGCCGATGCCGCCCTCTACGAGGCCAAGAATGCCGGCCGCAACCTGGTGCGCATCGATCGGGAAAGTGGCCGCAACCCGACCCTTGGACCCGGGCAACCCTGCTAGGCGGGCGCGCCCGGTGCGGGGCGTCCGCGATGATCGACAAGCATGCGCCGCATCCGTATCCTGCTCGCAAGCCTGTGATCCAACCGATGAAATTCTGCAGTCATTGCGGCGCCCCGCTCGCGTTGCGCACCCCGCCCGGCGATCATTTGCCCCGGTACGTCTGTGACGCGTGCGGCACCATCCACTACCAGAACCCGCGCGTGGTGGTCGGCTGCGTACCGGAGTACGAGGGCCGGATTCTCCTGTGCCGTAGGGCGATCGAGCCGCGGCGCGGCTACTGGACCATCCCCGCGGGGTTCATGGAGAACGGGGAGACCCTGCAGCAGGGGGCGGCCCGGGAATCCCGGGAGGAGGCGCTGGTCGAGGTGCGGATCGGCTCGCTGCTCTCCATCGTTCACGTGCTGCAGGCCCATCAGGTGCACGTTTTCTTCCGGGCGGCCATGAGTGCTCCGCAGTACGGCCCGGGACCGGAGAGCCTGGAGGTCGAGCTGGTCCTTCCCAAGGACATCCCATGGTCGCAACTGGCATTCCCGAGCACCGAATACAGCCTGCGCCGCTACCTGGAGGACCGCGCCGCTGCCCGCGAGCCCCATCACTTCGCCTCGCTCGATCGGCGCCTGGAAGGCGCCTGAGGCAGCCTGTCGCACAGATCGGTTTTGCCGGTCCGGACAGCGTGGCACAATACCCGGTCCGCGAGGCCTGCTGCGCTTCGCGTGCCCAAAACGCTAGGAAATCCTGATGACCTTTGTAGTGACTGAAAACTGCATCAAGTGCAAGTACATGGATTGTGTGGAAGTCTGCCCGGTCGATTGCTTCCACGAGGGCCCGAATTTCCTCGTGATCGATCCGGACGAGTGCATCGATTGCACCCTGTGCGAGCCGGAATGCCCCGCGGAGGCCATTTTCTCCGAGGAAGAGCTGCCTGCCGGCCAGGAATCTTTCAAGCCCCTCAATGCCGAGCTCGCCAAGCAGTGGCCGGTCATCACGGAGAAGAAAGAGGCCCCCGCCGACGCGAAGGACTGGGACGGGAAGCCGGACAAGCTCAAGCACCTGGCGCGTTGATCCGCCAGCCAAGGCTCGTCTCGCATCGGCGCCCCTGCACTGCGCGCAGCGCAGAGGGATGGCGCTGATCCCTACCCCCGCGGGTGGTGGAGCGAGTGCAGCTCCTTCATGCGCTCGCTGGCCACGTGCGTATAGATCTGCGTGGTGGACAGATCGCTGTGACCCAGCAGGATCTGCACGACGCGCAAGTCCGCACCGTTGTTGAGCAAATGCGTCGCGAATGCATGGCGCAGCGTGTGCGGGGAGAGACCCTTGGCGATGCCCGCTTTGCGCGCGTAGCGCTTGATGATGTGCCAGAAGGCCTGGCGGGTCATGCGGTCCCCGCGCCGGGTCGGAAACAGGTAATCCGTCTGCCGGTCGAGCAGGATCTCATCCCGCGCCCCGTGCACGAACTCGTTCAGCCAGCGTACCGCCTCGTCGCCGAGCGGGATGAGACGCTCGCGGTTGCCCTTGCCCACGATGCGGATGACGCCTTGATTCAGGTTGACCTGCGCATAGCGCAGATTCACCAGCTCCGATACCCTCAGGCCCGTGGCGTAGAGCACCTCGAGCATGGTGCGATCCCGATTGCCGAGCGGATCGCGCACCGCCGGTGCGGCGAGCAGCGCCTCCACCTCCTCCTCGGTGAGCGATTTCGGCAGCGAGCGGCCGATCTTGGGCATGGCGATCTGGGCCGTCGGATCCTCCTGAATCACGCCCTCGCGCAGCAGATAACGGAAGAAGCGCCGGAAGCTCGAGAGCTGGCGGGCGGTGGACCGCGGCCGCGCGCCGGCCTGCACGCGCGATTCGATAAAATGCTGCAGATCCGTGTGCGATGTCTGCATCATCGGCACGTGGCGCTCGCCGAGCCAGCGCGACAGCGCCGTGAGATCGGCCCTATAGGCCGCCAGCGTATTGGGCGAGAGGCCGCGCTCGGCCCACACGGCATCCAGAAAGCGGACGACCGCCGGATCCGTATCCGAGTGAATGGGCGTCGTAATTGCGGCAGAATGGTTCGACAATTGTCGTCTCGCTTGGGCCCGTATCATCGCAGACCGGGATTTCGCCCCGATGCGCCTGGCGCCTCGCACGCCAATGGCAGCGCCGCGGTGGCGCTTGAAGTATGGTGAGCCGATGCCCTCACCCGGTGTGACCCGTATCACAGTCGAGGCGGGAAGTTAACGTAATGGAGAAGCCGATCACAATCCGCAGGCGATTCCGCGCAACCCCCTCAACTACGAGGCCCCGGGATCCGCCAGGCCCTCCGTCCCCGGCCCGCGACGTGGCCCTGCTCCCATTCAGGCTGGTCTACTCGCTCTACGCGACGACCCTGTTCCTGACGGTGGGTTTCTCGGCGCTCGCCTCGGCCCTGGTGCTGCCGGGCCTGCACCGGCGGCGGCGCGCCGCGCGGGCGCTGGCGCGAGTGTTCCTGCGTGGGGCGGGGATGGGGCTCTCCGTGGAGGCGCTCGATCGCCTGCCGCCGGGACAGTGTGTGATCGTCGCGAACCACGCGAGCTACCTCGACGGACTGGTGTTCACCGCCGCGCTTCCCGCCCGTTTCGGCTTCGTCATCAAGCGCGAGATGGCCCGCGTACCGCTCGCCGGCTGGTTCCTGCACCGCATCGGATCGGAGTTCGTCGAGCGCTTCGACCGCAAGCGCGGCGCCGCCGATGCGCTCCGAATGCTGCGCAATGCCACCAACGGCCATTCGCTGGTGTTCTTCCCCGAGGGCACATTCACCCCGGAGCCAGGATTGCTGAAATTCCACACCGGCGCGTTCGCGACGGCCGCCCGCGCCGGCTGCCCGATCGTGCCCGCGGTGGTGCGCGGCACGCGCGCGGCGCTCTCACCCCGCGGCCGACTGCCCCGTCCCGTCGGAATCGAGGTCGCCATCCTGGCGCCGATCCCGCCGCCCCCGGGCCCGCCGGCGCACCGCGCATCGCTCCTGCGCGATGCGGCGCGCGATGCGATCCTCGCCGTGCTCGGTGAGCCGGACCTCACATGTTGCGACGATAGCGACCGCCCACTTCATACAGAGCATGCGAGATCTGCCCCAGCGAGCAGGTCTTGACCGTCTCCATCAGCTCGGCGAACACATTGCCCCCGGCACAGGCCACCGCCTTCAGCCGCTCGAGGGCCGCCGGCGCGCGCTCGGCGTTGCGCATCTGGAACGCGCGCACCGCCGTCACCTGAGCCTGTTTTTCCTCCTCCGTCGAGCGGATGAGCTCCGCGTGGGCGTGCTCCGAGAGTCCATCGGACTTCGACAGGAAACTGTTGACACCGATGATGGGCAGGCTTCCGTCGTGCTTCTTCGTCTCGTAGTAGAGCGATTCCTCCTGGATCTTGCCCCGCTGATACATCGTCTCCATGGCCCCGAGCACTCCCCCGCGCTCGGTGATGGCATCGAACTCCCGGTACACCGCCTCCTCGACCATGTCGGTGAGGTACTCGAGCGCGAACGAGCCCTGCCAGGGGTTCTGCGTCTTGTTCAAGCCGAGCTCGCGGTTGATGATCAGCTGGATCGCCACCGCGCGCCGCACGCTCTCCTCGGTCGGCGTGGTCAACGCCTCGTCATAGGCGTTGGTATGCAGACTGTTGCAGCTGTCGAACAGCGCATACATCGCCTGCAGCGTCGTGCGGATGTCGTTGAAGGCGATCTCGCGGGCATGCAGACTCCGCCCCGAGGTCTGCACGTGGTATTTCAGCATCTGGCTGCGCGGGCCCGCGCGGTACAGATCGCGCATGGCGCGCGCCCAGATGCGGCGCGCCACCCGGCCGATGACCGCGTACTCCGGATCCATGCCGTTCGAGAAGAAGAACGACAGGTTGGGCGCGAAATCGTCGATGCGCATGCCGCGGGCGAGATAGTACTCGACGATGGTGAAGCCGTTGGCGAGGGTGAAGGCGAGCTGAGAGATGGGGTTGGCGCCGGCCTCGGCGATGTGATAGCCCGAGATCGACACGGAGTAGAAATTGCGCACGCGCCGCTCGGTGAAATACTGCTGCACATCGCCCATCATGCGCAGCGCGAACTCCGTGGAGAAGATGCAGGTGTTCTGCGCCTGATCCTCCTTCAGGATGTCCGCCTGCACCGTGCCGCGCACAGCGTTCAGCGTCTCGGCCTTGATGCGCTCGTACACCTCGCCGTCGACGAGCTGATCACCCGTCACGCCAAGCAGGGCGAGCCCCGATCCGTCGTGGCCCGCGGGCAGCTCGCCGCGATACGCGGGCGGGTCGATGCCGCGTTCCGCCGCCGCGCGATGCAGCGCCTCGATACGCCGCTCGGCCTCGCTCCAGCGCCCTTCGGCGCGCAGGTGCCGCTCGATGCGCTGATCGACGGCGGTGTTCATGAACATCGCGAGGATCATCGGCGCAGGGCCATTGATGGTCATCGACACCGAGGTCGAGGGCAACGCGAGATCGAAGCCGGAGTAGAGCTTCTTCATGTCATCCAGCGTCGCCACGGACACTCCCGAGTTGCCCGTGCGTCCATAGATGTCGGGGCGGGTGTCGGGATCCTCGCCATAGAGCGTCGTCGAATCGAAGGCGGTCGACAGCCGCACCGCGTTGGCTCCAAGGGCGAGGTAATGGAACCGCCGATTGGTCCGCTCGGGCGCGCCCTCGCCGGCGAACATGCGGGTGGGATCCTCCTCTTCCCGACGGTACGGATAGACGCCACCGGTGTAGGGGAATGTGCCGGGCAGGTTCTCGCGGCGGATGAAGCGCAGCTGCTCTCCCCAGTCCTTGAAGGCCGGGACGGCGATTTTCGGGACCCGCTGGTGTGAGAGCGTCTCGGTATAGTTCTCGCCCGTGAGCTCCCGGTCGCGGACCTTGTAGGTGTAGGTCTCTTCGGTCGCCGCGCGTACGCGCGCCGGCCAGGCTTTCAGCTCGCCGACATCCGCGGCACCCACCTCCTCGAGCGCCTGGTTGTAGGCCCCTCGCAGCTCACGCCGCGTCGCATCGGCCGAGGGCTCCCGGAGCGCGGACTCGGGATACGGATCGAGCGGCGCCGGGAGCGGCCCGTCTTTGAGCGCGGCGAGGGACTCGTACAGCCCCTGGGCCCGCTGAGCGGCGGCCGCCCGACGCTCGATGTCGTCTCGCGTCGTGCGGCCGCTGCGCGAGATTTCCGCGAGGTAGCGCACCCGGGCGCCGGGGATCAGCGGCTCTCGGGACGCGATCTCCACGGGGCCGGGATCGGCGACATCCCAGCTTGCCGCACCGATTCTCCGCGCGCCGAGCGTGGCGCACAGCGCGGCGAACAGTCGATTCACACCCGCATCATTGAAGCGGCTCGCGACGGTCGGAAAGACGGGCAGGTCGGCATCCGCAAGCGCATTGTGCCGCGGGTGATTGCGCCGCCATTGCTTGCGCACATCGCGCAGACTGTCGCTCGCCCCGCGCTTTTCGCTTTTGTTGAGCGCGATGAGATCGGCGAAATCGAGCATGTCGATCTTCTCGAGCTGGCTCGCGGCGCCGTACTCACTGGTCATGACGTACATCGACACGTCCACCAGATCGACGATTTCGCTATCGGCCTGACCGGTACCGGCCGTTTCGACGATGACGAGGTCGAATCCCGCCGCTTGATAGAGCTGGATCACGTCTTTGAGCACCACCGCGGTCGCCAGATGCTGCCTGCGGGTGGCGAGTGAACGCATGAAGATCGCATCCGAGGAAAGACTGTTCATCCGGATGCGGTCCCCGAGCAGCGCTCCGCCGCTGCGGCGGCGGGTCGGATCCATGGCGACCACGGCGATGCGCCGACCCGGGAACTGGCGCAGGAACCGCGTGAGCAGCTCATCGGTCAGGCTCGATTTGCCGGCACCGCCGCTGCCGGTGATGCCGATGACCGGCACCCGATTGGGCGAGCGCTGGATCGTCCGTCGGAGCTGTTCGGCATCGCCCCGGTCCGGTTCGGCGTTCTCCAATACCGTGATGGCGCGCGCGATGCCCGCATGCTCGTGCGCGCTCAGGGAGTGGCCCTCATAGGCGGGTTTGTGAACCGAGCGCACGCGGTTGAACACGTCCGTGATCATGCCGTCGAGCCCGAGCCTGCGCCCGTCTTCGGGCGTATAGATGCGCTCGACGCCATAGCGCTCCAGGGTCTCGATCTCCTGCGGCGCGATCGTTCCGCCGCCGCCGACCACCACTCGGATGTGCGCACAGCCGCGCTCGCGCAACATGTCCACCATGTAGGCAAAATACTCGTTGTGCCCGCCCTGGTAGGAGCTGGCCGCGATGGCGTCCGCGTCCTCCTGAATGGCCGCGCGCACGATCTCCTCGACGCTACGATTGTGGCCGAGGTGTATCACCTCGGCGCCGTGGGCCTGCAGCAGCCGGCGGATCATATTGATCGCGGCGTCGTGACCGTCGAAGAGCGAGGCGGCCGAGACGAAGCGCAGCGGCGGCTGCGGACGCTCCGGTGCGGGCTGCTCGGCGTGTCGGGGGCTGGCGGCGCGGACGGGCTTGGGCGGCATGGGCGGCTCGGTGGGCGCTGGCGTAGAAACCTTTACGCGCCGGTAGGATAGCTACCCATGAGTATGATGCATGGGCCGGTGAGCGGTCAACGCGGCGGACGCCCCGGGCGGCAGCGCGGACGGCGCACGGGATCCCGGACGCTCGGCTGGCGGATCGGACTCGCCGATCCTGCACGCAGACGGCACATGGCGAGGCTATACTGCGCGTCTCGGGGCCACGCCTCGCAACCGGCCCCTGATCAGATCAGCATGCCGACCAGCCGTCGCAAATCCGCAGGCCCGGGCCGTGGCCGGGCCGCTCCAGACATGTCGCGGGAGGGATCGCGGCCCGATACCGCCGCCCGCGCGCCGCGCGAGTCGCCGTGGCGCGCGAGCCGGGAGCGCCTGCGCGACCGGCAGGTCAAGCGCGAGGCCGTGATCCGCGCCGCCGCCCACGCCTTCAATCGCAAGGGCTATCACAACACCTCGCTGGATGACATCGCGGCGGCTCTCGAAGTCAGCAAGCCCACGGTCTACTACTACGTCTCCAACAAGGAGCAGCTCCTGTTCGAGTGTTTCGTGGCCGGCATCGAGCCGATCCGCGCGGCCTTCCGTGAGGTGCGCCCCCTGAAGGAGCCGGCACGCAACCGGCTGAAGGCGGTGCTGCGCCATTACGGCCAGGCGGTCGCCTCCGAGTTCGGCTGGTGCATGGTGCGCGCCGAGGACCAGGACCTCTCGCCCGCCATGAGCGGCCACATCAAGGCGTTGAAGTCCGAGATCGATCAGGGGATCCGGCGTCTGCTGCGCGAGGGGGTGCAGGACGGCTCGATCCATTCCTGCGATCCGAAGATGACCGCCTTCGCCCTCGCCGGCGCCCTCAACTGGATCGCCCACTGGTACCGGGAGAGCCAAACCCTCTCCGGCGCGCAGATCGCCGAGGCCTTCATTACGGTTTTCGAGAGCGGACTCATGCCGCGCTCCGGCGCCGAGAACACGCGCACCGCACGCCGCATGAGCGTGCGGCTTGCCCGCTGACCCGCCTGAATTCGGAGGAACCCTCATGCCATCAGAAGTCGTCATCGCTTCCGCCCGGCGCACGCCGCTCGGGGCATTCCAGGGCGCACTCGCCCAGGCCACCGCCCCGCAGCTCGGCAGCGCCGCGGCCCGGGCCGCTGTCGAAGCCGCCGGCCTGCAGCCTGCGGACGTGCAGGAAGTCATCCTCGGCTGCGTGCTGCCGGCCGGTCTCGGGCAGGCCCCTGCCCGCCAGGCGGCCATCGGCGCCGGCATTCCGCTCGCCACCCCGGCAACGACCATCAATAAGATGTGCGGCTCGGGCCTGAAAGCCGTGATGATGGCGGCCGACCAGATTCGCGCCGGCGGCATCGAGGTCGCGCTCGCCGGAGGATTCGAGTCCATGACCCAGGCGCCGTATCTGCTGCCGAAGGCGCGCGCCGGCTACCGCATGGGCCACGGCGAGGTGCTGGATCACATGTTCCTCGATGGCCTGCAAAGCCCATTCGACGGCAAACTCATGGGCTGCTTCGCCGACGCCACGGCCGCCCAATATGGCTTCACCCGCGAACAGCAGGACGCCTTCGCCGCCGAATCGGTGCGCCGTGCCCTGCGCGCGGTGGAAGGTGAGTTCGACGGCGAAATCGCCCCCGTCACCGTCAAGGGCCGTAAAGGCGAGGCCACGGTGAGGCGGGATGAGACCCCGGGGACCTGCGATGTGACCAAGATCCCCACGCTCCGGCCCGCCTTCGGCAAGGACGGCACGGTCACGGCGGCCAGCGCTTCGTCCATCGCCGATGGCGCCGCGGCGCTTATAGTCATGAGCGAGGCGGCTGCACGATCCCGCGGCGTCCAGCCGCTCGCTAGGATCCTCGCTCACGCCAGCCACGCGCAGGAACCAGAGTGGTTCACCACGGCCCCTGTGGGCGCCATCCGCAAGGTGCTTTCCCAGCTGGGTTGGCACTCCCGGGACGTCGACCTGTACGAGATCAACGAAGCCTTTGCAGCGGTCACGATGGCTGCGATGCATGAACTCGACCTGGATCATGGGCGGGTCAACGTCAACGGGGGTGCGTGCGCCCTGGGCCACCCCCTGGGCGCCACTGGCGCACGGATCCTCACGACGCTGCTCCATGCGTTGCGCCGCCGCGGCGGCAAACGAGGCATCGCCGCGCTGTGCATTGGTGGCGGCGAAGCTGTAGCGGTGGCCGTCGAAACTATCGGTTAAACTACCGAACGATCACTAGGGGGACACATGAAAATCCAAGACGCTCGGGCCGTCGTGACCGGCGGCGCCTCGGGCCTCGGTCTCGCCGTCGCACGCCGCCTGATCTCATCGGGCGCGAAGGTCGCGATCCTGGACGTCCAGGAGGGCCCCGGCCGCGCGGCAGCCGAAACGCTCGGCTCCGGCGCATGCTTCGTCCGCTGCGATGTCACCTCCGAGGCCGAGGTCAACGCCGCCATGGCCGCCGCGCAGGAACAGCTGGGCGGACTGAACCTGCTGGTCAGCTGTGCCGGTGTGATCGGCGCCGGCCGCGTGCTCGGCAAGAACGGCCCGATGGCGGGGGAGTTTTTCACTCGCGTGGTGCAGATCAACCTCATCGGCACCTTCCTCTGCGACAAGGCGGCGGCAAGCCTCATGCAGGCCAATGAGCCGACCGAGGACGGCGAGCGCGGATTGCTGGTGCACACCTCTTCGGTAGCCGCCTTCGAAGGCCAGATCGGCCAGGCCGCCTACTCGGCCACCAAGGCGGCGCTGGCCGGCATGACCCTGCCCATCGCGCGGGAGCTCGCGCGTTTCGGCATCCGCTGCATATCCATCGCGCCCGGCATTTTCCACACGCCCATGGTCGATGGCATGACACCGGAGGTCCAGGCCTCCCTCGCCAGCCAGATCCCCTTCCCCCGCCGGCTCGGCAAGCCCGAGGAGTTCGCGCAGCTGGTCGTCGCGGCGTTCGAGATCCCGATGCTCAACGGTGAGACCATCCGGCTCGATGGCGCCGTGAGGATGCAACCGCAATGAGCGCGCAGGACACCACTCAAATCCAACGCGACGTCATGGAGTATGACGTCGTCATCGTGGGCGCCGGCCCCGCGGGGCTGGCATGCGCCATCCGCTTGAAGCAACTCAAGCCCGATCTCAACATCTGCCTGCTGGACAAGGCCTCGGCGGTGGGCGCGCACGCACTCTCGGGCGCGGTCATGGAGCCAGGTCCCCTCGATGAGCTGGCGCCCGAATGGCGCGAGTCCCCACCCGGCATCTGCGTGCCGGCCTTGCGCGATGAGCTGAGACTGCTCACCGCCAAGCGGAGCATCAAGCTCCCGCTGCCGCCGCAGCTGCACAACCGCGGCAACTTCATCATCTCGCTCGGATTGCTGACACCCTGGCTGGCGCAGAAGGCCGAAGGCCTCGGAGTCGACATCTTCCCCGGATTCGCCGCGGCGCAGGCGCTGCTCACGCCCGAAGGGGCGGTGGCCGGGGTGCAGCTCGGCGATGTCGGCCTCACCAAATCCGGCGAGCCGGGTCCGAATTACAGCCCCGGAGCCGAGCTCCGCGCGCGCACCACCATCGTCGCCGAAGGGGCGCGGGGAAGCCTCGCCAAGCAGCTGATCCGCCGCTTCAAGCTCGATGCCGACAGTTGCCCGCAGACCTATGGCTTGGGGATGAAGGAGCTGTGGCAGCTGCCCGAGGGCCGCGTTCAGCCGGGCCTCATCCAGCACACCATGGGCTGGCCGCTCGACTCGCATACCTACGGCGGCAGCTTCATCTACCACCTCGACCAGAACCGCGCGTATGTCGGCTTCGTGGTCGGTCTCGATTACCCGGACCCGCGCTTCTTTCCCTTCGAGGCGTTCCAGCAGTTCAAGCACCACCCGACGATCAAAGCCTTTCTCGAGGGCGGGGAGATCCTCGCCGCCGGCGCGCGCACCATCGCCGCGGGCGGCTGGCAGTCCATCCCGCGCCTGACGATGCCGGGCGCCCTGTTGATCGGCGATGCCGCCGGCGGGGTGAATGTCCCGAAGATCAAGGGAATCCACCAGGCGATCCGCTCCGGCATGCTGGCCGCCGAGCACCTCGCCGAGAAAGGCACGCCCGAGGGCTTCGATGCGCTCTGGCGCGCCTCGCCGGGCGGCCGTGAGCTCTACACCGTGCGCAACTTCAAGCCCGGCTTCAAGCGCGGCCTGTGGGCCGGCATCGTCAATTCCGGTCTCGAAGTGCTCACCCGCGGGCGCACGCCCTGGACGCTGAAGAATACTCGCCCGGACCATCAGCGCCTCGAGCAGCTTGCCGCATACGACTCCCCTCAGCGCGCCTGGCGGGAGCGAACGCTCCCGCCGAGGGATCGCCTGGCCTCGGTGTTCTTCGCCTTCACGAGCCACGAGGAGAGCCAGCCGGCGCACCTGAAGGTGCGCGACACCTCCATCTGCTCGGGCCGCTGCAGCAGCGAATTCGGCAATCCCTGCACGCGCTTCTGCCCGGCCAACGTGTACGAGATGGTCGAGGACGGTGAGGGTGGCAAGCGGCTGCAGATCAACGCGGCCAATTGCGTGCACTGCAAGGCCTGCGACATCAAGGACCCCTACGGCATCATCGACTGGACCCCTCCGGAGGGTGGCTCCGGACCCAACTATCAATCCCTCTAGACCCATGCCCGAGATCTGGCGTCCCTCCGCGGAGCGCATCGCCGCTTCCAACCTGACACGGTTCATCGACTGCATCAACACTCGCCTGGGGCTGTCCCTCAAGGATTACGGGGATCTCTACCGGTGGTCGGTGAGCCGGCCGGAGCAGTTCTGGACGGAGCTCGCCCGCTTCGCCGACGTGCGCGCCGAATGGGGGCCGGGACCTGCGATCGAGCATCCCGAGCGCATGCCCGGAGCGCGATTCTTTCCCAACGCCCGGCTCAACTTCGCCGAAAATCTGCTCCGCTATCGTGATGAGCACCTTGCGGTGGTGTTCACCAACGAGCGCGGCATGCGCCGGACGCTCTCTTATCGACAGCTGCACGAGGAGGTGGCGAGAGTGGCCGCGGGCCTGAGCGATGTCGGCGTCACGGCCGGCGATCGCGTCGCGGGATACCTCCCGAACCTCCCCGAGACCCTGATCGCGATGCTGGCGACGAGCAGCCTCGGGGCGAGCTGGTCGTCGTGCTCGCCGGATTTCGGCGCGCACGGGGTGCTCGACCGCTTCGGCCAGATCGAGCCCAAGGTGCTGTTCACCGCCGATGGGTATTTCTACTCCGGCAAGACGCTCGACTCCCTGACGCCGATCGGGACGGTGGCCGAAAAGCTGCCGAGCGTGCAGCGCATCGTCGTCATTCCGTATACCGCGCAGCAGCCGCAGCTCGGGCAGCTCGGTCCCGCGGCGGAGCGCGCCACGCTGTGGGGTGATTTCGGCAAGCGCGGGGCGCCGCTGCACTTCACCGCCGTACCGTTCAACCAACCGCTCTACATCCTCTATTCTTCGGGAACCACGGGGGTCCCCAAGTGCATCGTGCACGGAGTCGGAGGCACGCTGCTGCAGCACCAGAAGGAGCACCTGCTGCATACGGACCTCAAGCGCTCCGACCACATCTTCTATTTCACGACGTGCGGCTGGATGATGTGGAACTGGCTCGCCAGTGCGCTCGCCACCGGCGCGACCCTCATCCTCTACGACGGCAACCCCTTCTTCCCGGACCCGGGAGTGCTCTGGCGCATGGCCGAGCAGGAGCGCGTCACGGTCTTTGGCACCAGCGCAAAGTATCTCGCGGCGCTGGAGAAGAATGGCTATCGGCCCTCGGAGAAAGTCGATCTCGGGGCGCTGAAGGCGATTCTCTCCACCGGCTCGCCGCTCCTGCCCGAGGGCTTCGACTTCGTCTATCGCTGCATCAAGTCGGACGTGCACCTCGCCTCGATTTCCGGGGGAACCGACATCGTCTCGTGCTTCGCGCTCGGCTGTCCGACGCTTCCGGTATATCGGGGCGAGTTGCAATGCCGTGGCCTCGGAATGCGGGTCGAGATCTTCAACGACGAAGGCAAACCGGTACGCGGTGAGCGTGGTGAGCTGGTCTGCACCGCGCCGTTCCCGTCCATGCCGGTCGCCTTCTGGAACGATCCGCAGGGGTCAAAATACCGCGCCGCCTACTTCGAGCGTTTTCCCGGTGTCTGGCATCACGGCGATTACGCCGAGCTCACCGAGCACGAGGGCATCGTGATCCACGGGCGCTCGGATGCCGTGCTCAACCCCGGTGGCGTGCGCATCGGCACGGCGGAGATCTACTCTTCGGTCGACGGCCTGGAGGAGATCCTCGAGTCCATCGCGGTCGGGCAGGACTGGAGGGGAGATGTGCGCGTGGTGCTGTTCGTGCGCCTCAAGCCCGGGGCGGCGCTCGATGAGACGCTCAAGAGGAAAATCCGCGACGCCATCCGCGTGAACGCCTCACCGCGGCACGTGCCGGCGAAAATCATCGGCGTTGCGGACATTCCCCGGACACTCTCCGGCAAGCTCACCGAGATCGCCGTACGCGAAGTCATCCACGGCCGCCCGGTGAAAAACGTCGACGCGCTCGCCAATCCGCAGGCGCTGGAGCACTTCCGCGATCTGCCCGAACTGACCGACTGAGCGGCGCCGGGACATGAGTCAGCAAGGCGGGAGGGCCCTGCGCGCAGCCTATGCACAGCAACTGAGCGAGCGCGGATTTGGCGAGGACAAGGCCCAGCTCGCCGCGCTGGCGCGCCTGGAGGGCCTGCGCAGCCGGCTGATTGCCGACCGCCGCGCCTCGATCGGCAGGCGGCTGCTCGACCGACTGACCGGGACCGGGCAACCTCCCGAGCGAGGACTGTATCTGTGGGGACCGGTCGGTCGTGGCAAGACATGGCTGATGGATCTGTTCTTTCACAGCCTTCCCTTCCCCGAGCGGCGGCGACGGCATTTCCACCGATTCATGCACGATGTGCACGCCGAGCTCAAGACGCTCTCCGATCGGCCCTCGCCCCTGGATCTCGTCGCGGAACGCATTGCCCGCGAAACCCGTGTGCTGTGTTTCGACGAGCTCTTCGTGAGCGACATTGCCGACGCCATGATCCTCGCCGGCCTGTTCCAGGGACTGTTCCGGCGCGGCGTGACGCTGGTCACGACATCCAACTGCCCGCCGGCGGATCTGTATCGCAATGGCCTGCAGCGCCAGCGCTTCCTGCCCGCGATCGCGCTGATCGAACGGCATACCGAGGTTTTTGCCGTCGACGGCGGCAGCGATTACCGCCTGCGCCGGCTCAGCCGGGCGGGAACGTATCTTGCGCCCGCGGACTGCGCCACGGAGCGGCTGCGCGCCCTGTTCGCGGAACTCTCCGAGCACGCCGATGCCGCTGACGGGGTGATCCAGATCGAAGGCCGTGATATTCCCGTGATCCGCCAGAGTGAAGGCGCCGTGTGGCTCGATTTCCAGGCGCTGTGCGCCGGTCCACGCAGCCAGGACGATTACATCGAGATCGCGCGCATCTATCCGGCCGTGATCGTCTCGGACGTCCCGCGACTGGATGACCGGCGAGTCGATGCGACCCGTCGCTTCATCGCCCTGGTCGATGAGCTCTACGACCGGGGGGTCAAACTCGTCGTATCCGCCGCGGCGGCGCCTCATGAGTTATATCGCGGCGAGCGGCTCCGGTTCGAGTTCGAGCGTACCGCGAGCCGCCTCACCGAGATGCAAAGCGAGGAGTACCTCGCTCGAGCTCACCTGCCGTAGTCCGGCCCCTCGGGCGGAGTGGCCGGCGCCCGCCGTTCATTCAGCCCCCCGCCCGCTTACCGTACAGCCGCCCGGCCGCGGACGGCGCTCCTTCGAGCGGGCCGCGCGCCGGCGGCTTGTATGCCCCGGCCGCCCGCGCCACCAGGAGATATTGCTTGAAGACCCGGTTCGTTTCCGCCTCATGCTCGCTCACCGTCGAGCGATCCACCGGATCGAAGAAGCAGGTGGGATCCTCTTCCATGTAATCCCCGCAATGATAGAACGCCATGGCCCGGCATCCCCCGCAGGTGTACTGGTAACGACACCGGCCGCAGCGGCCCTTCAGACGGGAGCGGTCCGTGATCTCGGCGAAGAAAGGACTGGACTCGACCAGCTCGTCGATGGGCTTCGCGCGCACATTTCCACCGCTCAGCGCATCGAGCAGCACGGGGCAGACGGACACATCCCCCTCCGAGTTGATGGTGAGCCACGATCCGACCCAGCAGCCGATGGAGGGATTCTGCGGAACCGTATTGTTGCGCACGTCGCCGGACACCTGGGCGTGCAGCTCCGGCGAGAGGAAATACGGCGTATAGCTCACGTAGCCGTGCGGGTAGCGGCGCAGCGCCGGATGGAAGTGCCGCTCGAGATCGTTCCTGTCGAATCCCATGCCCTCGAAACAGCCCGATCCCGAGCCGCGCGGAACCAGCGGCGAGCGATTGTAGGCGATGTTGTGCTTCACGCAGAATTCGACGGTCTTCTCAAAGCTTCCGGTATTGTACTTGCCGATCGTGATCACCACGTGCTGGCCAAGGCCGAGCTCGGCGCAGTCCCTGAGCACCCGGAGCGTCCGGTCCGACCCGTTGTCGCGGCTCCAGCGGTTTTCCTCATCGACCGCGTTCAGGCCGACCACGATCCTCGCCCGCCCCTGAGTCACGTCCCGGATCTTCTCGAGGCGCTCCCGGGTGAGCCGCTTGCAGTTGCTCAGGACGGAACACTTGAAACCCAGCTCCACCGTCAGGCGCAGCAGCTGCAGAGCATCCTTGCGCAGCAGGAACTCCCCGCCGCTCCAACCCATGGTGTGAATCCCGAGGCGGCGGGCGGGAAGCATGATCCGATCGCGGATTTCCTCCAGGGTCAGCTCCTCGCGCGCGCTGCGGCGAATCTTCCGCGGATCATTGCTGCCGGTCATGCACATGGGGCAGCGCAGATTGCATCTTCGCGTCGCCTCGAAATAGACGACCTGGAACTGGTATCGCACCCTACTGTCCTTGCGCGGCTTGCGCGCACAGTCGGCCCGACGTGGATGCGCTTATCCACCGACGATCCACCCCTGTCAATCAACGCTCCGCAATCGATTGAGAAAAATCAGCCTGCGCGGCGTTCCTGCGCATGAGCCGCTCCGGCCGGCGCCTCGGTCCGCCCGGTCTCTTCGGGCATCCTCGATGTGAAGCCGGCGCACATTCCGCGCTGGTGCACCGAGAACTGCATCACGTCGGCATGGTCGCCGCTCGCCGACACCCTGGCATTGCCGTACATTTCCCGCAGCCGGCACTTGGATCGGGACCCCGCGCATCTATGCCCGAGGCACTCACCCACACAGCGGATTCGGGCGTTCAAACAGCGCCCTGCGAGCCGTCGCTGCCCTCCCGGGCACCACGCGGCGCAGACCGGCTTCTCATCGCCTTCGGGGCCTATGTCGTTCTCGGCGCAGTCTGGATGATGAGCGGCGCGGGCGGTCACCGCGCGACCTTCTATGTCGGACTCTTCTACAAACTTCCGGCGGAGCTCGTCTTCATTCTGACCGCCGCGGCCACCGCGCGGCGCATGACCCCGGGTCCACTGCGCTCCGCCTGGTGGTCCCTTGCCGCCGCCCTCACGCTGTACCTGACCGGTGATCTCTATGGCGCCATCTCATGGCTCTTCGGACGCGATCCGTTTCCGGGTCCCTCCGACATCTTCTACTGCACGTTCTATCTGCCACTCGCGGCCGCGACGCTCTGGCTGATCCGCGCGGCAGCCGTACGAGTACCCTGGGTGCAGCTGCTGCTCGATGCCACCATCTTCGTGGTCGGCTTCGGCGCGTTCTTCTGGTACCTGGTGGTTCAACCGGCAGCCATGCACGCGCAACTGGGCGTGCCCAAGGAGGCGCTGAGTGAGGCGTATCTGTCACTTGACAGCTTCTGTCTACTCATTCTCGGTGTCCTGCTGATCACCGGCTCCGGCAATGCCGGCGGGTGGCGGATTCCGCTGTTGCTGCTCACCGGCTTCGTCACCATGTTTCTCGGCGACATCTTCTGGTCGCTTGCCAAGGTCCGCGGCTACTACCTGCCCGGAGGGGTTCAGGACGTCCTGTATCTCGCCTGCTATCTGCCGATGACAGCGGCCGCTCGCGAGCAGACACGGGCGGTTGCGACAACCCCGCGCGAAGCGTCCCGAATTCCGGGCGCCCTGGCGCGCTCACTCCCTTACGCGGCGATGCCTGCGGCGTTCCTGGTTCTCATGTACCTCAGTCGCGGAGGCATCGGCGGTCAGGCGACGCTCATGATCGGCATCGTGCTCGCGCTCACGCTGCTGCTCATGTTCCGCCAGGCCGTCGTGCTTCGCATCGCGGAGCAGCATTACGCGTCGCTAGTTGCAAACTCATCGGACGTGATCATGATCATCGGCGCCGACGGGGTTGTGCGCTTCGTCTCCCCCGCCGCCTCCCGCACCCTCCACTTGAATCCCGAACAGGTCACGGGCAAGCGCCTCCTCGACCTGTGGGGCGATGATGACCGCGAGCGGCTGCGGTCCTTTCTCGAGGACATCGGCGCCACGCCTCACGGAGCCGTCGGGCCCGTCGAGCTGCGGATCGGGCGCGCGTCCCGGGTGGTCGAGGCGGTGGGCAACAACCTGAGCAGCGATCCGGCGGTGCGCGGCTTCGCGCTCAACTTTCACGACATCAGCGAACGCAAGGTGCTCGAGGAGAAGCTGCGCCAGCTCGCCTTCCACGATCCCCTGACGCTGCTCGCCAATCGCAACCTGTTCCGCGATCGGGTCGAGCAGGCGCTCATCCGGGCCCGGCGCGCGGGCAGTTGCGCAGCGGTGATGTTCCTCGATGTCGATAACTTCAAGGACATCAATGATTCACTGGGGCACGACACCGGAGACCGTCTGCTGCAGGCCGTTGCGCGGCGCATCGGCCGCACTAGCGGCTCCTCCGATACCGTTGCGCGGCTGGGCGGCGACGAGTTCGGCGTGTTGCTCGAGAACGTGCGTACCGCCGAGGAGGCGCAGCAGATCGCTGCTACGCTGATCGAGTCGCTCGAGGCGCCTTTCGTCCTCGACGGGCGCGAAGTCCGTGTGACGGCGAGCGTCGGCCTGGCGTATTCCGCCACCAGCCCCACTGCCAATTCGCTGCTGTGCAACGCGGATCTGGCCATGTACCACGCCAAGGCCACGGGGAAGAATTGTCACGTCACCTTTCAGCCGCAGATGCTGACGCTGCTGCACGAGCGGCTGCGGCTCGAAGCGGACATCGGCCGCGCGCTCGCCAGGGAGGAATTCTTCCTCGAATATCAGCCGATCGTGGACCTCGGCACCCGGGCTCTGCTCGGCGTCGAGGCGCTGGTCCGGTGGCGCCATCCCGAGGCGGGCGTGCTGATGCCCGGCCGGTTCATCCCCGTTCTCGAGGAATGCGGTCAGATCACGGCCCTGGGGCGCTGGGTGCTGAAGCAGGCGTGCCGCGACTTCAGCGCGTGGCGCCGCTCGATCGCCGGCGCCTCGGGAGTGCGTCTTGCCGTGAACATCTCGGCACGACACCTCCAGCATGGCGAGCTCGCGCAGGACGTGGTCGAGGCGATTGGCGCCTGCGGATTCGATGCCGACAGCCTCGTCATTGAGCTGACCGAAAGCACCATGATGCACAACACCGGAGTCAATCTCGAGCGCTTTCAACGCCTCAAGGCCCTCGGGGTGAAACTTGCCATCGATGACTTCGGCACCGGATATTCGTCCCTCTCCTATCTGCATCGCTTCCCCATCGACATCCTGAAAGTCGACCGGTCCTTCGTCAATCGCCTGACCGGCTCCAGTGACGGCCCGGATCTGGCGCGTGCGGTCATTACCCTCGGGGAAACGCTGGGGCTCGAGGTCGTGGCCGAGGGCATCGAGCTCGAGTCTCAGGTGGCCGCCTTACTCGAGTTGGGCTGCGTCGCCGGGCAGGGATTCCTGTTCGCGCGGCCCTGCGCGCTCGAGCAGCTGTCGAATAGTGATTTCCTCGTGCGCCGCGAGACGCTCCGTGGCGCGCAAGCTCTTCGCGAGCCGCTGTCCCCAACGGATCGATTCGAGACGCTGCAAGGCAAGCTCGCATAGCCGCGTTGCCGGTGCGATGAGCACATCGACCGGGTCGTGTCTGCAAAGCTGCCTCTCAACCACGCAATCCAAGTCTCTGGACGGCGGACATTGACCCTGCCTTGCCAGCGGCTTCATTGTCGGCTGCAACATCTCGCCTTGAGAGCGCTTACACTTCACCGGTCACGGTACCGGTGGGATCAGCCCATCTTCTTTACGGGGGTTGTCGCATCTTCCACGAGCCGCACGTTTGATATCGATCGTGCGGTTTCGGGCGAGGAGGATACGGGAAGCCGGACCTCGAGCGATTCTTCGGCCGCTGACAGCCACACTGCGCATTGCCATGAAGGGGTGAGCCATGTCGACGTCTCGACGAGAATTCCTGATGTCCTCGGCCGCGTTGCTCGGAGCGGGCACAGATCGGTCGCCAAGCGCCGGCGAGCATCCGGCAGCTACGGATCGCCTGCCGCCAGGCTCACCGCCGGCATTCGGGACCGCGGAGGGCGTCGGACCGGAAGTAACCGGGGCGACCTTTGGCGAGGCGGAAAGACTGGTGCGAGTCACGATGAGCTACGCCGACCGCGCGCAGGCGGCCTCGAACTGGCGCAACAGCATGGCGCCGCTTTACGAGCGGCGCACGGGTCCGCGCAGGGTCGATCTGGCGCCGGGACTCGCGCCGTACTCCCAGTGGAACGCGGTTCTGCCGGGTCGCAGTCCCGGTCCTCGGCGAAATGAGTTCGTTCGCAG
The DNA here is from genome assembly GCA_021777555.1 of Pseudomonadota bacterium. Lineage (GTDB taxonomy): Bacteria > Pseudomonadota > Gammaproteobacteria > Steroidobacterales > Steroidobacteraceae > 13-2-20CM-66-19. The sequence goes on along the minus strand of JAJYDK010000003.1, from coordinate 158,302 downwards.
CCACCGGGACCCGGGCCCGTTGCCGGCGAGCGATGTCGATGTCGCCTTTGCGCCGCTCTGGAAGCTCGCCCGGTGGATTCAGACACGCCAACTGCAATCCGAGCGCCTGACCAACCTCTATCTGCAGCGCATTCAGACCTGGGACCCCCGTTTGAAATGCGTCATCACCGTCACCCGTGATCTCGCCCTCGAGCAGGCGAGGCAGGCGGACCGGGAGATCGCAGCCGGCCGGTATCGTGGGCCGCTGCACGGTATCCCCTGGGGAGCCAAGGATCTCCTCGATACCGCCGGCATCCGGACCACGTATGGCGCGGAGCCGTTCGAGAATCGCGTGCCGGCGAAGGATGCCGTGGTCGTCGAACGACTGCACCAGGCCGGGGCCGTGCTCGTCGCGAAGCTGAGCATGGGTGCGCTGGCGCTGAACGATGTCTGGTTCGGGGGTCAAACGAAGAATCCGTGGCTGTTGCAGGAGGGTTCGGGCGGCTCGAGCGCCGGACCTGCCGCCGCAACCGCCGCCGGCCTGGTCGGTTTCTCGATCGGCAGCGAGACCGAGGGCAGCATCGTCGATCCGAGCGACCGCTGCGGGGTCTGCGGACTGCGCCCCACCTTCGGGCGCGTCCCTCGCACCGGAGCGATGACCTTGTGCTGGTCGCTCGATAAGCTCGGGCCGATTGCGCGCAGTGTCGAGGACACTCTGCTCGTCCTGCAGGCCATCTCCGGGCCGGATGCCGGTGATCTCTCCAGCGTGCCGAGCGTGCTCGATTACGATGCCCGAACCGGTGTCAGGGGACTGCGAGTGGGGTACTTCCCGCGCTGGGAGCGTGCTGCGACGGAGGTCGATCGTCATGCGCTCGAGCAACTCAGGGCACTCGGCCTCGAAGCGGTGGCAGTCGACCTTCCCGACTGGCCGTACGACTCCCTGAACACGATCCTCTTCGCCGAGGCCGCCGCGGCCTTTGAGGAGCTCACGCTGAGCGGGCGCGTGGATCAAATGCGGATGCAGACACCCGATGCGTGGCCGAACACGTTTCGCCAGGCGCGCTTCCTCTCCGCCGTCGATGCCGTGCAGGCCGATCGCTTCCGGCGTCTGGTCGCCCAGGAGATGGCCACGCTCCTCTCGAGGGTGGACCTGCTCATCGTGCCCTCGCTGCGCGATGAGATGCTGACGATCGGCAATTTCACCGGCTACCCGTCCCTGACGTTGCGGGCGGGTTTTATCCACATCACTCAGGCCCGAAGCGACTGGGCCCCTGACCCCCAGCGGCCGCTGCCGCACTTCCATCCGCCGCGTCGCGTACCGCACAGCGTCACCCTGGTGGGACGCCTGTTCGATGAGGGAACGCTCGGCACGGTCGGGCTCGCGCTCGAGCGTGCGCTCAATCTCGAGGACGAGCGTCCGCCGGGATTCGCTTGAAATAAGGGCCTGCGAAAGCAGGCCCTCTGAAACTAGCGACCGCAAAAATTGGCTATTGAATCGTCCTCGCCTTCCTGGATTTCAAGCCCCACGCCACCATCGCCGCAAGGCCAAAGCCGAAAAGAAGGGCGGTAGGCGGCTCGGGAACGGTGCCGAAGACCTGAACATTACCGTCGGAGTTCTTGTCCCAGGCTGGGCCGAAACCCGAGCTCCCGCCCCCGGCGCCTGAATACCAGGTTTCGACTGTCTGCGTCCCGGCTCCCGTGTTGACATCGAGCCACAGGAACACCCCGTCAGCCCCCTGTTGCGGAGAGCCGCTGAGAGGCGCGTTCGAGGCCAGCAGAAACGCGTTGGTATAGGTACTCGCCGTCGAGTCGTAGCTCCAGGGCCCGTTGAGGAAGAAGTCAAATGTCTGGTTGGCCGCCAGATTCAGGTTGACGCTGAAATCCAGTTGATAGATGTTCAGATAGCTGCCCGAAGACCCCTGGTACGTGCTTCCGCCCGCGTAAGTCACCGACTGCGACGTATAGGTGTTGGAGATCGTGGAGATGGCGCCGCCCTGGTCACCGCCGAGCAGAGAAAGCCCGGTCGGAGCGCTGTCCCCAATGGTCCAGACCCTTATGTCGTTCACGGTGGCATTGGTCGATAGGGCGAAGTTGTCGCCAGGCAGCCAGTATTCGGACGGGGTAGTGCTCGACTCCGAATCGGCCCAAGCCACGTTGCTCCGGTTGCTGCCGGCTGCATTATTCAGATTGGCAGTTGGAAGTCCCCGGTCAAAGAGAAGTGTTCCGGCCAACGAAGGTTGGATGCCCAAGAGGAAACCGGCGGCCATGACCGCGGTTCCCAGTAGTATTGAACCCGCTTTCTTCATCTTGTTGCTCCTCATCGACTTATTTTTGAAGGTGCATCGCCCCGAGCCCGGGAAACGAATGGCAGGCGTCCGCGCCGCTCGATGTTCTCAACAGTGCTCAGAAGAGTGCATATTTCGCGCCGAATGTCTCAATATTCTGTAAAATCAATGACTTATACAATTCCATTGGCATGACTTCTTGCTGCGCCGACAATGATTGTAAGAAATCTCGACGCGGCATCTCAGCGTGTCGTCGCTTCGGCCTTTGCCTTCCCAACCTGCTCGGTGAGCCGCCGCTCCGAGACGGGGACCGCGGTGCGCAGGTCCTGCGCGTAGAAGGACACACGCAGCTCCTCGATCATCCATCGCAGCAGGTCGAGCTCAGGGCGCGCCTCGGCGCCGACTCGATCCGCCTGTAGCCGCTGCCACTCCATGACAAAGGGCGCAATGCGGGCAGCGAGCTCAGCATCGCGCTTGGCATCGGCGGGCAGGCGAGTCAGGCGCCGTGCGGCGGCCTTGAGATAGCGCGAGAGGCGACCGAACCAAGGCTGCGGTGTCGATTCGATGAAATCGGGCGGCAGCAGCGTTGCGAGCTGCGCATTGACGTCTGCAACAGCGGCGCCCGCTGCGGCAGATCGCGCAGCATCCAGCGCCGCGCGCGCTGCTCGCCACTCATTGAAGATCGCCTTCACCATGTTCGTCACACGCCCACCCTCTTCCTCCAGCCGGGTGCGACCCTGGTCCAGCCGCTCGTTGAATCTCTCGCGGCTGCGCGGCAGCGGCGCCTCGGGGGGCGCAAAGCAGTCCTGGAAAATGCGCTGCGTGAGCGCATCCGCCAAGGGCTGCGCCAGCTTGAACCCGCCGCTCGCGAGCACCAGCTCGCGGTCCTCCCCCACCCGCTTCTGCCAGTATTTGACCTGCTGGGGAAGCGCCAGAAGCGCAAGGCGGGTCACGCCGCTTCGCAGCATCGCGTCCGCCGACTCCCAATGGCGCGCTTCGATCATCGCCACGCCGCTGCGGCGATCCTCGAGTGTCGGGTAGACCGTCAGCTTCAACCCGTTCCGGTCCACCTGCCGCGTCTCGGGGAGCTCGCCGAAATCCCACTGGCGGCGCACGGACTCCCCGGCCGCGGCTGAGGCGGTACTCGCGCCGCCAGCGGTGGCCGGAGGCTTCAGGGCCGCAACGGGACCGGTGGTCGCGCGCATCTTCCGCTTGAGCGCGACCACATCCCTGCCCTCAGCCAGCACTCTGTTCTGCGCGTCCACGACCTGGACATTCATCCTCAGATGATCCGGCAGAGGCAGCGCCGCGAGCTCCGCTGCGCCGATCTGAATGCTGGCGCGCCGCGAGACCCACTGCGCCAGTCCCGCATAGAATCCGGGCAATGCGCCTTCCCCGCCCGTCTCCAACTCCTCGAGCGCCTGCCGCGCGTGCTCCGGGACGGGCACCAGAAGCTTGCGCTGGCTCTTAGGCAGCTCGCGCAGCACCGCGATGATTTTCTCCAGCCGCCAGCCAGGCACGAGCCACGCGAGACGGTCGGGATCCAGGGTATCGAGCAACAGGTCGGGAACGACCAGAGTCACGCCGTCGTCCGGCTCCATTGGTTCGAAGCGGTAGCGAAGCGGCAGGCGATTGGCGTCGATCTCGAGCGCCTCGGGGAAGCGGCTTTCGTCGACTTCCGCCGCATCGCGCAGCATCAGATCCTTTGGCGACAGGTGCAGGACCTTCGGATCGCGGCGCTCCGCCTCGGCGCGCCAGCGCTCGAAAGCCACCACGGAGCTGACTTTGTCGGGGATTCTCGCGGCATAGAAGGCGAGCTGCCGCTCTTCGCTCGCGAGAATGTCGCGCCGGCGGATCTTCGCTTCCATCTCCTCCACGCGCCCGCGCAGTTCGCGGTTGGCCTCGAGAAACGCCCCGCGCACGCCCTGGCGGGGCGGCCCCTGCTCCGGATCGATGAGGACCTCGCGAATGAAGATCTCTCGCGCCTCCTTCGCGGCGACCCGTCCGTAGTCGATGCGTCGACGCGCAGCCAGCGTCAGTCCATAGAGGGATATGCTCTCGAATGCCCCCACGAACCCGCGGCGCTCCACCCAGTGAGGCTCACTGTATTGATGCTTCAGAAGGTGGGTCGCGGCACGCTCGATCCACAGCGGGTCCACGGCGGCCACCATGCGCGCGTAGAGTCGTGTCGTTTCAACGAGGCTCCCGGCGACGATCCACTTGGGCGGTTTCGAGGCGAGCGGCGTGCCGGGCGCGACCACGAAGCGCATGCCGCGGGGTCCCTCGTATTCACGCCGCTCGTTGAGCATGCCGATCGAGCCCAGAAATCCCGTCAGAATGGCTTGATGAAGCTCGGCATAGCCCGCGGGAAGCTGATTCGCCCTGAGCTCGAGCTCGCGCACGCTCTGCGTGAGTTGCGCATGCAGGTCCTGCCACTCGCGCATGCGCAAGAACGACAGGAAGTGCTCGCGGCACCACTTGCGCAGCTGATTGCCCGAGAGAGCCGCGGACTGCTCGCCGAACGACCGCCACAGATTGAGCACCGTGAGGAAATCGGAGCGTGCATCGGCGAACAGGGCATGCTGCTGGTCGGCCTGCTGCTGCTGGTCGGCCGGCCGCTCGCGCGGATCCTGAGCCTCGAGAAACGCGGCGATGATGAGCATCTCGGCGAGGCATCCCAGGCGGGACGCCGCAAGCAGCATGCGCCCCAGGCGCGGATCGGCGGGCACCGCGGCGATCTGCCGTCCGAGACCCGTCACTCGCCGCTCGCTCATGGCCTGCAGCTCCTCGAGCAGCCGCACGCCGTCGTTGATCAGCCGGGTGTCCGGCGGATCGAGGAAGGGGAATCGCTCGGGCTCACCCAGCTCGAGGGTCGCCATGCGCAGGAGCACGCTGGCGAGATTGGTGCGCAGCACTTCCGGGGCCGTGTACGCCTCGCGCCGCTCGAAGTCCTCTTCGGAGTACAGACGGATGCAGATCCCTTCCGCTTCGCGGCCACACCGGCCCTTGCGCTGATCCGCGCTCGCGCGGGAGACGGGCTCGATGTGCAGGCGCTGCACCTTGCCGCGCGCGCTATAGCGGCTGATGCGCGCCAGTCCCGAGTCGATGACGTAGCGGATGCCTGGCACGGTGAGGGAGGTCTCGGCGACATTGGTCGAGAGAATCACCCGCCGCGGGCTGTGCTTCTGGAATATCCGCGCCTGATCGGAAGCGGAAAGCCGCGCGTAAAGCGGCAGTATCTCGGTGTTCGGCAGGCGGGCCTTGGCCAGGGCGTCAGCCGCCTCGCGGATGTGCTTCTCCCCGGGCAGGAATACCAGAGTGTCCCCGCCCGGGCGTCCACCCGCATCGAGCTCGCGCACGGCCGCGACGATGCCCTCTGGAAGCGACAGTTCCGCGGCGTCCTCGTCCTCGGCAACGAGCGGCCGGTAGCGCACCTCGACGGGAAAGCTCCGGCCGGAAACCTCGATGACCGGCGCGTCGCCGAAGAACTGCGCGAACCGGCCCGGGTCGATCGTGGCGGAGGTCACGATGAGCTTCAGTTCGGGCCGGCGGGGGAGCAGTCCCTTGAGAACGCCGAGCAGCAGATCGATGTTGAGGCTGCGCTCGTGAGCTTCGTCGATGATGAGGGTGTCGTAGCGGCGCAGCTCCCGATCGCTCTCGAGCTCCTTCAGCAGGATGCCGTCGGTCATCAGCTTCACGCGGCAACCGGGCCCCGTGCGGTCCGTGAAGCGCACCTGATACCCCACTGCCCCGCCCACGGTGGTACCGAGTTCTTCGGCAAGGCGCGTGGCGAGCGCACGGGCGGCGATGCGCCGCGGCTGGGTGTGGCCGATCAGACCCGATACGCCGCGCCCGGCCGAAAGGCACAGCTTCGGAAGCTGGGTGGACTTGCCCGAGCCGGTCGCACCGCATACGACCACGACCGGATGGCGCGCGAGCGCATCGATGATCTCCTGCCGGTGAGCGCTGATCGGGAGCGCCGGATCGTACTCGAGACGGATGGGAAGAGCGGCTACGGGTTGGCGCGGTGCGCGGGTACGGGCCTCCATGCGGGCAGCATAAAGCACCGCCCGTCCTCGGCAAGCCCGGCCGATCCACGCATCCCGCAGGGCCGGCTCAGCGAAGAAGCGGGGGTACCCGCCTGCAGCGCTCGCAGGTGCTCAAATGACTCCGCGCCGCATCTGGTCGAGCTCGATGGACTCGAACAGGGCGCGGAAATTGCCCTCGCCGAAACCCTCGTTGCCCTTGCGCTGGATGATCTCGAAGAAGATCGGCCCGATCACATTGGCGGTGAAGATCTGCAGCAGCAGACCCTCGCCTTTCTGCGGGTTGCCGTCGATCAGGATGCGGCGGCGGCGCAGCTCCTCCAGCGGCTCGCCGTGGCCCGGCACCCGCGCCGCGATCCCTTCGTAATACGTGTCGGGCGTGTCCTGAAACGCGATGCCATGGCCGCGCAGCACGTCCACCGTGCGGTAAATGTCATCCGTGGCGAGCGCGATGTGCTGGATGCCCTCGCCGTGGTACTCCCGCAGATACTCCTCGATCTGGCTCTTGTCGTCCTGGGATTCGTTGATCGGAATGCGGATCTTGCCGCAGGGACTGGTCATGGCGCGCGAGAACAGGCCCGTCTGCTTGCCCTCGATGTCGAAGTAGCGGATCTCGCGGAAGTTGAACAGCTTCTGGTAAAATCCCGTCCAGACGTTCATGTTGCCCCGGAGCACATTGTGGGTCAGGTGGTCGATGAGCGTCAGACCCGCCTCCTCGGCCCCGGGGGGCGGCGCCACCGGCCGAAAGTCCACGTCATAAATGGAGCGATCACCGTAACGATCGACCAGGTAGATGAGCGAGCCGCCGATGCCCTCGATGCACGGGATGTTGAGCTCCATGGGCCCGGCGTTCTGAGGTCCTGGCTTGGCGCCGAGCTCGAGCGCGCGCCGGTAGGCGAAAGCCGCATCCTTCACGCGAAAGGCCATCGCGCAGGCCGAAGGCCCGTGCTTTCGCGCAAACTGCTGCGCGAAAGAGTCGGACTCGGCGTTGATGATGAAATTGATGCCGCCCTGGCCATGGAGCGTCACGTTCTTCGAGCGATGCCGGGCTCTGATCGGAAAACCCATGCGCTCGAACAGGTCGCGCAGCAGCTGCGGGTCGGGTGCGGTGTACTCGACGAACTCGAAGCCGTCGGTACCCATGGGATTGCCTGCGGACTGGCTCATCGGATTCTCCCTCATCGGCGCCTCGATCTGTGAACTGAGGCCATACCGTTGCGCTCGCAACCATTATACCTTTTCAGCCCCCAAGTGCACAGACGTATATACTCGCGCGCCACCATGCATGCCCCTACCTCGTCGGCCGGCGAGAACCGGCTCTTGCGCAGCATCCCAGCCGCGCGCCTCGCACTCATTGACCGAATCGCCCGCATCCGCTTGCCGCACCGCAAAGCGGATCGTGCGCAGCCCGAGCTGCGCCAGAGCTTCCTGCGAAGCTATTTCCGCGGAGTGGGCGAAGAGGATCTCGCGTCCCGCGCCCCCCTCGCGCTCGCCAACGCAGCCAGCGGTCACCTCGAGCTCGGCGCACGCCGCGCGCCCGGGGAGTCCCTGGTCCGCATCTTCAATCCGGACCCACAGCGCGACGGCTTCGAGTCTCCGCACACCGTCGTGCAGATCGTCACGGATGATCGACCCTTCCTGGTGGACTCCGTCGGCCTGGTTTTCGGCCGCGCCGGTCTCGCCGTTCATCTCATCGTGCATCCGGTGCTCTACGTCAGTCGAGACAGCCGGGGACGGATCACCGGCATCGACGCCGAAGGCACGCGGCCTCACGGGGCCGAATCCTGGGAGATGTACGAGATCGATCGGCAGATCGACCCTCAAGCGATCGAGCGGCTGCGCCACGACATCGAGGCAACGCTTGCGGACGTGCGTGCCGCAGTGGCTGACTGGGCCGCCATGCGCGAGCGGGTGCGCTCCGTCGTCGCCGATCTCGAGCGGGCGCCTCCTCCCTTGCCGGTGGAGGAAATCAGCGAGGCCCGCCAGCTGCTCGAATGGATGGAGCAGGGCCATTTCGTGTTCCTGGGCTACCGGCGATACCGCCTCGAGCGTGGCCCGCGCGAGGATGCCCTGAAATCCCAGCCGCGCTCCGGGCTCGGAATCCTGCGCGCCCGCGGCCCCGAAAGACCGACCGCGACGGTGCTCAGGGAAGAGATTCGGGACCGCGCGCGCGAGAAGCAGCTTCTGGTGCTGACCAAGGCCAACTCCGCCGCCACGATCCACCGGGCCGAGTACCTCGATTACGTCGGGGTCAAGACATTCGATGCGAACGGCCAGGTCGATGGCGAGCACCGGTTCCTCGGCCTTTGGACGTCGTCGGCCTATCACCGCAGTCCGCGCGACATCCCCGTGCTGCGCCTGAAGGTCGAGCGCGTCATTCAGTACTTTGGCCTCGACCCGCAGAGCCACGACGGCAAGGCGGTGCTCAATGTGCTGGAGACCTATCCCCGTGATGAGCTGTTCCAGGCGAGTGTCGAGGACCTGATCCGCATCTGCCGCGGCATCGTCAACCTGTATGAACGGCGCACCGTGCGCCTGCTCGTCCGCCGTGACCCCTATCATCGGTTCTATTCGTGCCTGGTGTACGTGCCCCGGGACCGCTACAACACCGATGTGCGCCAGCGCATCGAGCAGATCGTGCTGGAAGGGTTCGCGGGCAAGTCGGTCGAGAGTCAGGTACAGATCTCCGGCTCGAACCACGCGCGGGTGCACGTGGTGGTGCGGACCGATCCCGCCGAGCGGCGCAAGCTGGACTTCGCCTCGCTCGAGCGGCTGATCGGCCAGGCCACGCTCACATGGACCGACCATCTGCGCGAGGTGCTGGTCGCACGGGACGGGGAAGCGGCGGGCCTTGCGCTCCTGAGCCGATACCGGAACGCATTTCCGCTCGCCTACGAGGAAGACGTCGCCCCGGCCGATGCGCCGGCCGATATCGAGGACCTCGAGCTGCTGCGCTCCGATCCTCAGACACGCTGCATCGGCCTGCACCGCTCCTCCGGGCAAGGCCCCACGGGGATGCACCTGAAGATCGTGAAGCTGGGCGAGCCGGTGCCGATATCGGACCTGCTGCCCATGCTCGAGAACTTCGGTCTGCGGGTGATCGCCGAACGGCCCTACGAGCTCTCCTGGCCCAATGGCGGCACCGCGTGGATCCAGGACTTCGAGCTCGAGCACCGCGAGGGCCGCGCGATCGACATCCCGCGCATCGCCACGCGCTTCAAGGAAGCGCTCACCGCCGGGTGGAAGGCAGAGGCGGAAAGCGACGGGTTCAATCGCCTCTTGTTCAGCGCCGATCTCTCCGCCCGCGAGATCCTCGTGCTGCGGGCCTACTGCCGTTATCTCCTGCAGACGGGAGTGCCCTTCAGCCAGGCCTACATGGAACGCACCCTGGAGGCCAACGCGACGGTCGCGAGCGCGCTGATCCGCCTCTTCGAGGCGCGTTTCGACCCGGCGAAGGCGCACGGCACCCGCGCGGCCGAGCAGGCTGCCGCGCAACTCGTGGCGCGGATTCGTTCCGCGCTCGATGCGGTGACCAGTCTCGATGAGGACCGCATCCTGCGTGCCTACCTCAAGCTCGTCCAGGCGACACTGCGGACCAATTTCTACCGCCGCGATGCCGCGGGCGCCCCGCTGCCGTATCTGTCGTTCAAGCTCGACCCCGCCGCCCTGCCCGATCTGCCGCTGCCGCGACCGAAGTACGAGATCTTCGTCTACAGCCCGCGGGTCGAGGGCGTGCACCTGCGCATGGGCGATGTGGCGCGAGGCGGCATCCGCTGGTCCGACCGGCGTGAGGATTTCCGCACCGAGGTCCTGGGCCTGATGAAGGCTCAGAACGTGAAGAACACGCTCATCGTGCCGGTGGGCGCCAAGGGCGGCTTCGTGCCCAAGCACCTGCCACAGGGCGGCCGGGAGGAGATCCAGGCCGAGGTCATCGCCTGCTACAAGACCTTCATCCGGGGCCTGCTCGACCTGACGGACAATATCGTCGCGGGGCACATCGCGCCGCCGCCGCAGGTCGTGCGTCACGACCGCGACGATCCCTACCTGGTGGTCGCCGCCGACAAGGGAACCGCGACGTTCTCGGATACCGCCAACGCGCTCGCGGCCGAGTACGGCTTCTGGCTGGGCGATGCCTTCGCCTCGGGAGGCTCTGCCGGCTACGACCACAAGGGACTCGGCATCACCGCCCGCGGCGCGTGGGAGTGCGTCAAACGTCACTTCCGCGAGATCGGCACAGACATCCAGAAGACGGAGTTCACCGTCGCGGGCATCGGCGACATGTCGGGCGATGTGTTCGGCAACGGCATGCTGCTGTCGCGGCACATCCTCCTGCAGGCCGCATTCGATCACCGGCACATCTTCCTCGATCCGCAACCCGACGCCGCGGCGAGCTTCGCGGAACGCCAACGCCTGTTCGCCCTGCCGCGCTCGAGCTGGGACGACTACGACCGCACGCGCATCTCCAAGGGCGGCGGCGTATTCCCGCGCTCGGCCAAATCGATCACTCTCTCCGCCGAGTCCCGGGCGCTGCTCGGGATCGATGCTCCGACCGCCACACCGATGGACATCATGCGCGCGATCCTGCACATGCCGGTGGACCTGCTGTGGAATGGCGGCATTGGCACGTACGTCAAATCGAGCCGTGAGACCAATGCCGAGGTCGGCGACCGCACCAACGACGCGCTGCGCATCAACGGCTCGGAGCTGCGCGCCAAGGTGGTCGGCGAGGGCGGCAACCTCGGCTTCACCCAGCGGGGGCGCATCGAGTACGCCCGCGCAGGCGGCCGCCTCAACACGGACTTCATCGACAACTCCGCCGGCGTCAACACCTCCGATGTGGAGGTGAACCTGAAGATCCTGCTCAACCCGCTGGTGCACTCCGGCAGGCTCTCGACCGCCGAGCGCAACCGGCTGCTCGCGCGCATGTCCGGCGAAGTGTGCGCGCTCGTTCTGCGGAACAATTATCTGCAGGGACAGGCGATCAGCACGCTCGAGCAGCAGGCGAGAACCCGCCTCGCGGAGTTCCAGCACCTGATTCGCCTGCTCGAGCGCTCCGGCGGCCTCAACCGCTCGCTCGAGTTCCTGCCGAGCGACGAGGAGATCGCCGAGCGGCGCAAAAGCGACGCCGGCCTCACCCGCCCCGAGCTCGCCATCCTCCTCTCCTACAGCAAGATCTGGCTCAACAACCACCTGCTCGACTCGGACGTGCCGGAAGACCCGTACCTTTCCAACGAGCTGGAGCGCTATTTCCCCGGTCCGGTGAGGAAACGCTTCGCTCAGGCGATCGAGAAGCACCGGCTGCGGCGCCAGATCATCGCCACGGCCACGACCAACAGCCTGATCAACCGCATGGGACCGACGTTCGTGCTGCGCGCGCAGGAAGACACCGGCGCGCAGCCGGCGCAGATCGCGCGCGCCTACACGGCGGCGCGCGAGATATTCGAGGTGCGCGAGTTGTGGGCGGAGATCGAAGCGCTCGACAATCGAGTGCCGGCCAGGCTTCAATACGCCGCGGCATTCGAGATCAGCCGCCTGCTGCGCCATGCGACCTACTGGCTGCTCTCCCGCCGCCGCCGCACACTCAAAGTCGATACCGCGGTCGCGGAGTTCCTCAGCGGCGCGCACGAGATCGGATCGCGGATCGGGCAGGTCCTGGAGGGCTCGTGGCGCACCCAGTTCGAAACGGTGCGTCAGCAGCACATCGAAGCCGGGTTGCCGGCGGGCCTGGCGACGAGGATCGCCGGCCTCGATGCCCACAACGCCTCCCTCGATGTGGTCGAGCTGGCCGCCGCCCGCAAGACCGCCGTACCAGAGGCGGCGCGGGTCTACTTCGAGGTCGGCTCGCGCACCGGTCTCGACTGGCTGCGCGAGCAGATCGACAGGCTGCCCGTGGAAGGCTCCTGGCAGGCGACCGCACGCACGGGGCTGCGCGATGCGGCGATGCGTGTTCACCGTGGAATCGCCGACCGCGTCCTCGCGCGCGGCGGCCGCGGCACGGCTCAGGAACGGGTCACCGCCTGGCAGGAAACCGCTGCCGCGAGCCTCGCTCACTGGGAGCGTACGCTCACCGACATGCGCGCGGCCGGAGTGATCGATTTTGCCACGCTGACCGTCGGTGTGGAGACGCTGCGCAAGCTGTCCGAATGATCGTACACTCCCTTGCTCATGCGCCCTGCGCAGGGCTCAACGGGGTTCGTCTCCAACGAATCCCGTTCATGAAGCGGATTTGCAGAAACGCGCGATAGTTGAGGTGTGCAGATGCCCGGAAAGCTGATCCTCGTCCGCCACGGCCAGAGCCTCTGGAACCTGGAAAACCTGTTCACGGGCTGGACCGACATCGATCTGGCTCCGCAGGGCCGCGAGGAAGCCACGCGCGCCGGACGGCAGCTCATCGAGGAGAAGATCCAGGTGGATGTCGCGTTCACCTCGGTGCTGAAGCGGGCGATCCGCACTCTCTGGATCATGCTCGATGAGATGGATCGGATGTGGATCCCGGTCGAGCGCTCCTGGCGGTTGAATGAGCGTCACTATGGCGCGCTGCAGGGACTCGACAAGGCCCAGACGGTGCAACGCCACGGTGCGGAGCAGGTCAAGATCTGGCGCCGCAGCTACGACATTCCGCCGCCGCCGCTTGCGACCGACGACCCGCGCCATCCGCGCTTCGATGCCCGCTACGCCGACGTACCGCCCGCCGAGCTGCCCGCGGCGGAATCGCTGAAAGACACCCTCGCGCGGGTGTTGCCCTTCTGGCAGGGGCGCATCGCACCGGAACTACGCGCCGGGCGCAATGTGATGGTCGCGGCACATGGGAACAGCCTGCGCGCAATGGTGAAGATGCTGGACGATGTGTCCGAAAGCGCCATCGTCGAGCTCAATATTCCCACGGGCATACCGCTCGTGTACGAGCTCGATCCGCAGCTGAAATCCCGCGGCAGCCGCTACCTCGGCGATGCGGAGGCGGTCGCGGCCGCCGCCGAAGCCGTCAGGCGCCAGACGGAGAAGAAGTGAGCCTGAGCCGATGAGCCTCTGCTCAGAGGCTCATCAGGCCGCCCAGCGGTCGTAGCGCCCCTGGAATTCTTCGGCCAGCGCGTTCATGTGACGGCTGACCGCCTGGATGTCCGGGACGAGCAGTTTCATGGCCTTGGACGCGTGCAGGCTGAAGGGCAGGTCGCTTCCGTCCTGCATCGGCTTGACATCCACCGCGAACCCCTCGGGCTCGAGGCGGGCGCGCACTGCCTCGCAATCGGCCTCGCCCTTGAGCGCCAGGAAGAAATCCACCTGGTACTCATTGAAGGGACGGTAGCCGTCGGCACGCAGCCGCTTGACCATCATCTCGTCCCAGCCCTCGTGCTGATCGAGGCCACGCTGCTGCTGCAGCGCCCTGCGGACGCGGAAATAGCCAATGAGAACGATCAGAACGCCAAGAACGGCGACCGCGATGAAGGCGTGAATGACGCTCACGGAATTGCCTGCCTCACTCGTCCGGGGCGATGGTGACACGCAGGCCATCGAGCTCCGGCGTGAACTCGATCTGGCACGACAGACGCGAATTGTCCTGGCATTGCGACAGCTCGTTCAGCAGCTCCCGCTCATCGGACATCGGCGCGGGAAGCCGCGCCTGCCAGTCCGGATCGACGTAGACATGGCAGGTGGCGCACGAGCACATGCCGCCACAGATGGCCGCCACGCCGTAGTCGAGCTCGCGCAGGGTCTCCATGACCTTGAGTCCGGTTCTTCCCTCGACCTGATGCTCCTTGCCATCGCGGTCGATCACACGCAGCAGCGTCATTCAATCACCTTTCGAGCCAAGCCTGTTCAGGCAACGTTTTCGGGGAGTGGAACGTGCTAGTGTGCCGGGTCGCGCCAGCCGGCGCCACTGCCCGCTCAAAGGGGACCGAGCACCTTCAGGACGAAGGCCGCCTTGCCGGACTCGGCTTGCCGCGCCTCGAGCGTGGCGCGCAGCTCGGCTCGCAGGGCCTCGAAGACCCGCTCGTACTCGCCGAAGACCTGGGTGCCGAGACTCCCTCCCACCACCTTGAGGTCTGCTCGGGCGGCCAGCCGGCCGATGAAATCATGGATCAGGGGCGCGAACCCTTCGGTGAGCGGGTACAGGCTGATTTCCACCCCGATGTCCATGGATCGCAATTCTACCGTTCCAGGCGATGGGCTAGAATGGCCATCTCCCGCCACCATAGCCCCCCTGGGCGCAAAGCCGAAACAGCATCCGATGACTCGCAAGATCCACATCCATCAGGTCGACGCCTTCACTCTAGAGCGCTTTACAGGTAATCCGGCCGGGGTCGTGCTCCATGCGGACGGTCTGACGGACACGCAGATGCTGGCCATCGCGCGGGAACTGAATAACGCGGACACGGCGTTCCTCTTTGCGGCTGACGGGACCGACCACGATGTCCGCGTGCGGTTCTTCACGCCGCGAACCGAGGCCGGGTTCGTCGGGCACGCCACCGTGGCGGCCCACCACGTGCTTTCGGCCTTACCCAATGCGCCAAAGCGTCTGCGGCAGAAATCCAAGGCCGGCATCGTCGAGATCGAAGTCCGAGGCGAGGGTGATGAGCGCAAGATCGCCGTGCGCCAGAACCCTCCCCCGCTCGGGCGCGAGCTCAATGATCGCGAGCGGCTTGCCGTGCTCGATGCGCTCGCCCTCGCCACGGATGATCTCGATAGCCGCTGCCCGCTGCGTATCGCCGGCGCGAGCAGTACGAGATTGCTCATCGGCGTGCGCAGCGTCGAGTCGCTGAATCACCTCAAACCCGACTCGGCGCGCCTGACGACGCTGTCGGCACAGATCGGGGCGGCCGGATATTTCGTATTCGCGCTCACGCCGGGGAATGAGCACCACCTGTGCGAAGCGCGGATGTTCTGCCCGGCTCTGGGCATTGCCGAGGACCCGGTCAGCGGCAACGCTCACGGCCTGCTCGGCGTCTACCTCGTCCAGAATGGCCTGCTCGCCCACGATCGGCATCGCGCCTCGTTCCGGGGCGTACAGGGCCGCTGGCTCCACAGAGCCGGACAGGTCGAGGTCGAGCTGGAAATGGCTGGAGGCACCGTCTCGGGGGTATGGATCATCGGGCAGGCGGTGTCGGTCTTCCAGACTGAAATGACGATCTAGGCGTCTCCCGTCGGACCCCGCGCGGGGCCGGCATAGCGCACGCGGCCCCGGGCGAGCTCGAGCTCGTGCGTACAGCAGGCCGGCCACTCCGAGCGCCGATGCACGGTCATCACGACCGCGGTGCCCTCGGCGACCAGCGGCTCGAGCCTCTTGCGCAGATCGCGCTGCGTGGGCGCATCCAGCCCCGAGAACGGCTCATCGAGCAGCAGCAGCGCCGGACGGCGCACCCAGGCCCGGGCGAACAACACCCTGCGCAGCTGTCCGTAGGACAGCTCCCGCAACGGCCTCGTGACCAGCGCCTCGAGCTCGAACAACTCAATGGCGCGGCGCGCCGCGGCGCGGTCGGCCGATGTCGGCGGGTCATTCAAACCGACGCTGGCGTGGCGGCCCGACTGCACGACCTCGCTGACCGTCAGGTGCTGCGGATGTTCGCTCTGCAGATGTGGCGCAACCAGTCCGACGCGCCGTTTGAACTGCTGCAACGGCACCCCCGGACGGATCCCGGCACGCTCTATGCGCCCGCCGGCCGCGACTCCGTGATCGCCGTACAGCGTCCTCACGAGCGTGGTCTTGCCGGAGCCATTGTGTCCGTGCACCACCCAACACTCGCCCGACCGGACCGACATGGATACATCCTGCAGGGCCGGGTGACCATCGAGATGGACGCTGGCGCCGCTCAGTCTCACCAGCACCGCGCCGCCCGGCCGCTGACCGGCGCGTCCCCACCCGCCGGCGCGCGCCGGCGAGGTGCGGACGCTGGATGTCGCGCGGGCCCGGGCGGCATGACGCCCCTTTGACCCCAACCACCGCTCGAGCGGCCGCGCGCGCAACGGACCGCGATAGACAACGCGGCCCTGTTCCAAGACCAGAGCATGCGTGGCGGATGAGGGCACGTCCTCCGCCCTGTGGGTGGAGAGCACCCATGGCAGACGTGAGCGGGCCGTGCTTTCCAGCCATTGCAGCGCCCGCTTGCGGTTGGCGTCATCGAGCCCATTCAGCAGCTCATCGAGCAGCAGCAGCCTGGGACCGGAAATCAGGGCCCGCGCCAGCAGTGTGAGGCGCCGCTCGCCGTAGGACAGGGTCAGGAACCTCCGCGAACCGAGGGACTCGATGCGCAGCCGTCGCAGCATCGCCGTGACACGCCGCAGCTCGGACGCAGCGGGCTCATTGAGCGGAATGTCGGTGCGGAACAGCCCGGTGGTGACCACCGCAGCAGCGGTGTGATTCCAACCGTAGCGCTCGTACTTGTCCTGGCGCTCAGGCCCCAGGTAGCCGATCTCCTCCTGCACCCCCTGCGGTGTGCGCCACACCTCGCCCTTCCAGAGGTAATGCCGCACATCCCTTCCCGGTGCCGGCCAGACGGCACCGGAGATCAGCTTCAGCAGCTGCGTCTTGCCGGCGCCATTCGCCCCCGCGAGCACCCAGCGCTCTGCGGGCCGGATCGTCCAATTCACCCCATCGAGCACGAGCCGTCCGCCGCGTGTGAGGCACACATCCCGCAAGCGCACCTCAACATATCGCCTGTCCGCCCGGGATTTGCCTGACCGGGCTCTGTCCGTCGGGGAGGCATCGGTCGGTCTGGCCATGGCTTGCGGTTGCAGAGAGGGGGACGTCAGTATTCTTGCATAATCCTGATCCGATGATTGCGCGCACCGGGCGATCCGGCTCACCGCCCTCCCGGCCTGCCGATGAGGAGAGAATCCGAGCATGAGCGTATCGAGCGCCACCTTGCGTGCGGCCGCGCTGTGGGCAGGTCTGTCTTTGGCCATCGTCCGCATCCCGGCGGCGGCGCACCCTGCGAGCACTGCGGGCGACCCGTCGGGATTGAGCGGGGCGTTGCGCTGCTCCGGCGGAAGCACGATGCGACCGCTGGTCGAAACCTGGGCGCGATCTTTCGAGAAACGATTTCCGCATGCTCGCATCGAGATCGATCGCAGCGTTGGCCTCGCCGCCGGCGGATTCAAACAGCTGCTCGCCGGACGCGCCGACGTGGTGGACTTCGTGCGCGAACCCTTCCCGGCGGAGGTGGCCGCCTTCGAGCAAAAGTTCGGTTACCCGCCGCTGCTCGTCAATGTCGCGGACGGGAGTTTCGACACGCCGCACGCGACAGATGCGATCGCCGTATTCGTGAACGCCGCCAACCCGCTGAGGCGCCTGACGCTGGCGCAGCTTGACCGGATTTTCTCGGCGGCGCCTCGCGCGGGAGCGACTCTGACCACCTGGGGCCAGACGGGACTCGGTGGCGCATGGCAAGCGCGAACTATTCATGTCTACGGCATGACGCCCCTCAGACCGAGCGGCAACCCACCCGGGATCGTCAACTACATCGAGCGCCGCGTAATGCATGGCGAGCCGTTCCGGAGCGATCTGCGCGTAGAGGTGGACCGGCCCGGTTTGAGCGCGCTTCAAGCCATCGCTCGGGCCGTCGCTCGCGACCCTGACGGCATTGGGTACGGAGTATTCGGCGGCACACCGCACGGAATCAGGGCCGTCGCGCTCGCCCGCCGCGCCGGCGGTCCTTACTACGCCGGGGGGGCGAAGCAAGTCGCCGACCGCACCTATCCGCTCTCGCGCAGGATCTACTTCGGGCTCAACAGCCCTCCGGGCCGGCCGCTGCCGCCGCTCATTGCGGCATTCCTCGGGTATGCGCTGAGTCCGGCGGGCCAGGGCCAGGTCGCGGGCGGCCCGTCCCACTTTCTGCCGTTGACCGCGGCGCAGGCCGCCCGCTCACGACAGCAGATTCACGCAGGCGGGCTCGGAGTGAAGCATCAGCGGCCCGCCGCACCTGCGGTCGAGGGGCACGCCTCGTACCTCACTCCGAGCGGCGCCATTGCCATCGTCGGCTACAACGACATGCGCGAGATGCTGCAGTCACTCGATCGGCTGTTCGAGCACACCCACCCCGGCGTGCGCTTCGCGCTCAAGTTGGAGGGCACACGCACCGCGCCTGCGGCGCTCGCGGCGGGCCACAGCCTGCTGGCGCCCATGGGAGCGGTGTTCTCTCCACAGGAGCTTGCGGCCTATCGCCACCTCGTGGGGGCCAATCCGATCAGCTTCCGCATCGCGCAGGACTCGTTGGATCCGCGCGCCCTCTCGGGTCCGCTTGCGGTCTTCGTTCCCATCGCCAATCCCATCGGCCACCTCACCTTCGAGCAGCTGCGGCGCATGCTCACGGACGCGCACCCGCGATGGGGACAGTTTGGGCTGACCGGCGATTGGGCCGACCGTCCCGTGCACCCCTACGGACTGGCTCGGACCACCGCGCTCGGGCGCTTCATGCGCCGACGCGTCCTGAATGGGCGGGCCTTCAGCAATGCCTTCCAAGGGTTGCCGGAATCCGCTGACGTGGTCCGCCAGGTCGGCGCGGACCCGCTCGGAATGGGGTTTGCGGCGATGAATCGCGCCTCTGCTGCGGTTCGCGTGGTCTCTATCGCCCGCTCTCCGGGACAGCCATTCTCACGCGGCACGCGCGCCGACATCCTCGCGGGACGCTATCCGCTCGATCGCTATCTGCGGATATACGTGCGCATTCGTCCTGGTGGACGTCTCGATTCCCGCGCGCGGGAATACCTGCAGCTCGCGCTCTCACCGCAAGGTCAGCGTGTCATTGCCGCCGGCCCTCTCGGCTACCTGCCGCTGAGTGAGCGTACAGCCGCCGCGGAGCGCGCGAAGCTGCGGGCATTGCCCTAGACGTCCCGGGGCATCGACCATTCGCGCCGCACGGGGGATTGTACGGATTGCCGGCGGCGGAGCCGCTCCGCAGGATTATGATGTCATGCGCGTGGAAAATAGGTTCCTGTGGAAGAGGCCAGTAAACCCCGTATGACTGACACTCCCCAAGCTGGCGCGGCCAGCGCACCGGCGGAGCCCCGCCGTCTGCAACAATTGGTCGACATGGCGCGGACGTACGGGCCGCAACGCATGGCGGTGGTCCATCCGGTGGACCCCGTATCGCTCATTGGCGCGGTCGAAGCGGCCCACCAGGGCCTGATCATTCCGGTTCTGGTCGGCCCCGAAGCCAGAATCCGCGAAGTCGCGCGCACGGCGCGGATCGATCTGTCCCCTTACACCCTGGTCGCCGCGGACCACGCGCCGCTGAGCGCCGCGCGGGCGATCGAATTGGCCCGAGCCGGCAAAGTCGATGCGTTGATGAAGGGTGCTCTGCACACCGATGAGTTGATGCACCCCGTGGTAGACCCGGAGCATGGGCTGCGCACCACCCGCCGCGTCAGCCACGTGTTCGTGATCGAGACGGACCGATATCCGCGGCTGCTGTTCATCACCGATGCCGCCGTCAATATCTACCCCACGCTCGAAGACAAGCGCGACATCGTGCAGAACGCGATCGACCTGGCGCGAACGCTCGGTGTGCAGGTGCCGCGCGTGGCCATCCTGTCCGCCGTGGAGCTCGTCACCTCCCGGATCAAATCGACGATCGAAGCGGCGGCATTGTGCAAGATGGCTGATCGGGGACAGATCCGAGGCGGGGTGCTCGACGGTCCGTTCGCATTCGACAGCGCGGTCTCCTGCGAGGCCGCAGCGACCAAACACATCGTGTCCGGCGTCGCCGGCCGGGCGGACATCCTCGTCGTTCCGGACGTCGAAGCCGGCAACATGCTCGCCAAGCAGCTGGAGTATCTGGCCGGGGCACGGCTTGCCGGAGTGGTATTGGGAACGCGGGTGCCGATCGTTCTCACCAGCCGCGCCGACGACACCCGGGCGCGCCTGGCGTCATGCGCGATTTCGGTGCTCATGACTCACCGGAAGCCGCCGGAAGCGGGCTAGATATGCTCGGTCATCCGTCCGGATAGCCCCCGGCCCGCTGACGGCTTGGACACCATTGTGAATTGACGTGCCCCGGGGGCGATTACGCCCTGCCATCCGTGGCGTAGTCATTGGCGCGCTGCGCGAAAGCACGCCCCGAGAGACGCGTGTCAGCTTGTTGCCTACTCACAAGCCATTGGGCGCCGAGGGCGCATTCGCGCTTGATGCCTCGGCTACAGAACGTCGCTGGTTTGGGTTTCGACGATCTGGCGCAAGGCGGCGAACAGCTCGGCGGCTGCGACGCCGTCGACGGCCCGATGATCGGCCGAGATGCTCACGGTAATCAGCGTGGCCGCGCGCAGCGTTCCGTCCGCTGCTTCGATCACCCGCCGCTCGGCAGCGCCCACGGCAAGGATGGTCGCCTGGGGCGGGTTGACGATAGCCTGAAAGCTGCGCACCCCATACATGCCCAGGTTGCTGACCGTAGCCGCGCCTCCCGCGTACTCGGCCGGCTGCAATTTACGCTCACGGCCGCGGGTCGCGAGCGCGCCGATCTCGCGGGCGAGTGCCAGCAGACCCTTGGCATCGGCACTGCGCACGACCGGCGTCACCAGGCCTCCCGGCACGGCCACAGCCACTCCGATATCAGAGCGCTCAAACTGCAGCAGACAGTCGCCCGCCCAGGCGACGTTCGCGGCAGGTACGCGCTGCAGCGCCAACGCGTAAGCCTTGACCAGAAAGTCATTGACCGAAACGCGCACGGAGGCCGTCTCGTTTATCTGCTTACGCAGCGCCAGCAGCGCCTCCACATTGAGGTCGCCGGTCAGATAGAAATGCGGCACCTGCTGCTTTGATTCAGACAGTCGCCGGGCAATGGTCTTGCGCATGCTGTCGAGCGCCACCTCACGGTGCCTCGTGCCCGCGTACAGCGCCTTGACCTGCTCGGCATCGCGCGCACGTTCCGTTTGGGTCGCAGGCGGGGCACGACGGATGTCCGCTGCCACGATGCAGCCGCGGGGACCCGTGCCCCGTACCAGAGCGAGATCCACGGACGCCTCCGCTGCAAGGCGCCGTGCGCGCGGGCTCGCCTTCACGCCGCTCGGCAGGCTGGACTTGCCGAAATTGCGTGGCGGGGTGCGCAGCCCGTGGAATGGATCTATCGGCTGCGCCGCATCGATCGAAGGGGCGGATGGTGCCGCGGCGGCAGCCCTGTGCGATTCTCCGATGGGTGCGGCCGTCGGGACCTCAACGGTCTTTGCCGCCGCGGGCCGCGCTTGCGGTCGCGCGGATGAGGCAGCCGGCGCGCTTGCCGTTTCGGCCACCACACCGATCACTGTACCGACCGGTACGGTATCGCCGGCCTGCACGAGGATCTCGCCGAGAACCCCGGCAACGAGGGCCGGCATTTCCATCGATGTCTTATCGGTCTCGATCTCAAAGAGCGGATCGCCCGCCGCCACGGAGTCGCCTACGGCCTTGTGCCACTTGCTGATCGTGCCCTCGGTGACCGTCTCACCGAGCTGCGGCATCAGGATCTCCATCAGTCAGCTCCTCACCATCGGACCGCGATGTACTGTGTCTCTAGATACTCCTGAATCCCCTCCTCGCTTCCTTCGCGGCCGAGGCCACTCAGCTTCACGCCACCGAAGGGTGCCGCGGGATCGGAGACCAGACCGCGATTCAGGCCGACCATGCCGACCTCGAGCTGCTCGGACAATTGCAGGCCACGCGCCAGATCGCGTGTATACACGTATGCGGTAAGACCCAGCTCGCACGCATTTGCAAGGCGCAGAACCTCCTCCTCGGTGCGGAACGGCTGGATTGCGGCCACCGGCCCGAAGATCTCCTCGCGCACCACGGCGGCATCCGCCGGAACATCCGTCATCACCGTCGGAAGGTAGAAGAAGCCAGGACCCGCCGGCGACTTCCCGCCCGTCAGCACCCGCGCACCCCGGCTCACCGCGTCGGCCACCAGGCTCGCCACCTTGTCACGCGCTGCGGCGTCGATGAGCGGGCCGACGCTTACACCTTCATTCAGGCCGTTCCCCACTTTCAGCGAGGCCATGCGCTCGGCCATCCTTCGCGAGAAATCAGCTACGATCGACTCGTGCACGTAGAAGCGGTTGGCCGCGGTGCACGCCTCGCCCATGTTGCGCATTTTGGCGATCATTGCGCCCTCGATCGCTGCATCGAGGTCGGCATCCTCAAGCACGATGAACGGCGCATTGCCTCCCAGCTCCATGCAGGGTTTCACCACGTTGTTCGCCGCCTCGCGGATCAGGGCGCGTCCGACTTCCGTCGAGCCCGTAAAGGAGATCACCCGCACGCGCAGATCCGCCAACATGCCGGCAACGACTTGCCGCGAGCGCCGCGACGGCACGACATTGACGACCCCCGGCGGCACGCCGGCCTCCACCAGCAGCGGCATGAGGGCAAGCATCGTCAACGGCGTAGCGGTTGCCGGCTTGATCACGACGCTGCAGCCCGCAGCCAGTGCCGGACCGATCTTGCGCGTCGCCATCGCGGCTGGAAAGTTCCACGGCGTGACCAGGAGCGCGATCCCGGCCGGCTTGTGCTGCACCATGATCCGCGCACCGGATTCCGGGGCATGTGAAATCCGGCCGGATATGCGCACCGCCTCTTCGGCGTTCCAACGAAAGAACTCCGCTGCGTAAATGACCTCGCTGCGCGCGTCCGCCAGACTCTTGCCGTTCTCGAGCGTGATGATGCGCGCGATTCGCTCACGGTCCTTAATCATGAGTTCCCAGGCCCTGCGCAGCACCTCGCCGCGCTCACGCGGCGTTTTGCGTGACCAGACCCCGAGGCCCTGCGCAGCGGCCTCGAGTGCGGCCTGACAGTCCTCGGGCGCAGCGCTCGCGACGGTCGTGATTTGGGCCTCTGTGGCGGGGTCAATGACCTCGAAGCGCTCACCCGAGCGCGACGGAAGCCACTCGCCGTTGATCCAGAGTTCGGTGTGCACACCAGCCAGCATGCTCGCGTAATCGGTTGTCATGAGATCAGGCCGACAATGAGTGGCGGATCATCTCCACGATGCGGTTCACGGACGGAATCGCGAGGTCCTCGAGCGCATCGGCCGCAGGCAGTGGAATGTTCGGAGTCGTGATGCGCACCGCCGGACCGTCCAGATCATAAAATGCCTCATCGGCGATGATCGAGACGAGCTCGCTCCCCCATCCCAGCTGCCGCGGATTTTCCTCCACGGTAAACACTCTGCCCGTGCGGGCGACCGACCCCAGGATGCACTGAGTGTCGAGCGGCACGAGCGAGCGTACGTCAATCACCTCGCAGCCGATACCGTGCTCGGCCCAAAGCACATCCGCGGCCTGCAGCGAGCGCGGCACCATCAGACCAAGCGCCAGTATCGTCGCGTCGCGGCCGGGACGCAGAATCTTCGCCGTCCCGAGCGTGTCGAGGATTTCTCCGTCAGGCACCTCGCCTTTGGTCGCATAAAGCGATTTGTGCTCCAGGAACACGACCGGATCGGGGTCACGCACCGCCGCCGCCAGCAGCCCGACGACGTCCACCGGGGAGGAAGGGGAGACCACCTTGAGCCCTGGAAACTGCATGCACCAGTTCTCGACACTCTGGCTATGCTGGGCGCCAAAGCGGGCGCCGCCGCCGTTACCGCATCGTACGACCAGCGGACAGCCGACCTGGCCATTGGTCATGTAACGGGTCTTCGGGAATTCGTTTGCGATGTAGTCGTAACAGACCCCCAGGAAGTCCGCAAACATGATTTCGGCGATCGGCCTGAGGCCAGTCATCGCGGCGCCCATCGCAGCCCCGAGGATGGCCTGCTCCGAAATCGGCGTGTCGAGCACACGGTTCGGCCCGAACTGCTCGAGCAGGCCCACGGTCGCCTTGAACACCCCTCCAGCCTTTGCGACATCCTCTCCAAGCAGCACGACATTCTCATCGCGCGCCATTTCCTGTGCGATGCCCCGCGCCACCGCCTCGCGGTATGTCAGTTGCGCCATGAACAGCCCCCATCCGCGTAGACGTCCGTGAACAAGATATCCGCCGATGTCGATGGGGCGGCCTCGCAGGCCTTGGTGGCATCGTCGATGATGCGATGAATTTCCGCATCGATCGCATCGAGCGTCTCGGCCGCGACACCCTGGGTCTCGAGCCGCCTCCGATAGATCGACACCGGATCGCGCTCCTTCCACCTGTCGAGCTCGCCGGGAGGCCGATACTTGGCAGGATCGGCCCGACTGTGCCCGCTGTGGCGGTACGTCAGGCACTCGATCAGCGACGGGCCCTCGCCTGCTCGAGCGCGAGCGAATGCTTTCACCATGGTAAGGTACACGACATCCGCGTCGTTGCCATCGATCACGATGCGCTCGAGCCCGTATGCGCCGGCGCGATCGCCACCCGGATGCTTCACCGCCGTCACGTCTGCGATCGGCGTGTATTCCATGTAAAGGTTGTTTTCGCAGACGAACACGACCGGGAGCTTCCTGCAGGCGGCGAAGTTCAGCGCCTCATGGAAGGCGCCGATATTGGTGGCGCCGTCGCCGAAGAAGCACACCGATACGTCGCTGTCGCCCTTGTACTGCGCGCGCCATGCGGCGCCGCACGCAATGGGCAGGTGCGCGCCGACAATCGCGTACGATCCCATCACGCCGTGCTCGACGGATGTGAGGTGCATCGACCCGCCCTTGCCCCGCATCAATCCGTTGTCGCGCCCCATCAGCTCACCGAGCACCTTCTCGACCGGCACGCCCCGCGCGAGCGTATGCGCGTGTCCACGGTAGGTGCAGAAGGACAGATCGCCGGGACGCATCGCCGCCGCGGCGCCGGCTGCCACCGCTTCCTGGCCCAGTGACAGATGGCTCGTGCCCTTGATCTTGTTCTCGAGGAACAGATCATAGGCACGCTGCTCCGCCTGGCGCAGCAGAACCTGCAGCCGGTACATCTCAAGGCGCTTGTCGGGGGAAATTCCCCCCGTGGGGACCGTCTCGCCGGCCGTCGGCCGTGTCTTTTGAGTCATTGTCTCAATTCACTCAATCAATCTTCGTGAGTTCAATCCGCGCGACCCGGGACGCGTCACGACATCGAAGCCGGCACCGCAGAGCGGGGAGCCAGCCGGTGTCGCGACCGAACCACCCGCGTCCGGCAGCGCCGCCTGCCCCCGCTTTCATTGCGCGACTCGCACCGGAAGATCGGGCAGCGGCACCCCTCGCCCGGGCGGCCGATCGCACGCTCTAAAACACGTCGCAGCCGGGCAGGCCACAGGAGATCAGCCGATGCGACGGAAAGTTCGTGATCACCTCGCAGCCATCGCGCGTCACCACGACTTCCTCCTCGATGCGCGCAGCACCGGAGCCGTCAGCCGCACCCTTCCATGTCTCCACGGCAAACACCATCCCCTCCTTCAGCACCGAGCCCTGGCCCGTGAAGCGCCGGGTGATGATCGGCCGCTCCCACAGGCTCAGACCAATGCCATGTCCGTACTGCAGCAGGAAGGCCTCCTCCTCATCGCGGTAGCCGAATTCCTCGGCCGCAGGCCAGGCGCGCGCGATGTCATCGACCGTCGCCCCCGGGCGGATCGCATCGATCGACGCGCTGATCCACTTCGAGGCCAGCTCGTATGCCTCGATCTGGTGCTTGTTTGGCTCACCGCAGACGAAGGTACGGTAGTAGCACGTGCGATAGCCATTGAACGAATGCATGATGTCCAGGTACACCATGTCGCCCGGCTGGATGATGCGATCGGAGAAGGTATGACAGTGGGGCGTGCCGCGCGGACCGGCAACGGAATTGACGCACTCGACGCGCTCCGACCCGAGCCGGAACAGCCGATCGTTCGCGATCGCCACCAGCTCATTCTCGCGCATACCCGGCCGGATCGCCTTGCAGATGTCGTAGTAGGTCGCATCGACCATCGCGGCTGCGACCTTCAGGCACTGGATCTCCTCCGGCGTCTTGGTCTCGCGCGCATCGAGCATCGTCTGCTGGCCGTCGACCACCTCTATGCCTTCCTTCTCGAGCGCGCGCAGCATGGGCAGCTCGAGCAGGTCGATTCCCAGAGGCTCGCGCTCGATCCCATAATGGACGAGCATTTTTCTGATCTGTCGCGCGAAATCCTTCTGTGCGCCGGTGCTCGGCGGCAATGCGCCTTGCAGGTTGCTTATCGGCGCGGCGACCCGATCGGCGATCCAGGGAGAGCTGATACGCTTCGCGGGCGGCGCGGGATCCCAAAGGTACGGCTCTCCGTCGCGCGGGCACAGACAGTAACGGTCGAACTTGTCGCGCGCCCACTCTCCAATATGCGTGCCAGTGATGTAGCGCACATTGTCGACGTTGAAACACAGGACGGCCCCCAAGCCCGCGGCTTTCACCGCGCTCTGCGCACGCTGGAAGCGTTCGCGCACCATTCGGGGGTAGTCAACGCCGAGCTCCCAGTCTTTGGCCATCGTTCCCCAGCGGGCCGTGGCATGCGGACGGTTGTATTTCATGGCTATTTCTCCAGATCAATCAAGCCCACTCGCCCGGGCCTGCTCGCGGGCGATCACCGACCAATCGCGATCGCCATCGCCGCGGGCGATTGCGGTCAGCAGCCGATCACGAACCGTATTGGCGCTCGGAAGCGGCACAAACGCCGCGTCTGCGGCAGCGAGCACCAGGCTCATGTCCTTCAATGCAAGGCGGGCCGTAAAGCCCACCTGATCGTAATTCTGCTCGGCAATGATGCGCCCATAGGTCCGGTAGGCCGGCGCCGCGAACAGCCCCTCGGTCAACATATCAAGACACACCGCGGGCGCCACTCCGTACTTGCGGACAAGCGCGAAGGCCTCGCTCAGCACCTCGATGCAGCCGGCCAGCACGAAATTGTTCGTCAGCTTCAGAGCCGCTGCACTCTCGGCATCGTCCCCGGCTTCGAACACGCGCCGTCCGATGACGGCCAGCGTCGGCCGGCAGATCCCCAGCGCCGCGGGCGGCCCGCCGGCAATGATTCCGGCCTGCCCGGCGTCCACGACCTCGGGTCGGCCGAGTACCGGCGCCGCCGCAAAATTCTGCTCTGCCGCGCGGTGCGCCGCCGCCACGGCGCGGATAGCCGCGACGCCGTGCGTGCCCATCGCCACATGCACTGCCCGGGCGGACAGGTTGTCGCGCACGCCACCGGACCCCAGCACCACTTCCTGCAGGGCCGCATCGTCCGCGACCATGGTAATGACCAAGTCGCGCCCTGCGCAGACACCGTCGATGGAGGTCGCGGCGCGGGCACCGGCCTGCATGAGCGCTGCCGCCTTCTGTTGCGTGCGGTTGTACAGCAGCAAATCGCAACCCGCGCTCAACAAGCGGCGCGCGATTGCCGAACCCATGCGGCCGACGCCGATGAGTCCTACTTTCACGTCCATCGGGTCTCTCCAAGAGATCGATCCGTCCTCATGTGGATCCCTGCAGTGTGCAGTCCCATCGCCATGGTGCCAACGCCTGCCGCGACGGCACCCCGGTCGTTCGGGCAAGTACGCGCATCACGCGCCTTTGACGCTCGCCGATACTGCGTGGGAACAAGTGCGGAACAGGTCCCGCTCGATGCCCGCAGCATTGAAAATGTGGTCGCGGCTGGCTTCGAGCTCGCGCCTCAGCTTGGCGAGATCCGCACCGATCAGCTTGCCCTTCCACTTTCGGATCTTGCCCGCAACCATCACGGTATCGACGTTGCTTCGATCCATGAGCGTGACGACGGCGCCAGGCGCATGATTCAGCGGCGCGACATTCAGTGCGGCCGCATCGAGCAGGATGACATCCGCCTGCTTGCCCGGCGTCAGAGAGCCCGTCCTGCCATCGAGCTTAAGACCCTTCGCGCCCTCTTGAGTGGCAAAACGGAGGACATCGTGGCAGGTGAGCAATGAGGGAAGCTGATCCTTGCCCGCCAGCGCCGCCTCGTTGACGAAGGCCCGCTGGAGCGTGAATGCGCTGCGCATCAAGGTGAACGGATCCGCGGTCATGGTGCACTCCACGTCACTCGAGAGCGACGGCTGCATGCCCAGGTCAAGAGCCCTCTGCAATGGCGGCATGCCATGACGCATCGTCATCTCGATGGGCACGGAAAGGGACACGTGCGCACCAACATCGGCGGCGACTTTCCACGCAAGGTCGCTCATCCCGGTCATATGGATGAAGATGTTGTCCGAGCCGAACCGTCCCGCCCTGGCCAATTCGTCGAAAGTCGGCGCCATACCGAAGGTCCCGACGACGTGCAGGGCCACTGGAACGGCGAGATCGCGGCCGATATTCCATGACTTCTCATAGCCCGGAATATAGATCTCCCCTCCCATCACCATCGTCAGCAACTGATCGGCGGAGGAGAAGTGCTCCCTCTTCAGCCGCCGCGCATCGTCGGGATACTTCGTTCCGTCTCCCCAACCCTCGAAATACCCGAACACCGAGCGGCGGCCGCCGTCTCTGAGCGCCTGGACCACGGCGTCGGAGTGCTCCGGGGTGTGATGGATCTGCGAGACATCCATGACGGTCGTCACGCCGGTGTCGAGCTGCGCCAGCGATCCGAACAGCACGCTGATATGCACATCCTGCGGGCGGTAGACCAGCGAAAATTTCTGCAGGATGTGTTCGTAATAATTGACTGCGCCGTGCGGATGACCGTCGTTGATCAGAATGCCGTCGGCAAGAAAGCTGCGCAACGCGGTTTCGAATTGATGATGATGAGTGTCGATGAAGCCCGGCATCACGATCATGCCTTTCGCATCGATGACCGTGGCGTCGGGCGCATCGAGGCCTGGGCCCACGGCGGCCAGGATGCCGCCTTCGATCAGCACGTCCGCCGCGGCGAAATCGCCGACTTTCGGATCCATGCTGAGGATCGTTCCGCCTTTGATGAGTATACGGCGGCCTGCTTCACCGGATCCGGCCGGAATATCTCGAGTGTCTGAAATCGCCTGTTGCGCGGACATCATGCTTGCTTCTCCGAAACGCCGCTCAGGTGAGCAACCAGCCGTTGTCGATATTCAGATTCACTCCATTGACGGATTGGTTGTCCAGCAGGAACAGCGCGGCGTCCGCCACATCACCCATGGTCGCGAGCCGCTTCGTGGGTGTGCGGCTGACCACGGCGTCGAGATTCTTGCCCGACCACGCGGGGCTGTCGCCAATGATCCCCGGGTGGATCGCGTTGACGCGCACCGGTGCAAGCTCCACCGCGAGAGTGTGCACGAGGGTGGCCACGGCGCCATTGACGGTCGTGACCGTCGTGGATCCCGGATAAGGGCGCTCCTTCGCGAGGCCACCGAAGAGAACGATCGAGGCGTCGGGCGCCAACTTCGGCAGCAACGAGTGAACCGTCTCGGTATAGCCAACCAGCTTGAGCGTCACCAGATTGAGCGCACGATCCACGTCATAGTCGCGCACGGAGTTTGCGTCCCGCTGGATGGCACTGATGACCACATGCCGGACCGCCGGCACCTTGGCAAGTGCCGAGGCTATTTCGCGCGGCTTGGACAGATCCACTGCCAGACCGCTCGCACCGGCTCCCAGCTCGCGGGCGACGTCGGCGCACCGCTGTCCGTCGCGTCCGGCCACGACGACCTTCTCGCCCCGCATGGACATCCGGCGCGCGATCTCCAGACCGATGCCTTGCGTACCCCCGATGATAATTGCGCTGCCCGTCATGATTATTTCTGCCCAAGCTTATGTTCGAGATATTCCCAATCGCGGTCGAACCGGTAAGAGTGACGCGCCGGAGGCTGCGGCGACTGCGTCTCCAGCCAGCGGACCGTGGAGTTGCTCGGGTTGCGGAATGCGTGAATGCAGCCCACTCCCGTCCACAATACGTCACCTTTCTGCAGCAGATACGTGGTGCCGTCGGCGACCGCCTCGACCTCGCCTTCGAGGATGCTGTAGCTCTCCTCCAGCGGATGATCGTGGTCATGCGCCACCCCGCCTGGCTGGTATTCGACCATGAACATGGTCGCCAGCGCAGCGGACATTCTCTGGTCGACGAGCATCTTCACGGCGATGCCGCTGTAGGCGAGCAGCGCCGTCGCCATGCTGGCGGAAACGGTCGGAGCGTCCACCCGGGCGCCCACCTTGAGCTTCTCCAGCGTGATATCGTCATCGGTCATGCGAAAGAAGTGCTGCGTGCGCGGATCGCGGATATCGAGCGCTTCTACCGGAACGCCTTCAGGTCGGCCCAGGAAGAACAGGTCGCTTGGGCCGCGTCCGTCACGGGGAATCGGCGTGAGCATATCGATCCACTTGGCGGTGCCCGTGGCCGGCCCGAGCCAGGCATGAGGCGTGCCGATCGGAATCACACCGCAGGCTCCAGGGCAAAGCGGGTAACCGTGACCGTCCAGGATCAAGGTTGGGCTACCTTCGGTAACGTAGAAAAGTTCCTCGAATGACTGCACGTGCACGTCAATCCGACCGCCTGCATCGATCTCGCAGAATCCCAGGTCGGTATGCACAGCGTCGCATGCCCTGCCGATGACCGAACTTCGGCGAAACCCGCTGCTGTTGCGCTCGTAGGCGGGTAAGGGCTTGATCTCATTGGCTCGCGCGACGTGATGCGACACTAGACCGTTCCTCGTTTTACTGCAGAGTTCATTAATACTGAACAGTTTATAATCTGCGAACATCCTGCCGTCAAGGGTTCGCGTAACCGCTTTCCAGCGTCAAAGCTCGTGATGCTGCTGCGCCCGATCGGCCTCACGCCGCCCGTGTCCCGCAATTCCCTGAACGTGCTCCTCAACTACCTCGCGCCCCACGCTCCGCCTCGGGAATTCCCTGAAGTCGCGCTGTCGGCTGTGATTCCTCCAATGTGCTCATCATCTGCCCTTCGCATGCGGACACCCGCCATACCCACCCGCTTGACTGCTCGCACGACCGGCGAAAGAACATGAAGTGCGTGTGCGCGGACCGCATTTTGGATCAGACAGCTCGCGCCCCGACGATGAACAGATGTGGCTGCCCGCCCGTGTCTTGACAAGCCGATGTTAACCCACTATAAACACTTTCAGCGTCACTGAACACTGCAGCCGGCCCGATAGCCGTCAGCCGTCCAAGTCACGCGACGGAGAGCTTGTCCTCATTGGAAGTCATTGAGTTGACGGACAAGACCATCGCTGTCCCGGTTCGGAACGCCGGCATGGCAATGCGACTGTCCTCGTCCGGCGAACTTGGGGGGCCGACGGGCTGAACAACATGCTCCAGATCTTCGACGAATTCCACGAGCGCTGCAGGACTGCCCGAACCGCTGAGGCTCCGGGGTCGCCCGCATTGCCCCGCGTCCCCGGCCGGCCCGCAAAGAACTGACGGAACGAACGGACTCGGACACCGTGGCCGACACGGCGCAGCCCTTACCAGACCTCCGACCTCACGCAAAGGCGGGCAAACTGTGATCAGAACACTGAAGACGCTGCTCGTAGCCGGCATGGCGCTGGTGCTCACTCTGGCAGTCCTTGGGAACCTGACGATGCCCCATACCGGCTACGCCGCGGTCGGCACGGCAATGGGCATGCAAACCACCTACCGGAACCCGCACGCCATGTGGCGGGCCATCCAGAACCCGGTGCTCATCTGGGCTGCCTTCGGGCTGATCGTCCTGTCGGAAGCAACGAGCGCCGCATTGTCCTGGCTCGCAGCCGCGAGGTTGTGGCGGAGCCGCGGTGAGAAGCAGCAGTTCAACGCCGCGAAATCGACTGCCTATCTGGGACTCGGGGTGGCGGCTTGCCTGTACTTCATCGCTTTTCTGGTCATCGCCCAGGAATATTTTCTGATGTGGCAAAGCACGAAGCTAAACGTGTTGCAAGACGCCTTTCGACTGTTTGCCTCGGCTTTGCTGATTGCCTTGTGGCTGGGCACCGATGACTGAGCTCAGGACCCGCCGCGAGAGCCCAGCAGCCGCGGATCTGCAACTTCGACAGACCCTGCCTCGTGCTCGAGATGATGTATCCGGACGCGGTGATCGCCCGGCACGGCTTCTCGACCCGCACGGCGACGACATGATGATGTGCTCGATGATCGCGCGGACCGGATGCCCGCCTCGCGCGCGGGCACATCGAAGAGCAGACAACCAACGATTCAGTTAATACGAGGGGGATTGAACGTGCGCAAATCGAATGCATGGGTATTGGCGGCGACTCTGGTGTTGCCGGAGGTCATCGCCGCTCCGGCCTTTGCCCAAACCGCCATTCTCCACGAGGTCGTCGTGACGGCACGCGAGCGCAAGGAGCTGGTCCACAACGTGCCGATCACTGAGAGCGTATTTACCCGGGAGGCAATCCGCTCGGCGGGCATCGATAGCCCGCAAAGCTTCATCGCGATGGTGCCGAACATGACGCTGGTGGAGACACAGAACGTCGGCAATGCCTTCGTCACCCTCCGTGGCATCTCCCAGGCGCGCAACAGCGAGCCATCCGTCGCCGTGATCGTGGACGGTGTCCAGGAGACCGATCCGGAGGAGTTCGCCACGCAGCTCAACGACATTCAGCAGATCGAAGTGCTGAAGGGTCCCCAGGGAGCGCTCTACGGCCGCGACGCGATTGCTGGGGCAATCATCATCCACACGGTCCCGCCCTCCAAGAAATTCGGGGGCCGGGTCCGGCTCGGGCTCGGCAACGGACCGTCCGAGCGTGCGGACTCCACCGTGACCGGTCCCCTCAACTCGAGCGGCACGCTGCTGTACCGCGCGGGGCTCGATGTCTACAACACCAGCGGCTACCTCGAGAATACCTATCTGCATCGCAAAGCCGACCCCTACCGGGATTATTCCGGCAGGCTGCGACTGCTCTGGACGCCCAACGACCGGGTCACCGCGGACTGGCGCCTCTTCTACGACCGGGTGCAGACGACCGCGTACTATTTCGTCATTCCGCGCAACAATGAGGCAAATCCCTTCGCGAGCTTCACGACTCCGCCGAATGCGAACGACGTCACCAGCCCGATACAGACCAACAACCTGGGAATGGACCACCGCGACATCCTGGACAGCGCTCTGAAGCTGGATTACGCCCCGGGATACGGCACGTTCCGCTCGATCACGGATTACAATCAGACGAAGGAAATCGATACTGGCGATGCCTACGACTTCCGGCCGATCACTACCTCGATCGGATACAACTATTTCTTCGCCGGAATCCCGGCCTCTCTCGGCGGCCCCTTCGACGAGAGCCAGAGCCAGTTCGTCCGCGTGCACACGTGGAGCGAGGATGTGCGCTTCACCTCGCCGTCGGACAGTCCGTTCAGGTGGATCACCGGCTTGTACTTCCTGCACAAGGAGCGCTTCATCTCCACGGACAACATCGTCGATCGGGGTCTCGGCGTCCCCGCGGTCTACGAGAACCCCATCGTCAACCCGGCCAATCCCTTCGCAACCAACACGAACGTGACATTCCTCGCGGACTTCCAGAACAGCAACGCCTGGGCATGGTACGGCGACGCGACCTACACGCTGTCGAAACAGTGGCAGTTCGATGCGGCGGCACGCTACGACTCCGACACCGAAAGTGACACCACCCGCACGCCGCAGCAGTTCCTGCCCGATCCGGCGGCCTACACCGGTGAGGTGCGCAAGCACACCTGGGACGCGTGGCAGCCGAAGTTCACGCTGCGGTACCAGCCGAACGCCGACTGGACGATGTACGCGGACTGGAGCCGCGGCTTCCGCAGCGGCGGCTTCAACCAGACGGGAGTGGCGGCTGTGGCCAAGGCGAGCCATATTCTGGGCGTCGGTGACACGTTCGCGGCCGAGATCGCTGATACGTACGAGGTCGGCGTCAAGGGTGACATGTTCCATCACCGCCTTAGCGTTGACGCGGACGTGTTCCACACGCACTCGAAGAACGGGTATTTCTTCGTCTATCTTGCCGCAAACTCGACCCAGAACCTCGGCAATCTGAACGCCACCTACAAGGGCGCGGAGGTCCAGCTGACCCTCCGGCCGACCGACCGGATGGAGCTGTATGCCGGCTACGGATACACTGACAGCAGGATCACGGCCATGGCTGATCCGACCGTCCTCGGCAACCAGGCGCCGCTGGTCAGCCGCGACACGATCAACGCAGGCGGGATGTACCGCCAGCCGCTCGGGAACGGACTCGCCGGGATGGTGCGTCTCGACTTCCACGAGATCGGGCGCACCTGGTGGGACCCCTACGATTCCACCTCGCGTAACCCGGTCCCGCTGCTGAACCTGCGGCTCGGTCTGGAAGGCGACCGATGGTCGCTGACGCTCTGGTCGAAGAACCTGACCGATACGATCTACAACGCGGAGTTCTCCCCCGGAGGATTCCTCTGGCGGGCTCTGCCGCGGCGATATGGCGTGACTTACGAGTACCGCTTCTGAGTGCGCAATGTTCCAGATGGCTGGAAGCGGTATGTGAAAGCGCGGCGCAGGGTGAACTTCCCCACCTGCAGAGCTGCTTTCTCATGAAATCTGCGCTTGACGAAGCGGGGGAGACCTAGATAGGGCCCCTCGGATCATTCCGATCCGGGGGGTTTTCTTTCGGTGGCGCTGCGCACTAGCGTACGCCGGGCCTCGGGGGTACTCATGAAGGCGGGTACACCGTCTTCCGCCCCCCTCATCAGGTCCGGGCGCCTTGGAAGCCGCACGCGCAGAGCATCGGCGGCGGCAGCCCTCTGCCTCTCAGGCTCGCAGCGCAGACCCGGAGCTCTTTTCCAGGCGGTCGACGGCGACGGACGCTTTGGCACACCCTCGCCCGCCATTGGAGTATTTATGAGGCGGCCAATGCCATGTATTCTGCAACGTGCACAACAAGGTCATTGTGCCGGCGAGCCGCATCACCTCACACGGCTCGACACCCTCTTCGGGTAGCTGCAATCTGCGAGAATTTCGCGTACGATCAGCTGCCAGGCAAGCCGCGTATTTACGGACCGATTCCTTGCATGCGTCGCGGCCGGAGCCGGCGCAGTGCCGTACGGGGTGTGCGCTTGAATTCTCCAGCGAACATCCCGTTCTCCGGCGGCTGGCTCACGCGGTGCATCGACAGGGAATTCCCGGGAGGCGTAACACGCCTTTGCAACGGACTCGCAGCGCGCACTCAGGATCGCCCAAGCAGTTGCATATTTGGTTTGTGCTCAATTGATACTTCGTACCTGACCGTGCTCCCGAAAGTCATGAAGCAGACAGCCATCACGCAATGGTTGCATCAAAAGTGAATGTGCCCGATCTCTCGTCCCTCGGGAGACAGATTCGAGAGGAGCGCAATCGGAGAGGATTGAGTCTTCGCGAGGTCGCACGCCGCGCCAAGATTTCGCCAAGCATGATTTCCCAGATCGAGAATGGGCACGTGATGCCCTCCGTCAGCACGCTCTGGTCGCTGACGACGATATTGGGAATGCCGATCGATGAGCTATTCAATCATCCCAAATCGGCAAGAAACCAGGCGCAGGTCAGCGCCCAGTCGGCGCCGGGCGCGGAGAGCCCAATTCAGCGCGCCAGTAATCGCGAGCGGTTGCGTCTGGCGGCTGGCGTAGTATGGGAGCGCCTGACCGTGCGTCCGGACGACAAGGTGGAGTTCCTCAAGGTGACCTACGCGGTTGGGGCTGAATCCTGTCCTGAGGACTCACTTTTCCGACATGGAGGCAAGGAGTACGCTTACGTCATCTCGGGAAAACTGGGCTTGCAGATCGGCTTCTCGAAATATGAACTGAAGGCCGGAGACTCCGTTTCCTACGGCGCCGATCAACCACATCGCCTCTGGACGATCGGGAACGAGCCTGCGGTGGCGATCTGGGTCATTGTCAACCGAAACGACGACAACCACGTCGAGATTCGCGACGGCAGCTGAACCTGGCGACATGGACAAAACGGCATGGCGGCATCGGCTCCTCCTGCGGGAGAAGGTCGATGCGCAAGCTGCGGGTTGAGGATGCCGAGGTGATGCGGGTTGCCATCCGGCAAGAGATCGGATCGACCCCGCACGCCTGATGCGGCACGGTGGTCGGCAGCCAGGTGATATCCCATCTCCACACCTGATTGGGGCCGGTCGCCCGATGCAGCGTCACGGCGCGGGTTACATCGGTCCTGCTGATCATTCGAGGCCTTCTTCGTAACCCATACCGGCGCTGCAGACGGTAGAGGGTGGACTCGGAGGCCAGATATGGTCCCTCATCTGCCAGCTGCGGCACCAGCTGCTTCGGGGAAAGATGGGCAAACCGTGCACTCACCATGACCGTAAGGATCTGCGCCTCCTCGCTGGGCCGCAGAGCGTTTGGTGGCCGCCGGTGCGGCCCGCCGGCGTCGTCCTCGTCCAGAGCCGCTTGTGCGATCTTTTTTTTTAGCACGAGCAGAGCGGCGGCCTCCGCAAGGGCCTTCTCTTTGCGAGCGAGCTCGCGCTCGAGCTGACGGATCCGCCGAGTGACAACTGCGGAGTCCCGACCATCCTCCTGCAGCGCAGTCCGCCAGCGCTCAAAATCAACGAGGCGGACGCCTTCCCGATCCAGATAGGCGTGCAGCTCATCCCCACTCAGGCCGGAGGCGTCCGCGAGCACCCGTGCCTTGCGCTGGACGGTCCACTGACGACTCTTAGCGTCGGCACCCGCAGCCGGCAGGCTACGCGCCTCCTGAAGCCAGCGCGACAGGTTCTGCTGGCGAACACCGGTTTCCACGGATAGTTGCCGTGCGCTGACCGCATCCTTGCCAGTCAGCCGCTCCAGCATATTTTGCTTGAAGGCGAGAGAATATGGCTTGGTCATTTCGGGCCAAGCAGTCCGGCAGATCAAGGAAGAGTCAGAGGCGACAACTACCCTGGCACAGGGGGTCGGAATGATCCGTCACCTATCTGTCCGGAACCGACACAGATGATTTGGCGCGCCCGGAGGGATTCGAACCCCCGACCACCTGGTTCGAAGCCAGGTACTCTATCCAACTGAGCTACGGGCGCGTCGCGGATATCTTATCAGGCCGCGGGCTCGGGTTGCGCCACGCGTCTCGCGCGGGTGTAACCCAGCGCCAGCAGTGCGAACCAGACCGGTGCAACGTAGAGCGCCACCCGCGTGCCCGGGTCCAGCGAAAGCATGGCGGTCACGAAGAGCAGAAAGCCCACCACCACCCAGTTCGTCACCGGCGCCCCCGGCATCCGGAACGCGGAGGCCGCCACCCTGCCCTCCCGCACCGCCCGCCGATAGCCGAGATGCGAAATCATGATGATGCCCCAGGTCCACAGTGTGCCGATGAGCGTGACGCTGGTGACCCAGGTAAATACCTCCTTGGGCACCACGTAATTGAGGAACACTCCGATCAACATGACCGCCGCCGAGGCATGAATGCCGGCCGAGGGCACGTGTCCACGCCCGAGCGCGGCAAACGCGCGTGGCGCGTGACCGCGCCGCGCCAACGTAAAGAGCATCCTGCCCGTGCTGAACAGACCGCTGTTGCAGGAAGAGGCGGCGGCGGTAATGACCACCAGATTGATCAGGCTGGCCGCCGCCGGGATGCCCAGCTTCTCGAACACGAAGACGAAGGGACTGACGTCCGGACTGAGCTCATTCCACGGCACCAGCGCCATGATCACGGCCAGGGCACCGATGTAGAACAGCAGGATGCGGAAGATGATGCCGTTGGTGGCTCTCGGGAGCACCACGGAAGGGTTCTCCGCTTCTCCGGCCGTCACACCGACCAGCTCCACCCCGGCGTAGGCGAACATCACGATCTGCAGAGTCAACAGCACGCCGAGGACCCCGAAGGGCATGAAGCCCCCGTGCGACCAGAGGTTGCTGAAATGGGCCCCGGCCCCGAGCGCGCCGAAATGGAAGAAGATCACCGCGACGCCCGCGACGATCAGCGCCAGGATGGTGATGATTTTGACCAGCGCAAACCAGAACTCGAGTTCGCCGAACACCCGCACCGCCAGCAGATTGGACCCGTAGAGCGCCGACAGCACGATCAGCGGCGGCAACCACTGCGGCACCGACGGCGCCCAGAAGCGCACGTAAAGGCCGATCGCGGTGAGCTCCGCCATGGCCATGACCACCCACATGAACCAGTAGGACCAGCCGGTGACGAAGCCGGCGAACGGTCCGCAGAATTCCTCGGCGTACGAGGCGAAGGAGCCGGCGACCGGGCGGTACGTGAGCAGCTCCCCGAGTGCCCGCATGATGAAAAAGATGGCGAGGCCGCCGATCACGTAGCTCAGCAGCAGCGCCGGCCCTCCGTGGCGGATGGCCTTGGCGGAGCCCAGGAACAGCCCCACACCGATGGTGCCGCCGAGCGCAATGAGCTGAATGTGGCGGTTGCGGAGGTTGCGCGACAGATGGGGCTCGGAAGACATGGCTACCTCTGAATCGTGGGCGCGTCAATCGGACAATGGCGCCGCCCCCACTTTTTGGGCGGGCAGTGGCGCTCAGGGGCCCCGCGGGACACTGGCCAGCGCTCGATCTTACCCTGCGGAGAGGTGGGAATTCAGGGCTCCTAGTGGCCCGAACCGCTCCCCGCCCGTAAGATAGGGGCTTCGCCCGTAAGAGGATCCCGTATGAAATCGCTTCCCGCCGCCGCTGCTTTGGCGGCCCTCGTCCTGTCGCCTGCCTATGCCGGCTGCCTCTATCCGCCCGCCCCGTCGCACATCCCGGACGGCAACGTGGCAACCATGGCCCAGATGCTCGCTGCTCAGAAAGCCGTGCAGAACTACAACGACCAGATGAACCTCTACCTGGCCTGCATCAAGCGGCAGCAGGACAAGGCCATCGCCCAGGCGGCCACGAAGCTGACCAAGAAGCAGGTCGCCGCGATGGAAGACATGGAAATCCAGAAGAACAACGCCGCGGTCGCGCAATTGCAGAGCGTCGCCAACCAGTTCAATACCCAGGTCAAGATCTACCAGGCCAAGCACAGCAAGAAGTCCGACTGAGCCACCGCGTTGCTCGCTCCCGCCGAGGCCGATGAGCTGATCGCACGGCACCTCGCGTGCCTGCCCGTCGAGTCGCTCCCGCTCGCGCAGTGTGCGGGCGCGGTGCTGCGGGAGAACATCCACGCCGAGCGCGATCAGCCGCCCTTCGACCGTGTCGCCATGGACGGCATCGCGCTCGAGGCCGAAGCCGCCCAAAGGAGACGGGTATTCGCCGTTCAGGCGACCCAGGCGGCCGGCGATGCGCCCCTCACTCTGGCATCGCGCGACAGCTGCATCGAAGTGATGACCGGCACCCCCCTGCCCGGGGGGTGTGACTGCGTCGTACCCGTCGAGCAGATCGTGATGGATCACGGCCAAGCCGCGCTTCAGGACGGGCTGGAGGTGAAGCCCGGGCAGAACATCCACCGGCGCGCCACCGATACGCACAAGGGTGTCTTGCTCCTCGCCGCCGGCACCCGGCTCGGCCCCCCGGAGATCGCCATTGCCGCGGCGGCGGGCATGGCTCGGATACGCGTCAGCAGCCAGCCCATGCTGGCCGTCATTTCGACCGGCAACGAGCTCGTCGAGCCC
This sequence comes from Pseudomonadota bacterium, assembly GCA_021777555.1. Classification (GTDB taxonomy): domain Bacteria; phylum Pseudomonadota; class Gammaproteobacteria; order Steroidobacterales; family Steroidobacteraceae; genus 13-2-20CM-66-19. The sequence continues at coordinate 118,677 of JAJYDK010000003.1, read as the reverse complement.
GGTGAGCCCATCGAGGCTCACCAGATCCGGCGCTCGAACGCCTATGCCATCGGCGCTGCGCTGCGGCTGCATGGCTTTCAACGTGTCGCGGACGATCACATCAACGACGACGAGGCGGAGCTCGCGCGCCGCCTGAAATTCCACCTCGAGACTCACGATGTGCTGGTGCTGAGCGGTGGCGTCTCGATGGGCAAGCTCGACCTGGTGCCGAAGGTGCTCGAGTCGCTCGGGGTGCGCTGCGTGTTCCACAAAGTGGCGCAACGGCCCGGCAAGCCTCTGTGGTTCGGCATCGCCGCCACGGGCGCCGCCGTGCTGGCCCTGCCAGGCAACCCCGTATCCACGGCCGTGTGTGTTTCCCGGTACGTTCTGCCGGCTCTCGCGGCGAGCCAAGGCCAAAGTGCCCGTCCCCCGGAGCGGATCGCTCTGGGCGAGCCCTTCACGGTCAATGCGCCGCTCACGTTCTTCCTGCCCGTCAGACTCGAGACGGACGAGGCGGGATGCTGCTCGGCTAAGCCCCGGCCCACCCACGGATCGGGGGACTTCACGGCGCTTGCCGGCACCGACGGTTTCGTCGAGCTGCCTCCGGGGCCCCGGACGTACCCCCGCGGCTTCGTGGCCTCCCTATATCGCTGGTAGGGCAATCGCACCCGCCGGCGACGCGCGAGACGGGCATCCGGGTTCTTTCCTTTGGATGATGGCAATCCCCGGCCGCAGGTGGTAAAGCTCTCCCATGGCCGCAAGCGACAGCGTGATCCCCCTGGGCGCCGGGCCGCGAGACCTGCGCGGCCGTGCGCTGCGCGACTTGCGGATCTCGGTCATGGACCGGTGCAACTTCCGCTGCCCCTACTGCATGCCGCGGGAGACCTTCCACGACAAGTACCGCTTTCTCGGCTCGCACGAGCGGCTCTCGTTCGATGAGATCGTGCGCCTCGCGAGGCTCTTCGTGCGCCTCGGTGTACGCAAGCTGCGCCTGACCGGAGGGGAGCCGCTGCTGCGGCCCAATCTCACCGACCTCATCGGCGATCTGACGGCGATCGAGGGGATCGAGGACATCGCCCTCACCACCAATGGCGCCCTGCTCGCCAAGTACGCCTTCGAGCTGCGCGCCGCCGGCCTTCAGCGCATCACGGTCAGCCTCGACAGCCTCGATCCCGGGGTCTTCACGCGCCTGAGCGGCGGGTTTGGCGCCCTGGAGGATGTGTTGTCCGGCATCGAGCAGGCCCGCCGCGCCGGCCTGGGACCGATCAAAGTCAATACGGTGATTCAGCGTGGCGTGAACGACCACACCGCGATCGAGCTGGTGGACAGGTTTCGCGGCACGGGCGTGATAGTGCGCTTCATCGAATACATGGACGTCGGCAACCGCAACCATTGGCGGCCGGATCTCGTGGTGCCTTCGAAGGAGCTGATGACGCGGATCAGTGCGCGTTGGCCGCTCACGCCTCTCGAGCGCGCCTATCATGGAGAAGTCGCCGAGCGCTACTCGTTCACCGACGGTCGGGGCGAGGTGGGCTTCATCTCATCCGTCACCCAGCCGTTCTGCGGCGACTGCACGCGGGCGCGGCTATCGTCGGACGGAGTTTTGTACACGTGTCTGTTCGCAACGCACGGCACTCACCTGCGCGACAAGCTCCGCGGCGGCGCCAGCGACGACGATCTGTTGCGCGTGATGCGCGAAACGTGGCTGCGGCGCGCCGACAACTACAGCGAGCAGCGCCAGGCCCACCTCGCAGCCGAGGGTGAGCGCAAGGTCGAAATGTTCTACATCGGCGGGTAGGAGCCTCTGATTGGCCTCGGCACGCAAGGAATTCTCTCACCTGGACCGCCGCAATCGCCCCACGATGGTGGATGTGGGCGCCAAGGACATCACCCATCGCGAAGCCGTGGCGGAGGCGCGAGTGCGCCTGCCGCGCGAGGTCGCCTCGGCGCTGCGCCGCAGCGGACATCGCACCAAGAAGGGCCCGGTGTTCGATACCGCGATCGTAGCGGGCGTGATGGCGGCCAAGCGCACGCACGAGCTCATCCCGTTCTGTCATCCCCTGGGCCTCGAGCACTGCTTGATCTCGATCGAGCAGCGCAGCGCGGAGATCCTGGTGCGCTGCCGCGTTGCGGTGCACCATCGCACCGGCGTCGAGATGGAAGCGCTGACGGGCGCAACGGTCGCCGCGCTGACCATTTACGACATGTGCAAGGCGCTCTCCCACGATATCGAGATCGCCGGCGTGCGCCTGCTGGAGAAATCCGGAGGCAGGCGCGCTTTCCGTCGGGCCACGCCCGGGCGGCCCGCTGCGCGTTAAACTCTGCGCCATGACAGCCTCGCCCTCCCCTTCCGTCGCTCCGCTCTATGGTCTCGTGCTTGCGGGTGGCCGCAGCACGCGAATGCAGCGTGACAAGGCGGCGCTGGCATACCATGGCCGCAGCCAGCTCGAGTGGATCATCGGGCTGCTCGAGGGTCGGGTGGAGCGCGCGTACGTATCGGTTCGCGAAGATCAGCGCGAGGATCCGCTGCGGGCGCGCTACCCGCAGATCGTGGACATCGAGCGCGACATCGGACCCGCTGCCGGCATCCTGGCCGCCCAGGCGCGACACCCCGGAGCGGCATGGCTCGTGCTCGCCTGCGATCTGCCGTTTCTCGATGAGCGAACGCTCGATGGATTGATCGCCGCGCGGGCGGCGCATCGTACGGCCACCGCCTATCGATCGAATCACGAGGGCCTGCCGGAGCCGCTGTGCGCCATCTATGAGCCGGCAAGCCATGCGCTCCTCGCGGCGGCCGTGGCCGCCGGACGCAACTGTCCACGCAAGTTCCTGATCCAGCAGGATGTCGAGCTGCTCGAGCAGCCCAACGCGGGCTCGCTCGAGAACATCAACACTCCCGAGCAGTTCCGCGAGGCGGCCGGCGCACTGGCGCCCGGGGCGCCGCCCAAACGCATCGCCGTGCAGTATTACGCCGTGCTGCGCGAGCAGGCGGGCCGCAGCACCGAAGCGCTCCTCACCACGGCGCGATCGCCACGCGATCTGTATCGGGAGCTCACGTCCCGCTACCCCTTCACGCTGCCGCCCGAGCTGCTTCGGGTGGCCGTCAACGCCGAGTTCGGCGACTGGTCGCAGCCGCTTGCCGACGGAGACACCGTGGTGTTCATTCCTCCGGTGGCGGGCGGGTGATGTTTCGCTTCAGCAGCGCTCCCATCGATTCATCCGCGCTGCGCGCCGCGCTCGAGGACCGGGCCTGCGGCGGCCACGCCTGCTTCGAAGGATGGGTGCGAGATCACAATGAGGGGCGCCGTGTCGTGCGCCTCGAGTACGAAGCCTTCGAGCCGCTGGCGATCAAGGAGGGGGAGCGCATCGTTGCGGAGGCGATTGCCCGCTTCGGCGTCGAGCGCGCCGTGTGCGAGCATCGCCTCGGCGCGCTTGCGATCGGCGAGACCGCCGTCTGGGTGGGGGTGAGCGCCAGACATCGGCACGAGGCGTTCCAAGCGTGCCGCTACATCATCGATGAGGTCAAACACCGCGTTCCGATCTGGAAGAAGGAGCACTACGAGAACGGCGACTCGGGCTGGGTCAATTGCGAGCGCTGCGCCGAGCCCACACACGAGCACGGGCACGGGCACGTGGACTCCCCCCAGCCGCCCGCGGCGAGTGCTCCGGACTACTCCCGGCAGGTGGCATTGAAGGAAGTCGGCCCCACCGGTCAGGCGAAGCTGCGCCGCGCATCGGTCCTGGTGGTCGGCTGTGGGGGCCTTGGAGTTCCCGCCATGACCTACCTGGCCGCCGCGGGCGTGGGCCGGCTGGGACTGGCGGATGCGGATCGGCTGGAAGCGTCCAACCTGCACCGGCAGCCCATGTATGCCCTGGCCGATGTCGGCCAGCGCAAAGCGGAGCTCGCCGCCCGTCGGCTGCGCTCGCTCAATCCGGAGGTCGAACTGCGCGTCCATCCGCTCCGGCTCGATGCGCTCTCCGCACCGGGGCTCATTGCGGACTACGACCTGGTCATCGACTGCACCGACAGCATCTCCAGCAAGCTCGTGCTGAACGATGTCTGCGTGCGCCTCGGCAAGCCCATCGTATTCGCGAGTGTCTACCAGTATGAGGGTCAGCTGCAGGTAGTGCACCCGGGCCGCGGCGCATGCCTGCGCTGTGTCTGGCCGGAGGCGGCTCGCGATGGACTGGTGGGCAACTGCGTCGAAGCGGGGGTGCTGGGACCGGTTCCGGGCACGCTCGGCACTCTGCAGGCGCTGGAAGCGCTGAAGCTCCTCCTCGACCTGCCGGGCCAACTCGGCGACGAGCTGCTCATGGTCGACCTGCTCACCCTTTCAGTCACGCGCGTGCGGGCCAGGCGCGCATCCGATTGCCCCGAGCACGGGCGGACTTCCGACGCATCGCCGGATCGATCGGGCGCAGCCGACCTGGAGATCGACTCTCTGGAAGCGGCGCTCGAGGCGGGCTTCGAGGTCATCGATATCCGCGAAAGTTCGGAAGTGTCCGAGCAGCCCGCCCCCTGCCCCCGGGTGAGGTGCGTGCCCATGAGAGAGCTGCTCTACGGCGGCGCCGAGCCGCCCGCGCGCAGATGTCTTCTGGTCTGCGCCACCGGAGCGCGCAGCCGCGCCGCCGCCGAGGAACTGCGTGCTCGCGGCATCACGGAAGCGTACTCGCTGCGCGGCGGGCTCCGATCGTTGATGGGAACCAGGGCCCCCGCGGCTACGGCCTGATCTGGCCCGCCCCGCGCACCACGTACTTGTAGCTCGTCAACTGTTCCACACCGACCGGACCGCGCGCGTGGAAGCGATCGGTGGAAATGCCGATCTCGGCGCCCATGCCGAATTCCCCGCCATCGGCAAATTGCGTCGAGGCGTTGTGCAGAACGATGGCGCTGTCGACCCGCTGGAGGAATCGCTCCGCCGTGGCCTGGTTCTCAGTGACGATGGACTCGGTGTGCGCGGAGCCGTACTGGGCGATATGAGCAATCGCCCCATCCACACCGTCGACCACGCGCGCGGCGATGATCGCATCCAGATACTCGGTGTACCAATCCTCTTCGGACGCCACACGCACCCGGGGATCGACCGCCTGCACCGCAGCGTCTCCCCGCACCTCGCAGCCGGCATCGAGCAAAGCGCGCACTACCTGCGCCAGGTGGGTGTCCGCGCAGGCCCGGTCGATGAGAAGTGTTTCCGCAGCCCCGCAAATCCCGGTGCGACGCATCTTTGCGTTGAGTGCGATGGTCTGCGCCATGCGCACATCAGCGTCCCGATCGATGTAGACGTGGCAGTTGCCTTCCAGGTGGCCGATCACGGGCACACGCGCTTCCTGCTGCACCCGCGCGACCAGGCTCTTGCCGCCGCGCGGCACGATCACATCCAGATACTCGGTCATGCCGGCGAGCATGTAGCCCACCGCCGCGCGGTCGGTGGTCGGCACGAGTTGGATGCACGCGCCGGGCAATCCCGCGGCGGCGAGGCCCTCGACCAGGCATGCGTGGATCGCCGCATTGGAATACCGGCTTTCGGAGCCACCGCGCAAAATGACGGCATTGCCGGATTTCAGGCACAGCGCGCCCGCATCCGCCGTCACGTTGGGCCGGCTCTCGTAGATGATGCCGATCACACCGAGTGGTACACGCACCCGCTGGATCCTCAGACCGTTCGGCCGCTGCCATTCCGCTGCGATCGCGCCGATCGGGTCGGGCAGCGCCATGACGTCCTCGATCCCGCCCGCCATCGATTCGATGCGTGCCTCGTTCAGCGCCAGCCGGTCGAGCAGCGCCGCGCTCAGCTTGGCCGCGCGCGCGGCCGCGAGGTCATGCTCGTTGGCTCGAAGAATCTCCCCGGCCCGGGCGCGGACTGCCCGGGCAGCGGCCGCCAGGGCGGCATTTTTCACTTCCGTGGATGCCAGCGCCAGCACCGCTGCGGCGCTGACGGCCTTGCGGCCGAGCTCTTCCATGGTCTCGCCGAGCGGGTTGTCTATCTGGGGACTCGTGTCTCTGGGGGTGCTCATAGGCAAGCGTGCGAAGCGCCTCGGGTGAACAGGACGAGATCGTCGCGGTGGATCAGCTCATCACGACCTCGGAAACCGAGAATCCCTTGGATTTCCGCCGACTTACGCCCCATGATCCGGACTGCGTCGCCGTCCGAGTACGCAACGATCCCACGGGCGATCTCTGCGCCATCGGGCGTGAGCACACTCACGGTGTCGCCGCGCTCGAATTGGCCGCGTGTCGCGATTACACCCGCAGGCAGCAGGCTTCTGCCATCGAGCAGCGCGCGCAACGCCCCGCCATCGATCGTAACCGCCCCGGCCGGACGCAGCGTCCCCGCGATCCACTGTTTGCGCGCAGTGACTGGCGTTGCGGCGGGCAGGAACCAGGTGCAGCGCGCACCCTGCTCGATGCGCCTGATCGGATGGTGGTGGTGGCCCGCCGCAATGCCCATGTGGCAGCCGGCAGAAACGGCGATGCGGGCGGCGAGCAGCTTGGTCGTCATGCCGCCCGAGCCTACATCCGAAGCCGAGCGTCCGCCCATCGCCTCGATTTCCGGCGTGATTTCATGAACTTCCGCGATGAAGCGCGCACCGGGGTCCTTGTTCGGATCGGCCGAATAGAGCCCATCGACGTCCGAGAGCAGGATCAGGCAATCCGCCCCGCTCATCTGCGCGACCCGGGCCGCGAGGCGGTCGTTGTCGCCGTAGCGAATCTCGGCCGTGGCCACGGTATCGTTTTCGTTGATGACCGGCAGCGCCCCGAGGGACAGCAAAGTCTCGAGCGTTGCCCGGGCATTGAGGTAGCGGCGCCGGCGCTCGCTGTCCTCCAGGGTCAGCAGCACCTGGGCCACGGTCACCGCCCGACCCTCGAGCAGCTCTTTGTAGGCGTGCGCCAGACGGATCTGACCGACCGCCGCGGCGGCCTGGCTCTCCTCGAGTCGCAGCGGTCCGGGGGCCAGGGCCAGCTGGCGGCGGCCCAGGGCGATGGCGCCGGAGGAGACCAGGATCACCTGCTGGCCCCTCTCGCGCAGCGACAGCAGGTCCTCGATCAGGGTTTCGAGCCATGTCCGGTTGACCCGCCCCGTGCGACTGTCAACCAGCAAGGCCGATCCGACCTTGACCACCACGCGTCGGGCCTTGCCAAGGGGAGAGACGGTTTGTGGGGGGCGGGTCATATGATCAAAACTATACGTGGCCCCATCGAATCACGCGAGCCATCGGCGGCATCTGGAGCGCCGCGCACATGCCTGCGTTGCTCCGCGCCATCGCAGCCCCTAAACTTGCGCGGCCGCCAAGTGAGAGGACGACATCGGTGAGCAGAGATTACGAACCGGTTCCCGGCCAGTGGTACGAGAACCTTGAAGACGAAGAATCCTTCCGCGTGCTCAAAGTGGACGAGGACGCCGAGCTGGTCGAGATCGAGTATCTCGACGGCGAAATCGAGGAAATCGACCTCGAGACCTGGCACGAGATGGACCTCGAGCCTACCCAGGAGCCCGAGGGTTGGGCTGAGGACGAAGAGGAAGAAGAAGAGGAGGAGGAGGAGGACGACTGGGACGAAGATGAGGATGACGACGAGGAGGACGATGAGGACGATGAGGACGACGACGAGGATTGGGACGAGGACGAGGACGAGCACGGGTATTGAGGCTCGCCCAGGCCTTCTCGCCTCATTTGCGTGAACCGGCAATGCGGGCCCGGCTCCCAGGGCATGCGGGTGCGGCATGAGCGACAGTCTCGACAGCTGGCTTCATGAGAAAGAATCCGCGTGGCTCTACCGGCGGGTCGCCGAAGCGGAACCTGATCCTCGCAAACAGCGCCTGTTCAACCAGCTCGCGGCCGCCGCCGAGGAGCAGGCGATGCGCTGGGAAGCCTCCCTTGGCCGGCAGGGATCCCATCCGATTCGGGGCCGAGCCTTCCGGCCCTCCACGCGCGCACGCATCGTCGCCCGACTGGTCGGATGGCTGGGCCCTCGCGCCATGCGCTCAGTGCTCGCCGCGATGAAGCTGCGTGGCCTGTCGATGTACAGCAGCCCTGCGGTGGCCGGCCATGACATGCCGGTAACGCTTGCGGACGTCGGCGAGCGCCATCGAGGCGGCCTTGGCGGCAACCTGCGCGCAACCGTATTCGGCGTCAACGATGGGCTGATTTCCAATGCCAGCCTGGTGATGGGCATTGCGGGAGCCGGTGCCGCGCCGAAGCTGGTGCTGATCACGGGCCTTGCGGGCCTGCTTGCGGGGGCGCTGTCCATGAGTGCGGGCGAGTACGTCTCGGTACGCTCACAACGAGAGATGTACGAGTACCAGATCGCGCTCGAGCGCGCGGAAATCGCCGAGTACCCTGAAGAAGAGGCCGAGGAACTGGCGCTGATCTACGAAGCGCGCGGGATGGCGTTGCCCCAGGCGAGAGAGGTGAGCCAGACCCTCCTGGCGCGCCCGGAGAACGCACTCGATGTCCTGGCGCGCGAGGAGCTCGGCCTCAGCCCGGACATGATGGGCTCACCCTGGGGCGCAGCCGGCGCTTCGTTCCTCGCCTTCGCGTTCGGAGCGACCATTCCATTGCTGCCTTTCCTGGCCGGCCTCTCCCGGCCGCGGGATGTCTTTGCTGCGGCGATCCTGAGCGTGCTCACGCTGTTTGCCGTAGGCCTGGCGATCAGCCTGTTCACCGGCCGGCAGGCGGTGCGCGGTGCGATTCGCATGGTGCTGATCGGCGGCGGCGCCGGGGCCGTGAGCTTCCTCGTAGGACAGCTGCTCGGGATAGTCATCCACTGAGGGTTCGCGGGACTTCGGGCGGACTTTCCGTTTCGCGCCCGGGGCGCGTGAGGCATATTGGAGGCCATGCGACCCACTGGCAGCGATTCGACCCCTGTATCCGCCGATCCAGGCATCCTCGCTGGGCTTGCGGAACTGCTGGGGCCCGGCCGGCTGCTGTCGGGATCCGCCGCCGAGCCCTTCCTGGTCGACCACCGCCAGCTCTACCACGGCCGCTGTCTTGCCGTGGTTCAGCCGCGCGCCGCGGAGGAGGTCGCCCGCCTGCTGGGCTTCTGCAACGAACATCGCCTCGGGGTCGTCCCGCAGGGCGGCAATACCGGCTACTGTGGCGGCGCCACGCCGGACGAGTCCGGGACGCAGATCGTAGTCTCACTCGCCCGGCTGAACCGCATCCGGCAGGTCGATCCGCTCAACTACTCCCTCATCGCCGAAGCGGGCTGCATTCTCGCTGATGTGCAGCGCGCGGCGGATCAGGCGGAGCGATTCTTTCCACTCAGCCTGGGATCGGAGGGAAGCTGCCAGATCGGTGGCAACCTCTCCACCAATGCAGGCGGCGTGAACGTGTTGCGCTACGGCATGATGCGCGAGCTGGTGCTCGGCCTCGAAGTGGCGCTTGCCGATGGCCGGCTGCTCACCTCCCTGGCCAGCCTGCGCAAGGACAATACCGGATACGACGTCAAATCACTCTTTCTGGGAGCGGAGGGCACGCTCGGCATCATCACCGCCGCGAGTCTGAAGCTGTTTCCCAGGATCCGCTCCTCCGCCACCGCCTTCGCGGCCATTGCCGAGCCGCGCGCGGCCGTGCAATTGCTCGCGCTGCTGCGGGAGGCGAGTGGCGATCGGATCAGCTCCTTCGAGCTCGTGCCCCGCATCGCCATCGAGCTCACCACACGGCACATCCCCGGGGTGCGCGACCCGCTCGATGCGCCTCACCCGTGGTATGTTCTCTGCGAACTCACCTCCTCGCGGGCGGCCGATCCGCTGGATCCGATGCTGACGGAATGCCTGGGCGGGGCGTTGCAGGACGGTCTCGTGTTGGATGCCGCGCTCGCCCGCAGCGAGCGCGAGCGCGCCACGTTCTGGAAGCTGAGGGAGACGATCCCGGAGGCGCAGCGGCTCGATGGGGCGAGCCTCAAGCACGACATTTCGGTGCCGATCGTCGCGATCCCCGAGTTCATCGAGCGAGCCGGCGCGTGGGTGCGCGACAACGTGCCCGATGGCCGACTGGTCGCCTATGGCCACCTCGGCGACGGCAACCTGCATTTCAACCTGAATCAGGCGCCCGGGGCCGCGCGCGCCTCGTTCCTGGCGCGCAGCGAGACGGTCAAACGAGCGATCCACGACCTGGTCCGCGATTTCGCGGGCAGCATCAGCGCCGAGCACGGCATCGGCCGGCTCAAAGTAGGCGAATTGGAGCGTTACACACAGCCCGCGGAGCTCGATCTGATGAGAGCCCTGAAGCGCACCCTCGATCCCAACGGCATCCTCAATCCCGGCAAGGTGCTGCGGCCGGACGCCGACTCGATCCGTGAGAGACCCACCGAATGAACCCATTTTCCAATCGCGATTTTCTGCCGACCGGCGCCCTGATCACCTGGCTGGCCACCGTGTGCGCATACGGCATGCGGATCGGCCCGACGGCCTTCCTGCTCAACGCCGGCGCGGTGCTCCTCGCGCTGGGCATCCTCTCCTTGGCCCTGCGCCTTTATTTCCGCAAGTCTCCGCAGAGCTTCGCCCTCTTCTTCCCCGCGATCGGAGAATACCGGGGAGTTCCTCAGTCGATCCGACTGATGGCTTCGCTCCTGATCGCCTACAACATCGGAGCGCTCTGGGTGATCCTGCACTCATCGTTCTCCCCGGGTACGATCCAGGCGATGCTCACCGCCGGCATCATCTCCGCCATGAACCTCGCCGACGAGTGTTGGATCGCACGCCGCCGCCGGCTCGCCTCGAGCTCCTGAGGGAGCGGCGGGCGGGGCCGCCACCGCTCCGGCAAGACCGGCCATCGGCTGCGGGGCGGTCCTGATGGATGGTGCCTGCGAGCCCTTGGCTCAATTGAAGGTATAGTTCGCTCCGGCGACGAAGTAGACGCCGGGGTTGCGGTAGCCCAGCACCTCGATGATCCGACGGTCGAGCGCATTCTGCACGCGTCCGTACAGGTCGAGACGGCTCGTCAGGTGATAGCGCCCGAAGAGATCGAGGCGCGCGTAACCCGGCGCCCAGAAGTCGCCCGCCCAGCGCAGGCGGTGATCGGTCGCGAACAGATTCGCGCCGAGGTCGAATCCCGGTCTCGCATAGGTCAGCTCGAGATTACCCATGTTCCGGGCGTTCTGGATCATCAACCCCCATAGGCCGCCGCTTGCAAGATAGGCATCCGTGCGCGTGTAGTTCCCGGCGAGCAGCCAATGCGGCGTGATCCGCCAGGCCGTCTCGAATTCCACTCCCTGCGTGCGCTCGGCCTCGGTGTTCGCGTATTCCCCGTAGGGGAAGCCGTTGATGATGCGTGGATTGTAGATGCTGTAGTCAAACGTAATGACGTTGTTGACGTATGAGTGCCAGTAGGTCAGGGTCTCGGTCAACGCTCCGTCGAACTCCCGGCCCCGCAAGCCGGCCTCTATCGTGCTCGCGCTCTCCGGCGTGACGCCTTTGTTGCCGTACAGAGGGTCGTACAGCTGTCCGAGCGTCGGCTGCGTGAAGCTCGTGCCGTAATTGGCATAGAAGGCGAGTGCACGCGTCATCTGGTAGGTGGCCCCGAGGCTGTAGGTCACCTTGCTCTTCCACTCCGTGTAGCTGTCCAAGCGCGCGCCGAGCTCCGTATGCAGGCGGTTTCCGAGCCACCCGATCGATGCATCGCCGTAGACCGAGCGGACGGCCTGACTCTCGTGGCCGCCGCTCACGAAGCCGGCGTAATCCGCGCTCTGGTCATAGACCTGGCCGAGATACGTCGCCCCGAGCAGCGCGGAGATCGCGCCGGTCCGAAATCGGATGTTATAGTCAGCCTCGCGATTGTTATTGACGATCTTGTAGGTATAGGGTGTCTGATAGACGGGCACCGACTGACCCGCATTGTAGGTCAGGTAGCTGTTGGGGTCCGTCCAGCCATCGTAGGGGGCGAGGTACGTGCCGAGCAGTCCGCCGTTCGGGATCTGCCCATCGGTGACTCCGAGATCCTGGCCGGCCCAGCCGACCGTGAGTTTCTGAGACAGCCGCGAGGTCAATCGCTGGCGCACCCACAGGCTCACGATCCCGGCCTTGGTCGCATCCAGGTTGGACGGATCGGGAATCTGCACCGAGAAGTAGGGCGCCGGGGCGTTCGGGATCGATTCGATCAGATTGGTGCTCTGGAACCGGTTGTCCGTGAGATAGAAGCTGCCGCCGAGCTCGACGTTGCTCGTGTCGTAGGTCGCCCGGCCGACCGCGGTGCCGTTCTTGCTGAACTCGAACTCGTTCATCCCGTTGCTGCGCAGAAACGAGCCGTTGAGAGAGCCTCTCAATACGCCCTCGCCGACAGTAGTCTTGTCGCCGATACCGACGCGGGCCTTCATCCAATCGAGCGAGCCGCCTTCCACGGATACGCTCGCCTGCGGACGATCCGCCCCGAGGGTCGTGAAATCAATCACCCCGGCGGTCGTATTGGCGCCGTAGGTGGTGGCGCGCGGGCCACGCAGCACTTGAATGCTCTTGACCATGGACGGATCGAGCTGCCCGAGCAGGTAACCCACATCGCCCGAGCCGCCGGTATTCATGACGATGCCGTCGAACACGTAAAGCGTGCTGTCGGAGAGACCTCGCAGGCGCGCATACATGAACTGTCCGGGCGGCCCGGCCACCTCGAACTGGATGCCCGGTTGCTCGCGCAGAACCTCGATCACCGATGTCTGCGCCTGGGCCGCGATGTCCGCGGCCGTAACGACCTCCGATGCCTGAGTCATGTCCTGCTGGGTGATGTTCAGCTTGGTCGCCGTCACCGTGACTTCCTTGAGCGGCTTCGCCGAGCCTTGCTGCCCGGACAGCCGTACTGTTGCCACGGTCCGCGCGAGCGCCGGCAGACGGCAGGCGCACCCAGCCATCGCCGCCAGCGCGAGCAGACCACGCCATCGTCGCGGCATCGGCGCACGCATCGAGCGATGCGCATGATCATCGCGGCTCTCAACAGCGGCTGGGCGGCACGGCGGAATGCGTTTCCGCTCGAAGCTCGGTGTCATTTGATCTGCAATTCCCCTGCAAGGACTTCGCGAGGGGAGGAGGACGGAGAGCGGCGCAGCCCGCGAGGCTCCACCGTCCCGGCCGCTCCAACCACGAGAGCCCGATAGCCGTGCACCGCGCATCGCGCGATGGCCGCGGCAGGTCTTCGGGCTCCCGGGCCTGAAGCGCTCGAAGGCGCTTCGGTCTACTGGATGCCGCTTCCCAGGCTCGAGGCCCAGTGCCTTGGCATCGGTCGTTCCCGGCTACCGCTGCGGGACAGCTCCGGATTGGCTTCGCGTTGAAGCGTCACCGGATTCCCTATTAAGCCCGCCCCTTGAGGCAGGCACCGCTGGCGGCGGCAACATAGGGGAGCCGCGAGTCGCTGTCAATCCCGGCTGCCGCTTCGGCGCGCACGGTGTATATAATGTCCCCTCCTGCCGCGCCGCGCGATCGGAAGAAGGCCCGGCGTGCAATTTCGACGACCACTGACAACCCGCATACAACGCTCGAGCGAGACATCATGAAAACACTCGATCCATCTCATGCACCTCTGCGCACACGTCTCGCCTGGTTGGCGGCGTTCATCGGGGCCAGCCTGGTCTTCACGCTCGGCCTGGGCTGCGATGTCCCGTTGATCGCGTTCGCGGCGATCTGCGGCCTGCGCCAGAGGCGCGGGGAGGCGCTGTTGTTCGTTGGGGCCGTCTGGCTCGTCGATGAGCTCGTCGGATTCACCGCATGGCATTACCCGATGACGGTGACCGGATTCGGGTGGGCCGCCGCCGTCGGGGTGGCGATTCTCATGACGACCTGGGCGGTCGGAATCGTGGCCCGGCGCCTTGCGGGCGCCACAGGCGTGGTAGCCGCGTTCACCGGCGCCTTCGTGCTGTACGAGGCCCTTCTCTGGGCGACGAGCCTCGCGGCCGGCGCCATGACGAGGGAAGCCTTCAGTCCGGCCATCCTGGGCCAGGTCCTGGCGCTCAACGGAGCGACGTTCGCCGGTCTGCTGGTGGTGCGGGCGCTGAAGCCGCATACCGCACCCCTCGCCCATTCTCTGCGCGAGCTCGGATCCGAGCGGCACGCATGAACTTACCTTCGGTGCGTCTCCGTCGAGACGCACCGAAGGGCATGCCGCCTTCTCGCGGAGCGCTAGCGGGATTCCTTTCGCAGGCGCACCAACCCCTCCTGCGCGGTGCTGGCCACGAGCCGCCCGTCCCGGGCATACACACCGGCACGCGCAAAGCCCCTCGCGCCGGAGGCGCTCGGGCTCTCCACCGCATAGAGCAGCCACTCGTCGACGCGCAGTTCACGATGAAACCACATGGCGTGATCGATGCTCGCCATCACGAGCCTGCCGCTGAATGAGGGCAGGCCGTGAGGCAGCGTCGCGGTATCGAGCAGGAAGTAATCCGACAGATAGGCGAGCAGGCGCCGGTGCAGGCCCTCATCGTCCGGGAGCTTGTCCACCGCCCGGAACCAGACCTGCCGCGCCGGCGGCGCCTTGCGCTGGCTCAGAAACTCCATGGGCTGCACCAGACGGAACTCGAAGGGGCGCGGCCGCTCGAGGAAGCGCCGCACGCCCTCGGGCAGCCGGGCCAGCATCTCCTGCGGCGGGCGGCTCGAATCGGGCAGCGTCTCCGGAGCCGGCACCGGCGGCATCTCCATCTGATGATCGAATCCCTCCTCCACGATCTGGAAGGAAGCCGCCATGTTGAAGATGGGCGCGCCGTGCTGGATGGCCACCACGCGACGATTGCAGAACGAGTGCCCATCGAGGCTGCGGTCCACCTGGTACACGATCGGGGCGTTGAAATCCCCGCGGCGCAGGAAATACGCGTGCAGCGAATGCACGGTGCGCCCTTCCACGGTGGCCGCCGCGGCGGTGAGCGCCTGGCCGAGCACCTGGCCGCCGAACACCTGCGGGCTGCCGATGTCGCGGCTCTCGCCGCGGAACAGGTTCACCTCGAGCGGCTCCAGGTCGAGAAGCTTGATGAGGTCGGCGAGGCGGGGATCCATGCAAGGCTCCTGGGGTGGCGCTTGGGGCGTCAATCCGGCACGCCCAGGCGCTGGTGCATGACGGGGCTGGTGGTCGTGTACTGCAGGAACTGACGCTTCTCGGGATGCAGGTGATGCTGGATGCCGAACGCGGCCAGCGCCGCCTCATGGAAACCCGAGAGGATGAGCTTCTTCTTGCCCGGGTAGGTATTGATGTCACCCACGGCGAATACCCCTGGAAGGCTCGTCTGAAACTTCTCCGTATCCACCTTGAGGGCCTTCTTCTCGAGTTCGAGTCCCCACTCGGCGATGGGTCCGAGCTTGGGATGAAGGCCAAAGAATACCAGCAACTGCTCGGCCTCGAGCGCCTCGAGGCCGGCGGGGGTCTTGATGTTGACGCCGCGCAGCACCCCGTCCTGAATCAACAGCGAGTGCGGCAACGCCTCATGGCAGCGCATGCTTCCGGCGGCCACCAGTTCCTTCATCTTGGCGACCGAAGCGGGGGCCGCACGAAACTCAGCGCGCCGGTGCACCAGGGCCAGGCTCTTGACCCGCGATGCCAGCTCCAGCGTCCAATCGAGTGCGGAGTCTCCGCCTCCGAAGATGACGATCCGCTGACCCTCGAGCGCTGCGGCGTCCTTGACGCGGTACTGGATCGCTCCGCCCTCGAAAGCCTCGCCCCCCTCCAGGCCGAGCCGCCGGGGCTGGAACGATCCGACGCCCGCCGCGATGACGACGGCGCCAGCGTTGAAGCGGGTTCCTGCAGCAGTCGCCACGGTAAAGCGTCCGTCGTCGCGGCGTGAGAATTCGACCACCTCTTGGCCGAGGTGAAACCGCGGCTTGAAGGGCTTGATCTGCTCCATGAGCCGATCGATCAGCTCCTGAGCGCCGCACACCGGCAAGGCCGGGATGTCGTAGATGGGCTTCTCGGGATAGAGCTCCGTACACTGCCCCCCAGGGTGGGCGAGTGAATCGACCACATGTGCGCCGATCCCGAGCAATCCCAGCTCGAAGACCTGAAAGAGGCCACAGGGTCCGGCCCCGACGATCACCACCTCGGCATCGATGGGCCCACCGGCGCGTGTGCCGGGCTCGAGATCGATCTGGGTCACTCAGCCTCCCCTTCTCGGATGCAAAGGTGCCATCTTACGCGAGGTACTTCGGCAGTGAACGGACCCCCTGGAACCGGGGGCGGGCAGGCTCAGGCGCGGCCCGCGTTCGAATCGGTCGGGGTATGGAAGTACTCGCTCTCGGCGGCGAGCTGTTCGATCAGGCGCTTCAGTTCCGCCATGCGTCCCTCGGCCGTACTGATGGGCATGCAGTCCTGGCAGCGTGGATCGCCGCAGGGCTGGCGCGAATAGAGCCAGTATTGCAGCGCGCCCGCGAGCAGTCCGTCGGCGATGTCCCACAGGTCGGCGTCACGGTCCTTATCCGCCATCCGATTGCCCAGATCGACGGCCTTGGTGAATGCAGAATCGAAGGTATCAGCGATTTCGGTCATGGGCCTATCTCTCCCAATCGGCGAGTATAAAGCATCCGACCCATTGGGATGGACGGCGTATGGTGCGGCCGCCAGCCTGAGTTCAAGCTGAACCGGGCCGCGAGCCGAGGAAGGCGTCCCGTGCGCGCACACCGATGTCGGGCTGATCGGTAAAGAACCCGTCGATTCCGGATTCGAGAAAGCAGCGCAGCTCGCCGTCCAGGTCGCCGCGGTCCGCAGCCTTGTCCGAAGAGCGCAGCGGGGCGGGGAGAAAGACATTTTCGGCGCGGAAAGTCCAGGGAATGACCTGCAGTCCCGCAGCATGTGCGTCGGCGATGAGCGAGGTCGGCGGGGCGAGCGCGTCCTGCGCATCTCGAGGAATGACTCGCGATTTCGCGGGCCCCACGCCTACGGCATAGGTGGCGATTTCCGCAAGACCCCGTGGAGTCAGCAGATCGTCGAAGGAGCGGGCATCGCCCGAGCGGGCCAGATCGAATGGCGCGCCCTCGGCCTCGATGAGCTGTATCCGCGGCAGGCGGGTGAGTCGGCTCAAGGTCCTCAGGATGGCGGTCTCGAATGACTGCAGGAACACGCCGGCCTCGAGTCCCCGGCAATCGTGGCGCTCGAGCGTCGCGATGAGCGGCTCCGCCATGGCCAGACCCACTGAGGCGAAGTAACTCGGATGCTTGATCTCGGGATACAGCTCGATCGGCTCGGGAGTGCGGCCGGGCGCGAGTTGGCGCCGCTGCCGCTCAACCTCCTGCCGCAGCAGGAGGATCTCCTCGAACGTGGCGATCTCGAACAGCCCGTCGAAACGGCGGCCCCCAGGCCTCAGGTCCGGGATGCGCTCGCGCGCGCGCAGGGTCTTCAGCTCCTCCAGAGTGAAGTCCTCGGTGAACCAGCCCGTGACCGCCTCTGCGTCGATGATCTTGGTGGTGCGCCGGGATGCAAAGCGCGCGTGCCGCGCAACATCCGTCGTACCGCCGAGCTCGTTTTCGTGACGGGCCACCAGCACCCCGTCCCGGGTCATGACCAGGTCCGGCTCCAGGGCGTCGGCTCCCTGCTCGAGCGCAAGCCGATACGCCGCCAGGGTATGCTCCGGCCGATAACCGCTCGCGCCGCGATGACCTATGACAACCGGCTTCGGCATGCGGCCGCGGTAGTTGGTACACTGCCCGAGTGCTGCTGACCGAACACGACATTTACCTCTTCCGCGAGGGTACGCATGGACGGGCCTACGAGAGACTCGGCGCGCACTCGCTGCCGGCGGAGCAGGGCCGCCCGGCCGGCACATGCTTCGCAGTGTGGGCGCCGAACGCCGCCTCGGTCTCGCTGATCGGGGATTTCAACGGCTGGACCCCCGCCACTCACCCGCTCGCACCGCGCCAGGACTCCTCCGGAATATGGGAAACCTTCGTCCCGGACATCGGTCCCGGGACGCTCTACAAGTATCACATAGTCTCCCGCCTGGGAGACTACACTGTTGCAAAGAGCGATCCATTCGCGTTTCACTGCGAGCAGCCGCCGCGTACCGCCTCGGTCGTGTGGGATCTCGCCTACGAGTGGGGCGATGGGCAGTGGCTCGCCTCGCGCGCCAGTGCGAATGCCCTGGATGCGCCCTGGTCGATCTACGAGCTGCACCTGGGATCGTTCATGCGGAACCAGCAGGACGGGCGAGGCTGGCTCACCTACCGCGAGCTCGCGCACGCGGTGGCCGACCATGTGACCGACATGGGCTTCACCCATGTCGAGCTTCTGCCGGTCATGGAACATCCATTCTACGGCTCCTGGGGTTACCAGGTCACGGGCTACTTCGCCCCGACCTCCCGCTACGGCACGCCGCAGGATTTCATGTACTTCGTCGATTACCTGCATCGGCGCGGAATCGGCGTGATTCTCGACTGGGTGCCATCACACTTTCCCTCCGACCAGCACGGTCTGGCCTATTTCGACGGCACGCATCTCTATGAGCACGCCGATCCGCGCCAGGGCCATCACCCCGACTGGAACAGCTCGATCTTCAACTACGGCCGCGCGGAGGTGCGCAATTTCCTCTTGAGCAACGCGCTGTTCTGGCTGGAGAGGTATCACATCGATGCGCTGCGGGTGGACGCGGTGGCCTCCATGCTGTACCTCGACTATGCGCGGCGCGACGGCGAATGGATTCCGAACCGCTTCGGCGGCAACGAGAATCTGGAGGCGGTGGAGTTCTTGAAACAGCTCAACCTCGCCGTCTACCGCGATCACCCCGACACGCAGACCATCGCCGAGGAATCCACCGCCTGGCCGATGGTCTCCCGGCCCGTCCACCTGGGCGGACTCGGATTCGGCATGAAATGGAACATGGGCTGGATGCACGACACGCTGAAGTACCTGTCGGCCGACCCCGTGTACCGCAAGTTCCAACACAGCAGGATCACCTTCAGTCTCTGGTACGCCTTCAACGAGAATTTCGTGCTGCCGCTCTCGCACGACGAGGTCGTGCACGGCAAGGGGTCGCTCCTCGGCAAGATGGCGGGCGACGAGTGGCAGCGTTTCGCCGGCCTGCGGCTGCTCTACGGTTACCTCTGGACCCATCCGGGCAAGAAACTGCTGTTCATGGGTGGGGAATTCGGCCAGTGGAGCGAGTGGCGGCACGAGGAAGGCCTCGAATGGCACCTGCTGCAGTACGCCCCGCATGCGGGGCTGCGCAAATGGGTCCGGGACCTGAATGCGTTGTACCGCTCGTCTGCGGCGCTGCACCAGCTCGACTTCAGTCCCGAGGGGTTCGAGTGGGTCGACTGCGAAAACGCCGACGAAAGTGTCATCGTGTACCTGCGCCGCGCTCGAGAAGGCGGCGACTGGGTTCTCATCGCCTGCAATTTCACGCCCGTGCCGCGTGATGGCTATCGCGTGGGCGTACCGCTGGGTGGCCGCTGGGTGGAGCGCCTGAACAGCGACGCCGCCGAGTACGGCGGCAGCGGCATCGGCAACCTCGGGAGTGTCCAGGCGGACGATGCGCCCTCCCACGGGCGACCGCACTCGCTCACCCTGCATCTGCCGCCGCTTGCCGTGCTCGTGCTGGTGCCGGGCTGAGCAGCCGCGTCGCCGTCGACCGACGGGGTCGGGACCCGTTTCGAGGCGTAGGCCGGCAAGCCCGTCCCCCCGCAATACCCGCATGACCGGCTACGACGGCTGGCAACCGATCGGCCTCACCTCCTTCGCCGATACCGTCAGCGCAAAGCTCGATTTCGTGAAGGCCGAGGGCTGGAAGTCCATGATCAAGACCAGCCAGCCGACCGACTACCGGCGCATGCTGCGGGATGAGCGCAAGGCGCGCGCCGCCCGCCCGTCGAGCCGCACCGTCACGCACACGGCCGACTGAGACCGCCGCTCGCCCCCTCCGATCACGGCGCCGCTCCGGGCGCCCCGGGGCTGCTCCCCGCCCCTGCGCCTATTGCAGCTCCCAATTTCGCGGTCTATATTATCATGTCAATAATATTTAAAGCCGCTGGGGGCCACCGCGAGGTCTTGCATCATGAACCACGACGTCATCATCACTTGCGCCGTGACGGGCGACGACACCAAGGTCACCAAGAGCCCCCATTGCGCGGTCACCCCGGAACAGATCGCCGCAACCGCCGTCGACGCCGCCAGAGCCGGCGCGGCCATCGTGCACATCCACGTGCGCGACCCCGACACCGGCGCCTTCAGCATGGAGACTCGCCACTACCGCGAGGTGGTCAAGCGCATCCGCGAAAGCGGTGTTGATGTGATCGTCAACCTGACGTGCGGCATGGGTGGCTACATCTGCGTCGGCGAGCACGGCCTCGACGACACTCCCGCGCCGGGCACCGATTTCGTCAGCCAGGAGCGGCGCATGCAGCACGTGATCGATCTTTGTCACGAGGGGCTGTACCGTCCCGACATCGCCACCCTGGACTGCGGGAGCCTCAACTTCGGCGATGGCAACCGCGCATACGTGTCGACTCCGGACTATCTGCGGCGCGGCGCCGCCATACTGCGCGACCTCGGTGTGAAGCCCGAGCTCGAAGTATTCGATACCGGGAACCTCTGGTTCGTGCGCAAGATGATCGAGGAGGGCCTGATCCCCGCGCCCGCGCTCATCCAGCTGTGCGCGGGCATCCCGTACGGAGTGCCAGCCGACGTCGGCCATCTGCTGGCCATGGTCAACACCCTGCCGGCCGACGCCATCTGGACGTCATTTGCCATCAGCCGCATGCAGATGCCCTGGGTGGCCCAATCCATCCTGCTCGGCGGCAATGTCCGGGTGGGGCTCGAGGACAATCTCTACCTCAGCCGCGGCGTCTATGCGAGCAACGCGCAACTCGTCGAGCGGGCGCGCACCATCATCGAGGCCATGGGGGCCCGCATCCTCTCGCCCGCCCAGGCGCGCGAGCGGCTGAAAATACGCTGAGCACGGCACCGATGCCGGCCACAGCACTCTACAAGACGCCGATCGCCGCGGAATGGATCGACTACAACGGTCATCTGCGCGATGCCTACTATGGGCTCATCCTGAGCCTCGCGACCGACGCGCTGATGGATCGCCTGGGGCTCGATGCGCCCTACCGGGAGCGCACGCGCTGCACGCTCTACACCGTCGAGATGCACCTCCACTACCTGAGGGAAGTGCACCGGAGCGACGTGGTCGAAGTCAGCGCGGCCATTCTCGGCAGCGATGCGAAGCGAATCCATGTGGCCCTGCAGCTCGTGTGCGAGGGCCGGGCAGAGCCCGCCGCCACGGCCGAAGTCATGCTTCTGCACATCGCGCAGGGGGAGACGCCCGCGACCGCACCCTTCCCGCCCCACGTCCTGCGGGCCATCGAGCAATTCCGAACGCAGTGGAGCGGCCCGATCGCAGGTCCGGGCTCGCGCCGCATGGAGTTGAGGAGCCGGTCATGAATACTCCGCCCCGTCGGCGAGCACCGTTCGCGCCCCTCGCTGCCATCGCATTCGCCCTGGTGGCCAATGCCGCCGCGGGCGCCGCGCCGCCTCGAATCCATCTGCGGCCCCTGGATGCTGCGCGTCGGGTCGTTGCGTTGCCGGACGGCATTTCCATGGCTTACGTGCCGCTCGGAAATCCCACCGGCACGCCCGTGGTCCTGATCCACGGCTACACCGACAGCGATCTCGACTGGGCGTCGCTCGTGCCCTACCTGTCGAAGCGCTTCCGCCTCATACTCGTCGATCTGAGGGGGCACGGTGAGTCGAGCAAGCCCGAGTGCTGCTACACACGGTACGACTTCGCCTATGACATCAAGCTGCTGCTCGACAGGCTGCACGTGCGCCGCGCCGATATCGTCGGCCATTCCCTCGGGAGCATCGTCGCGCAGACCTTCGCGGAACTCTGGCCGGCGCGCACTTTGCGGGTCGTCCTGATCTCCTCGACAGCGGCCGCCCCACCGAAAGCCGCTGGCCCGCAATACGACTGGACGGCACAGATCCGCCGCCTCAAAGAGCCCCTCGATCCCGACTCGAAATTCATGCGCGAGTGGTGGTCCTCACCCACGCCCGTCGATCGGCGCTTTCTGCGGCGCGAGCGGCGCAATGCCGCGGCGATTCCCCTCGGGGTGTGGCTCGCGGTTCTCAATGAGGGTCTGGGAGACCTCGGCGACCTCGCGCGCACTCTGCCCCAGCTCACCGCGCCGACCCTGCTCATCTGGGGCAGTAAGGACCCGATCATGCTCCCGCCCATGCGCCGCTCGCTCGAGCGGGCACTGCCGCACGCCAAGGTGGTGGTCTTCCCGGGACTCGGTCACAACCCATTCTGGGAGAGCCCGCGAGGCTGCGCCGCGGTCATCAACGCGTTTCTCAATCCCGCTGCGGACGTACGGCGCTACGGCGCCGGCTGACGGGCGGCACGACAACAGCGGATCACGCGAATCCAACGGGGGAGACGACATGAAGCTCTTGAGAATGAAATCCTGGAACCGGCACGCAGAGGCCTCACTCTGCGCCCTGTTCGTCGCCGCTCTCGGTGCCGCAGGGCCGCTTCTGGCGCAGGATCCGGCTCCGGGACCCGCATCCCCGGCATCGGGCGGCGTACTCGGGGAAATCGTGGTCACCGCGCAGAAATTCAGCCAGCCCCTGGCGCGCGTTCCGGAAAGCATCACTGCCTTCACGCCGCAGGCGCTGCACGACTTTCACATCAAGTCCTTCGCCGACTACGCCACCAAGACCCCCAACCTGTCCTTCACCTATGGCTCCGGTCCGACCGGTTTCGCCGACGCGCGCACCGTCGCGATTCGCGGCATCACCGGCCAGAACCTGTTCGGAACCTCCGGCGCCACGGGCTTCTACATCGATGACACGCCCATGCCGAGCTCGGTGGATCCGCGCATCGTCGATATCGACAACATCCAGGTGCTGGAGGGTCCCCAAGGCACGCTCTATGGCGAGAGCTCCCTCGGCGGCAACGTCAAACTGGTCACCAACAAGCCAGACCTCGAGACTTTCCAGGGGCATACGGCCGTGGATGCGGGCGCCACCTCCGGCGGCGGCAGCCCCGATTACGGCGTCAATGCCGTGGTGAACCTGCCGATCGTGCGGGACGTGCTGGCGATGCGCATCGTCGGCTTCTATAACCACGATGCCGGCTACCTGACCCGCACCTATCCCACCGATCCGGCGAGCCCCGGCGTCACCAATCCCTTCCTCGACGTGCCGCGCAGCAGCGTCGGCGACCAGGGGGCCATCACGGCCTATGGCGGCAGCATCAACACCCTGTGGCGGCTCTCGAATCGTCTGGATGCCACGCTCCTCCTGATGACCCAGGAAGAGAAGTACCATGGCTTCCCGGCGACGTTCGCGCCGCTGCCGGATTTCACGCCCGTGTACACGCTCAATCGGGCGTTCGACGTCCAGCCGACGGCATTCGACCGCTGGCAGATGGCCTCGCTCACCCTGAAATACCGCGGCGACGGCTGGGATCTCGTGTCCGCCACGAGCTACTTCCACCGCCAGACGGAGGACATCGAGGACTCGACCTACGGCACGCAGCAGATCTTCGCCTCCTACTATCAGGTCTCGGGCCTGCCGCCGCAGCCGTATTTCTGGCAGGGCGATCATTACTTCAACCAGTTCAACAACGAGACGCGCTTCTCCTTCAAGCCGGTGCATGGCATCAGCGGCACGTTCGGACTGTTCGTGTCGAACTCCCGCGCACTGTTCTACATCCCGCCGACCTACGCGAACGGCCTGGTCGCGGCGACCGTGAACAATGCGGTGGTCGGTCCGTGGCCCAACGACCTCATCTGGACGCAACGCAATCCGGGCCGGGAGAAGGACTACGCGCTGTTCGGACAGGTCTATTGGAGGTTCCTGCCCCGCTACACCCTGACACTCGGGGCACGCCAGTACTGGCTGCGGCAGCACACCGACTACACCGCGGATGGCTTCATGAACTTCGGCCCTACGACGACCGATCCGCAGTCGAACAGCCAGAGTGGCCTCGATCCGAAGGTGGCGCTGTCCTACCAGGCGAGCCAGTCGACGCTCCTGTACGTATCGGCCGCGAAGGGCTTCCGTGCCGGCAATGCGCAGGCCTACGCACCGTTCTGCGCGGAGCCGAATCTCCCGGTGACCGACATCACCCAGCTGCGCTCGGACACCCTCTGGACGTATGAGGCGGGCGCCAAAGTTCAGCTCTCGAACCCGGGGCTGCTGATCACGGCAGACGGCTTCCACATAGACTGGAAGAACATTCAGCAGCAGGTGGCGCTGCCGTGCGGTGCGTACTTCGATATCAACGGCGGTGAGGCCAAGATCAATGGCGCCGAGTTCCAGGCGATGGGCTACCTCGTGCCGCGCCTGCAGGTGCGCCTCGGTGTGGGGTACGAGAAGACCGACCTCACCGACCCCGGGGCGCTCGGCCTGGTCGGACTCACCCAGGGCTCGCGCCTGATGGGCGTCCCGGCCTGGACCGCCTCGGCCGGAGCGATCTACCGCCGGCCGATCACGACCCGGGTGAGCGGCTTCCTGTCCGCCGACTACAGCTACACGGGAAACAGCCAGTCGGAGTTGAACGGCGGCGCCGGCCTGATCGCGACCCGGCCGAGCTTCTCACTGGTCAATGCGCGCATCGGGATCGACTGGGGACAGTCCGAGCTGTCGCTGAACGGCTCCAACCTGAGCAACTCCAAGCCCAATGTGGGCGACATCGGCTATGTGGGCTATGCGCAGTACGATGCCACGGGGACCGTCATTCCCCAGGTCGCCACGCTCCGTCCGGCGACCGTGACCGTGGAGTATTCGCGATCGTTCTGAGCGCCTCGCGCGCGGTGGAGGCCAGGGACGGCCCGGACCTCGCGAGAGAGAGCCAAGGCTCCCATGCCGCGCTCCGGGCGTAGCGGAAGACTCGGCGCTCCGGCCGCAGCAGGCCCCGCGATCTGCTGTGCCCTGTGCTGCGTGGCAGGGGCCGCCCGGGCGGGCACGCTGTTCGTGCGCGCGGGCGCCGCTCCCGGCGGAGATGGCTCGCGGCGGGCGCCCTTCAATTCGCTGGCCTCGGTGGAGCGGGCATCTCGGCCCGGGGACGAGATCCTCGTACTGCCCGCACCGCTCACCGTGGCGCCCCTCGACGGAGGGATCTCCCTCAAGCCACGCCAGTCGCTCATCGGCGGCGGACCGCCGGTGGGCGCCGCCGCCCGCCCCGGACCGGCTCCGCGCATCACCAACAGCGGCCCGCGCAGCAATTCCGGCGACGCCGTCGTATTGGCGGACGGCGCCGAGGTGAGGAATCTGGTGATCACCCGCTCGTTTCGCGGTGGAATCTACGGGGCGAATGTCAGCGGGGTGCGGATTCGCGGCAACGACCTGTCTGCGACCAACACCTCGTGCACCCCCGGCCTGTATGTGTATTTCCCCGGGAACCTTCCGGTGCTCGCCAACGGCTGGGCCGCCATCATGATCGACGAGAACCGCGGGGTCGCCCGGCTGTCGATCGAGAACAACCGCATACACGACGGCGCGTGCAGCGATGGCATCGACATCCGCGCAACCGGTGACGCCCGGGTGGCGGCGCGTGTCAGCAGGAACAGGCTCACGCGCCTGGCGCAGGGGCCGAAGATGCGGTCCGTACTCGCCATAGGCCTGCAGACCCGGGGCCGCGCCGTGCTCTCCGTCGACTCGGACTACGACTCGGAAACCCGTATCGGCAGCCCTCATGCGGATTGCGAGGGTCTGTTCGCCAATCAGACCGGGGGATCACTCTCCTGGAGCATCGACCACAACCGCTTCGCGCACGGCATCGGCGGCGGATCGTGCAACGGCGCCGAGTTCTTCACCGACAGCGGACTCACCACGACGAACCTCTACATCGGGCACAGCACCTTCGAGTACGATCCGGGCGATATGATCGAGGAGGACAACGGGGGCGGCACGGGCTCGGTCATGAGCCTCACGCTGGTCGATGTATCGGTGAGCCATACCTCGTTTCCGACGAGGTTGCCGCCGGAGCGGCGGTTCACCGACATTCGCTACATGGACAATCTCGGCCGCTGCATGGATCAGTATTCATGGGGCCACCGCAACGTCAATGATCTGCGCGTCATCGACAGCCGCTTCTTCGACTGCTACGGCGATGCCATCGGCTCGGACGTGACCGGTGGGACCTACCTCTTCGGACACGCCGCGGGCGGGCTGGCGCGCTCCGGCGGCATGAACTTCGGAGACGCTGCAGGGGACTCGGTCTCGATCGACATCGAGAACAGCTCGCTCGAGGCCTCACGTCAGTACGTCCTGCACTTCGCCAATCATGCCGCGATGGCGAACCTCAATGTCAGGGTGAAGAACAGCCGGCTGAGCGGGGCGCAAGGGGCTGCGGTGGTGGCGTTCGATCAGGACGGAACCACGCGGCATGCGGTCGTCGATCTCGATGGCGGCCGCGCGCCAGGCAGGGCCGCCAACTGCATCCTGGGCGGCGCGCATTTGGCCGCCGAGACAAGTGGCTACACGGTGAGCGCGCGGCTCGACTGGTGGGGCCGTCCGCAGGGGCCGCTCCCGGGCCGCATGTCAGCGACCCGCGGACATCTGCACGTCTCGCCGGTCAGGCGCACGCCGCCGCCGCGCTGCGCGCCCGAACGGTGACGCGCCGGATCCTCCTCACGTGGCGGTGTGCTTTCGGCGGCCCGCCGGAGGCGCGGAGCGCGAGAGCGATCGCCGCCGCACCGGCACCGCGGCCGAGCCGGTCTGGCCGGCCCACAGCTCGATCAGTCGCAGCTGCAGTTGCAGCTGGCCAGTCTGCTTCTCGGGCGGCCAGTCCCCCGGGCTCGCCACCGCGCTCGCCGTCAGACCGTTGATGAAGGTCACCACGGACCTCAGGACCTGGTCGCGCGTGTCGGCCGACCAATTCGCCCACTGCGGCCAGCTCTGCGCCAGGCAGCGCTCGAAGAGGCGCATGTATTCCCGATGCAGCCAGGCATTGATCCGCTTCAGGCGCTTGTCCGCGAGGACCTGTCCCCAGAAGGCGGTCCAGAAGGCGCACTCCGTGAAACGGGTCTCGTCGATGGGCAGCGCCTCGGTGAGCAGGCCGAGAAGGTCCGGCTGCTCGGCCGCCTCGGCCTGCCGGGTGAGGCGTTCCTCGATCCGCCGCAGAATGAGGCGCAGCGCCGCGACGATGATGTCCTGCTTGGTGTCGAAGTAATGGGCCACCATGCCGGTGGTGTATCCCGCCTCGCGCGCGATGCGCACGATGGTGGTCTGTTCGAAGCCGTGCTTGGCCACGACGCGGCAGGCGACGAGGGCGATCTGGTCGCGCCGCTCGGCATGATCGACGATCTTCGGCATGGCTCTTGCGCCCTCCCAGGCATCATTTGCCCGGGAAGACTACATGACGGCCGGCCTGAGCGGGAGCCGGCAGTCCGGCGTGAGCGGCGCGCAGCCCCTCGAGCTTGGTGCGAAGCGCCGCCTCCATGGGCGCAGCCGCCCCTTCGGAGGCGCTGGCATACTCGTAGCGCTGCTCGCCGGTGGCAATCAGGCGGCCGTCGTTGCGGCGCTTGAGGATATGGAGCAGATGTGCCCCATTGCCATCGACCCCGAGCACCTGGGTGGTCACGCAAATCGCCTCGAGCGCGCCCGCCGGCGCATGATGGATCACGTGGCTCTCGACCGGGAAGAAGAACGCCCGCCCTGCGCCGCGGTGGGCGCTCACCCCGGCATGGCGGAACAATGCTTCCGCAGCGTCACCGAAAACCTGCAGGCAGCGCGATTCGGCCATGCGCCCGTTGTGATCGATCCACTCGGGGCGGACCTCGGTCTCGAGCGTCTCGAGGGGTTGCGCGGCTCGCCCACCGCCCCCGCCGGCGGCTTCGAGCGCCGCGGCGCTCTCGGCATACAGGCGCTCCTCGAGCGCGCGCAGCGTCGAGCCCGCGCCGATATCGAACTGCCTGAGCACCTGCTGGATGGCCACCAGGTAATCATCCCGCAGCCGCTCGAGCTCGCGGATCGAGCGGCCGGCCGCCTGGGCCTGGGTTCCCTCGACCATGCGGTCGATGAGCGCCTCGGTGAGCTCCGGCGCCTCGAGCTTGGTCCACGGCCATTTGAGGCAGGGCCCGAACTGCCGCAACATGTGGCGCATGCCCGTCTCGCCACCGGCCAGATGATAGATCAGGTTCGTACCCATCGCGGCCCAGCGCAGCCCCGGGCCGTACACGATGGACTCATCGAGCTCTCCCGTCGTGGCGACGCCGTCGTTGACGAGATGCAGGATTTCACGCCAGAGCGCCTCCTGCAGCCGATCGGTCAGATGGCCGGGCACCTCGCTGCGCACGCGCAGCGGATGCATGCCGATGTACGTGTAAAACGCGGCAGCGGCATCGATCGCGCGCTGCGAGGTGGCATGGCCGCCCACCAGCTCCACCAGCGGCAGCAGATACACCGGATTGAACGGATGGGCCACCAGCAGCCGCTCCGGAAACCGCATGTCGCGCTGCAGGTCCGTGGCCATGAGCCCCGAAGTGCTCGAAGCGATCACGACATCTGCGGGCGCGTGCCGGCTGGCCTCCGCCAGCACACGCTGCTTGAGTTCCAGCTGCTCGGGTATGTTCTCCTGGATGAAATCCACCTGGCGGGCCATTGCCCCGAGGTCGGTCGTGAACGACAGCCTGCCCTTGGCCGGCAAGGGGGCGCTCGTCAGGCGCGCCAGGGCGCTTTCGGCGTTGGTGACCGCACCGCGGATCCATGCTTCCATTTCCGGCTTGACGTCCGCGGCGATCACGTCTATCCCGAAGTGCAGCGCGCGCGCCGCCCAGCCGCCGCCGATCACTCCGGTGCCCAACAAGCCCAGCGTTCTGACACGTCTCATGTTTTCGACCACCTGCTTCACCCTCCCGCCGGCGCCTTGCGGCCGGCGGCGTAATTTTATAATATCTTTATCATAATATAAACAGGCTGGGCGCATGCCGGGGGCGCCGGAGTAAACGACATGGTTCGCAGCACCTTCCTCGAGAGACGCTCGATCGAGTACGTGCCGCTCGCCGAGCGGCACGGCAAGGTCTGGCATCTCTGGCCCGTGTGGTTCTCGGGCGATGCGCACCTGGCGACCCTCGCGGTCGGCGTGCTCGGCATCGCCCTCGGAGGCAACCTCCTGTGGACCGCGGTGGCCGTCGTGCTCGGCTGCGCCCTCGGCACCTTCTTCATGGCGTTCCACTCCGCCCAGGGGCCGCAGCTCGGACTGCCGCAGATGATCCAGTCGCGGCCGCAGTTCGGCTACGTCGGCGCGCTGCTCGTCTGGGCGTTCGCCCTCGTGACCTACGTCGGCTACAACTCTTTCAACCAGGTGCTCGCCGTCCAGGCGCTGCATCAGCTCACCGGCTTCGTGTCAGAGGACTCGCCCGCGAGCCTGATCGGCTTCGCGGCGCTCGCCGCCGTGATCGCCACCCTCGGCTACGACACCATACACCTCGCACAACGCACCGTGGCCTTTCTCATGATCGCGATCCTCACCGCATTCACGGTGAGCGCCCTGTTCCTGCTGAGGGTCCCCGCGGGGCAATGGAACTGGGAGAGCTTTCGCCTGACGCCGTTCCTCACGGAGCTGCTGGCGGCCGCCTCCTATCAACTCACCTGGTCGATCTACGTCTCCGACTATTCGCGCTACCTGCCCCGTGAGGTCAGTATCCGCGCTTCGTTCTGGTGGACCTACCTTGGCGCCTTCGTCGGCGGCGCCTGGATGATGCTGATCGGCAGCATCGCCGCCGCGGTGTTCCCGCAGCTCGATGTCCCCGCGGCCCTCGATCGGGCCGCGAACGGCATCTTCCCGGGCCTCGGCACGCTGGTGCTCATCGGGGCGCTGCTCGGTCTGCTGACCATCGCGGCGCTCAACTTCTACGGCGCCTCACTCACGCTGCTCAGCGTCTGGGACACCTTCAAGCCGCTCAAGAGCAGCGCCGGCAAGCGCGCCGGGAGCCTCCTCGCCGCGGCCATCGTCTCCACCGCGATCGCGCTCGACTCCTCGAGCGATTTTCTGCGCCATTTCTCGGACCTGCTGTCCGTGCTGCTGTACCTGTTCACGCCCTGGACGGCGATCAACCTGGTGGATTTCTACCTGGTGCGCAAGGGGCACTACTCGGTGCGCGAGATCTTCAATCCCCACGGCATGTACGGCCGCTGGAACTGGCACGGTCTGATCGCCTACGCAGCCGGCTTCGCCGCCATGATCCCCTTCTTCAGTACCGGGCTCTACACCGGGCCCGTTGCCCGCTGGCTCGGCGGTGCCGATCTGTCCATGTTGGTGGGCTTGCCGGTATCCGCGGCCGTCTATCTGCTCGTCTGCCGCACCATCGACCTCGAGGCCGACGCCCGCGCGGCGGCGGCGGCGGACATCGGCCTCGAGCCGCCGATCGATATCGGCGATCCCGACTCGGCGGTGGCGCAATCGGGTCCCGCGGGCCTGCAATCCACCCTGGGCTGAAGCACCTCATGGATCGGGGCGACCTGTCTGCACTGTCCGTGGCACGGTATGATCCGCAGGCGGGCATGGCGCGCCGCGGAGTGCCCCTCCACAGACCGGACCCGAGATGGCCAAAGAGCAGCACACGCCGAAATTCCGCCGCGCTCCGCCGACGGTGCGCCGCGAAGCCCTGATCGAAGCGACGCTGTCGTGTTTGCGCAAACGCGGACACGACGGCGCGTCCGCGAGACGCATAGCCGCCGAAGCGGGCGTATCGGCGGGCCTGATCACCCATCATTTTCCCAGCATCTCCGCCCTGGTGGCCGCTTCCTACGAATCCCTGGCGATGTCGCTCCTGCGATCCATCCAACAGCAGGCGCGACAGCCTGGAGCCGGACCGCGCGAGCGGTTGCGGCGCTTCTTCGAGGCGTCGTTCGCACCGGCGCTGCTCGAGCCGGACCTCTTCGGCACATGGCTCGTCTTCTGGAGCATGAGCGCGCACGACGCCGCCGTGCGGGCCGTGCAGGACCGGACGTATGTCGCGTATCGGGCCGCGCTCGAGTCCCTTCTCGGTCAACTGCGTGGGACCGAGGGGGTCCCCGCCTTCAGGCTGAAGCCGGCCGGCATCGCTCTCGCGGCTCTCCTCGATGGGCTGTGGATCGAGGCAAGCCTGAATCCCCGCGCCTTCAAACCCGCGGACGCCGTGGCGCTTTGCGAGGACTGGACCCACGCGCTGTGCTCGGGCGCCTTCCCGAGCCTTCTCACGCATCGGCCGGGGCCTCGCGAGGGGCGCTGACGCACGCTCGCGGCAACGGGGCGACCCCTGGTTGACGGCCGTTTGGGCGCTATTGTACGCTTGTTCAATACGAGCCCCGCCCCGAAGGATGGAGTGCCGCTTCGATGAGACCGCAGCTTCGCGTCGTTCCGAATCACCTCATCGGCCCCATCCTCGATGAGGCCAAGCGGATCCTGGCCGAAATCGGCATCGAGGTCCGCGGGGCTCGGCTGCGGGAGCGGCTGCTCGAGCACGGATTGAAACTGGCGCGCACCGCCGATGACGCGGAGCGCATTCTCTTTCCGCCGGAAGTCGTGGACCGCGCCATCGAGACGGCCCCGAAGCGCTTTGCGCTCTACGACCGCGATGGCTCGCCCTATACCGAGCTCGGCGGCGACAAGGTGCACTTCGTCCCCGGCTCGAGCGGTCTGCACGTGCTCGACCATCGCACCGCAGAGACCCGTCCCTCAAACACACGCGATTTCATCGAGTACGTGCGCGTCGCCGATGGCCTGAAGAATCTCGGTTACCTGGCCACTGCCTTCTCCACGAACGACATCGATCCGATGATCTCGGACGCCTGGCGCCTCTATCTGCTGCTCACCAATACACTCAAGCCCATCGTCTCGGGAGCGTTCTCCGAGCACGGTGTCGTGCGCATGGCACAGATGATGCAGCTGTTCCGTCGCGACCAGGCCGACCTGGTATCCCGTCCGATGTCGATCTTCACGGTCACCGCAACGGGCTTCTACCGGTACAGCGAGGACTCCTGCCAGAACCTGCTCGACTGCGCGGAATTCGGCATACCGATCGAGATCGTGCCGGTGACGCTGATGGGCCTCATCGCGCCGGTCACGCTGGTGGGCGCAACCGTGATGCACGTCGCCGACGTGTTGGCCGGATTGACCATGGCGCAGATCGTCAAGCCCGGCACCCCGGTGCTCTTCGGCGGCGCCCCGGCCACCTTCCACATGAAGACGGCCATGTCACCGATGGCGGCCATCGAGACGCTGCACCTGAACGTGGCGTACGTCGAAGTGGCCAAGCATCTCGATCTGCCGACGCAAGGCTACATGGCCCTCAGCGAAGGCAAGTTCCTCGACGCTCAGGCGGGGGCCGAGACCTTCGCCGGGGCGCTGCTCGCGGCCGTGAGCGGAATCAATTCCGTCTCCGGCCCCGGCATGCTCGATTACGTCCTCACCTTCAGCCTCGGCAAGCTGGTTTTCGATGACGAGCTGTGCGGGCAGGCGCTGCATTTCTGCCGGGACTTCGACGTGCAGGAGGACCTTCCGACCCGCGATCTGGTGCGGCAGTTGCTGCGCGAGAAGCACCTGCTCACCGCCGGACACACCCTGAAGCACTGGCCGAGTGAGCTCTATCTGCCGGGCATGGTGTTCGACCGGATCAACCGGGAAACATGGCTTCAGGGAGGCGGCATGACCCTCGATCAGCGGGTACGCGAGGAAGTGGAGCGCCTGCTCGGCGCGTACGTCTCGCCGCCCCTCGATCCAAGGATCGATGAGGAGATGATGCGGATCATCAAGGGCGGGATGGCACGCGATGAGCCCCTGCCCGAGACACTGCCGAGGGCGGAGCAGCCGAGCGTCGCGCCTCGCCCGCGCGAGGGGCGGCGCTCGAGGCGCCAGCGGCGCTGACGGATGCGCCGTCGAAGGTCCGGGCATGACCAGCGCCGCCCGTCATGCCGGGCGGGCCTGGCCCGGCCTCCGTGGTGCGCGCCTCGGCCATTTCGTATTATTCTTCCCATAATATTTAAAGAGGGGGGTTCCCGGAATGAGCGAGGACGCGATGGAGCGCCTGCTGGCGCCGCGCAGCATCGCGCTCTGCGGCGGCGTCTGGGCGGATGCCGCGGCGGCGGCATGCCGCGCAGTGGGTTTTCGCGGCCCGGTGTGGCGCGTGCATCCGAGCCGGCCAGCGAGCGCCGGGCAGCGTTATTACCGCTCGATCGAAGAACTGCCCGAGGCGCCCGACGCGACGTTCATCGCGGCGCCGGCAGGTGAAGCGCCCGCAATCGCCGCTGCGCTGGCGCGGCGCGAAGGCGGCGGATTCGTGTGTTTCGCGTCGGGCTTTGCCGAGACGGGCACACCCGAGGGGACACGTCTCGCCGGGGAGCTCGCCGCCGCGGCGGGAGATTTGCCGTATCTCGGCCCCAACTGTTACGGCTTCATCAACTTCTTCGATCGCGCCGCGCTCTGGCCGGACCAGCTGGTCGGCGCCCCACCCGAGCGCGGCGTGGCGCTCATCTGCCAGAGCGGCACGATTGCGCTCAACCTGCTGTTCAACCGCCGCTCGCTTCCCCTCGGCTACGTGCTCACGGTCGGCAACCAGGAACGCCTTGCCGTCGAGGATCTCATCGAGCGGCTTGCCGGGGATGACCGCGTCACCGCGTTCGGTCTGTACGTCGAGGGAGTGAAGGACGCCGAGCGCTTCGCGCGCGCGGCGGATAGCGCCAGAGCCGCTGGCAAGCCCATTGCCTTGGTGAAGGCTGGACGCACGGTCGCAGCGGCGCGTACGGCGCACAGCCACACCGGCTCGCTCGCGGGGGCCGACGCCGCCTTCGACGCGTTCTGCAGGCAGAGCGGGCTCGCACGCTGCGATACGCTGGCAACGCTCTGCGAGACGCTCAAGCTGTTGCACGTCCGCGGACCGCTGCCCGGGCGCAACGTGTTGTTGATGGGCGCCTCGGGCGGGGACATGGCGATGGCCGCCGATACCGCCCGGGGGCTCGATCTCGCCTTTGCGCCCATGCCAGCGGGACCCACGGCGCGGCTGCGCGAGCTGCTCGGGGAGCGGGTCACACTCTCCAACCCGTTCGATTTTCACACGCACATCTGGTTCGACCGGCCGCGGCTCCATGCCCTGTTCACGGAGGTGCGCCGCTCCGGCTACGACGCCGTCGGACTGGTGGTCGACTGTCCGCCCGCCGAGGAAGCCGATCCACAGAGTTATCTCGCGGTCATCGAGGAGTTTCAGGCCTCCGGTGGCGAGGGCGCCGGCCGAGCAGCGCTCATCAGCTCGCTCCCCGAGTCGCTGCCGCAGGAAGCTCGCACCCGGTGCCTCGCGTGCGGAATCGCCCCACTGCAGGGCCAGCGCGAGGCGCTCGAAGCCCTCGCTGGGGCCGCGGGTATCGGCGAAGCATGGCAGCGCGGCAGCCGCGTGGAGCTGCTCAAGCCGCGGCGCAGAGCGCCGCCGGATCCATCCTCCGGCGAGCCGGCGGCGCGCACGCTGCCCGAATGCGAAGGCAAGGCGGCGCTCGCGGCTCTCGGGGTGCCGATCCCGGCGTCGCGCCTGGTGGCGCCCGAAGAGGCGGCCGATGCGGCGGCGGCGATCGGATTTCCAGTCGTGATCAAGGCCACTGGAGCAGCGCTCGAGCACAAATCGGACGTAGGTGGCGTGGCGCTCAACGTGCGGACCCCGGCCGAGGCCGCCGCGGCGGCCAAGTGGTTGTCGCGACTGTCCGACCGCTTGCTCGTGGAGCACATGATTACCGATGGCGTCGCCGAGATCCTGGTCGGCATCAAAGCGGACGCCCAGTTTGGTCAACTGCTCGTGCTCGGCGCAGGCGGCGTCCTCACGGAGCTGCTCAAGGACACGGCCATCCTGCTGCCGCCCTTCACATCCGCCGATATCGAGCGCGCAGTCGCCGGGCTGCGCGTGGGGAGGCTCCTCGGCGGCTACCGCGGACGCCCGCCGGGGGACATTCCGGCGCTGGCCCAAGCCACCCTGGCGTGCGCCCGCTATGCGCAGGACAACCTCGACCGGTTGCTCGAGCTCGACGTCAACCCTGTCATCGTTCGCCCCTCGGGCCGCGGCGCCGTGGCGGTGGACGCATTGATCCGCCTTATCGAGGATAACTGAACATGTCCGACACCAGCGAAAGAGACGGCATCCGCACTGTCACGGACGGAGCGGTCATCGAAGTGTGGATCGATCGGCCCAAGGCGAACGCGATCGACCTCGGCGCCAGCCGGCGCCTGAACGAAGTGTTTGGCGCGTTTCGCGACGATCCGAAGCTGCGCATCGCGATCGTCACCGGCGCCGGCGAGCGCTTCTTCAGCCCCGGCTGGGACTTGAAGGCGGCGGCCGCCGGCGAGCGCTCCGACGAGGACTGGGGGAGCGGCGGGTTCGGCGGACTCAACCACCCGCGCAATCTCGACAAGCCGGTCATCGCGGCGGTCAATGGCATCGCCTGCGGCGGAGGGTTCGAGATCGTGCTCGGGTGCGACATCATCGTGATGGAAGAGCATGCCCGCTTTGCGCTGCCGGAGATCAATGTGGGCGTGCTGGCGGACGCCGGCACGATCAAGCTGCCGCGCCGCATTCCCTACCACGTCGCCGTCGAGTTCCTGATGACCGGCCGATGGATGGACGCCGCGGAGGCAAAGCATTGGGGCCTCGCGAACCACGTCGTGCCGCGCGGCGGGGCTCTCGCCAAGGCGCGCGAGATCGCGCGCCAGCTCGCCGACGGGCCGCCGCTGCTGTTCCCGGCCATCAAGCAGCTCCTGCGCCACACCGAGAGGGTCGCGGAGCACCAGGCGTTCGAGCTGCACGACAGCCTGGAGGCCGTTCAGCGCGTCATCCGCTCGGAAGATCTCAAAGAAGGGGCGAGCGCGTTCGCCGAGAAGCGCAAGCCCGTCTGGAAAGGCCGCTGACCGCGCGGCCCGCCCGCTAGCCGCCGAGCGGCCGCAATAATGCGCGCGAGATGATGTGACGCTGCACCTCGCTCGTGCCGTCCCAGATGCGCTCGATGCGCGCGTCGCGCCAGATACGCTCCAGAGGCAGCTCCGTCATCAGACCCATGCCGCCATGGATCTGCAGCGCCTCATCGGCCACCATGGCGAGCATCTCGGTCGCCTTGAGCTTGGCGATCGACATGTCGAGATCCGTCGCGCTGCCCTGAGCGAGCTTCCAGGCGGCCTCCAGGGTGAGCAGCTCCGCGGCGCGCAGCTCGACCGCCATGTCGGCGAGCTTGAACGCCACGCCCTGGAATCTGCCGATGGGCTGGCCGAACTGCACGCGGTCCACCGCCCATTGCCTGGCGAGATCGAGCGCCCGCTCCGCCCGTCCCAGGCAGTTGGCCGCCACCTGCAGCCGGGTCGCGCCGAGCCAGGTGTTGGCGACTTCGAAGCCCTTGTGCAGCTCCCCGAGCACCGCCGATTTGGGCACCCGGCAGTCGGTGAACTTCAGGATGCTGTTGGTGTAACCGCGGTGGGACACGTTGCGGTAGCCCGGCAGGACTTCGAATCCCGGCGTGCCCATGTCGATGAGCAGCGCCGTGATGAGACGGCGCGGGCCACGAGCGGAGCTCTCTTCTCCGGAGGCGGCGAACAGGATCACGAAATCGGAGTGGTCCGCGTGGCTGATGAAGTGCTTCGTGCCGTTCAGCACGAGGTCTCCGCCCTTTGACACCGCGGTCGTCTTCATGCCGCGCAGGTCCGAGCCCGCGTCCGGCTCGGTCATGGCGAGGCACTCGGTGCGCTCGCCGCGCACCGTCGGCAGCAGGTACCGCTCGCGCTGCTCTCCCTCGCAGGCGAGCAGAATGTTCGAAGGGCGGGCGACGCATGAATAGTGGAGCGCGTAGCTCGTGCGCCCGAGCTCCTTCTCGTACAACACCCAGCTCACCGGATCGAGGCCGCCGCCGCCGACCTCCGCCGGCATGTTGGCTGCATGGAGGCCGGCGCCGATGGCCTTGGCCTTGAGCTCGCGGCGGAGCTCCTCGCGCAGACACCCCGACTCCTCCACCTCCGCCTCGTGCGGGTAGAGCTCCCGGCGCACGAACTCGCCGGTTGTCCTGACGATGAGCTGCTGTTCTTCAGTGAGCGCGAAGTCCATCGGATCTTCCCCCGACAGGCGCCGGACCGGCGTATTTTATAATGACTATGATAATATCGGAATGCGCGCGCCGCGCCAATGGCCCGAGCCGCATGCCGGAGGGCGGCAGTGCGCGGCGAAGGCGTGGCGGAGCGCGCCGAGGCCGCCCCTAGCGGTAGCCCCGGGCCTGCAGCGTGAACAGCCTCGCGTAGACCCCATCCAGGCGCATGAGCTCCTCGTGGCCGCCCCGCTCGAGGATGCGCCCGCGATCGAGCACCACGATCTGGTCGGCCATGCGCACCGTGGAGAATCGGTGCGAGATGAGGATCGTGATGCGCTCGCGCGCAAGCTGGCTGAAGTGCTCGAACACTTCGGCTTCCGCCTGCGCATCCATTGCCGCGGTGGGCTCATCCAACACCAGTACGTCGGCCCGCGTGCGCATGAAAGCCCGGGACAGCGCCACTTTCTGCCACTGTCCGCCGGAGAGCTCGCGTCCGTCCTGGAACCACTTGCCGAGCTGAGTGTGGTAGCCCGCGGGCAGCGTCTTGATGAAATCATCGGCGCGGCCCTTGGCCGCGGCCTCGCGCCAACGCGCCTCGTCCTCGAAGTAGCGGTCATCGCCGGCGCCGATGTTCTCCCCCACCGGCATCTGGTAGCGGGCGAAGTCCTGGAAGATCACCCCGATGCGCTCGCGAAGCGCCCGCTCGTCCCAGTCGGCGAGGTCCTCGCCATCGAGCAGGATGCGGCCGCTGGTCGGAGCGTACAGCCGGGTCAGCAGCTTGATCAACGTCGTTTTTCCCGAGCCGTTCTCCCCGACCAGCGCCAGGCTCGTTCCCGGCTTCAGGTGCAGCCACACATGCTCGAGCGCCGGAGTCTCCGCTCCCGGGTATGCGAAGCTGACATCCTCGAACCGGATGCCGTCCTCGGGGTGGGGGCCGCGCGCCACCCTGCCGGCAGACGGCGCCACGTCCGTTTCCAGGTATTCGTACAGCGTCGACAGATAGAGATTGTCCTCATACATGCCGCCGACCGTCGACAGGATGGCCGATACGGCCGCCTGGCCCTGGCGGAACAGCGCCAGATACATGGTCATCTGGCCCAATGTGATGGCGCGCCGGATGGTGCTGAGGGCGATCCAGGCATACGCCGCGTACAGCGTCAGGGTGGCAAGAAGCCCGAGCACGAAGCCCCATATCCCGCGGCGCACGGTCAGCGCGCGGTCGGCCCGATACAGTCGGCGGAAGATGTCGCGGTAGCGATCGAGCAGCCGTGACCCGAGGCCATACAGCTTGATTTCCTTGGCATAGTCTTCCCGCGCAAGCACGGTCTCGAGGTAGCTCTGCATGCGGGTCTCGGGCGAGCGCCAGCGGAACAGCCGGAACGCGTCACCGGAGAACTTCGCTTCGGCGAGGAACGCCGGAAGACCCGCGAGCAGCAGCACGGCGACGGCCCACGGCGAGAATCGGGCGAGCAGCGCCCCGTAGCTCACCAGCGAGATGACGTTCTGCGCCAGTCCGAAGGTCCGCGTCACCAGGCTCAGGGGCCGACTCGAGGCTTCCCGACGCGCGCGGGTGAGTTTGTCGTAGAACTCCGAGTCCTCGAACTGACCGAGCGAGAGCGTCAACGCCTTTTCGAGAATCATCTCATTGACCCGTTGCCCGAGCTGCACGCGCAGCAGCGATCGGGACAGCGTCAATCCCCTCTGGGCGGCCGCGATCGCAGCGACCAGCACCCCCTCGAGCACGACGAGCGTGATCACGTGCGAGGAGCCTGCTCCGCCGGCGCGGATGGCGGCCACCACCCCGTCGACGATCAGCGAGCCAATGTAGGCCACGGAGGCCGGCAACACACCGGCGATGAGCGTCAGCGCCGCGAACCAGACGGTGAGCGGCCGGTTGGTGCTCCACACCAGCTCGATGGCGCGGCGACTGTAGCGAAACACGCCGAAGAAGCCGCGCAGGGTGAGCGGCTCGGACTCCGGCGGGGAAAGCGCATCTCGGCGGGCGCGGGCGGCAACGGACATGGACTCCTCATGCTTGGGGCGGCGGCATCGGTTTCCAAGGGGCGCCAGCCCGCCCTTGAAGCCCGGCGGCAGGCGCTCCGGAGCCTTACTTCCTCAACCGACGCCGCCTGAAATCTCCGATGATCTCCCGCGCCGCATTGTGTCCCGGCGCGCCCGTCACGCCCCCGCCCGGGTGCGTGCCGGCGCCGCACATGTACAGGCCGCGGAGCGGTCCGCGATAATTGCCATGCCCCAACATCGGGCGGGAGGAGAACATCTGATCGAGGCTCAATGCGCCGTGGAAGATGTCTCCGCCGATGAGCCCGAAGGTGCGCTCCAGGTCGAGCGGACTCATGATCTGCCGGCCGAGCACCGCACGCTTGAAATTGGGCGCATATGCATCGACCGTGTCGATCATGAGGTCGGCGACGGCCTCGCGATGATCGTCCCAGGAGCGGCCCGGCAGCTCTGGCGCGACGTGCTGGCAGAACAGGCTCGCCACGTGCTGACCCGCGGGGGCGAGAGAATCGTCCAGCGTGGAGGGGATGACCAGTTCGACGACGGGCTGGCGTGACCAGCCGTGAGTGCGAGCGTCGAAGTAGGCACGCTCCATGTAGGCGAGCGTGGGCGCGAGGATGATGCCCGCGGTGTGATGGTCGGAGAGCGCACGCCCCGGCAGACAGCTGAAATCCGGCAGCTCCGCGAGCGCCACGTTCATGCGGAACGTGCCCGATCCGCAGCGCCAGTGCGCGATGCGTTCGCGAAAATCCTGCGGCAGCGCCGCCGGATCCATCAGCTTCTGGTACAACAGCTTCGGATTGACGTTGGCGATCACCGCCGAAGCCCGCACCGTCTCTCCGCTCTCGGTGACCGCCCCGACCGCCCTGCCGGACTCCACGATGACCTCGCGCACCGGGCTCGACAGACGGATTTCGACGCCGCGCTCGGCGCAGCAGCGCGCCATGGCCTGGGTGATGGCGCCCATTCCGCCTATCGCATGTCCCCAGGCGCCCTTCTTGCCGTTGACCTCGCCGAACACGTGATGCAGCAGCACGTACGCGCTGCCGGCGGCGTAGGGACTCGCATAGTTGCCGACGATGCCATCGAAGCCATACACGGCCTTGATGGGGTCGCTCTCGAACCAACCGTCGAGATACTCGCCCGCGGAGCCCGAAAACAGCGTCAACAGGTCCCGGCGCTGGCTCATGTCGAGACGGCGCAGCCGGCCGCCGACGTGCGCCGCCCGGATGAGCTCGGGCAGCGCCTCGCGCCAGCTGCCCTCCACCACATTCGGCGGCGTCAGCAGCACGAGCTCGCGCAGCACATCGGCAATGGCATCCAGTCGATCCCCGTAGGCATCGAGTCGCCCGGCGTCACGCGGGGAGAACTTCGCGACCTCCTCGTGCGTTCCGCCGCCGCCCACCTTCAGGAATCGCCCATCCTCGGTCGGCAGGAAGTTCGACAGGCGCCGCTCCACGACTTTGAGCCCGTGCCGGTCGAGCTCGAGGTCGCGTATGACCTTGGGATTGAGGAGCGAGACGGTGTAGGAGGCTACGGAGTTGCGAAATCCGGGATGGAATTCCTCGGTCACCGCGGTGCCGCCCACGACGGCGCGCCTCTCGAGCATGATGACCTTGAGCCCCGCTGCCGCAAGGTACGCAGCGCAGGTGAGGCCATTGTGGCCTGCACCGATGATGAGCGCATCGCAGCGATGCGTGGCGGACATTGAAGGACCCATCCCCTCTCCCCGGCGGCCTAATGGCGTCGCTCTAGCTTGGACCTGGACGGATCATAGGGTGCCCGGGGGGTCCAGGGAACGCCCCGGCAAGCCACAAGGCGAAGTCGACTCAAATCTGCTAGGCTTGGAAGTCTTTGCCGGCCTCTCATGGCCAGCCTCCCCACGGCACCGTATGAATCAGCCCATCCGCAACATCGCGATCATCGCGCACGTCGATCACGGCAAGACCACGCTGGTCGACTGCCTGCTCAGGCAATCCGGCACTTTCGCCGCCCATGAGAAGCTCACCGAGCGCATCATGGACTCGAACGACTTGGAGCGCGAGCGTGGCATCACCATCCTCGCGAAGAACTGCGCGATCCAGTACCGAGGCACCCGCATCAACGTCGTCGACACCCCGGGACACGCGGACTTCGGCGGTGAGGTCGAGCGCGTGCTGTCCATGGTGGACGGAGTGCTGCTGGTGGTGGATGCGGTCGAGGGCCCGATGCCGCAGACCCGCTTCGTCACGCGCAAGGCGCTCTCGCTCGGCCTGAAGGCCATCGTGGTCGTCAACAAGGTCGACCGTCCGGGCGCCCGCCCGCACTGGGTCATCGACCAGACCTTCGAGCTGTTCGACAAGCTCGGCGCGAGCGACGAGCAGCTCGATTTTCCGGTGATCTACGCTTCCGCCCTGCAGGGTTGGGCCGGCAAGGATCACGAGCAGCCCGGATCGGACATGGGGGCGCTCTTCGAGGCGATCCTCGAGCACGTGCCGCCGCCGGCCGCCGAGGACGGGCGGCCGCTGCAGCTGCAGATCTCGACGCTCGACTACAACAGTTACGTGGGCCGTATCGGCATCGGGCGCATCCGCCGCGGCTCGGTCCGCCCCGGCCAGAGCGTCGCGCTGCGCTATGGCGAGGAAGATCGCGGCACCGCCAAGATCGCCCAGGTGCTCACCTTCACCGGCCTGCAGCGTCACACCGTCGAGGAGGCCCGCGCCGGCGACATCGTCGCCATCACGGGCATCGACGAGGTGAACATCGGGGTGACCGTCTGCGACAGCGAATTCGCCGAAGGCCTGCCGCCCATCCAGGTCGATGAGCCGACGCTCGCCATGCAGTTCCAGGTGAATACCTCGCCGCTCGCCGGCCGGGAAGGCAAGTTCGTCACCAGCCGCCAGCTGCGCGAGCGGCTGCAGCGCGAGCTGCAAAGCAATGTGGCGCTGCGGGTCGAGGACACGGACTCTCCGGATGTGTTCCGGGTCTGTGGCCGCGGCGAGCTGCACCTTACCATCCTCATCGAGAACATGCGCCGCGAGGGCCACGAGCTCGCGGTGTCGCGGCCGCAGGTATTGACCAGGATGGTCAACGGCGAGGTGCATGAGCCTTACGAGGCCCTCACCGTAGACGTCGAAGAAGCGCACCAGGGCGCGGTGATGGAAGCGCTCGGCCGCCGCCGCGCCGAGATCACCGACATGGTCGTGGATGGCAACGGCCGGGCGCGCCTCGAGTACCGCGTGCCCGCCCGCGGCCTGATCGGCTTCCAGGGGGATTTCATGACCCTCACGCGCGGCACCGGCCTCATGAGCCACATCTTCGATGGCTTCGCACCGGTCAAGGGCGATATCCCGGACCGCCGCAACGGCGTGCTGGTGAGCAACGAGCAGGGTGAGGCGGTCGCGTACGCCCTGTTCAACCTCCAGGAGCGGGGCAGGCTCTTCGTCAGTCCGGGCGAGAAGCTCTACGAGGGCATGATCATCGGCATCCACAGCCGCGACAACGATCTGGTGGTCAACCCGATCAAGACCAAGAAGCTGACCAATATCCGCGCCGCCGGCAAGGACGATGCGATTCTGCTCACTCCGCCGATCGATCTCACCCTGGAGTACGCGGTGGAATTCATCTCGGACGACGAGCTCGTCGAGGTCACTCCCGCCTCGATCCGCATCCGCAAGCGCTATCTCACCGAGCAGGAGCGCCGCCGCGCGCAGCGCGACCCGGGCCAGGATTCGCAGGCGCTCATCGCCTGAGTCGGGGCGACCGGCACGGCCCACCTCGGCTCCCATTCTGAGGGGCTGACCCGGCCCGCTTCCCGCGCATACCGTTGCGAATCGGCAACAGATTGCGCGGGAAGCCGCTTTACTGCTTCACTCGTTGTCGCGTGAATTCTGCGCAGGCTTGCAATGCCTGAATGACATCGATATCATTTGACATCGATGTCAATTCCTCATCAATAGACTGACATCGATGTCTTTAGCGGTATTTCGGGGGGAACCGCCATGCTCATGACAGCCAGGCTCGATTCCGTGGCTGCCCCGCCTCGCGGGGCACAAAAACCGGCCACCCTCTCAATCCGCTCGCCGAGATTCCGTCGCCGCCCGCGCCCGAGCGCGCGGGTCCGAGCGGCGATTCAGGTCTGACTTTGATCAATTTCCAGTTGGGAGGATCTTGCATGAGAATGAAATACCACGAGACGCCCCGCGGGCGCCGCCACTCCCGCGCACAGGCCATCGCACCCGTCCCGGCTTCCGTGTGCACGGAATTCGGCGGACGCAAAGGCATCGCACAGAGCAGCGTGGCCGCGGTGGTCGCGGGCATCCTCGGCGCGAGCGCCGGCCTCATCGCCCCACGGGCGCGCGCCCAGACGACGCCGCCTTCGAACATCTCCGCCCAGAGCTCCCAGACCCTTCAGGAGGTCGTGGTGACCGCCACTGCGGTGCGGGTGACCAAGCTGAACGCCAGCTACAACATCGTGGCGGCCAATCGGCAGCTGATCATGCAGTCGAACCCGTTGAGCTCGGCGGATATCCTCAAGCTCTCGCCCGGCATCTGGCCGGAGTCCTCCGGCGGTCAGACCGGCGCCAACATCGAGATCGCCGGCTTCCCAGGCGGCGGCGATGCACCGTTCTTCACCAACATGATCGAGGGTATGCCGCTGTACGGCATGTCCTCGCTGTCGTTCATGGACTCGAGCTCGCTGTTCCGTCTCGATGACACCATCCAACGCGTCGAGATCGTGCAGGGCGGTCCGTCGGCAGTGTTCGGTCCCGGCCAGATGGGTGCCACCGCCAACTACATCCTGCGCACCGGCTCGGCCGACCCGCACGGCGAGGCCAAGGTGACCTACGGCAACGAGGGATTGTGGCGTGTCGACACCTTCTACGGCTTCCCCATCGCCAAGGGCTGGTACGGCAGCGTCGGCGGCTTCTACCGCGTCTCGAAGGGAGTGCGATCGCCGCAGTTCCCGTCCGAACAGGGCGGGCAGTTCACCGGCACCCTCAAGCACGACCTCGACGGTGGCTCCGTGACGTTCTGGGCCCGCGTGCTCGATGACAAGAACCAGTTCATCGTGCCG
This sequence comes from Pseudomonadota bacterium, assembly GCA_021777555.1. Taxonomy (GTDB): domain Bacteria; phylum Pseudomonadota; class Gammaproteobacteria; order Steroidobacterales; family Steroidobacteraceae; genus 13-2-20CM-66-19. The sequence goes on along the minus strand of JAJYDK010000003.1, from coordinate 74,705 downwards.
ATTCCCGTGGTCGAGGGTGGCAGCCCCAGCAGCCCGACCTTCTCGGCCTACCCGGGCTTCAATCCGCTCACCTCCTCATACGGCAGCTATGCCAACGAGAACGTCTCGGTACCCGGCCCCTACGGCTACGTCCCGGCGAGCCTCCAGAACGGCCGCGGCGGCCAGCTCTACTACTTCGGCAGCCTCTACGATCAGCATGTCGGCGGCTGGACTCTCCACAACGACTTCATCATGGACGGCGGCGGACTCGACACCAACGCATTCTTCTCCGGCACGAATCCCACACCTCTGAGCTACTACCTCTACGGTTGCAACATGCCCGAGCCGAGCGGCTTCTGCACGGGCGTCAGCTCCGGGGAGGGTCTCGACGGTGATGCCGTCCAGGGCGGACCCTACATGCCGGGCCAGAACATCCAGGCGAACTACTCGACCACCGGACTTCCCGTGCCGCTCGGCCAGGACGTGATCCATCAGGGATGGTGGTTCATCCAGAAATCTCTGCAGAACATCGCCGATGATTTCAACGTCAGCCGCAAGATCTTCAAGGGCGACACGCTGACCGGCGGCATCTATCTGGCGGTCTACAGCGACAACGACAAATGGTCGCTGGGCAACCAGATGCTGATGACCGACACGCCCAACGCCACGCCCATCAACTTGAGCTACACGCAGAACGGACAGATCTACTATCTCACCAGTCCGCAGGGCATCAACAGCAATGGCGGTTACAACATCGCCGAGCACGGCGACGCCCGCAACATCGCGGGATACCTCTCGGATTCGTGGCGGACCGGGCCCTGGCTGTTAGATTTCGGCGCGCGCCTCGAGAACATCGACGCGCACCAGCGCACCTGCAACCTGAGCAACGTCCAGCTCGGCACCCAATACGATCTGTACAACAACGCGGTCAGTCAGTGCAACGGAACATGGGACTACGAGCACTACGTGCGCACCCGTCCGACGTTCACGTTCGGCGCGAACTACGACTTCACGAAGGACATGAGCGCTTACGTGCGCGTCAACAACGGCTCGCACTATGACGACTTCGACAACGGCATCCGGGGATCCGGCGGCAGCCACGGCGGACTATTCGGCCCGACGGAGGTCATTCACAACTACGAGGGTGGTTTCAAGTTCGAGAACCACTACCTGTACGTGGACGTGAGCGGCTACCTGAGGAATTTCTACGGCCTGCAGACCACGGCCACCAACGCCCAGGGCATCCCCTTCCAGGGCCAGATCACCTCCTACGGCGCCACCACCCACGGCATCGACTTCAACGGCTACGTGAGACCCTTCGCGGGGGCGACGGTGCGCGTGGTGGGAGACTGGATGGACGGACACTACCGCGACGCCAGCGCCTGCGTACAGACCGTCAATGGCCTCGGCCAGACCTTCTGCGCCAACTACGACGGTGCGCCGCTGCAGCGCCAGCCGAAGCTCCAGGTCCGTGTGACCCCGAGCTACGCGATTCCGACGAACTGGGGCGATATGAACGTCTGGCTCACCTACGAGCATGTCGGCCAGCGCTATGAAGACCAGACTGGACAGCAACCGCTGGGTACCTACTACATGCTGAGCGGAGGCATCCTGGCGGACGTGGGCAACGGCTGGGAATTCGCCGTGCGCGGCACCAACCTCACCAACCAGCTGGCACTCACGGAAGGCAACGCCCGCCGCGGCGGCGCCGAGGCCGGCATCAACGGGGTCATTCTCGCGCGGCCGTACGAGGGGAGGGAGATCAACTTCAGCGCCAAGTACTCCTTCTGAGGCGGCAACCCGTGCATCCCCTTGCGCCACCCCTCGCGCGAGCGGGATTCACGGCCGCGCCGTGGCGGCCACGATGGCCGCCACGGCAGGCGGGTCGATGAGCAGAGGGCGCAATGGCCGGTGCACACGGGTAACCGGCGTGCGAAAATCGCTCTCGCCGGCGTTTCGCCAGCAGAGGTCTCCGTGGCCATCCCGATTCCCGTCCGTGAAGAGATGCAGCGCATCGATGCCCTGCTTCAAGCGGGGCAATTCGCTACCGCGCATCGGAGGCTCGAAGCCATCGTCGCGGCCAACCCGTCATTCGTCGAGGCGCTGCGGCTGCTCGCCGGCACGAAGCTCGCGCTCGGTGCGCCGCAAGCCGCCGAGGCGCTGCTGCGCCAAGCCCTCCGGATCGACCCGGACTGGACACCGACGCTCACCACATTAGGGGAGCTGCTGCTCGCGGGCGGACGGGGCGGCGAGGCCGAGCCCGTGCTGCAGCGCGCCTGCTCGGGCGGACGGCCCGATCCTCGCGCCGCGCTCGCGCTGGCGCGCTATTACAACGATACCGGACGGCCCGCACAGGCGCTTGCGACGGCCGCTCCATTCCTCGCCCGCGGGATTGCCGATGCCGCACTCACATCACAGCACGTGGCATCACTCATCGCACTCGGTCGCCTCGCCGAGGCGCTCACCGTGTACGGCAACCTTCTCGCCGCGGCTCCTGATGATCCGGCGGCGGCGCAGGCGCTCGCCATCGCCCTGAACGCGGCGGGCCGCCATGGCGAGGCGGGCCGCATCGCCCAGCGTGTGTGGGCGCGCGGGTTCAGGACGGCCACACTCGCGCACACCCATGCCCGCAGCCTCATGGCCGAAGGGGACACGAGCGGCGCCGAGGCGGCGTTGCGCGAGTGCCTGAAGATGGAGCCGCGGCTGATCGAGGCCCACAACAGCCTGGCGCAGCTGATCTGGGTGCGCACCGGTGACATGGCGCAGGCGACCGAAACGCTCGACCGCGCACTCGGGACGTTCGCCAATGACGAGGCACTCTGGGCAACCAAGGCCGCGATCCTCCAAGGCGGCGGCGATGCGCGCGGCGCCTACGAATGCCTCGCGCCCCGGGTGCAGCGTGAGCACCCGTCGCCTGCGGTGCTGCTTCGCACCGCGCTCGCCGCCCTCGATTTCGACCCGGGGACGGCCTTGTCCCTGGTCGAGCGCGCGCTGCGCGTGATGCCGGACAATGCCCCGGGGCGCACGGTGCGTGCCGCCGCCCGGCTCGGAGTCGGCGATGCGCCCGCCGCGCTCGAGGACTGCGAAGCGCTGTTGACTCGGGATCCGGACGATCAATACCTCATCGCCTTGCGCACGACCGCCCTGCGTCTGCTCGGTGACGAGCGGTATGCGCGACTCTGCGATTATCCCAACCTGGTGATGGCGCTGCCGCTCGAGGCGCCGGCGCCGTGGAGGGATCTGCGGACTTTCCTGGCGGATCTGACGGCGAGTCTCGAACGGCTGCACGACCCCAACGGTCATGCGCTGCTCTTTCAGTCGCTGCGCGGCGGCACCGAGACCACCCAGGACCTCACGCGCAGCGCCGATCCGGCGATCCGCGCGCTGTTTGCCGCCTTCGCCGAGCCGATCCGGCGCTACCTCGAGCACATTGGCCGCGGCGCCGATCCGCTGCGGCGGCGCAACGGCGGCCGCTGGCGGTTCAACGGCAGCTGGTCGGTACGGCTGCGCGATCGTGGCTATCACACGACGCACACGCATCCCCGGGGCTGGATTTCCTCGGCATGCTATATCGAGTTGCCGGAGCACATGGCCGATGCCCGCACGGACGAGGGCATCCTCACCTTCGGCAAGCCCGGCATCCTCACCTCGCCGGCGCTCGCCACCGAACACTCGGTGCGTCCGAGCCCCGGCATGCTCGTGCTGTTTCCGTCGTATTTCTGGCACGGGACGGTGCCGTTTCACGGGCCGCAGAGCCGCCTGACCGTGGCATTCGACGCGGTGCCGGAAAGTTAGCGGCGCACGCTCGCCGCTGGATTGGCGTTGAAGGCGATGCAGATGCGCGGCGCGTCGCTCTCATGGGGCTCCACGTAGTGCTCGAGCCAGCAGGGAAAGAGCACCAGCAGCCCCGTGCTCGGCCGCAGGTGGATATCGCCGTGGCCGTTGGGGACGCCGCCCTTGACCAACCCGTGGATCACGCCGGGGCGCGGGTCGCGGAAGACCAGCGCGCCGGAGCCCTCGGGTACGCGCAGATAGAAGCTGCCCGAGAGCAGCGAGCCCTCGTGCACGTGCAGGAAATTGAATCCGCCGCGATCGTGCAGGTTGATCCAGGACTGCAGCTCGAAGCGCCGCTCGTCCTGCCCCATCTCACCGAGCGCCTCGGCGCACGCCCGATGAATCACCTCGCGAAGCGGCGCCAGAAGAGGCTCCTCGAGCACGGCCATGTCCTGGCTGTTCCAACCGCTGCGGTTGGTGCGGCCGGCGGGCGCGGGACTTGAGGCACGCAGCGCATGCACCCAGCGCTCCCACTCGGCGAAGTGGCAAGAGAGCGCATCGAGGTGCGCCTGCCAGATCCGCGTCGGAAAGAGGTCGTAGGATTGCATGCTGCTCGATGCCGGGTGGGACCACGACCCAGGAGTGGCTTCTCGCGGCGGGGTTTTCCCCGGCACTCACTCCCGCGAAGATGGGCCCCCGGATCGGTACGTCTGCAATGTTAGTATTTTGGCGGTCTCACCGCCAGGTACACCGTGCTCCACAGCTGCGCCGCATCCGACTCGGTCGCATCGGCGCTGGAGGAGCCGAAGGGCCGCATCTCATACCGCCCGGCCGCGTACCGCCAGCTCCACAGCTCCGCATTCTCCATCGAGCGGCTCGCCCGGATCACCGCCCACAGCCGCCGCTGTGCCCGCCTCAGGTTCACGCGCACCGCGGGCGGCAGATCGCGCCTTTTGAGCTGTCGGGCGAGGCCCGCGGCGAACAACGCCTGCTGCCACGACCACACCACGGTGCCGTGGTAGGCGTTCCGTGTGAAGAGCTTGCGCACGGTCCTCGGGCAGTACACGGGGTCGGCGACCACCATGCCGGCCCCGGTCAGCAGTCCCGCCGGGAAGGGTCGCAGCAGCGCGGCGATCCGATCGAGGCTGCGCGCGTCGGGGTGGCCGAACAGCAGCCGGTAGCCCTCGTCCGACTGCATCACCGCGATCGGCCGGCCCGAGACACTCAAGGCGAGCGCGTGGAAATGCACCGCGCCCGGTTCCAACGCCGCGAGCGCCGGCCGCGGATCGATCTCCCGCGCCGCCGCATAGCGTTGGATGTCCCGTGCCGCCTGCGCATGCGGCACGCTCACGTCAAACAGCGGCGGCGCCTTCTTGCGCCACACCGCCGCCATCCGCCCCGCGCGGGCAAAGAGCTCGTGGTCCGCGCCGCTCAGGTAGGGCGCGAGCAATCCGCTCGCCTGCAGACGGGCCGCCGCCCTCAATGCAGCCGGCACCAGCGCCGCATTCACATCGTAAGGATAGTGCCCGCCCCCGAGCCCCGTGCCGCTGTCGCGCCAATCCCCGGCCGACATTCCGGGCTTCAGGCCGATCAGGTGCGCCACGCTCGGGGCCCGCGCGAAGGGCTCGGCACTCTGGAGCACGAACCGCAGATTCTCCACGAGCGCCGCGCCCCGGGTCATGCGCCGCTGCAGCGGTCCCCCGACGGGAGCGGCCAGATACGCCCCCGCCCCCGCCCGGCCCCGGGAACTGAGCAGCCACGCGGCCGCATCCGGAGCGAGCATGTAGTCCTCGTCGATCATCTGGTAGTGGTACACCGGAGCGGCCGAATGCACGCCCGATTGGAGGTGATCGAGTACCGCCTGTTCGCCGATGTCCTCCTCGTGAGCCACTTCCCCTCGCGGCGAGAGTCTTGCGAGCACCGAGGAGAGCGCATCGTCGATGGCCGGCGCGGCGAGCACCGGCATCAGCAGGTGCACGCTCATCAGCGTGTCACGTCCGAAGTACGTATCGAAGCGCCAGGAGCCGGCCAGGAGCTTCTGCCGATAGGCCAGGAACTCCAGTGTCTCGCGCGCCCCCGTGTTGGTGACCGGCTCGCGCAGCAGCTGCCGCCCGGTGAGCGGGGTGAGCGGCCGCTCCCCCGTGAGGCCGATGATCCGCAGGCCGATCCGGCCATCATGCCCCGAGAGAATGCGCGCGCCGCGCAGCTCACCGTGTCGCACCTCGACGGCGAGCCGGTACCCGGGCGCCCCATCCAACCGGTTACGCGACCAGGTGAGCGTGTTGCCCCTCACCACGGGCGTCGCGGCGATGCCCGGAGGTAGCGGCTGCCTGGTGCGCTCATCGCGCAGCACGCGCACGCTCGAGAGCACGGCCTCACGGATCGTGAGCTCGCGGCCCACCGCCCACACATCCACCGACATGCCGTGGAGCGCTCGTCCCTGCGAATCGCGAGCCTGCGCCGGTTGTGGCCGCCCGGCGCGCCAGCGCACCTCGGGGCCGTGCTCGAACCACAGGCCCACGCCGCTGTCGCCTGCCGGGAACGCGATCAGCAGCCGAGGATCGGTGCCCGAGCGCAGCACGAGGTGCGCCGCAACCGGTCCCTCGCGCAGAAACACATTGAGAAAGCGGCCCTGGCGGACCTGGAACACGAGTGGCTGCGCCGCCGGCGCGGGCGTCGCCGCCACAAGCGCCCCCAAGGCCCACGCCGCAGCCAGCGAGAGGGTCAGCGATCGGGACGATCCTTTGGACACGGATTCTCCTCCCCAGGGCCGGGAGATGCGCTCCAGGCGGTATTGCAATGCCGGAATGACATCGATACCATGATGATATCGATGTCATGTCTCCTCCGGCAAGTGACTGCCAATAACGCCAAACGAATCAGACGGTTAACTCTGCCGGCAGCCTGGCTCTTCGGGCTTCTGGCACCCGCTCCGTACGCGATGGCTCATGCCCACTACGCCACGCCGTCCCGATTGTTTGGCCCGTTGTTCGTCCGCGTGCAGATGCAGGCGCTCTTCCCGGACGGAAAGACTTTCGTTGATGCGATCCCCAAGGCCCCGCCCGCGGTCATTCTGAAGCGCTATCGGATGGCCGATCCCCGCTCGAGAGAGGCCCTGCTGCGGTTCGTGGAGCGCAACTTCACCCTGCCTGCCGAGCCGCGGACTCAGGTGCCCGCCACCCGCACTCTCAGGCAGCACATCGCCGTGCTCTGGCCACTGCTCACGCGCCCGGCGACGGTTCCTCCACCCTACTCCTCGCTCCTCTATGTGCCCAAGCCCTATGTCGTGCCGGGAGGACGGTTCCGCGAGTTCTACTACTGGGACTCCTACTTCACCATGCTCGGGCTCATCCCGGATGGGCGCATGGCCACCGCACGCGGCATGGTGGACGACTTTTCCTATCTGATCCGCACCTACGGTCACATCCCGAACGGCACCCGCACCTATTTCCTCTCCCGGTCCCAGCCGCCGGTCTACTACCTGATGGTGAGCCTCCTCGATGCCCGCGACCCGGCGCGCGCCTGGTCGGAGCACCTCGGGGATCTCGAGCGCGAATACGCCTACTGGATGCGGGGCGCAGCGGGTCTGCACCCCGGGCAGGCGCGCCGCAACGTGGTCGACATGCCCGATGGAGCGCTGCTCAACCGGTATTGGGATTCCGACGATACGCCGCGTGAGGAGTCCTACCGCCAGGACATCCTGACCGCGCATGCCTCCGGCAGGCCGCCCGCCGAGGTGTATCGGGACCTGCGCGCCGCGGCGGAAAGCGGCTGGGACTTCAGCTCCCGCTGGCTCGGCGACGGCCGAACGCTCGCCACCATCCGCACCACCGACATCGTGCCCGTCGATCTCAACAGCCTGCTCTACGGCCTCGAGGAAGCGATCGCGCAAGGCTGCGAGGCGAACCAGGACTCTACCTGCGCACGCCGGTTCTCGGCACGCGCGCAGCGGCGCCGCACCGCCATCGACCGCTATCTCTGGGACGCACGCCGCGGCTACTTCACGGATTACGACTGGCGCACACGCAAGCGCAGCTCCGAGCTCAGCGCGGCGACCCTCTACCCGTTGTTCGTGGGACTTGCGGACACGCGCCAGGCGACCGCGGTGACTGACATGACCCGCGCGCGATTGTTGCAGCAGGGAGGCATGGTTACGACGACCCTGGCAACGGGGCAGCAATGGGATGCGCCCAACGGCTGGGCACCGCTGCAATGGATCGGCGTGCGGGCGCTCGCCCGGTACGGGCACCGCGCCCTGGCGCACGAGCTCGCGCGCCGCTGGGTGGCCACGGTGCGGCGCGTGTATGACCATACGGGCAAGCTGGTTGAAAAATACAACGTCGAGCAGGAATTGCCCGGGGGCGGTGGAGAATACCCGCTGCAGGACGGTTTTGGCTGGACCAACGGCGTGACCGAGGCGCTGCTTGCGCGCTACCCCGATCTCATCTCCAGGCCGCCGCATCGGGCGGCGGAGCATCTCGCGCGCACGCCCGTCGCCTCAGCGCACCGTACCCTTTGATCCGCCGGGCCTCACGGCCGTGGACGCCTGGGCCTCCTGACGGCGGCCGTTGGCGATGATCCGGCCGAGGTACTCCTTCAGGTTCTCGATCTCCCCGGGCGTGAAATCCACCAGGTGCCGGCGCAGTGCGCGTCTGGCCGCCGGACGAATGCGCGGCAGCAGCCGCTCCCCCGTCCCGGTCAGGCGCAGCAGCACGACCCGGCGGTCGCGGGCATCGCGCTGACGGCGCACCAGCCCTTTCTCCTCCAGCCGGTCGAGCATGCGGGTCATCGAGCCGGTGTCGTAATGCAGCGCGCGGCACAGGCTCGCGCCCGTCTCCACGGTGTTGCGGTAGAGATTCTTCAGGACTTCGAACTGTGCGCCCGTCACGCCGTAGAGCTCGAGCTCGGTGTCGAAGCTCGAGAGCACCGCGCCCCTCGCCCGGGTGATGAGCGTACGCACGCCGAGCGCCTCCTTCCTCGGCACCGGCCCCGGTGAAGGCAGGGCCTTCGAGCGCCGGCGCGCCGCGGTCCGGGCATCGCCGCGTGAAACTTTCGGTCTATCGATCATGTATTGGCGTGGGGCTGTGCTGCGGCTAAGATGGCTGCCCGGGCGATTGCTGCCGTGTAGTTTACTGTCATGACAGTGATCTGCCGGAGCGCTATTTCTCCCCACTTCCGTGGTGTTTGTCAAGAAATGTCAAGAATCGTGCTCTCGCTTGCGAACCCTCGGATGAGAGTCACCATGACGGCCGCGCTCGGCGCCACTGCCGCGCTGCTGGGAGGCTGCGGCCCCTCCGCGCCGAAAACGGCGCCGGGACCCGCGCGGGTGACCGTGATCATCGCGCACCCGCGGCAGGTGCCACTGACACGCGACTACACCGGACGGCTGTCCGCGTACCGCGAGGCCAACGTGCTCGCCCGCGTCCCGGGCGTTCTGCTCAAACGGTTGTACAGAGAAGGAACGGCGGTCAAGGCCGGCGAGCCACTCTTCGAGATCGACCCCGCCCCGTACCGGGCGGCCCTCGACGGGGCGCTTGCCGCGCTGGCGGAGGCCCGGGCCAATGCGACCAATGCCCACGTGACCGCCCAGCGCGACCGCGCGCTGATTGCGAGCCACCTCGTCTCCCAGGCGCAACTCGATACGGACGAAGCCGCCGAGCGATCCACCGCCGCGCTCGTCAAGCAGGCCGAGGCCAGCGTCGAGACCGCTCGCATCAACCTCGGGTACACCGATGTGACCTCTCCCATCGCCGGCATCGCCGGCGAGCAGCAAGTGACCGAGGGGGCCATGGTCGGCCAGGGCACCCCGACGCTGCTGACCACTGTGGATCAGATCGATCCCATTTACGTCAACTTCGACGAGCCGGCGACCCAACAGGAGGAGCTCGCGGCGCAGCAACAGAGCGGCCTCGTCTCGACGACCGACGGTGAGGCGGGCAAGGTGCAGATCACACTGCCGAACGGCATGAGGTACGGACAGTCCGGCACGGTCGACTTCCATTCGGCCACCGTCGATCCGAGCACCGGCGCGATCGCACTGCGCGGCATCCTCCCCAATCCCGGCCACGCCCTGCTGCCGGGAATGTTCGTCAACGTCCGCCTCACGGTGGGCGCCATCCGCCACGCGTTCCTCATCCCGCAGGCCGCGCTGCAGCGTGACGGCGCGGGCGGCGCATACGTGCTCGCGGTCGCCGACGGCAAGGTCATCGAGAAGCAGGTGAAGACCGACGGGACGCACGGGGCCGACTGGATCGTGTCCGGGGGTCTCGCCGATGGCGATCGCATCGTCATCGCAGGGATCCAGAACGCGCATCCCGGAGCCGCGGTCTCCGTACAGCTCGCCGAGAGCCCGTAGGAGTCGCTCGGTGCCCCAATTCTTCATCGACCGCCCGGTCTTCGCCTGGGTCATCGCCATCCTCATCTGCCTCGGTGGCGCCATTGCGCTCAGCCGGCTGCCCACCGACTCCTACCCGGTGGTTGCTCCGCCTCAGGTGGTCATCACCGCGAACTATCCGGGTGCCAACGCAAGCACGGTCGAGTCGACGGTCACCAAGGTGATCGAGCAGCAGCTGACCGGCATCGATAACCTGCTCTACTTCACCTCGCAATCGAGCTACGGCCAGTCTCAGATCACGCTCACCTTCGCGACCGGCACCAACCCCGACATCGCCGAGGTGCAGACCCAGAATCAGGTGGCGCTCGCCGATCCGCAGCTGCCCACGGAAGTCGTCCAGCAAGGCATCCACATCAGCAAATCGAGCGCCGGATTCCTCGCGGCGATCGCGCTGCGCTCGGGCCCTGGAGGCCCGGATCGTGCGGCACTCAATCACTGGGTCGCGGCGCATGTTCTCGATCAGATCGAGCGCATCAACGGGGTCGGCTCGGCGAATCTCTTCGGCTCCGATTACGCCATGCGGATCTGGCTCAACCCGAACGAGCTGCACGCCTACGGTCTCTCCGCCGCAACGGTGCTGCAGGCGATCCAGGGCCAGAACATCCAGATCGCCGCTGGATCGATCGGCGCCGCTCCGGCCGTGCCGGGCCAGCAGACCACCGCCACCGTCTCGACCCAGGGATGGTTCGACTCGCCGCGGCAGTTCGGCAATATCCTGTTGCGCACCAATCCGGATGGCACCTCGGTGCACGTGCGGAATGTGGCCCAGGTGCAGCTCGGCCTGCAGAACTACAATTTCTCGACCCGGGTGAACCGGACCCCGGTGGCCGCCTTCGGCATCCAGCTGCTGCCGGATGCCAACGGCCTGCAGGTGATGAAGCGGGTCACGGCGCAGATGAACCAGCTGCAGAAGAGCTTCCCGCCCGGGGTGACCTGGTTCGCACCGGTCGACTCGACCCTGTTCATCAAGGCGGCGATCAAGGATGTGATGATCACGATCGGCGAGGCGTTCGTGCTCGTCTTCATCGTGATGCTGGTGTTCCTGCAGAGCTTCCGCGCGACCCTGGTGCCGATGCTCGTGGTGCCGACCGCGCTGCTCGGCGCGATGATCGGCATTTATGCGCTCGGCTACTCGATCAACCAGTTGACGCTGTTCGCCATGGTGCTGGCGATCGGCATCGTCGTCGATGACGCCATCGTGGTGGTCGAGGCGGTCGATCGCATCATGCGCGAGGAGCACTTGAGCCCGAAGGAAGCCACGCGCAAGGCCATGCGGCAGATCACCGGAGCGATCGTCGCGATCACGCTGGTGCTCTCGGCGGTGTTCATTCCGAGCGCCCTGCAGGCGGGCAGCACCGGAGTGATCTACCGGCAGTTCGCCATGACCATTGCCCTCTCCATGGTGTTCTCGGCGTTCCTCGCGCTGTCATTCTCCCCCGCGCTGTGCGCATCGCTCATGCGCCCGGAGCATCTGCGGGCAAACCCTCTGTTCCGGGCATTCAACCGCGCGTTCGAGGGAACTCGGGCGGCCTACATGCGCCGCGTCTTCCAGTCCGTGACGCACCTGCCGCGTTGGATGGGCGCATTCGCGATCATGCTGGCGCTCGGCGCATTTCTCTTCGCGAAACTCCCCGGCAGCTTCGTGCCCGATGAGGACCAGAGCGACATCATGGCAAGCGTTCAGCTGCCGCCCGGAGCCACCCTGCAGCGCACCGAGGCGGTGCTGCAGCATTTCTACAGGATCATGGCGAAAGTCCCCGGGGTCCACGACGTATTCCAGGTCGCCGGCAGCGGCTTCGCCGGCAACTCGGAGAACTCCGGCCGCTCGTTCATCCACCTTGCGCCGTGGAATGACCGAAGCATGACCGCGGAGCAGATCATCCGCGTGGCCAACAGGGAGGTCCATCGCGGGATCCACGATGCGAGCATCTTCGTGATCAACAAGCCGCCGATCCAGGGACTCGGACAGTTCTCCGGCTTCGACTTCTATCTGGAAGACCGCGCCGGACTCGGGACCGCCGCGCTCGATTCGGCGGTCAACACCCTGATTGCCAAGGCGGCCAGGGATCCCCTGCTGTACAACGTGCGCGTCAATGGCCTCCCGCCGCAGCCGCAGCTGATGCTGCACGTCGATCGTGTCGAGGCCCAGTCGATGGGCGTCTCGCCCGAACAGGTCTACCAGTCGCTGCAGCTGATGCTGGCGCCGGTGTTCGCCAACGACTTCATCTACGACGGCCGTGTCGAGCAGGTGCTGGTGCAGGCGGCGGCACCGTACCGCATGGGCCCGCAGAGTCTGGAGCAGTTCTATGTCGGCGGCCCGGGCGCCGCGGCCACCTCCAGCGACCCGACCGGCACGATGATTCCGCTCTCGGACTTCGTGCACGCCCGGTGGCAGACGGCCTCGCCGGCGTTGACCGGATACGATGGGTATCCGGCGGTGGAGATCCTCGGCGCGGCGGCCCGGGGATACAGCTCCGGCCAGGCCATGAACGAGATGGAACGGCTCGTGAGCCGTGACCTGCCGCACGGGTTCGGCTTCGACTGGGCGGGCCAGTCGCTACAGGAAATCAGCTCCGCCGCCCAGGCGCCCACGCTGTTCGCGCTCTCGGTCCTGGTCGTATACCTGGCGCTCGCCGCACTCTATGAGAGCTGGAGCATACCGGCGTCGGTGCTGCTCGCCGTGCCGATCGGCATCATCGGAAGCACCGTCGCGGCGACCTTGCACGGCTTGCCCAATGACGTGTTCTTCAAAGTCGGCCTCATCACCATCATCGGCCTGACCGCGAAGAACGCCATCCTGATCGTGGAATTCGCCGTCTCCGAGCAGCACAGCGGCAAGAGTCTGCACAGCGCCGTGATGGAGGCGGCGCGGTTGCGCTTCCGGCCCATCCTCATGACCTCCTTCGCGTTCATTCTCGGCGTATTCCCGATGATGGTCTCCACCGGCGCCGGCGCCAACGCGCGCCACGACATTGGCACCTGTGTCGTCGGAGGCATGCTGAGCGCGGTACTGCTCGGCGTCCTGCTCATCCCCCTGTGCTACGTGACCGTGCGCCGTCTGCTCGGCGACAAGCTCGATGAGGAGCCCGGCCATCCGCAGACCTCGCCCGTCACGCCACCACACGGCGAAGGGTGACCGCGCGCCATGCGTAATAGATCGGAATACCCGCGACGATCACCAGCAGCGTCACGCCGGTGTCGCGCGGATCGGTGACCGCGGAATTCGCCAGCATGCCGAGTGAGGCGAGCAGGAATAACGCCGGCACCACGGGATAGCCCCAGGTCCGGTAGGGTCGATGCAGGTCCGGCCGCTTGCGCCGCAGCACATACACTGCCGCGACGGTCAGCACGTAGAATGGCCACAGTCCGAGCACGAAGCGGTCGGCGAGCTGCGCGAAATCATTCTGCAGCACATAGGCGATGCCGAGCCCGGTCGACAGCCAGATGGCCACGGAGGGACTTTCAAACCGGGGCGAGACCCTGCCCACGGAGCGAAACAGAAGCCCGCGGTCACCCATCGCGAACAGCACCCGCGAGCCCGTCATCAGCGAGGCATGCAGTCCGCTGAAGGTGGACACCAGCACGACGGCGGAAATCACCGCCGCGCCCGCTCCGCCAAACAGGGGAATGTGCCGGGCGACCGTGGCCGCAACGAGCGGCGCGTGCGCGATTTCGGCCCCCGGCAGCGCATACCAGAAGCCGAGATTGACCAGCAGGTACACCAGCATCACGCAGCAGGTGCCGAGGATCAGAGCGAGCGGCAGCGTGCGCTGCGGCTGGTAGATCTCGCCCCCCATGAAAGACACATCGGCCCAGCCGTCGTACGTCCACATGACTGGAACGAGCGCGGTGGCGATCAGGGAGGCCTGGGCGCCCCCCTCCCACAGTATCCTGTGATGCGCCGATGCGCCCGAGACCGCCGTGAATGCCAACAGACCCAGCGCCAGCAGCGCGGCGTACTTGGCGGCGGTTGCCGGCGCCAGCACCGCCACGGCCCGGCGCACACCGATGTAGTTGATGGCGCCGACGACCAGGATGGCCGCGGCGGCGACCTCATGCACCTGGGTCGCGGTGAACGGAATGAAATAGCCCAGGTACTCGGCGAAGATCGTCGAGGTGGCGCCGAGCGCCGAGGCGCGGATGACCGCGAGCTCCGTCCAGCCGAACAGGAACGCCGGCAGGTTTCCGTAGGCTTCCAGCAGATAGGCGAATATGCCGCCCGAGCGCGGCAGCGCCGCGGCCAGCTCCGCCACCGACAGCGCGCCCGCCAGCGCCACCAGACCGCCGATCAGCCAGCACAGCATCGCCGGCCCCGGCGAGTGCAGCAGCCCGGCGACCGTGGCCGGCACGCGGAAAATGCCGCTGCCGACCGTCACCCCCACCAGGACGGTCACGGCGCTCCACAGGCCGACGGTACGCGGCATGCGCTCGCCCCAGTGGTCCGCGTGCGTCTGCTCTTCCTGCTGTTCGAGTTCGGACAAGAGACCCTCCCGCTGTCGGCGCAGAACCGCAGGATAGCAAATGAGGGAACCCCGGCCGGGCCGGCGGCCCCGGAGCATGCTCAGGTACCCGCCACCTTCGGGATCGTCGGGACCTGGGTCCGCGCAGCCGCGCTGGATGGCCCCGAGGCCGCGGCGGGGGGATCGCTGGTCGGAATTTCGAACACCACTTTCAGGCCGCCCGCTTCCGAGGCGGCCTCGGCCCAAATGCGCCCGCGATGCAAGGCGATGATGCTGCGGCAGATGGCCAGCCCGAGACCACTGCCCTGCTCATCCGCAGTGCGTTTGCCGAGCCGCACGAAGCGCTCGAAGATCCGATCCCGGTCGCCCGGAGGCAACCCAGGGCCCTGATCCTCGAGACTGACGCGCCAATGGCTCGCCGAAACGCTCGAGCGCAGCGTCACGACCCCTTGAGGCGGCGAGGCATGCAGGGCATTGACCAGCAGATTGAGCAGCACCTGGCGGATGCGCTGGGCCTCGAAGGCGGCCGGGCCCTCTCCGTCACACTGCAGCTCGAAGCGCCGCCCATGGTGCTCGGCCAGTACGCGCGCATCCTGTGCAAAGACACTCAGGAAACGGCTCGGCTGCTGCGGCTTCAATATGAGAGTGATGGCTCTCGCTTCGGCACGGGACAGGAACAGCAGCTCCTCGATGATGTGGTTCAGGCGCGCCAGCTCCTCGAGTTGCATCTGCACCGCTTCCTCATCCGCGGGCGACAGCTTCCCCTTCACCAACAGCTTCTCGGCCTGCAGGCGGATCAGCGATAGAGGCGTCTTGAGCTCATGCGAGGCCTCCGCCGTGAAGCGGCGGATCTCCTTGAAGGAATACTCCAGGCGATCGAACATCTGGTTGAGCAGACGCCCGAGCTCGGAAATCTCGTCCTTCACCCCGGAGACCGGGATACGCTCGCTCAGGTTGTCCGAGCCGATGCGCAGGGCGGTCTCGCGGATCAGGCGTACGGGCTTGAGCGCCATGCGGCTCAGGGCGAAGCCGATGAGGGTGCTCACGCAGAGCATCGCGCCCAGCAGACCCGAGCAGACCTCGACGTAGCCATCCATGTCCTTGTAGACCTGCTCGGAGGAGGAGGCGATGGTGATATCGAGAGGCCGCAGGATGAACTCCGCCAGGCGCAACCGGCCGATATTGGGCATCGTCCCGTCGAATCGATGCAGGTGCGGCACGTCCGGCAGCGGACGGCCGTCCAGGTTGTTGGAATAGAAAACCACGCCCCGGCCGGGCTCATCAACCTCTATGTAGAAGAGAACCGAGGCGTACTTGGTCGTCGCCCGGATCCTCTGGTTGATATCGGACGCGGTGAGCGACTGGTAGTTCGGCCCCAGGCGGGCGCGGATCTGCTCGTACTCGGCCGTATTGAGCTGGTCGAGTCCGTGGACGAGATAGCTCTCGAGCAGCTGGTAGCCGACGACGAACAGACCCGCGAGCGTGATGGTCGCCGCGAGAGCGTACCAGGCGGCCAGCCGCAGGCTGATGGATCGCAGCATCAGAGCAGCTGGTAGCCGACGCCACGCACGGTCTTGAAGAACGCCTTGTCCTGGCTCTTCTCGAGCTTGGCGCGCAGCCGACTCATGTAGACATCGAGCAGATTGGTGTCGACGTCGTAGTTGGAGGCCCAGATCTTCTCCGAGATCAGGGTACGGGCGAGAATCCGGCCCGGGTTCTGCATGAAGATCTCCAGGAGCGCGAACTCGCGCCGGGTGAGATCCACGGGCTGGCCGTGCAGGTGCGCCGTCTGGTTGAGCAGATCGAGCCGGATGCCACGGTACTCGATGACGGTGTCCTTGACTTCCGACTGGCGGCGCAGCTGCGAGCGGACCCGGGCGAGCAGTTCCTCGAAGCTGAAAGGCTTGGGCAGGTAATCGTCGGCACCGAGGTCCAGACCCCTGACCCGGTCCTGCACCGAATCGCGTGCGCTCAGGATCAGCACCGGCTCCTTGAATCCGTTGCGCCGCCACTCGCGCAACAGGTCGAGACCATCCCCGTCCGGCAGCCCCAGATCGAGGATGATGAGGTCATAGGCGGCATCGCACAGCGCATCCCGCGCGGCGCGGCAGCTGTCGGCGCAGCTCACGGTATAGGCACGTTCCGCAAGCCCCTGCTTGAGCAGTTGCGCAAGGCGCGGCTGGTCTTCGACGATCAGGATTTTCATGGGCGAGGGTCCCGCGGGACTGGCCTCACCAATGAGGGCCCCTGCGGATACTGTCCGGACAGTATACGGCCGTCCGCCGGCAGGCGCCCGCGCTACCCGCCGATCGTCCATAGCACCACTGAATCGAACAGCGCCCTGCCCTGAGGGGTCAGATCGTCAAAGGTCGGATTATCGAACGGCAGCAGCGCCCGCCGGGCCGGCGCGATGAATCCGCCGGCCATGCGCGAGCCCTTCGGGTAGCCGAAGATGGCGTCTTCGCGCGGCTCCCCGGGCAGGGTGGCGATCACCGTGGCATCCGGCAGCGGCCAGGCCCATTTGAGCACCCCGGGATGATGGGTGAACTTCACCAGCCCCGGCTTCAGTCCCCCGGCCATGGGGTTCCAGGCACCGACGATGTCGAGATAGTTCTCCGGCGGATCATCGCTCTCGAGCAGCTCCCCGTGCTCACCGTAATCCCGATAGCGTTCCCGGCCGGTGAAATGCAGCGAGTCCGAGAGCAGACCCTCCAGCGAGAGGAGTGGAACTCGTACGTCGTCGTACTTGTTCGCGAGCTTCCACTTCGAGCAGGTTCCGGAAATGATCACCAGACTCATGCCGCGTGCGCGGCTTTGCGGGTCCATCTGATCGGCGACGCGCACCGTGAAGCCGAGACTGCGCAAATGCGCCACGATGGCGGCATCCGAGCGGTGTCCCTCACCGCCGTGGACGCGCTCGACGAACAGCACCCTCTTGCCGGGCGCGACATGGCGAATCCTCGCATCGAGCGCCGCTGGGTCGTATGCCGGATCGGGCGGCGGCGAGGAAATCGCCCAGCGCAATGCCGCATCGAACAGCTTCAGACCGATCGCCCAGCTGCGCAGGTGAGCACTCCTCGCCGCCGGCCCATGCACCGCGGTCAGCAGGTGGAAGTCATCGCTCCCGAGATAAAACGCGACGCGGCGCGCCGGAGCCGCCCGGCCGTCGGCCAGAGTGGCGTCACGCTCATAGGTGAACACCGCCGCATGTGTCCGTGAACCGAAGAAATCCGCGATCACCGTGCCGCCAGGACCGGGCCGCCCCCAGCCGGCGGTCTGCGGCTCGAGATAAAGAGTGCCGAACAGCTGCGGCTTCAGACCCACGGACCGACTGATCTCGGACGTGATGTTGGCGCCATACGCGTACAACACCGCGAAGCTGTCAGCATAATGCTGTATCGGATCGATGACCTCGTAATCGCGATGCAACACGGGTCCGGTGAGACCGAGATTGGGATAGTCGTAGGTATTCCAGGTAAAGATCGGCACGGGAGCTTGCGCATACTTGTCGCCAAGCTCATGCGCGTCCGCGGTCGAAGAGAGCACGATCAGGCTCGCGCCATCGGCATCGGAGGCCGGCGCGCTCGCATCCACCGTCCGCACCACGAACCCCAGCTTGCGCAGGTGCCGGGCCACTCGCGCATCGTCGTTGGGCCTGGGGCTGTCGGCGCCACCGGTTACGAGCAGAACGGTCTTGCCCTTGAGCGCCGTCCAGGGGGCGAGTGCGGCACGGGCCGCGGGCCACACCAGTGCGATGGCCAGCGCCGCACAAACGCCCATCGCCCGCAGGCGAGTCATGAGACCTTTCACCGTGCACCCCCCATACCAGACTGCCCCAGCGCAAGAAGCTCGCCTCCCGCGCCCGCAGCCGACGCGATCGCCACCCAGAGCTCACCCGCCGCCGGGTTCAGGGCCAGAGCGCTCACGGTGCCCGGTAGCGCCAGCTTGCCGCCGTTGGCATAGTGAACGAACGCGTACATGCGGATGGTGTGCAACGCCTCGCCGCCGGCGATGAAAACTCCGCCCTTCCATCCGGACGGGCCGAAGGGGTGGAACGCAAACGCCATCTGCAGGGCATCGGATTGCTGGATGGGCAGTTTCACGAACGTGAAGCCCAGGTCCGCGTCTACGATCAGCGCATGGCCATTGCCGCAGCCGACGAACAGCCGGCGTCCCAGGGGGTCCATGGCGAGGCCGGATGGCGCGCGGCATCCGGGCAGCGGGATCTGTCCGGAGAGCGTCATCTTGTCCGCGCTGACGACATCGAGGGAATCGCGGGCGCCGTTGACGACGTAAAGCGTGCCCCGCCCATTGGCCGCCATCTGTGCCAACATGCCCGGCATCCGCGCGACACCGAGACGCCGGCCGGTCTTCGGCTCGAGGCGAGTCACCGAATGTCCGGACCGGCTTGCGACGAACAGCTGATTCGCGATCGAATCGAAGAACACACCGGACGGGGCCCCCGCAGGCAGCGCGACCGAGGTGACGACATGCAGGGGGCGCACACCGAGGATCACCAGGCGCGCAGGCGCCCTCACCACCGCATAGAGCGTATCACCCGCTCCAGCGGCCAGTCCGGTCACGACGCCGCGCAGTTTCACAGTCGATGCGGCCTTGCCCAGGTCATCGAAGCTGCGAATCTCCTCGCCCACCGCCGCATACACGTGTTTGGCCTGGGGCCCGGCGGCGAGAGCCCTTACCTGACCTGTGCCGCCGACCGCAATCCGCTGCAGCACCTGAACCGGAGAGGTCGAGGCGGAGGCGCCGAGCACGCCTGCCAGCGCGGCGAGTCCCGCCAGGACCGCCCCGCGCCTGATTCCGGTTGCCCCTCGCCTCACTCTGCTCATCGCTGCGCTCTCCTCGCCGGAAGACGGGCAATGCGCTCCGCGGCATTCACCTGGAATTCGCGCAGCGGCAGGAAGATGCCCTCGCGCCGTACATCGAGCTGGCCTTGGCGGCTCAGGATGAGACGGAGGAACTCCTGCACGACCGGCGGCAATGGCCGTCCGGGCCGCCGATTGACGTTACCGTAGACCAATCGGCTCAGGGGGTACCTGCCGAGCGCCACGTTGGTGAAGGTGGGGGACACGACATCGGCACCCTCGCCCACCGCCAACACCTTGACCGGTGCGTCCAGGAAGGCGAGTCCCGTAATGCCGATGCCGTCCGGATCCGCGGCTACACGCCCCGCGATCGGGAACACCAGCTTGTCGAAATGCAGATCGTCGCGCCAATGCCCGCGCTTGCCTCCGAAATCGAGGACGCGTTCCCGCACGAACTCCTCGTAGCCGCCCCAGGGCTTCAGAGCGTACACGTGCACGGGCTTCTCGGCCCACGCGCCTCTCGCACCCAGCTGTCCCCAGGTGACCGCCGGACGGTCACCGCGCAGATGAGAGCGGGAGAACACCGCATCGAGCTGATCGATCGTCAGTTGACGAACGGGGTTGCTCTTGTTGACGATGATGGTCACGGCGTCCAGGAAGCCGAACTGGCGCCACGAGCCACCCGAGACTGGCACGCTGGTGGGGTCGTAGCCGTGCTTCGCGTGGAAGGAGCTGACATCGGTGGGCTTCAGCTCCCGCGATACGAACGCGATATCCACCCGGCCTGCAATCAACGCCTGGGCGGCATCGCTCCCCTCGAAGGGCGGTCCGAAGACGACGCGCACGTGGGGGTAGTATCTCGAGAAGGTCCGCACCCAGGAGCGAACGAGCTTCGGCAGCACGTCCGAGCCCATGAGACGCAGCGTTCCGGTGAGGTTCGCACCGTACCGCGGCTCGAAGCTCACGAGCGCCGGATCGAGCGTCGGCTGCAGCACTTCCGGCGTGGGCAACGCGCGTCCGACGCGCATCCCCTCGAGGTCCTGCGCCTTGGACTGCGGCGCATGCGTTGCCTGCACGGGCACCTGCCATTCGACCGTCGCCGGGGCGCCGCCGGCGGCGAACGCACCCAGGGGTGTCAGGGCCGTCATCGCGACCAGGACGGCGCGGCGCCCTGATGACCCGCCATGCGGGATCCTGTTCCTCATTGCAGGTACGCCCGCGCCGACAGGGTGAACATCCGCGGCGCGCCCGGCAGCAGATTGATATAGCCGTTGAAGCCGGAGCTCTCGTAATAGGTCTTGTCGAACAGATTCGTGACCTTGAAGGTAAAGGTGTATTCGCCGACGTCGTAATAGATCGCCGTGTCGAAGCGCGTATAGGCCGGCAACTGCAGAACAGGCGCCGTGCCCTTCGGCAGAAAGCCCTGGCGCTCGCCATTGTGGATGATTCCCAGACCCCAGCCGAGGCCACGCAGCCCGCGGGTCGTGAACTGGTACCGGGACCACAGGTGCTCGGCCATCACGGGCACATTCGGCTCGCGTGCGCCCACCTGCTCCGGGATCGACGATGCGGTGACCCGCGCGTTCGTGTAGGCCGCCCCCGCGGTCAGCTGCCAGCTGCGCAGCGGTCGGGCGTTGATCTCGAACTCCGCGCCCTTCGATTGGGCCGAGCCGATCTGTGCATAGTAGGTGCCGTTCTTGCTGGGAAAGGACTCCAGGGTATTGGTCTCATCGATCCGGTACAGCGCCAGCGTCGAGCTCAGACGGCCATGCAGAAAGCTGTCCTTCTCTCCGACCTCATACTGCGTGGCTGACGTCGGCGCGAAACTGTTGACACCATTGATATCGACGGCGGTCGGCGAGGGTGGCACGTACGAGGTGGCGTAGCTCGCGTAGAGGCTCCAGTGCTTGTCCGGCTGGTAGACGATGCCGCCCATCGGCAGCACCTTGTGATTGCTCTTGACCACCTCGGGAGAGCCGGCGGTACCGGGCGTCGGCTCACCTTCCGTCCACTGCTTGTCGCGCGTGTAGCGCAATCCCACGCTGCCCTTCCAGTGGGCCGAGAAGGTGATCATGTCGGCCAGATAGGCGCCGAATTCCTCGGTGACGCTGTAGCGGTCGGAGAGATCCTTGCCCTGCCCCTTGGCGAACAACGGCAGGCTCGACAACGCCGGGACTCCGTTGTAATCCGGGTTGTAGATGCCGATGTTCAGAGAATCCGGGCCGCTGGTCGGCGCATTGTAGAACTGCAGTCTGTTCTCATCGGCCATGGATCTCCCGTCGGTCGCCCCGACGAGCAGCTGCTGCTTGATGCCATGCCAGTCGAGCGGCATCAGCAGGTGGGCGTCGATGTAGTGATTGCTCCTTCGGTTGATCTGCCCGCGTGCGCGGCGCGATACGTCCTGAAGGTTCTTCTGGATCGCCACCACGTCGAAGCCGTGTGCCTGATCCGTGTGCCAGACATCCCGGGTGGCGATGTGCAAGGAGAACCCGTTGGCGAACGTGTGCGAGAAGAAGGAGCTGAGGACGCTGCCACGCTCTGTCTCGTAATCGCTCGGCTGCTGGTAGCGGGTGGTGATGGGCGCCACCAGGTAGATGCTGTTGGCCGGCGACACGAGGTAGGTGTCGTAGCTGAAACGCAGGTGCTGATACTGGTAGGCCAGCGTGAACTTCGTGTGATCAGAGATCCGCCAGGTGAAGCTCGGCGCGATGAACACGTTGCGGTCGTAGCTGTCGGTCCTGAACGTGTCCTTGTTCATGTCGTCGACGATGAGGCGGTACAGAAAGTGATCGTTGCCGGCGATCGGACCGGTGGCATCCGCACCGAGATCGAACCCCGGCTTGTCGCTGATACCGATCCCATGACCGTCGTAGCCCGTGGCCGTGGCGGAGAGCTCGTAGAGCGGCTGTGCCTGCGGCTTCTTCGTGACCAGGTTGATGAACCCGCCGGGCTCTTCCTGCCCATTGATGACCGAGGCGGGACCGCGCACCACGTCGATGCGCTGCACGCCGATGGTGGGCGGCGAGCCGAAGCGCGTGGCGAGGCCCGGCAGGCCGTCCACCAGGATGGAGTTGATATCATTGGCGCCGCTGGTGAAGCCGCGGAATACGATGTCGTAACCCGTTATGCCCGCGCTTTGGATGCCGGTCATGTATGGATAGAGCGAGGACACCTGTTGCGCCTCGACCGCATGCATGAAGCTCTGGCTGTACGTCGAGATGGAAAATGGCGTATCGCGCGCCGGCAGGTTCATCTTCATGGCGCTCGAGCCCGCCTTGGAGATGAACCGCGCCTCGACTACGATTTGCTGCAGGGCCGCATTCAGGGGCGCCGCCGTGCGTCGGGGGGCCGGGTCCGGTGCCGCGCCGGAGGCCTTCGGCCTGGGATCCTCGGCCGTCTTACCGCTGCGGGACACGATGATCGTGCTGTCATTGACGAACCGGTATCGGAATCCCGTGCCCGCCAGCAGTCGTGACAGGGCCTGTCGGGTGGTGAGATCGGCAGTCAGGGCCGGAGCTTTGCGGCCGCGCACCAGAGCCGGATTGAACACAATGTTGAGCTTCGCCTGGCCGCCCACGGCGCGCAGCGAGTCGGCGAGCGACTGCGCCGGAAGCGCGAAGTGATAGGCGGCGGCCTCGGCCGCGAGTGTGACCCCGGCCAGAGGCACGCAGAGCATCAACGTCGACAGAGTGCCGGCTTTTCGGCGCATCGTATATCCCCCCCCTCGTTGCGCGGTCCGTCGCGATGGTGGCCTCGGAGAACTCCCTGGCTTCCGGTAAAGACACGCGAGGGCGCTCCAAACCTCAGTGCCCGGAGGCAAGGACGATGAGGTCCCGCGCGGGACGCAATACCTTCAGACCATAAGTCTTGGCGACTGCCTCGGCGAAACTCGCGGAATCGCCGGCCTGCACGATCCCGCTCACCCGGATGGCGGCGATCGCCGGATCGACGATCTCGATACGCTGTCGGCTGTAGCGGTTCAGCTGGGCCGCGGCATCGGCGAGCGAAGTGTTTGCGAGCGACACCTCGCCGGTTTCCCAGGCGGTCACCTGTGCCATGGGAGGCCAGTCGATCTTCGCCAGGCGCGCGCCGTCGAAGGTCAGACGCTCCCCGGGCGCGAGATTGAACGCCTGCGCGCCGCTCACGGTCACCTTGCCTTCCACGAGCGTCACCGCGAGGAGATCATCGTCATCGCGCACATCGAACTCGGTACCGATGTCTCGTATGGCGTGGCCCGCCGCGGTCACGATGAATGGCCAGGCGGCTCGATGCGCCACCTTGAAGTAGGCCTGACCTTGGACCAGCACTACGTGCCGCGAATGCCTCCCCAGATGCACGAGAAGCCTCGTGTCCGCATCGAGATGGATTTGGGTGCCATCGGCGAGTGTGACGTTGCGGAGCTCGCCGATTCCGGTGGCCACGACGTCGGCGCCCGGGTGACGCAGGATGCTGGACGGTGCGAGCGCGATCAGGATCGTCGCGAGCACCGCCCGGAGGAGCCTCGGCCGCGCCGCCACCGGCCGCGCGATCGCGGCCGGAGCACTTCGTGCTCGATCCAGGTGGGCCGATTTTTCCCAGATGTCGGTCAGCAGCTCGAAGGCGGCCGCGTGCTCGGGGTCCGCGTGCAGCCAGCGGCGCAGCCCCTCCTCCAGCTCTCTGGTGCGATTCGGGCCGTGAAGCCGCGCAATCCACGCGGCTGCTGCGGCCCGCGCCGCCGCCGAGCGGCCCCTCGCGGGACGGATGGCTCTCATTCGCGCTCACTCAGCTCCGCCAGGATGACGAGCGCCTTGGCCATGTGCTTCTCGACCGCGCTCACGCTGATCCCCAGGCGCTCGGCAATCTCCGCGCAGCTCAGGCCATCGAGCCGCTGCATGAACAGCACTTCCCGCGTACGCAGGCTCACGGCGTCGAGCGCTTCTCTCATTCTCATAAGACACTGCTGCCCCGCCAAAACCTCATCTGGCCTCGGGGCGCAGTCGATCAGCTGCCGCAGTTCCTCGACCGACTCCTCGCAATAAAGCTCCCGGTGCGCGTCGCGACGTGCATTGGCGGCCAGCCGCAGCGCCGTACGCATGAGGAACCCTTGCGGCCGGCGCACTTCGCCGCCGTTCTCACAGTATTCCTGCATCCTCAGGAAGGCCTCCTGGATGAGATCCTCCGTCTCCGCATGCGAATTTCCCCTGCCCAACAAGACCCTGCGGAGGCTACGGAAACAGGCGCCGACAGGATCCGCGGACCCGACGGCAGGGTATAGGAACGCAAAGGATGGCGGGCGCGTCATGATGGGCGGCGAGGGGTTCCGCGCCAGCTACCCCCAGCGGGCGAACGCCAGCAGGGTGACACTCACCACGATGGCGCCTCCGATGCGGATGGCGATCTGGGCGAAGGGCATCAGCTCCATGCGCTCGGCGGCCGTGAGGATCGCAACCCCGCCCGTCCCGCCTTGCCCGGCATGCGTCGCGTTTACGAGTGCAGCCTCGATGGGGAAAAGGTTCACCTTGCGCCCCACCCAGAAGCCCACCCCGATCAGGGTCACCACCGTCGCCAGGATGGTGATCATGTTCGCGGGCGCCAGCGCCGCGATCAGACTGTTCCATGGCGTCCAAGCCACCCCCACCATGAAGAGCAGCGGGTACGTGCCCACCTTGGCGAACATCTGGAACACCGCGTCGGCTCCAATCTCGAGCCTGCGCGTGACGGCCCAGCCGAGCTTCATCGCGATGGCGAGCACGAGCATCACCACGGGCGCAGGCAGATTCCAGAGCTTGTCCGCGAGCTCGCCCGCCAGGTACAACGTCACCGCCGTCACCAGGCCGGCGGCAATGCTCATCACGTCCACGTGCGCCGCAGGCTCATCCTTCTTGAGGAACTCATCGAATTGTGCTCCGGGCTGCAGCCTCCCCTCGCCCGTCCATTGCGGCTTGCGCTTGCCGAGCCAGTTCAGCCCGCCGGCGATCAGCACCGAAAAGAGGCTCCCGATCATTACGGCGGGCAGAATCTGCGCAAATTGCCCTCCAAAGCCGTGCGAACCGAGATGTCGCGATTGGGAGTATCCGAGCGAGAGCGGCACCGCCCCATCACCCACCCCTCCGGCCATCACCGGCAGCACCACGTAGAAGAGTGCGTGCTTCATCCCGAGCCCAAGCGCCGCACCGACCACCCCACCCACGATCACCGCCGCTGCCGTCCCGGCTGCCAGCGGCGCAAAAATCGTCACGAACCCCCGGATCAGTACCGTGCGGTTCATGGCAAAAACGCTGCCGACGATGATCGCCGCGATGTAGAGGAAGAGGTAGTTCGAGCCCTTCGTGAAACTCGACACCGAGCTCACCAGGTCGACCGGCAACACATGGTAGTACGCCAATGCCGAGGGCAGGAAGGTCGCGACGATCACCGCACCGCCCACCGTGCGCAGCCCCGGGATCCGATGCCCGATCTCCGCGCAGATGAACGACAGCAGCATGGTCAGTCCGATCATCATCGGCAGGTCGGTCGCCACCTTGCCGCCCGCCACGAAGTACCACAGCGTCCCGGCCAGCACGACCGCAATCGGCACCGGAACCGCTCCGATGCTCCGGTCCATCAGACGCTGCCAGGAGAGCGCCCAGCGGGGTGGCGCCAGGCCCGAAGAGGGAGCCGCGGCGCTGCGCCCTCCCGTGCCCGGCTTCGTTCCGGTCGCATCCGCTCCGGTCGGGTTTCCGGCTGCTTCAACGGTCACTCGGCCACTCCTTCGAGTCTCAGAACGACGCGGTCAAATCCCCGTACACCTCCCGCTCGATCGGCGAGTAGGTGCCGATGTCGGTCGTCATGAATCCGTTCGCGAAGGCGTTCGGGAAATACGGCGGCGTGGCGTTGTTGAGATCGTTGACACCGATGGCCAGCACGACCTTCTTGAGGGTGCTGTGGCTGCCGAGGCGCCAGGTGTACTCGCCATGCAGATCGAAGGCACTGTAGTGCGGCACGGGCGTGAAGATCGGGCCCGTTCCGCCGGTCTGCGCGTCGGTAACCGCCGAGATGTAGGTATTGGCCAGGGTGATGTCGAGATTCCTGTACGCCCAGTCGACCGTGGAGTAGAAGCGGTACTTCGGCAGCGTCCCCGCGAAAACGCCGAGGCCGCTGGCATTACCCGCGTACTGGATGGACGGATCGCCAAGACCGTCGGAGAATTGATACGAATCGAATGACATTACACTCGTCGACAAGGTCCAGGTGCCGTACCGAGTCCAGGGCAGGAGGTACATCACCTGGGCCGTCCAGGAGCGCTCCCTCAGGACCGCGAGATTCGTGAACCGATCCTCGACGTAGATGTTCTGCACGTTGGCGGGATTAGCCGCCAGATAGGAGGCCAGGGCCCCCGGCGTGCCGAACGGATCCGTGCCGCCGAAGTTGACGAAGTTTCCCTCGCCGAGATTGCCGAAGAACGGCGAGGCGGAGCCGTACTTGTTCACCGAATTGAAGATGTTGTTGAACCCGATGCCGCCCGCGAAGCCATACAGGTTGATCGAGGAGAAGTCCGCGCTCACCAACAGTCCGCTCACGAACCGCGGCCGGAACACGAAGCCGATCGAGCGTGAGATCGCCACCGCCGGTTTCAGGCCCGGGTTGTTACCGTCCTCGCCATTGAAGGTGTAGCCGCCGAGGGCGGACTGTTTGAGCACATTGCCAGGAATGACCCCCGTGACCTGGCGGGTATCGAAGGGACCGTATGCCTGGAACATCGGTGGCGCGACGAAAGACTTGGTGTAATTGCCGCTGATCGCGAATTGGTTGTCGATAGGCGCCCAGCGAAAGCCGAACTTCGGATCGGTGGCGCTGCCGGCGTCGCTGTAGTGTTCGAAGCGGCCGGCCGCGGTGAGCTCGACCTGATCGAGGCCCGGTATGTGCATGCGGCTGGAGAAGACCGGGATGCGCGTCTCGGCATACAGCGCGCTGTCGTCTCGCCCGTGGCTGAACGGATCGGTGTACAGTCCATTGGCCCAGTTCTGGGCATTGCCGGAGGTGAGGCCGGTCGCCGGGTCGGTATTTCGGCCATTGGGATCGGCGTGGCCGGAGACCTCCTCGCGGCGCCAGCTCGCTCCGACGGCAAGGCTCAAGGGGCCCGCGGGCAGCTTGAAGAGGTTACCCACCACGTGGCCATCCCATGAATAGAGCTTGCTGTCCCCGTGCAGGATCTCGGTGCCGAAGATGTCAGCGAGCGTGGCGGTAGAATTGCCGGTCACGGCGAACGGATCGAGCGCTGGCACGAGCACCATGGGGCTGGAGGTCGAGAAGCCGCCATACACCTTGCTGTAGGCGCCGCCTGCCACCGCATTGCCGCTCGAGTCGTACCCACCGGCGACCGCGGTCGCCACATTGGGCTTGTAGATCAGGTTGGTGTCGCGCTCCGCGAGCTTGCTCTGGCTGTAATCGACAGAGGTCTGCCAGGTCCAGGAGTGTGTGAGACTGCCCTTGAGGCCGGCGGAAAACTGGTACGCGTCGGTGGTGTCATACACCCCCTTCGGCCGGTTGAGGTCCGCGAAGGTGGCGGTCGTGGCGGTCGTCAACGGGTCGTAGGGCGACCCTGCCGGCACGCTCGCCACGACGTTGGAGAACGGCTGACCGGCGGTCTGCCAGGCGGTGGAGGCGACGTTGTTCTGCGAAATCAGGATCTGGCCGAAGGCCTTCGTGCTGCCGCCGAACAGCGGCCTGGAAGTGATGTTCGCGACGAAATTCTTGTGCTCCTCCTGCTGCAGGAGCATGGAGTACTTCGAGTAGTCGAACCCGTTCGAAAGCTGCGAGGCGCTGGTGGCAGCGTAGACGCCCGGCAACTGTGAGTAGCTGCTCGCCGTGGCGGCGATGCCCGTCGGCACCGGCGGGTAGGTCAGTCCCGGGGCGAGAACATAGCTGCCGCCCGCGACGACTCCTGGCAAAGTGGCGCCCGGCGTC
This sequence comes from Pseudomonadota bacterium, assembly GCA_021777555.1. GTDB lineage: Bacteria > Pseudomonadota > Gammaproteobacteria > Steroidobacterales > Steroidobacteraceae > 13-2-20CM-66-19. The sequence goes on along the minus strand of JAJYDK010000003.1, from coordinate 46,350 downwards.
ACGCCGTACTTCGGGCTGCTGAAGGCACGGGTGTCCGCCCAGAGCGGCGAGGTCTTTGCGTAGCTCAGGGTGGCGGTGATGTTGAACGGTCCGAGATCCCCGCCCAGGGTCACGAACGTCGACCGATCACGGTAGCCGCCATCGGCCGTGCCGTAGTGGGTGCCAACCTCCACCCCGTGGTAGTTGTGCTTCAGGATGAAATTGACCACACCACCGATGGCGTCCGAGCCGTAGAGCGAGGAGGCGCCATCGGTGAGGACATCCACGCGCTCGAGTGCGGCGGCGGGAATCTGGCTGACATCGACGAAGCTCTTGCTTCCCGTGAGGCCGGAAACCCCATCGAGCGCCAGGCGCTCGCCGTTCACCAGCACCAGGGTCGGGAGGTTGCGCAGCTCGATCTGCGAACCGCCGGCCGTGAACTGATTGTGATTCTGCGCATTGCTGCTGCCAGCGTTGCTGCGGCCGGCGAAGGCGGGAATGGATTTCTCGAGGGTGGCGAGCATGTCGCTCGATGTGCCGGTCGCCTTGAGCGCGGAGGCATCGAGCGTGGTCACCGGAACCGCCACGGCATCGGGATTGGTCGGAATCAGGGTGCCGGTGACGACCACCTGCTGCAGCGCCGAGAGGGTTGGCGTGCTGCTCGCAGCCGACGCGGCGGGGGCGACGGGACCCGCGGCCGCCCCAAACGCGCCCGTGGCGCAAAAGAGACTGAGACTGGACAATACCGCCGCTTCGATGGCCGGCAGCCGGCCTGATGAGCCTTTCATGGAACCCCCCCTCGTTGATCGGATAATCGGCTTGGCGGGCACGCTACGCCGCCAAGCTGAAAGGAGTCTGAATCGATCCTGACGGGTTATTCAGATTGGCCGGGATCGATCGAGGGCCCGTCATTGCCTATGACGCCGGTCGCATGCCATTCCCCCCGGGGCGCCTGTGGCGCTCGCGCATCAGGAACGTTGCACACTGGCGCACGGGTCCGCTACCGCCGGGACGACAGTCTCATCTGCACTCCATACGACCGGGAAGGAGTGCCCGCGGTACCGTTCGAGCAGCCGATCCCAGAGGCATGCACCTTGATGTCCATGCCTCGAGAGGCGCAGGCTCCCCCGCCGAGGCCTCGGATGACTGACCTGTCCGTCAGTACTTTCTGAGCAGCGCTTCGATATCGGAGCGCTCCGCCCCGATCGCGGTGTTGAGCGGCACATGCTTCAATCGCGGTCCGCCGTTGACGATGGCGGCAAAGGCGATCCAGCCGCCATCGCGTTTGCGCAGATACCCCGCAACGCCGCAGACCGATCGCGGGTTATCGAGCGTTCCGGTCTTGAGCGCCACCCGATCCAGCCAGCCCGCATCGCCCTGGCGTAAAAAGGCGAACGGCGCATCGCGCGGCACCATCAGTCCGCCGTAGAAGGCCGGGAAACGGCGGGCGTCGTGGTACTGGTAGATCAGCAGATTCACCAGGTCATTGGCGGAGAGCCGGTTGTCGGTGGTCAGGCCGCTGCCGCTGTAGAGCGGTGGCGCGGTGACCGCCGGCGGGTCCGAGCGCTGCGCTCTTGCCATGAAGTCAGACAGCCGCCGGCTGGCGGAAACCAGCGTGTCGGGGCGCCCGGGACGGGAGGCCATATCGAGCGTCAGCACGTCGGCGATGTAGTTGTTGGAATACTGCAGCATGCGCCAGAGCTGCTCCGCGACGGGCAGCCCCTCGACCTCGGCGAGCACGCGCGGCTCCGCGGGTCCCGGTCCCTCGCGCACGACCACAGGGCCATGCACGCGCACCCCGAGCTCGCTCAGCGCCTCCTTCAGCAACAGGCCCGCCCCTCCCACGGGATCGGACATCGCGCGATAGACCTGCGGCTGCTCGCCGAGCGGGACATCTCCTCCGACCTCGAGCGTGTCGCCGCCGGGGCCCGTGCGCCGCTCGATCCAGAAGGTCTGCCGCTCTCCCCGGGCAACGGAGCGGATGATCCCCGAGATCGGGATCGGCAGACGGCTCACGCCACAGCCGAGCACCCGGGCCGCCGCCCCGGGCACGGTGGGCATCACCCGCAGACACCAGTTGCCGAAATCCACTCCGAAGGCGGCGAGCGGCGCGTTATACGCATTGTCGCTGCGATCGAGAGCCGCGCACCGGTCGAGGTCTCCGCAGCCGACCAGCCCGAACGGCAGGGGGTCGATGATCAAGCCCCCATCCACCACGCGGATACCCGTGCTGCGCACCTGGGCCGCCAGTTGCCAAAGCGACTGGTCATCGAGCGAGGGATCGCCCGCGCCGAGCACGATCAGATCACCCCCCAGGGTGCCGCCACGAACCGCGCCGGTGGCGATCACCCGTGTCTGGAACGTCGTGTCAGGCGACCAGGCCTGCAGGGCCGCGGAGGCCGTCACCAGTTTGGTCAGCGATGCGGGGGTCAGGCGCTGCGACGCGTTCAGTCGCTCGATGACCCGGCCTGACTCGAGATCCACCGCCAGGGCGGAAACCCGTGCACCTTGATGCTCGAGGCGCGCAAGCGCGCGCCACTCGGCTCTCGCCGGGGACATCGACATCACGGCGAGCGCCGTGAATACAAAGGAAATATGCCTTGGCCGCATGGGCGCCGATTATGCACTCTGGCGGGAATGAAATGGCGTGCCCGCAGAGCGCACGCCTCGCGATCCTCGCCTCCCGGCCCGAACGGCGGGGCAATCGACCGCCGTTTACGCCCGAGGGGCGCATGGTCGGGCTCTAGTACGAGCATCCCAACCGGGGGCGACGCCCGTCACCGCGCCGCATTGGTATACTTCTGCCGCTTCGCCCTCAGCCCGGGACCGCCGATGTGAAAGACGTGCGCAGAGCGTTGGCTGAAATCGCATTGATTCGCGGTCAGGTCGCTCGCGCCACACGATTTCGCGGTTATGGCCCCGCGACGCTCGCCGGCACGGGTCTATTGGCGGGCATCGCAGCCCTCACGCAGGCAACGCTCATCAACGATCCCGCGCAGAGCCCTGGCGCATACCTGAAGCTTTGGGTGGGAACAGCGGCATTGTCGCTGGCGCTCATCAGCGCCGAGACCGTTTCTCGAACGCGGCGTAATCATGCCACGCTCGCGTTGCCCATGCTCCGATCCGCCGGCGAGGAATTCCTCCCCACCATCGTGGCGGGACTGCTGCTCACCGTGGTGATTGCACGCGATTCAGCGAACGCGGTATGGATGCTACCGGGACTCTGGCAGGTGATCTTCAGCCTCGGCATCTTCTCCTCCTGTCGGCTGCTTCCGCGACCGATGTTCGCGGCAGGGCTGTGGTACCTCACGAGCGGGCTGGTGCTGCTGGCGCACGGGGCGGGCGAGTATGCGCTGTCGCCTTGGGCAATGGGCATCCCGTTCGGCGTCGGCCAGATCCTGGTTGCGGCCATCCTGCGATTCTGCGATTGGGAGACAAATGAGATCTCATGATGCGAAGGCGGAACCGCCGCGCCGATTCTCATACCACCGACTGGACAGAATCATCCATGAGCGCGCGCGGCTGAGCATTCTCGCCTCGCTGCTCGCTCACCCCAAGGGACTCGCCTTCGGCGAGCTGCTGCAGCTGTGCGATCTGACGGACGGCAACCTCAGCCGCCACCTGCAGGTGCTGCAGGCGGAGAGGCTCGTCACGCTCAATCGGGAAATCGGACCGGGCCGGCCGCAAACGACGTGCCGGCTCACCTCCCTCGGACGGAGGCGTCTGCTCGAGTACCTTGCGGCGCTCGAACAAGTACTCCACGACGCCGCCGCCGCCCTGGGTGCCGAGGCGAATCCCGGCGCTCGCCCGGCCGCCGCGCGCGGCTGAGGGCCTCTTTGCCCGGCGGTGACACGCACTGCTCCCGCGGAATTCGCTGGCCCGCGGGCTTCGCGCGCGCGGATGTCGAGCTATCGCGAGCGGTCATGGTTCAAACTTGTACTTTGTGCCGTAAAGCTTATGATGGAGCGCGCGTGGTGTAGCGCTCCGTCCATTGCACTGCCCGAGGCCGGGACGCCCGCACACAGACTGACCGACGAACCCGCTCCCACGATCCGCGGTTGTACGCCCGCGATGACGCCCGGTTGCGACGGAACATGATGCTCGGTCCACGAACGAGGCTGAAGCCTTCATGACGACTCGAATCACATCGACATGCCGTCCCCGCACCCGCTCGATCGCCTGGGGAGTCACGCTGCTGCTGGTCCTGCTGCCCCGCATCGGGCGTGCCGGCGAAGGGTCGCCCGGCGCCAACCTTTCACCGCCCCCCCATTCGTCGAGCGCACCGAAGACGGCGCCTGAGATCCACGCGTCCAGGTTCCGGCTGCGCGCCCATGCGTGGTGGCGGCGGCCCTGGGTGCTCTCGACCGCCGGAGCAGTGGCCTTCCTCGCCGCGATGAGGATCCACGAGGGCAGCGGTCACGGACCCTTCGGCATCGATTACAGGCTGAAAAGGGGCGACAATAATGGCCTCTTCTCCCGCTCGAACCAGCTCGGCCTGGAATACGGAACCGTGGCCTTCGAAGCGGCCGGCGCACTTTTTCTGGGCAATCACAAGGGGCTCGGCCATACGTTCTGGCAGGCGGCCGACTCTTCGGTGTTTGCCGGGGCGGCCGCCCAGGTGCTGAAATTCGCCTTTCGCCGTGCGCGGCCCGTCCAGGGCAAAGGACCCAACGCCTGGTTTCAGGGAGGCGACCAGAGTTTCCCGAGCGGCGAGCTCACGCTGCAGGCCAGTTTCGTGACACCTTTCATCATCGATTACCGGCGTCGGTATCCCTGGATCTGGGCCGCGGAGCTGCTGCCGATCTACGACGCCTACGGGCGCATGAAGAGCCAGGGTCACTGGCAATCCGATGTGATCGCCGGCTGGGCGCTCGGCACGGCCTTCGGCTACTGGGCGACGCGGCGCAAGGTGCCGCTGTTGGTGCAAGTCCTGCCGCACGGCCTGTCAGTCGGTTTCTACGAGAGGTTCTGAGTCCGCCTGCCGCGGGCCTGCTGTTGTCGGCGGCGCGTGTGCCCATCGGCTCGTGGCGCCGGCGGGCAGGCGTCTCGTCTTGGCCTCGCGCGTGGGCAGCGGGCTGCCCGATACAACGGGAGCCGCTCAGCGGCAGGGAGGCTGCGGCGATGCAGCGCAAGTCTTTGATTCAATGGCGCGCCCGGAGAGATTCGAACTCCCGACCTCATGGTTCGTAGCCATGCGCTCTATCCAACTGAGCTACGGGCGCGCCGCCAAGCAGTGCGCGACTGGCCACGACGGGCCAGCCGGGGGACCATCCAGGGGTCTTCACCCCACTGCCCCCCTTGCGCAGGGCCGCGCATCCTAGCATGGCTGGGCGCGGGTGCAAAATTCCCGGAACGGCCGGCGGACTCAGGCCAGGTAGAGCACGGCGATCGCGACGCCGGCGGCGGCAGTGACCAGCAGCGCCAGTGCCGGACGCAGACAGTTCCGTTTTCCACCGAACGCCAGCGCGTAAACCGCTTTGAGCACGTTGTTCGATGAGGCGGCGATCAGGATGGCCGCCCCGACGCTGCCCAGCGACATGCCGACCACACTGCCCTGGGCCAGGTTGAGCACGAACGGATCGATATCGGTCACGCCCGACACCGCGGCCAGGCCAAAGACCCCGGCACGGCCGAAGCTGTCGCGCACCCAGGTGGAGGCCAGGGCCATCAGCACGAACAGCGCCGCGAACGTGACCGCGGCGGGCAGCTGCAGGGGATTCATGACCAGCGGTTTCTCGGGAGCCGGGGTGGTGGTCGGGCCGCGCCGCAGCCACTGCCACGCCGCGATGGCGGCGGTGAGCGCGAACAGCCCGAGCAGCGGCGGCAGCAACAGCAAGGCCAGCCGGTGATTGAACAGGGCGACCACGATGTCGATCCGCAGATACATGATTGCCGTGGCCACCACGATGCCCACCGTCAGCTCGGGGCGCGATTCAGCATGGCCTCGCTGCAGCCGCGCGAGCGCCACAGTGGTGGCCGTGGACGAGTATGCTCCCCCGAGAATCGACGGCAGCATCGCGCCGCTGGTCGGCAGATAGCGCTGCAGCAGATAGCTGAGGTAGGACAGCGTCGAGATTGCGACCAGTGCCAGCCAGACCTGCAGTGGCGTGATGGGGGTCCACGAGACCACCGCCTTGTCGGGCACCAGCGGCAGAATGATGCCGACGAGGATCAGGAACTTGCCGAGGGTGTACACCTCGTCGCTGGCCACCCGCTGCGCAACCCTGTGCAGCGTCTCGCGGCTCTCGATCAACAATACCGAAATCACGGCGGCGGACACCAGGATCCACGAAGGCTGGGTGAGCGCCACCGGGCCGAAGACATAGGCGATCAGATTTGCCGTGGCGACCACGAGCGTCGGCCGCTCCGCGGCTTCGGCGTTCTGGCGCCGCAGGAGGGCATACAGCCAGACCGCGATCGCCGCCAGACCGACGGCAAAGAGCAATAGCGAGGGCGCGTCGATCAGGTAGAGCAGTGCGCCCAGGATGGCGAGCAACGGGAAGGTGCGAATGCCCCCGGGGGCGGTGCGCGGCTCGCGCTTGTACACGCCCTCCAGGGCCAATCCCATGAATACCGCCATGCCGAGCGCCAGCCCCAGGCGGCCCGCGATCTCGAGCGGCGTATGCGCGCTTACCATCCGCATCTCCCCTTGAGGTGTATGGGTTCTTCTGTAGCCGGCACCGCGGCGAGCGCGGTACCCGGCGGCGCCCTCAGAGGCCGCGCCCGGTGAATTCCATGGCTTCTTTCAGCTCGACCCCGTTGCCCTCGGGGTCCTGGAAATAGAGCGACGGTCCCTGCCCTTCAGCACCGTAGCGCGATGCGATCGCCCCCACGCTCACCCCACGTGAGATCAGATATGAGCGCAGCGCCTCCCCGTCGAACGGCCGGATGGTGAGGCACACGTGATCGAGGTTCTGACCCGGCCCGGCGCCCGGGCTCGCGCCCGCCAGGGCGATCTGCGGCACCACGTCGATGAGGTTGCGGCCGGCGCGCAGCTGCGTGAGACCGATCTCGGGCTGCTCTCGCTCGAGCGCGCACCCGAGCACATCACGGTAGAACGCGGCCAGTCGGCCCGGCTCGCGGGCTCGAAGCACGATGTGATCGATGCCGGCGATGGCAAATGGCGGTGCGGGCATGGGATCTCCTCTGGGGCGAACCAGGCCAATTGTAGGCCGGTCCGCGCCGCGTGGCCCGGAGCCGAGCGCCGATCGATCAAAAAAAACGGCGCAGGGCGGCATCCATGCCACCCTCCGCCGCAGGGGGGTCAGACTGCGCTCGCGCCGATCCTGGCGCTAATCCTCACCTTTCCGGCTGGCGTCGTGGTCGTGACCATGGCCGAAATGGAACATGTCCATCAGGTTGCCAATGGCCGGACCGTTGAGTGGCACGTAGGGATCGCGCCTGCTCGCCAGCGGATCCGGCAGATTGTCCCGGCTCCACCGGGAGATCGGCCCCACTCTCCAGTTGGCCTCGACGAACTTGTCGAACGAGACGTGATCGTCGTACGTGTGCACCACGCCCACATGGCGCGAGTACGGAGACACCACGATCATCGGGATGCGCGTGCCGTCGCCGAAGAAGTCGATCGGCTGGATGTATCCCGAATCGTAGTAGCCGCCGCCCTCGTCTGTCGTAATCATGATGGCCGTATGCGCCCACAACCGGGGATTGGCCTTCACCATGTCGATGATCTTCTTGCAGAAACCCTCGAGCAGCTGCGGCTTGGAGGACGCCGGGTGGCCGTCGAGCAGTCCATCCGGCTTGACGATCGACACCGCGGGCAGGGCGCCTTGCTGGATGTCGTGGTAGAGATCGCGGATGCCCTTTAGGTTGGCCCGAAGCGCCGGACTCGTCATGATCTGCTTCGAGTACAGGAACGGATCGCAGATGTTGCAGTAGGTCGAGGCCTCACCCTTCTCAGTTCCTCCGTCCCAACCCTCACCGTAATAATGCCACGAGACGCCATGGCTCGAGAGCAGCAGCCCGATGTTCGGCTGCGTGGTCGGCGGAATGGTGTACTGCGTGGGCCCGAGTGGCGCCGGCTGGCCCGTGCCGAGATAGCCCGGGTTGTAATTATTGACGATGTAGTACGCGCCCGGAGCGCAGTCGCCGTTGCGGAACGCGTGGTAGGGCAGCTGCGCGAGGTAGTTGCGGATCGGAGCCACGCCGGGCCGGGAGGGGTCCGCGCACTCGACGTAGGAGCCGCCGCTGTACCCGTCCTGGGTGTAGAAGTTGTTGGTCCCGGGCTGCGGATCCGGGTTTTCGATCTGATTGGCAGGGGGCACTGCCGGATTCCCGGCGGCGTCGGCGTAGTAGATGTCCGTGCCGAAGCCGATCGCGATGTGGTTGGCGCCCGTGCCCCCCATCACCGCCTGGTGGTAGTTGTCGCTGAGCGCATACTCATGGGCGAGCCTGCCGAAGTATGGCCAATCCCCCTGCATGACGTTGTACATGCCGAGCGCGATCGGGCCCTCGTGGTGGCCCGGTTGGCCGTAGTCCGCCGGCTGCGGCTTGCCGTTGCTGCCGGCGCCGACCGTGGCCTCCACCCAGGCGAACAGATCATTCCGGCAACCGCTCGGATTGGCCGCGGTCGACACCGCCACATCGCAGTCCGCCTGCTGCCACATCTGGAAGAACCGATGCACGGGGCTGCCCGAATAGTCGCTATAGCTCAGGTAGTGCGTGAGGTCGAAGGGCCCGTTCGCCAGAGCGGCCGGGAATCTCGGGTCGATGGTCGTACCGGCCGCAAGACCGCTGCCTCCGATGGTCAGGTAGCCGTAGTAATCGGCGGGCAGGGCCGGCTCGATCGCCTCCGCCTGCGCAATGCCCGACAGATACGCACTGCCCGGGGTGCCGCTGGTGGTGATCGGACCGAGCGAGGCATAGGGGGCGGTCTTCGCCGGGTGAATCGAGTACGTCGCGGTATCCATCGCCTGCCACTGCTCGGCGCTGGAGAAGTTGGGCCCCGGGGTGCCGTCGGCGTTCAGGATGCCCTCGGACCGAAGGTTCCACACCCGCTGTCCGCGCTGGGCCTGGAACGTGCCGAACATCTGATCGAAGCTCCGGTTCTCGCCGATGATCAGGATGACGTGTTTGATAGGCGTCGCGGTCGGCGCATCGGGCGTGTCGGCCTGGGCCTGGACCGCCCCGAGCGTCGACACGGTAAGGAATGCGCTGAAGGCCGCGGCCACGGGCGCGTGTCGAGTGAATCTCATGAGACCTGCCTCCGCTGGATGGGTGCCACCGCCGGCCAATCCGGGGTGGACCGGGGCAAGGTAGATCTTCACTGTTACGGTCAGCCGACCACGGTCTTACGATTTGATGACAGCGTCGCAATCCCGAGACGCCGCCCGGCAAGGCGGATCAGATCCCGGAGCGCCTCAGGCCCGGGTATCGCGCGCAGGATCGACGGGTAGCGTCCCATCGCCGGCGCCGAGCGGCCGTTGCATCAGCACCGTGTCGACCCAGCGGCCGAGCTTGAAACCGACGGTGCGCAGCGTGCCGACCCGTCGAAAGCCCATCCGCCGATGCAACGCGATCGAGGCGGCATTGGCGCTGTCGCCGATCACCGCGACCATCTGCCGCCAGGGTCCGGCCTCGCAGCGGCGGACGAGCTCTGCGAGCAATGCGCTGCCAATGCCCTGCCCGCCCAGCGCTTCACCGACATAGACCGAATCCTCCACGGTGAAGCGATAGGCCGGACGGGAGCGGTAGGCTGTCGCGTAGCAGTATCCGAGGATCTCACTGCCGCGCTCGGCGACCAGATAAGGCAATCCGTGTGCCAACACCACGGCCCGCCGGATCAGCAGCTCATCGACAGAAGGAGGACTTTCCTCGAAGGTCGCAAGGCCCTGAAGCACGTGATACGCATAGATCGCCTGAACCGCCGCCATGTCATCATCAACGGCGTCGCGCACGAGAGGTGCAACCGGTCCGCTAGTCGAGCCCGAGGCGGGATTGTCGTGCACCTGCATGGCAGCCGAAGGCGATCGTTGACCCGGGCTCCAGCATAGCAGTTCGCAGACCCAGCCTCACCGTGAGGCCGTATAGCGCGGCAGCGGGGCCACCTCCCAGCCTCCGCCCAGGGCCTTGTAGACCGCGATGAGACTGGTGGCCGCCGCGGTGCGATCCCGGGCGAGCGCGTCCTCGGCTCGAAGCTCGGTACGCTGCGCATCGAGCACGGGCAGGAACCCGATCAATCCGCCCTTGTAGCGAACGGTGGCGAGCCTCGCGGCGGTCGCGCTCGCGCGGGCGGCCTCCTCGGCATTGCGCAACTGGTCCCGGTCACGGGCATGCGTCACGAGAGCGTCTTCGGCCTCCTCCAGCGCGTTCAACACGGTCTCACGATACTCATCGAGCGCGACGACCTCGCCGGCGCGCGCTCCGGCGATCTGCTCGCGCACCCGCCCCAGGTTGAACGCCGCCCAAGAAATGCCGGGCCCGATCATGTAGCTGCGCGAGGCGCCGGTCCCGAGGCCCGAGGGAGAGAGCGCGTCGTAGCCGACGCTGCCGGTGAAGGTGACCTTGGGAAACAGGTTCGAGATCGCCACGCCCACCAGATCGGTGGATTCGGCGAGATTGCGCTCGGCGGCGCGGATATCGGGCCGGCGGCGCAGCATCTCCTCGGGGTTGCCGACCGGCACGATGCGGGGCAGCGACGGCAGGTCGTGTGGCTCGCTCAGGAGTCCCGTGAGGGCATCGGGGTGGCGTCCGGTGAGCACGCTCAGCCGGTGAATCGAGCGGCTTACCGCGGCCTCGAGGGGTCCGACGATCGCGAGTGTGCTGCTCAACTGGGCCTGCGCGCGGGCGACATCGAGCTCCGTGCCATTGCCCGCGGCAAGCTCCGCCCGGGTGAGCGTGAGCGCCTGTTGCTGGTCGTGTGCATTGGCCCGTGCGACAGTGAGCTCGGTTTGCTCGCCGCGCAGCTCGAAGTAGTTGCGGGCGACTTCCGCGATCACCGAGACCTGGGCATCGTGCAGGTTGGCGACCTGGCGCTCGAGCTCCGCGTCCCGCGCCTCGATGCCGCGGCGCACGCCTCCGAAGAAATCCAGCTCCCACGTCGCATCGAATCCGGCGTCGTAGTAGCTCGTGGTATAGGGTCCACCGAAGGGATCCTGCGCCGCGGCCGCCCGCTGCTTCGTGTAGCCCCCCGAGGCGGTCACCGTCGGGGCGAGGTCAAAGCGCGACTGGTTGCGCAAGGCTCGAGCCTGGACCAGCCGGGCAAGCGCCGTGCGCAGGCTGTAATTGGCGGTGAGCGACTCACCGACCAGCCGATCGAGGATCGGATCGTCGAACTGCCTCCAGAAGGCGATCTGCGTTTGGCGCGTGGAGTACACCCCGGGTTCGGCGGCGGCGAATCTCGCCGCCACCGGAGTCTTGGGCCGGACGTAGTTCGGACCGACGGCACAGCCTGCGAGGGCTACCAGCGTGAGCGCAAGCGGCAGGAGCCGGAGCATGCCCCGGTCGGCGGTAGGTTGGGTGTGGCGATTACGCATTCTGAGGATCCTGGGATAGCAGCCGGTCCGATCCCGCGGCAGAGCGGCGAGCGGTGATCCGGCGGATGAGCACGTAGAACACGGGAGTGAGGAGCAGCCCGAAGAAGGTCACGCCGAGCATCCCGGAGAAGACCACCGTGCCGAGCGCATGGCGGATCTCGGCGCCGGCCCCGCTCGCCAGCATCAGCGGTACGACCCCCATGATGAAGGCGAAGGAGGTCATCAGGATGGGCCGCAGGCGCAGGTGAGCCGCCTCGAGCACCGCGCTCACCGCATCGTGACCGCGGTCCTCCTGCAGGTGCTTGGCGAACTCGACGATCAGGATCGCGTTCTTGCATGCAAGTCCGACCAGCACGAGCAGACCCACCTGGGTGAAGATGTTGTTGCTTCCGTGGTCCAGCCACACTCCGGTGATCGCCGCGAGCAGACACATCGGCACGATGAGGATGATGGCGAGCGGCAAGGCCAGACTCTCGTACTGCGCCGCCAGCACGAGAAAGACGAACAGCACGCACAGCGGAAAGACGATCATGCTGGTGTTGCCCGAAATGAGCTGCTGGTAGGCGAGATCGGTCCACTCGAAATGCATGCCCGGAGGGAGCGTGCGGTGCAGGATGCTCACCATCGCCGCCTGCGCCTGTCCGGAGCTGTAGCCCGGCGCGGGCCCGCCGTTGATGTCGGCCGCGCGATAGCCGTTGTAGCGCTGCACGATATCCGGACCAAACGTTCGGTTGACCGTGAGAACCGAGCCGAGCGGCACCATCTGACCGTCCGCATTGCGCGTCTGCAGCGTCGAGATGTCGCCGATGCGTGAGCGGAACGGCGCATCGGCCTGGGCCAGCACCTCGTAGGTTCTCCCGAAGCGGTTGAAGTCGTTGATGTACAGCGACCCGAGGTACACCTGGAGGGTCTGGAAGACGTCATCCAGGTTCACGTGCTCCTGCATGGCCTTGACGCGATTCACGTTCACATCGAGCTGCGGCACGTTCACCTGGTAGCTGCTGAACAGGCCGGCGAGCGCCGGGCTCTGGTAACCCTTCTTGAGCGAGCGCTGGACCGCGTCGTAGAGCGCGGTCGCACCGAGGCCGCCGCGATCCTCCACCTCCAGCTTGAATCCGCCGAGCGTGCCGAGGCCGATCACGGGCGGCGGCGGGAAGACCACCACCAGCCCTCCCTGGATCGCCGCGAGCTTGCGATTGAGCGCCGCGGCGATGGCCGGCGCGGACAATGCCTGGGTGCGCCGCTCACTGAAGGGCGTGAGGGGGAAGAACACCAGACCCGCGCTCGAGCTCGGCACGAAACCATTGACCGACATGCCCGCGAACTGCACTGCGTGCGCGACGCCCGGCTGACGCAGGCCGATCTCCCCGATCTGCTTGATGACCTTCGAGGTGCGCTCGAGCGAGGCGGCCGGCGGGAGCTGCGCGACGGCCACCAGGTACTGCTTGTCCATCTGCGGAATGAAGCCGTGCGGCACGACCGCGAAGCCGAGATAGGCGAGGCCGATCAGCCCCGCATAGACCGCGAGCGCAATGCCGAGGCGCCGGACCATGCCGATGAGGCCTCGCTGGTAGGCGGCGCCGGCGCGCTCGAAGCTGCGGTTGAACTTGCGGAAAAATCCGCCGAGCAGCCGCTCCATGCCCCTCGAGAGCCGATCGGGGCGCGCCCCGTGGGGCTTCAGCAGCACGGCGGCGAGCGCCGGGGACAATGTCAGCGAATTGAATGCCGAGATGACCGTGGAGATCGCGATGGTGAGGGCGAATTGGCGGTAGAACTCGCCGGTCAGCCCGCTCACGAAGGCGGCGGGCACGAACACCGCGCACAGCACCAGGGTGATCGCGATGATCGGCCGGCTGACTTCGCTCATGGCCGCCTTGGCGGCCTCGCGCGGACTCTGGCCGCTCTCTATGTGCCGCTCCACGTTCTCGACCACCACGATGGCATCGTCGACCACAATGCCGATCGCGAGCACGAGACCGAAGAGCGACAGCGTGTTGATCGAGAAACCACAGGCGAGCAGCACCGCGAAGGTGCCGATGATCGACACCGGCACCGCGATGAGCGGAATGAGCGAGGCGCGCCAGGTCTGCAGGAACAGAATGACCACGAGCACGACCAGCAGCACCGCCTCGAGGAGCGTGTGCACCACCGCATCGATCGACTGACGGACGAAGACGGTCGGGTCATAGACGATCGTGTAGCGCATCCCTTGCGGGAAATCCCGGGCGAGCTTCGCCATGGTGGCGCGCACTGCAGCCGAGAGCTGCAGCGCGTTCGAGCCTGGCGCCTGGAAGATGGGGATGGCCACCGCGCTCTGGTTGTCCAGGTAACTGCGGATGCCATAGGACTCGGCGCCCATGCCGACCCGGGCCACATCCCCGAGACGCACCACCTGGCCGTCGCGCCCGCTCTTGAGCACGATGTTGCGGAACTCCGCCGGGGTCTTCAGGCGCCCCATGGCGTTCAAGGCCAGTTGGAACTGCGCCCCCGGGTCGGGCGGGGCGCCGATCTGGCCAGCCGCCACCTGGATGTTCTGCGCCCGCACGGCGCTCACGACGTCGCCCGCCGTCAGGCCGAGGGCCGCGAGCTTCTGCGGGTCGAGCCAGATCCGCATGGCGTAGTCGCCCCCGCCGAAGATCTGCACGTCCCCCATGCCCGGCAGGCGCTTGAGCACGTCGCGAACGTTGCGCACCGCGTAATTGCGCAGGAACAGCGTGCTGTAGCGGTTGTCCGGCGAATAGAGGTGGACCACCATGGTCAGATTCGGCGAGCTCTTGGTGGTGGTGACGCCAAGGGCCCGCACCTCCGAGGGCAGGCGCGGCAGCGCCTGCGAGATGCGGTTCTGTACGTGCACCTGCGCCTGGTCGATGTCCGTCCCGACCTTGAAGGTGATGGTGAGCGCGAGCGAGCCATCCATGGAGGACGTCGAGGACATGTAAAGCATGTTCTTGACGCCGACGATGGCCTGCTCGAGCGGCTCGGCGACCGTCTGGGCGATGACCTTCGGGTTCGCGCCCGGGTAGGAGGCGCGCACGATGACAGACGGCGGCACGACCTCGGGATACTCGCTGATCGGCAGCCTGAACAGCGCGATGAGCCCGGCGATCGTGATGAAGGTGGAGAGCACCGCCGCGAAGATCGGGCGGTCGATGAAGTAATGCGAGAGTTTCACTGGAGCGTTCCGTCCGAGGCGCCCGCGGCGCGCCGCGTGGCATGTGTATCGTTGCGGGCGACCATGGCGCCCTGCGGGCGATCGCCACCCATGGCGACGAGCAGCGGGCTCACCTGCATCCCGGGCCGCACCCGCATCAGGCCTTTGACGACGATGGTCTCACCGGGCTTCAGTCCGCTGCGCACGACGCGCAGGCCGTCGACCATCGGACCAAGATGCACGGCACGGTAATGCAATTGGTTGTCCGGACCGAGAACGAGCACGAATTGGGCGGTCTGATTGGTGCCGACCGCGCTGTCGTTGATGAGCACGGCCGGATAATGATCGTTGCCGATCAGTTTCACGCGCGCGAACAGTCCCGGCACGAATTGGCCATCCGGATTGGCGAGCAGCGCGCGGGCGCGGATGGTGCCGGTGTTCGCATCGAGCGCATTGTCCATGAAGACCAGGCGACCCTCGTGGGGATAGCCGCTCTCGTCCTCGAGGCCCACGTACACCGGATTTCCGAGGGCGCCGCTGCGATCGCGCGCGCCGCTCAGCCCGTGACCATCGAGACGCGCGTACTTCTCGAACTTGAGATACGCCTGCTCGTCGGCGTTGAACGACACGTAGATCGGATCGAGCGATACGATCGTGGTGAGCAGCGTCTGTCCGTCTGTCACGAGATTGCCCACCGTGACGATTGCGCGACTGACACGGCCCGAGATCGGAGCGGTCACTCGCGTGAAGGTCAGATTGAGGGCCGCGGCGTCCTTGGCGGCCCTGGCCGCCTCGACGTCCGCCGCCGCCTGACGGGCATTGGCGATGCGGGTATCGAATTCGTCCTTGGAAATCGCGCGCGCCGCGAGCAGCTTGACCGCTCGTATCCGCTCGGCGCGCGCAAGCCCGAGCGCGGCACGCGCCTGATCGAGCTGCGCCTTGGCGCGCAGATACGCCGCCTGGTAAGGGCGGGGATCGATGACGAACAGCAACTGCCCCTTGTGAACCTCGCTCCCGTCGATGAAGTCGACGGAAGAAATGTATCCCGTAACCCGCGGACGCACGCTCACGTGGTGGACCGCCTGGAAGCGGCCCGTGAAGGATTGCGAATCCGTCACGGTCCGCGAAATGACGCGCGCGACTGCGACCGGCGGCGGCGGCGCGGCGGCGGTCTGCTCGGCCGCCTGATTGCGGGCGCAGCCCGAGAGGACGATGGCGCTCGCGATTGCGGCGATGACGCCTGTCGAAAAGGTGAATCGATGGTGCACTGAGGTCTCCCCGAATGATCCCTGACCCGTACGACACGGCTCGGTGAGCAGTGCGTCGATCAAATGTAAGTGCGGAAACCACGTATCGTATGGTTCTCGAGGCAGAGGCCGGAGGCATCAGTGGGTGGGGGCCCGCCTCTCTCGTATGAGGGAGGGCAAGTTTGAACGGCGATCCGTCGCGCATCTCAACCAGTGTTGCGTTGACACGAGCACTGTATGCGACGGGACGAAGGGGCTTCGCGCGGACCGTCAATACTCGATTTGATACGACAGCCCGATGCTGCTCCCGGGGTCATTCTCCGGAGTCGTCCCCTGAGCGGTCGCGGTGCCATTGCCGAGACGCGTTTGCAGCTTCACATGCCGGGTGAGGTTGATGTCGACCCGCACCTGACTCGTGCCGAGAGTCGTCTGCGTCGCGGCGACATACACCCTGTTCGAAATGTACTTTCCGGCGGTGACGCTCGCTCCGGCCATCTGGTTGCCCCCCGTGGCCCCGGGGCGCGTCGCACCTCCCACCGACAAGGTGTTGAGCCCCAGGCCCTTCTTGATCCAGGTGAGCGGATTCCAGCTCTCGCCCCCTCCCCCGCCGACGCCCCCCAGGCTCGCGAGCGCCGCTCCGGTCTGCGCCAGCTGCAACGCGGTGAGCTGCGATGCAGGCTTGCCGAAAAGAAGCAGGCCGAGGAGGTCATCCTGGGGCAGTGGCGGGCTGCTCGAGAGCGCGATCTTCGGGGAATCCGCGTATCCCGTGATGCTCAGCCTCACCGTCGTGGGAGATGGGGACATGACGCTCGTCTGCGCGAGGAACTCGAGCGTCGGGTCGATCCTGCCCTTCAGGCCCTCTCCGTTGAAGCTCACCCGTCCGCTGTTGAAGTTGAGGGTCGTGCCGGCCAGTGAGAACGTGCCGCGAACCAGGGAGAAACCACCACTCACCCCGGGATTGCCGCTAGTGCCGGTGAGCTCGAGCCTTCCCCCGAGCTGCGCGTCGAGCCCCCTGCCCTGGACGAAGATGGCGTCCGGGGCCTGCAACGTGATACCGAGACCGATGGCGAGGCGCCGCCTGACCGGCGGGGTCCGCACGGCCGCGCCCGGCCGAATGACCTCCAGGGTGGCGACATTCGGCGGGAACCCGTTCGGGATCATGATCGAGGCACGATTGACGTGCACCGTACCGCTTACGTCGATGCGGCGGCGCAAGGTTCCCGCCACGCGCAGCCGGGTGTCGAGGTTGGCGGTCAGTATGTCGCTCGTGATCGGCTGGATGTGGTGAGCCGAGATCGATACATCGATCGGCATCTGCGGCTCGAGCACACCGACCGTGCCTTGCGCGGTGAGCTCACCGGGGCCGGCGCGCGCCGTGAGACTCGCGATCTTGAGAACGCCCTTGCCACCCACGAGCCGCGCGTTGATATCGCCCAGGTGGATACCCTCGGCGTAGTCACGCACATCACCGTTCGCGAGCTCGACCGTGCCTCTGATCTGCGGCGCGCGTGCCGCGCCGGTCACTGTGGCATCGACCGTCAGCGTTCCCGCAGCCCGCTCACCGCGCGCTTCGAGGATTGGATTCATGAGCACGGCATCCAATCTGCCGGCAAGCCTCAAGGCCACCGCGCCGGTGGCGTTGAGCGGCGCCTGTCCACTCAGGGTGAGCCGCGAGGAAGGCCCGGCATCGAGCTGCGCAGAGACATCGGCGATGTTGCCGCGAAGCCTCGCGGAGCCATGAGCGTCAATCGCGGGCAGCCCTTCAGCGGCCGCATTGGCGAGTCTCAAACCCTTGATCTCGAGCGATGCCGTGCCCTCGGGTGCCGCGCGGCTTCCCTCCAGGCGGACATCGGCTTCGAGAGAGCCTTGTGCCAGAAGATCAGGCACGAATGCGTCGGCGAGTGCCGCGTCGAGGTGATGAATGGACAGGCGACAATCGAGCGCGGGAGCAAGCTCTCCGTCGACGGCAAGCACGGCCCTCTGCATGCCGAGTCTCATATGCCGCACCTCGAGACCTCCTGCGAACACCACACTCGCCGGCGACAGCAGGCGAGCGGCCTGGCCGCGATAGCGCCCCTCGAGTCGATCCAGATCGAGTGTTCGCGTGGTGATGTTGAGCCGCGCCGTGGCTTCGAGGCTCGCCGGCGCACCACGGATGTCGGGAGAGTGCATCACGAGCTCGAGGGGCAGCGCGTCGAGGGGACCTGCACCCGACAGGCGCACGCTGCCGGCAAAACCGGCCGAGGCGAGGTTGCGGGCCTCGATATCGATGCGAGCGCGCGTGCGGCGCGCGCCAGGTGTCAGTGTCGCACTCCCTACGACACTGCCCGAGAGTGTCCTGCCGAGGAGCGGCTGCAGATCGGCCAGCCGCCCGATGCGCCAGCGCAGGCTTCCGCGGCCCGCCGCGAGGCGGGCACTGGCGCTCAGGTTCCCATCGACCTCCAGACTCTTCCACTGTGCGCGCCGGATGAGTGCATGGAATACGCCGTCGCTCATCCGCTCGAGCGACCCATCGAGCCTGAGGGGCGCCCCATCGAATTCGCCCTGTGCACGCACCGCGACACTTGGCGCGCCGGGAAGTCCCCGCGCCTGAATGCTGGCCGCGATCACTCCAGGAGGTGATCCAAGGAGCGAGAGTCTCGAGCGCACCCGCAAATGCGCCGTCAGGGACTTCAGTGGCCCGTGGGTCGTCCCGCGAATCTCGAGCGAGCCCGCGACCGATGGCGAAATGAGCGCCAGATCCGGCAAGGCAATCCGCCAGCGAGCCTGCACCGCGCCGATGGGACGCTGCGCGCCGGGTGCGGAGCGCTCCGCGCTGCCCGTTGCAGTCACCGACAGCGCCCGCCCGGAGAGCTGGAGGTGCTCGACCTCGGCGGTGGTCCTCTTCACGACACCCACGAGGCGCAACGTCGCGTGAGCGCCGAGCAGTCGGGCGGGAACGCCCGATCCAACCAGAGCGCCCGTCCCGCTCACCTCGAGACGGGTCGTGGCGCCCGACTCGGCGATCGCCCCCGACAGGCCCAGCGTGCCGCCGATGTCCTCATGGTAGAGCGCGGCGAGCGGCGCGATGTCGGGCAACTGCAGATCGAATCGCGCGCTTCGGGCGCCGCTCGTCAGGGCCTGCACCCGGAGGCTGAACAAGTGCTGCGTCGCCGTCAGCTTCAGCGGCCGGCCCGCCTCATCGAGGCGCAGCGTCGCGGCCAGATCGAGCGGCGAGTCCTGCAATACGCCCGGGTGTGGCCCGGGCAGCACAATGCCGCCGGCGACCGCATGCATCCTGAGCGTGTGACCGTCGCCGATGAGACTCGCCTCGAGCGCCTCGATCCGCGTGCCATCGGGAAGGCGCAGCCCCTTCACATCGAGCGTGCCGGTGGTCAGCGGCGCGGACACTGGCCCGCGCCAACGGCCCTCGAGCGCGAGACTCCGCCAGGAAAGGTCTGGTCGCGGCATCATCGCCGGCGAGGCCACCGAGTAAGTCAGCTCGGCCGCATGGTGCCCGAAGTCGATGGTTCCAGCGGCGCGCGCGCGCAAGGCTCCGATGCGCCCATCGAGGCGCAGCTGCTCCGCGTTTCGCGGTCCGGCGAGACTCGCCTCCACCGACACTGCGCCCAGGCCGGGAAGACGCACCAGATGCTCGATCGGACCTCCGGCGGGCTCCTCGAGTCTCAGGCGCCCGGTCATATGCGAGGGAGCGATGTGCAGGGTGAGCTCGTAGTCACCGGTGCCATTGGTGCGCCGCGCGAGCAGCCTCGCCCGCACGCGCTCCATCGACCGGTAATGCAGGCTCCCCTGAACGGTCAGGAGCGCCTTCATGCCGGCGGCCGCAGGCTCCAGGTCCAGCGTGCGGATGCTCGCCCGGTCGATGTCGATGACCGGCAGATGCGTGCTCCCGCCCGGGCGGGCCGAAGATCGGGCACTCAGCGGGCGCCGGACGAGAGTCAACCGACCGACGTCAAAACGCTCGACGTGCAGATCCCAGGCGAGGAGCGCAAGCGGCGACCAGCGCAACGATACGCTGCGGGCCGTCATCCAGGCCCCCCCGGAGTCGCTGAGCGAAAGCTCCGCGATGTGGATCCGGGACGGAAACGCTCCTGCGAGGCCGGCGATACGCACGCGCCCCGAGGTCAGGCTCGCCGTCTCGCGCTCGAGGAGGCTTCGCCCGCCTGCGGTGTTGCCGATCACGATCACCGCGCCGGCGAGCAGCAGCGCCAACAGCAGCAATCCCGCGAGACTCCAGGCCGCGATGCGGATCGCGCGACGCATCAGAACGCCTGGCCGAGGCCGATGTAGACCTCGAACCGATCGTCATTCGGCCGCCGATGCAGCGGCACGGCGATGTCGAACCGGATCGGCCCGATGGATGTGTAGTAGCGCACACCCGTTCCCACGCCGATCCGGTATACGCCGCCGGAGGCGCGCGAGACACCGCCACAGGATGAGCTCGAGGCGCCGGTTCCGCGACAGGATGCGCTCGAAACGCCTCCGGCATCGACGAAGGCCACGACCCCGAAACTCCGGCCGACGCGCTGGCGCAGCTCGAGATTGACCGCCTGCATGTTCGTCCCGCCGGTGGGATTGCCGTCGGCAAACTCCGGGCCGACCGACTGATAGCGGTAGCCGCGCACGGTTCCGCTGCCTCCCGCATAGAAACGCTGATCGGGCGGGAGACTGAACTGCGATGCGCCGAGGGCCACACCGGCCATCACCTTGGCGGCGATCACGGTCCGGCCGGCGGGATCGGCCGGCAGGAGCCGGTGCAGATCGTAGTACGTCGCGAGAGTCCCCTGCAGGATGACGAACATCTGGTTCGTGGCGCCGCTCGATGCGGTCGGCGAGCCATGCGACAGGGTCGGCGACACATTGAGCGAGATCCTGAAGCCGTGCGTCGGGTCCAGTAGGGGCGAACCCAGGTCCGTTGAGTCGAAGCGCGCGGCGAGGGGCATCGACAGCAGATCGTAATGGTAGTGTCGGCTCTCCTGGTCGATGAGCTCATGCCCATAGGCGAGGCCGGCGGTCGCGTCCCAGGAGTCCGAGAGTTTGCGATTCAGCGTCGCGCCGAGCGTCTCACCCGTCTGGGTGTAGGCCTGCAGCGCCTGCCGCAGCCCTCGAACCGAAAACCCGAGCGTTTGGCCGCGCCGCTGGAAATCGGGGATCGCATACCCGATCCGGGCATCGTAGCCGAGCCCGGTGCTCGCCGTGCCGCCGAGATTGATGGCCTCCGCCGAGAGCTCGAGCCGCTCCCCGTAACCGAAGATGTTGCGATCGCTCCAATGAACACCCGCGCTGCCCCCGAGATCGCTCGAATAGGCGGCGGTCAGCCCGACCGTGTGACGCTTGCTCTCCTCGACCGTGAAGGTGACGGGCACCCGCCGCTCGGGATCGGGCGGACCCAGCCGGACACTGACGGTGGAGAACAGGCCAAGCGCCAGCAGGTCCTGCCGGGCCCGCTCGACTGTCGCAGCGTCGTACAGCTCGCCGGTGTGCAAGAGGAGCCTGCGCCTGAGGAGCGACTGATGGACTTCCTTGAGTCCCTCGATGCGGATGCCGCCGATGCGCACACGCTCGCCGGTCTTCACCTGGAAGAGCAGATTGAGGATGTGCCGCTCCGGCACCTCGTAGGCGAGCGGCTTGCGCACTCTCGCGAATGCATAGCCGGCGTCCTGCAGCGCATCCTGCAGTCGCATCCCGGCCGCCAGCACCTCAGACGCCACCGCCGGGGCGCCCGGCGAGAGCTCGAGCGCCTTTTCCATCCCCTTCGGCAGAGCTCCCTTGATGTCGATGCGCCCTACATGGAACACGGGTCCGAGCGTGGGACGGATCTTGAGGCGGGCGCTCCTGCCGTTCGGCAGCGCGGTCAGGGCATCGCCCAGACCCGCGCTGTCGAGCGCCATCCCGTTGATCGTGATTGCGATCCTGCCCTGGTAGTACCCGAAGCTGTCCAGAACCGTCCGCAGACGACTCACATCGCCCCGCGCGCGTGCGATCAGGCCATAAGGGTCCACCGGGGCCGTGGTCCGAAGTGTCTCGAGCTGCGAGGTCAACTTCATGGTGGAGTCGATGGTGCCGTTGCCCGATGGCACCCAGTCGACCTGATAGGGCTGCGGATTGGCGGCGCACGCGCGATGCGCACCGACCAGCGCGCAGGCCGCGAGGGGGGCGAGTGCGAGGACAGTCCGCCCCGGCGCGCGCGGACGGCCGCGGGTCGGTGCTCGTATCCCGGTTTCCTGGCTGGCGTGCATCACGTAATCGAGAACGCCTGGGACCCGGCATTGTGGCAGGTCGGGGCGCCGATCGGTGCTCGGAGGCAGCCGCCGAGGCCCACGCCGGAGGAATCTGCCGTCCGACGTCGCCCCGGGCAGACGGGGCGCGCCACCCGGATGCGATCCATGCCGGGACCGCGCGACGGCTCTCCATGGACTGGACGGGCTTCGGGTTCGTTGCCCTGAGCCTCGGCCGCCTGCAAATCGTGCTCGATCGGGGCCAGGAGGCCGACTGGTTCGCCTCGCCCTACATCACCAGCCTTGCGCTCATCTCGGCCGTCTCCTTCGTGCTCCTCGTGCACCGGGAGCTGAAACACCGCTCGCCCCTGGTCGATGTGCGGCTGCTGCTCGATCGCAACTTCGGCGTCGCGTTCGCCTCCACCCTGCTCACCCGGCGCGAGCAATTTCACCAGAGCCGCATCGTCGGACTGTTGCAGGGGATGAACCCTGCATACCCGAGCTATGCGCACCATGTCGCCGCGGCCCTCGGCAGCACGCCGGATTCACCCCTGACGTTGGCGCGGATCTACCAGATGGCCGTGCAGCAGGCGACCTTGCTGTCCTATCTGGATGACTTCAAGGTGCTGGGCCTGGTGTTCCTCGCGCTCCTGCCGCTGCTCCTGCTGGTGAGACGTGGCACGGGCGGCGGGCGCTCCGTGGCGTTGCACTAGCGGCAACGGTGCAAGAGGCGAAGCCCTGGACAAATCCGATCGGAATTCGGTAGCCTAGCGTCAATAACAGATCGCGCAGAACGATTTCGGGGGAACGAGCGCCATCGGGCGCACAAGGATCCGCTCACACCGCCCACAGCACTTCCCGCGACGGAAAACCATACCAACGTGCGGCGCAATGCACCCTGACGGATGCGCCGACAGGAGAACAGCATGCGCAAGGGTCAGTGGTCATCGCTCGCCTTCGTCCTGGCGGCGGTCGCTCTCGCAACGCCTTCCATGGGCGCAGGCACCCCCTCCAAACACAAGGAATCGCATCCCCCCGCGGGACCCAAGCCCTACGGCAGCTTCGTCAAGGGGGCGACGATCACCCCGGGACTGATCCCGATCATCCACAAGGCGGGCAAGGTGTACCTCGCGCTCAGCCCGGCGCAGTTCGGCAAGGATTTCATAGAGACTTCCGTGCCCTCGAGCGGCCTGGGCGGGCTCGGGCCGGCGCCCGGCACGCCGTACGTCGCGCCGGCGCGCATCCTGCACTTCGAGCGCGCGGGCAACAGCGTGGTGCTTCGTTGGCCGAACCGCTACACGCTGACGCATCCGGGCTCTCCTCAGGCAGCGGGCGTTCGCAGCTCCCTTCCCGACTCCGTCATCGCCGTCGTACCGATCGCGGCGCAGGACGGAACACACGTCGTGATTTCCGCGGACGCATTCCTGGGTGACATCGCCAATCTCGCCGCGAGGCTGAATGCTGGGGCCAAGAAGCCCACCCAGCACTACAACCTCGACCTGAAGAGGACTTTCTTTCTTCAGGCCAAGGCCTTTCCATTGAACGACATGCTGCGAGTGGATCAGAGCTGGAACGCGGCGGAAAAGACCAGGCTCGACAATGCGCCCGATTCACGCTACGTCGAAGTGCGCATGACCTACAACCTGATCGCCGCGCCGCACGACGGATACGAGCCGCGAATCTACGATCCGCGCGTCGGATACTTCTCCATACCGCTGATGGACTTCTCGACCGACAGCGAACTGCAGCGCGCCGTGCACTATATCCTGCGCTGGAACTTCGGCAATCGCACCTCACCGGCGCCGTTCAAGGCGACTCATCCGATCGTCTTCTACCTGAGCGACGACATTCCGTCGCAGTACCGCAAGACCGTACGGGAGGCGCTGCTCACCTGGGGACAGGCGTTCGCGCGCGTCGGGATAGATGACGCCGTCGAGGTTCGGGATCAGCCCCACACTCCGGGCTGGGATCCGGACGACATCCGTCACAACATGGTCCGCTGGATCGACACCAGCTCGCCGGCATTCGGCGCGGAGGCGCTCATCATCACCGATCCGCGCACCGGCGAGGAGCTCAACGTTGGCGTGAACGTCGATGCCATGATGGGTCTGACCGGAAGGCACATCTACCAGTATGTCGTCGCCCCGGCGCGCGGCCTGCCCGACACCGCCACCGCGCAGAGGAAGTTCACCGACGAGTTCATCCGCTACGTCGTTCTGCACGAGTCAGGGCACGACACCGGCCTGCAGCACAACTTCATCGGCTCGATGGCCTACACGGCGAAAGACCTGCAGAGCAAGTCCTTCACCGCCAGGAACGGCATCGCGACCTCCGTCATGGGATACCTCCCGGTCAACCTATGGCCGAAAGGCACCCGGCAGGGGGACTTCTTCCAGGTGGTTCTCGGTCCCTACGACTACTACGCCATCCGGTACGGCTACGGGTACGTTCCAGGAACTCCGCGCGAGCAGTTGCCGACCCTGCGGCGCTGGGCCTCCAAGTGGGCCGACCCCCGCTATCGCTTCGCGAGCGATGAAGACGCCGGCGAATTCGCCAACGGCCATTCGATCGACCCGCGAGTCCAGACGTTTGCTCTCACGAACCATCCGGTCGCATGGTGCGCCACGCAGGAAGCGCTGCTGCGCCACTTGATGAACACGGTCGGGCAGCGCTTTCCGCAACCGGGCATGCCGTACGACCAGGCCCGCGCGGCGTTCATGATGCCACTGCAGCTCGATCTGCGGTGCGCGACGATGGCTGCCAACGTCATCGGCGGCGAATACCTGTCGCGCTCGCTCAAGGGCGACCCGGATGCCGCCCTGCCGCTATCGGCGGTGCCGTTGGCGCGGGAGCAAGGCGCGTGGAGCGCGCTGAGTGACCGGCTGTTCTCGGACTCGGCGTGGTCGTTCGAGCCGGGCGTCCTGCGCCTGCTGACCTATTCGGAAGACAGCTCGCTCAGCGGCGGGAAGTGGGGTTACAACCCGCCGCCCCGTCACGACGTTCCGGTCGTGACGATCGTCGGCAAGGCGCAGCTCGCCACGCTGCATGCGCTCTTCTCACCTTTGCGGATGCAACGTCTGGATGACATGTCGACGAAGTATGGGCGGGGAAAGACCATGGATCTCACGGATCTCTTTGATTGGGCGCAGTCGGGCATCTTCGGGGACATCGCCTCGGGCGCAGCACATGACGGGCTGATCCGGCGCAACCTGCAGACTTCCTACGCAAGGCTGCTGTCGCAGATCTGGACCGCACCGCCCAAGGGCACTCCTTCGGACGCTCAGGCGCTCGCACGCCTCGGACTGCAGAAACTTGTACACGATGCGACCATCGGCGCGCCGCGCGCCGCCGATGAAGTCGAGCGCGCGCACCTCGAGGCGCTTGCCGCACTCGCACGACAGGCTCTGCGGGCCCGCGTCATGGCTGCGGCGCCGCTTGGCGCCGCAGGCAAACCATCCGCGGCGGGGTGGTAGGGTTCGCGGCTACCAGATCCTCACGCGCCTGTCCGGGGGCAGGTACAGCGCCTCGCCCGGCCTGACGTCAAAGGCCTTGTACCAGGCATCGGAGTTGCGCACCGTGTCCGCCCGGAATCGGGCCGGGGCATGCGGGTCGGTGAGCACCTGACGGCGAAGGGCAGCCGGGCGCATCTTTGACCCCCAGTTCTGGCCGAAGGCGATGAAGAACTGCTGATCGCCGGTGAAGCCGTCGATCTCCGGGGCCGCCTTGCCGTTCAGCGAATCGTGGTAGGCCTCGTACGCGGCCATCAACCCACCGAGGTCGGCGATGTCTTCGTCGATCGTCTGCCGCCCATTCACATGCAGCCCGGGCAGAGCTTGGTAACGGTCATACTGCTCCTCCAGGGCCTTGGCCTCTTCCTCGAAGTGCCGGTGGTCGGTGGGAGTCCACCAGTTGCGCAGCCGTCCCTCGGCATCGAACGCGCTGCCTTCCGCATCGAAGGTGTGGCTGATTTCGTGTCCGATGATCGCCCCGATGGCCCCGTAATTGTGCGCCGCCGGAGCATTCGCATCGAAGAACGGTGGCTGCAGGATCGCCGCCGGGAAGTTCAATGCGTCCTGCAGCGGCAGATTGACCGCGTTCACGGTCTGCGGCTCCATCCACCATTCGTGGCGATCGACGGGCTTGCCGATCCGGTCGATGTTGTAGCGGTACTTCCACACCTGCGCCCGCCACACGTTGCCCCAGAGGTCGGCCGGCGCGACCCGATAGGTCGAGTAATCTTTCCAGGTTTCCGGATAGCCGATTCCGACATAGATCGAGTCGAGCTTCTTCAGGGCTTCGGCCTTGGTCGAGGGGGCCAGCCACGTCAGCGCCGTGAGCCGCTTGTGCCAGGCGGCGATCAGGTGCGCGACCATGTCCTGCGCCCGCGCCTTGGCCTGTGGCGGGAAGTACTTCCTGGCGTAAAGCTGCCCGACCGCATCACCCAGATCGCGGTTCACCAGGTCCACCGCCCGCTGCCAGCGAGGCTGCTGCTGCGGTATCCCTGCGAGCACCCTGCCCTCGAAGTCGAAGGTCTCGCGCGCGAACGGCCGGGAGAGGTAAGGCCCATACTCCTCGAGCAGATGAAAGGCCAGCCAGTCCTTCCATGTGGCGAGCGGCGTCGATGCCACCAGCGCCGACTCGCCGGTGAAGGCGGCTGGCTGCCACACGTAGAACTGCCGCTGATGCGCGAGGCCCGCCGCCGCGAAGTACGCGCGCCAGTCGAGGCCCGGGGCTTTCGATGCAAAATCGGCGGGCGTCCATACGTTATCGGCCTTCTGAACGACTTCGCTGTCCGAGAGGCTCTCCTGGACCTTGGCGATGGCCCGCTCGAGCGCGAGGATTCTCCGCGCGCGGGTGGCCGGATCCGTGTAGCCCGCCAGGCGCAGCATGGCCGCGATGTGCCGGAGGTATTGCGCCCGGATGCCCCGCATGTGTCGGGAATTCGACAGGTAATAGTCGCGGCTCGGCAGCACGAGTCCGCCCTGCAGCAGATAGACCGCGTAGACCGCCGGCTGCCTGAATCCGGGCGAGGTCCACAGCCCGAAGAGATTCATGGTGTGGAAATTCGTGTCGTTGAGCGGATCCACGTCGGCGCGCAGCAGGCTGCCCAACACGCTGGCGAGCTCCCGCTTGTTCCCGATGGCCTTCACTCTCGAGAGCGCCGGCTCGAGCGGCTTCAGTCCGAGCGAATCGAGGGTCTTCGCGTTCATGTACGAGGCGTACAGGTCGGCGATCTTGCGCCTGTTGGAGCCTGCCGGCGCATTGGAGCGCGCGGCCTCCTTCACGAGGACCGCGACCTCCTTGCGGGTCTTATCGAGCAGCGATGTGAAAACACCGACCCCGGCCCGGTCTGCCGGTATCTTCGTCCGCGCGACCCATGCGCCATTGGCGTACTGGAAGAAGTCGTTGCCCGGCTTGACCTGCGGATCCATGTTGCGCAGCGCGATCCCATGCTCGGCAGGTCGCATCGGCGTCTCCATCGGCTTTTGCCGCGGCAGCGCGGGAGTGGAGAGAAGAAGAAGGGCGGCGGTGAGGGCGGAAGTGGCGCGAAACCCATGCACGGCAGGAATCTCCTTGCGGCGAACCTGCTGGTAACGCGCGGCCGGGGCCGCCGACCAGCATTGTTTTTGGAAGCAGCGGATGATAGCACGGCCCGCGCGGATCACCGGAATGGGGCAGGATGCTATTTGTACGAGTAGGTTTCCGCACCGGACGGGATTACGTTTCGTCCTGACCCGCGGGAGGCAACGCAGAACCGTGCGGGAAGACGGCGCCAGTCGAGCGGAGGGCCTCATGAGGTATTCCATCCTGATCAATGGCAAGCGCCGCAGCGTGGAATGCGATGCGGACACACCCTTGCTGTGGGTGCTGCGCGATGAGCTGCGCCTCATGGGCACCAAATTCGGCTGCGGGATCGCACTCTGTGGCGCCTGCACCGTGCACCTGAACGGCACTCCGGCGCGCGCCTGCGTGACACCCATCTCGAGCGTGGGCGAGGCTGCAGTCGTCACCATCGAAGGAATCGGCGAAACCGAATGGGGCCGCAAGGTCAAAGAGGCGTGGCTCGCGCTCGATGTCATGCAATGCGGCTATTGCCAGGCAGGACAGGTGATGGCGGCGACCGCGCTGCTCACCCGCAATCCCAGGCCCTCGGACGGGGAAATCGACTCGGCGATGCGCGGCTGCATCTGCCGGTGCGGCACCTATCCGCGCATCCGCGCGGCCATCAAGCAGGCGGCCGGCCTGCCGACCGCCGACACGCGGGAGGTGCGGCCATGACCCCCAGAACCATTGCACCGGAATCTCAGAATGCGGGCGAGCCGGGAGTGGGCATCTCGCGCCGCGCCTTCCTGGCGACAGGGCTCGCCGCGGGCGGCGGATTGCTGCTCACATTGAAGTTCACCGCAACGGCCTTGGCGCACGAGGCACCGGTCGCCGCATACATCCGCATCGCCCCGGACGGCATCGTCACGATCGTCGCCAAGAATCCCGAGATCGGCCAGGGCATGAAGACCACCCTGCCGATGCTCATCGCCGAGGAGTTGGACGTCGAATGGAAGAATGTGCGCATCGAGCAGGCGATGCTCGATCGGATCTACGGACCCCAATTCGCCGGCGGCAGCCTCGCCACACCACTCAACTGGATTCCAATGCAGCGTGTGGGCGCCGCGGGTCGGCAGATGCTGCTGACTGCTGCCGCCCACACCTGGAATGTCCCGATCGCCCAATGCGAGGCCCACGCGGGCGTCGTATCACACCGCCCGAGCGGCCGGACGCTGACCTACGGCGCATTGGCGAGCAAGGCTGCGGCCCTGCCGGCGCCAGACCTCGAGTCCGTCACGCTCAAAAGCCCCAAGGACTACACCATCATCGGCAGATTCACCGGCGGCGTCGACAGCCCGCGTGTGCTCGAGGGCGAACCGCTCTTCGGCATCGACGTGACGCTGCCGGAATTGAGTTACGCCGTGTATGAGAAGTGCCCCGTCTTCGGTGGCCGCGTCGTGAGCGTCAATCTCGATGAGATCCGCAAGCTCCCGGGCATCCGCGCTGCGTTCATCGTGCGCGGCTCCGCAGCCGATGCGGCCATCAGGATGGGACTGGTCGAGGGCGTGGCGATCGTTGCCGACAAATGGTGGGATGCGGAAAAGGCGCGCAGAAAGCTGCGTATCGAGTGGTCGCCCCGATCCGACCCGGAACAGAGCACGCAGGCCTTCGAGCGCGAGGCCGCACGACTTGCGCAATCGGCGCCGCACTCGATCCTGCGCCGCGACGGGGATGTCGATGCGGCTCTGGCCCACGCCAAGAAGGTCCTGGAGGCCTCTTACGCCTATCCGTTTCTCGCCCACGCGACCCTCGAGCCGCAAAACTGCACGGCGCGCTTCGACCAACGGGGCATGGAGATCTGGGCGCCCACCCAAGACCCTCGCGCGGGAGCGAAGCTGGTCGCGCAAACCCTCGGCATCGACGCCGACCGGATACGCGTGCACATGATTCGCGCCGGCGGCGCCTTCGGGCGACGGTCGAACAGCGACTTCATGGTCGAGGCGGCGGTGATCTCCAGGCACACCGGCCGCGCGGTCAAGCTCCTCTGGGACAGATCACAGGATATCCAGCACGACGCCTACAGACCGGCCGGATTCCACTACTTCAAGGCGGGAATCGATGCCTCGGGCCGGCCGATCGCTTTTCGGGATCACTTCGTCACCTTCGGGCGAAACGGCCGGGTCGCCTCATCCGCCGAACTGCCGCCCGAGCATTTCCCGGCGGGCTTCATCCCGAGCCTGGAGTATGTCCAGTCACTGATTCAGCTGAATGTGCCCACCGGTCCGATGCGCAACCCCGGCGGCAATGCCCTGGCGTTCGCCTTCGAATCCTTCCTCGACGAGCTGGCACATGCCGGCGGCCGCGACCCGCTCGCGCTGCGGCTCGACCTGTACGGCCCGCCGCGCGTATTTCCGCCACCGCCGCCTCGATTCGGGATGAAGATTCCGCCCTTCGACACCGGACGGGTCCGCGGCGTGCTCGAGCTGGTCGCGCAAAAGTCGGGCTGGAGCCGGCGCACCTCACTGCCTTCGGGCAGGGGCATGGGTCTCGCCTTCTACTACAGCCACTTCGGTTATGTCGCCGAGGTGGTCGAGGCGAGCGTGAATTCCGATGGCACGCCCAAAGTGCACAAGATCTGGGCGGCGGTCGACATCGGCCGCCAGATCATCAACCCCGCCAGCGCCTACAACCAGGCCGAGGGCTCGATCCTCGACGGGCTGGGACAGGCTTTGCACATGGCGATCACGCTGGAGGGCGGCCGCGTCGTGCAGAGCAACTTCGATACGTATCCGCTGCTGCGTATCGACGAGGCGCCACCGGTCGAAGTGCACTTCCTGCGCAGCGACAACGATCCGACCGGTCTTGGCGAGCCGGCCTTGCCGCCCGTCCTGCCGGCGCTGTGCAATGCGCTCTTTGCCGCCACCGGCAAGCGGATCCGCACGCTGCCGATCGATCCGCGGCTGCTGCGCCGCAGCGCGGCCTGAACGCGCGGCCCAGCCGGCCGTGCCGCCCCTGAGCAAGACCTCCGGCGGGCGCTTCCTCCGCCCTGTTTGATCGCTCACACGGCACGATGTCCGGAAGTACTGCCCGAAGGCGCCTGGACGGCATCACGACGCCCCTGCCACACCGGGAACTCTTCCTAGCCCGGTCCGTCTTGTGTTGTCCGCATCGGAGCCGCACCGCCGGCGACGCGGCGCAGATACTTCCGTGCCTCCTCGAGACCGACGACCTCGGCGTACTTCGCCTGCAAATCGAAGATGCTTGCCTCGTGCGGAGCGCTCGCCCGATCGCCCACGGCATCACGCACCACGATCGGAACAAAGCCGTACTGGCAACAATCGACAGCTGTCGCCCGCACGCACCCGCTCGTTGAAACGCCTGAGATCAAGAGCGTATCGATGCGCATAGTGGTCAACGTGGATGCGAGCGTCGTCGCGAAGAACGCACTGGCGTACTGCTTCGTGATCACGCTCTCTCCGGGCGCGGGCTCGAGCCCCTCGACGAAGCGGCCAAAGCGACCATCGGGCGCGTCTTCAGCAAAGCACGCAAGCGCGCCTATCTTGCGGTACAGCAGCCCGCCGTTCCGACCGCCTTTCTCGTACCGCAAATTGGTGTGAAACACCGGAATGCCGGCGCGCCGCGCGGCCCGCAGAAGCTCGAGGGCGCCGCGGTGGGCCGCTCGAATGCCCTCGCCGCCGAAAAGTGGCCCATCTTCGAGGTAATAGGCATTCACGAAATCGATCACGATCAGCGCCGGGCTCACGCCAAATTCCAGGCGGCGTGCGAAACCGCCGCGCGCGTAGTTCTCGACCAGCGCCCGATTGTCGTCTCCCTCGCTCATATCACGAGAGCCCTGCTCATTCGCGCTCCAACTCCGCAGCGGGTCGCGCCACGATACTCCGCAGTCGGCATGCTCGAGGCAATCCGGGTGCGCCAAAGCACCCTCCATTCCCGCCCTGATCGAGCCTCTCCGTTCGGTGTGTTCACGATACCGGTCCTCATGGCCACATGAATCCTATAAGAATCGCGTTCGTGCAACGGCCAACCGATCCCGCTGGCTGCTGTGCTCGCGCTCATGGCCGAAGGTATGACCTCCAGACCAGCTCAACAGCAACGCTACCGCTACCGCTGTCGCTTTGGACAAGATACGCGAGCGAGACCCTGAAACGCTGCATTGTATACGATCTGGCAAGGCGCCCCACCCGCTCAATTTGTCTCTTCTTCGCAATAATTGAGTCCGACGCTGCTTTTTACGCCCATATTTCGCTCTATTTGTCCTCTATTGCGGACAAAGAAATTTACAAAACCGCAGAATTGTATACACTGCATGCGCATTCGATTGAGCTGCAACCGATGATCCCGCGAGCCTGATGTGTGCAGCGGGGTCGTGCTGCGCCACAAGGGCGCAATGCAAAGATAAATACAGGCCATCCAGGGGGACACGAGCATGCTCAGAAACCTGCTGCCGACGCATTCAGCCGGCGCGGCAATCGCACTATTCGTCGGCGCGACATTCGCAATGACACCCGCCGCAGCACAGGCCGTCACGACCGGGCCTGCGACCGCGGCGATGAACGGCGAGAATCTCGCGGAAATTGTCGTTACTGCGCAGCTGCGCAAACAGAAGCTGGTCGACGTACCGGCATCCCTTACGGTATTCACCGCGCACGATATTCGAGCGAGCGGGATACAGCGCCCAACCGACTTTATCGCCCTCACTCCGGGGGTCTCCGCAGTCCAGACCGCTGAAATCGGCGACCTGGAACTGAGCATCCGTGGCATCAATACCGGGCGCGACACCGAGCCCAACTATGCGCTGGTGACGAACGGGGTCCTGCAGATCAATCCCTTCGATCTGAACCAGGAACTGGCAAATCTCACGCAGATCGAAATTCTCAAGGGCCCGCAAGGCGCGCTCTATGGCCTCAATGCCGTCGCCGGCGCGATTATCATCAAGACCAAGAAGCCTGGAGGCCACTTCGATGCGGACGCGACGCTGGGATATGGCAACAAGAATACGCAGGATGCCAATTTCTGGGTTGCCGGTCCCCTGACGCAGCACATTTCCGCTGGCGTAAGCGGCTTCTATCGCAAGACGAATGGCTTCTTCTACAACAGCTATCTGCACTGCGATCATTGTGCAGACTACTATGATGAAAAAGGCGTCGCTCCGCGGGTGATCATCAGGCTTTCACGCCGTGCAACGCTCGACATCATGGCGAAATATTCGCATATCAGTGCGGGCGCCATCAATTTCAACGCAGCATTCGCACTGCCGGCGTTTGCCAGTGTGTTCAACAACCCGGATTTCTTCCAGAACGTAAACGATCATAAGTTCCAGTACATCAACAACATCGTTCCACAGAACGTGCAGGTCAACAAGAACTTCTCCGTTCGCGGAAAATGGCGGCTCGACTTCGGCACACTCACCGGCTTCTACGCATATGCCGATCAGCGCGAGTACCTGCTCACCGACGGCACCAGTGCCGCTTTTAACATGTACGCAAATGTGCCGACCAGCGTTGGCCCGGATGTCTGTTCGGTCTCGGTGGCCGCCGAACCTGGCGCACCGCTTCCCTCCCCGACCTTCTATGCCAATCAATTCGGGCCAGGGATACCTGGATTCAATCTGCTCCCGGCATACAGCCCGACGACCTGCGACGGCTACCAGTACCAGCGGCACGATGAGATCGATAACTCCGTCGAGCTCCGCCTGAGCTCACCGGGCAAGCAGCGTCTGCAATGGCAGGGCGGACTCTATTACGCCAATATCCGCCGCCACGTCGTGGTCTCGCAGGGCTCGGACAACGGCAACGGCTTCCTCACGAAGGCATTCGTCCCGACGGGCGGCCCGAACCCCACGGACCTCGAGTACAACGATCGCTTTCAGAACAAGGTGGCGGCGATCTTCGGTAACGTCGCGTACGCCGTGCTCCCCAAAGTGGAGGCCGATTTGGCACTACGCTACGATCGCGAGCAACAGGAAGTGTTCAACAGGGTCGGTACCGGTGCGCAGGCACTCGCTCAAACCCCCTGCTTTGCGCAGGGCGCAACCTGTACTTTGGCCAACGCGCAGCAGCCGTACATCAACCCCGCTTATACCATCGATCCGACACTCGCTTTCACAGGGATTCCGAATCGGTCGAAAACCTTCAGCCAGCTGGAGCCGAAGGTCACCCTCACTTGGAAAATCCGCCCGGAAATGGCCGCGTACGGCTCCTACGGCATCGGATTTCGCAGCGGCGGATTCAATTCCACCGGCGATGCGGCCACCGTGCTGAGCGGTTTTGGTGGCCTGCGCTACGTGCAAAATGGCCAACCAGTAGCCTCGCAGCCGTCGCTGCCGGTGGCCTCGATCGGTACTTGCTCCAATGGGCAGGACGATGCCGTCGTCTACAATGCACAGGGCGTCGGCACACCGACTTGCGGAGCTACGCCGACCTTTCCGAATGGCGTCAGCGATACGTACAAAAAGGAGGTTTCCAAAGCGGCAGAGATCGGTTTCCGGGCGCAGCTGCTCCACCACAGTCTGTACCTGAGCGGTGATCTGTACGACACGAAGGTGGACAACATGCAGATCTTCAATTTCTTTGCCGGGCCCTTCGGACTTCTGCGTGTGGTCACGAATATCGACCGCTCGACGGTGAAAGGCGTCGAAGGCGCCGTGCGCTGGCAGGCGACGCGCTATTTGGCGCTCTTTGGCGGCATTGGCACCGTAGACAGCCGCATCGATCGTTACTCCGGCCGTCCGTACACCTCCGGCAATTCGATACCGTACGCTCCGAGGTACACGGGAGATGTCGGTGCAGATTTGAAGGTGCCGGTTAGCGACGGTTGGGCATTGCAGGCGCACATGGACATGTCGGCGGTCGGCAAGACCTGGTTCGGCCCGGTGCAGAACAATCAGGTGCAGACTCTCTTCGGTGTACCGGGTGACTTCTCCAAGACTTACCGGGATCCCTATCAGATCTACAATGCCCGCCTCGGCATGCAATCCGACCACTGGACCGTAACGCTCTGGGGCCGCAATCTCGGCAATAAGAACTATCTCGCCGAGGTGATCCCGGCGCCGGAGTTCGGCGGCTCATTCATTTTCTCCGGGACGGGTCGTGCTTACGGCGTCGAACTGCGCTACCGCGACTGACGATTCCATATCGACCCGCACCCGACGTCCGCGCGATGTCGGGTGCGGTCCTGGCCCCCCCCGGAACGGATACCGCCTGAGGCCGGGATTCTGGCCCCAGGCGGACCGCAGGGATGCTGCCGCTAAATCACGCCTTGCGCCGCGAGCTCGGCAATCCGCTCCGGCGCGAGCTGCATCAGGCGGCCGTAAACCTCTTCGTTGTGCTGGCCAAGTTCCGGGGCAGGCGCACGGATACCGCCCGGCGTCGCGGAGAGCTTGGGCGCGACGTTCTGCATCTTGAGCTCACCGAATGCCGGGTGCTTGACTGACACGATCGCGTGCCGCGCCGCGAACTGGGGATCCTTCAGCATATCAGGCGGCCGATAGATCAAGCCTGCCGGCACACCATGCCGCTCCATCAGTTCGAGCACCTTCTCGGTAGAAAGATCCGCGGTCCACTTCGCGATCCGTTCGTCGAGCTCGCGCTGATGAGCGCCGCGCGCCTGGTGGTTCAGGTATTCTGGGCGCTGCGCCAGCTCCGGCTCGCCCATTGCCTCGCACAGGCGCTTGAACACCGTATCCTGATTCGCGGCGATCAACACCCAGCCCTCCTGGGTGGGATATACGTTCGACGGTGCGACATTCGGCAGAATCGCGCCGGTGCGCTCGCGGATGTAGCCCGCCTTGTCGTACTCGGTGATCAGGGACTCCATCATGGCGAGCACCGCTTCATAGATCGCCGAATCCACCACCTGTCCCTTGCCGGTGCGCTCGCGATAGTGAAGCGCCGAAAGCGCCCCAAGGCAGGCAAAGGTCGCGGCGAGCGAGTCGCCTATGCTGATACCGACTCGCGACGGTGGCGTCGAGGGATCCCCGACGACATAGCGCAACCCGCCCATGGCCTCACCCACCGCCCCGAATCCGGCCCGATGGGCATACGGGCCCGTTTGTCCATAGCCCGAGACCCGAATCATGATCAGTCTCGGGTTGATGCTTGCGAGCGTCTCGTAATCAAGACCCCACTTCTCCATCGTGCCCGGCCGGAAATTCTCGAGCAGAAAATCGGCCTTCCCGATCAGCTCCTTGAGCACCTGTTGTCCGGCCGGTTGGCGCAGGTCGAGGGTGATCGACTTCTTGTTGCGCGCAACCACCGGCCACCAGAGCGAGGGCTCGCCATGCTTTTGCCGCCCCCACACCCGCATCGGGTCGCCCTGCTTGGGCGGCTCGATCTTGATCACCTCAGCGCCCATATCCCCGAGCAACTGCCCGCAGAATGGGCCGGCGAGCAGCGTGCCCAGCTCGAGCACACGCAGGTCGGAGAGAGCTCCGTGCTGAAATTCGATCATTTGCCGCATCAATTTTCCTCGCGAGGAGCCTGAGTGCATCTTATGGTGTATACAATAGTGTATACAAATCCGGGTCTTACGAAGCCGACGCCGAGCGACTCAAAAGGTGCACATAAAGTCGAAATACTGCTTTTCGAGACCCCTTGGACTCCATCGCATCGAAGCCTCATCAGCGTCGCTTGCCAATTGTATACACTTTAGGGTAAATAGTGAACTCATGACATTCGCCTCGCGCAGCGGCGTCCATCCGAGACAGCCATGAGAATCGAACTGGTCGAGGTGGGCCCGCGGGATGGCTTGCAGAGTGAGAGCGTCGTGCTGCCCACGGCCACGAAGATCGCGCTCATCGAGCGGTTGATCCAGGCGGGGTTACGGCGGATTGAGGTCGCGAGTTTCGTCAACCCCAAGCGCGTGCCGCAGATGGCGGACGCGGAAGCTGTGCTCGCCGGACTGCCGAAGCACGAGGGCGTTTCGTACATCGGTCTGGTGCTGAACATGAAAGGCCTCGAACGGGCCCGCGCCGCCGGCTGCGATGCCATCGGCATGGCCATCGTCGCGAGTGAGACCTTCAATAGGCGCAACCAGGGCGTGAGCACCGAGGAGTCGATCGCGGCATGGCGGGAGATCGCGAACCTCGCCCGCAGTGTCGGCATCGCACCGAATATCACGATATCGACCGCGTTTGGTTGCCCCTTTGAAGGAGAAATCGCGCCCGACCGGGTGCTCGACATCGCGCTGCGCTGCGCCGAGAGCGATCCGGTGGAGATTGCACTTGCCGATACCATAGGTGTTGCGGTGCCCACGCAGGTCGAGGACCTGTTCGGGCGCTTGCGCGAGCGACTGCCGGCGATGCCGCTGCGGGGACACTTTCACAACACCCGCAATACCGCTCTTGCCAACGTGCACGCCGCAATTGCAGCTGGCGTACGGGCAATCGATTCGAGCGTTGGCGGGATAGGCGGCTGTCCGTTCGCACCGGCCGCCACGGGCAATGTGCCCACCGAAGACGTGCTGTACATGTTGAACAGAATGGGTATCGAGACTGGCGTCTCCATCGATCAAATGATCGACACGGCGCGCTGGCTCGAGCAGCAGATCGGCAAGACGGTGCCGGGAATGCTGATCAAGGCCGGAAACTTTCCGAATGGGCCAAGGGCCATTTGTGGTCACGTTCAAGCTTAGGGGGCACTGATGTCATACCGCCTGGGGGTCGATGTCGGGGGTACGTTCACCGACTTGTTTCTGGTCAACGAGCGGTCCGGAGAGGTCTTCACTGCGAAGGTGCCGAGCACACCCGCCGACCAATCGATTGGCGTGCTGCACGGTATTGCGCGCGTCTGCGAGAAAGCAGGCGTGCGACCGGAGGCGATCGATCACGTCATGCACGGGACGACCGTCGCCACCAATACGGTGCTGACGGGAACGGGCGCGCGCTGCGGGCTTGTGACGACGCGCGGCTATCGACAAGTCCTGCAGATAGCCCGCTCGTTCGTCCCGGGCGGGCTTGGCGGCTGGGTGATCTATAACAAGTCGCTGCCGATGGCGCCCCTGGAGTGCACTATTGAAGCGCATGAGCGCGTTGCCGCAAACGGTGAGATCGTCGAGGCGCTCGACGAGCGCCGGTTGCGCGAAGAACTTACACGGCTGCTCCGGCTGCGCATCGAGGCGCTCACGGTATCGCTGATCAATTCGTTCGCCAATACGGCGCACGAGCGACGCATACGGGAGATCGCCGGGGAGATCCTGCCCGGAATCCCGATCTCTCTGTCCTCGGAAGTCGTGCCCGAGATGCAGGAATACGAGCGCACGGTGACGACGGTCGCCAATTCCTACGTCCGGCCGCGGGTCGCGCGGTACATCGCGAACTTGAAGAGCAAGATCGAGGAGACCGCCCAGGACGTGAAGCTGCACATCCTGCGTTCGGACGGTGGCCTTGCCGGTGCGGTTTCCGCCGAAGAATACCCCGTCAATCTCCTGATGTCAGGCCCCGCCGGCGGCGTCACCGGAGCGCTCTGGGTCGCCGCGCAAGCGGGCTTTCCGAACTTGCTGACGGTCGACGTCGGTGGCACCTCGACCGACGTCGCGTTGATTCAGAACGGTGCTCCCCGGTTGCGGCGCGAAACCACAGTGGGCGATGTCACCGTGCGCGCATCTTCCGTCGACATCCGCACCGTCGGCGCCGGCGGCGGCTCGATCGCGCACGTGCCGGAACTCACCAAAGCGCTGCGGGTCGGTCCGCAATCGGCAGGCGCGGATCCCGGTCCCGCCGCCTACGGCAAGGGAGGCACCGAAGCCACCGTAACGGATGCCAATGTGGTCCTCGGGTATCTGCCGGAGATGCAGCGGCTCGGCGGCGATATGCAGCTCGACAGGGGACTCGCCTCCCGCGCGGTGCGGAAGGTCGCCGATGCGCTGAAGCTGCCCCTTCTCGATGCAGCGCTCGGAATCTACAACATTGTCAACGAGAACATGGTCGGTGCATTGCGCCTGGTGTCGGTGGAGCAAGGATACGATCCGCGGGACTATGCCTTGATCGCCTTTGGTGGCGCAGGCCCCCTGCACGCCAATGCGCTCGCGCGGCTGCTCGGCTCCTGGCCGGCAATCATCCCACCCGGTCCCGGCGTGCTGTGCGCGCTCGGGGACGCGACGACTGCGGTTCGAGACGAGCGCTCGCGGACGTATGTGCGCCAGTTCTCCCAGACCGATGCCAAGGAGGTACGCTCCATCCTGCGAGACCTCTCCCGCGAGGCCTCGAAGTCGCTCGAGCGGGACGGTGTGGCAAAGCGCGAGATCACAACCGGCTATCAGGTTGATCTGCGCTACCGCGGCCAGGGACTTCGGCTGACGATCGACGTCTCTCTCGAGGAAATAGCGCAGCGCGGCCTCGATGCAATCTCGAGGAAGTTCGACGCCGAGCACAAGCGGCTCTTTACCTTCGCGCTCGATCTGGAGCATGAGATCGTGACGTTGAGAGCCTCGGTACAGGGGCGGGGCATCCGCCTCAAGCGCGCCGGCATCGCATCCGGCCGCAGCGACCCGCAGGCCGCGGTTGTCGGCCGCCAAGCCTGCTACATGGACGGCAAGAGGCTCAGTACTCCGGTGTACGAGCGGGCGCGGCTCGCGGCCGGCAATGTGGTCAAAGGCCCTGCCATCGTCATGGAGATGGACTCCACCACCGTGATCCTGCCGAAGCATCACGGTAATGTCGACCGGCTCGGCAACATTCTGATCTACCCGGATGCGCACGGTAGCCCCAAGCCCGCGAAATCCCGGGCCAGCGCCGCGCGCGCGGCGAAAAGACACTGAGGAGAGCTCGCGATGCCCGCAAAAATCGTCCAGAGCAGCCGGAAGCGCTTGAAGAAAGTCAAAGTCGATACGGTTACGATCGACATCATCGAGAGCGCGCTGCGTAATGCCCGGTTCGAGATGGATACCGTGCTGTTTCGCACCGCGATGTCCCCCGGCATTCGGGAGCAGCACGACGAGTTCCCGATGATCGCGAACGTCGACGGCAAGATGGTCGTCGGCCAGTTCGGCTCCTTCATCCACGGGTTCATGCAGGGTTACGGAGGCACTGTCGAGGAAGGCGACGTCTTTCTCACCAACGATCCGTACTCGGTGGACGGTGCCATCAGCCATGCGAATGACTGGCTGATGCTGATGCCCATCTATCGAGCCGGACGCCTGATCGCCTGGACGGCAATGTTCGGGCACATGACCGACGTCGGCGGCAAGGTGGCAGGGTCGCTGCCGACTGACGCCCGTACCATCTACGAGGAGGGTATTACGGTCCCGCCGGTCAAGATCTTCAAAAGAGGCGTCCTCAACGAGGACGTGCTGAAGATCATGCTGCACAACTGCCGCCTGCCACACTGGAATCTCTCGGACTTCAACGCCATCGCGGCGGCGCTGCGCACCGCGGGTGCGCGCTGCATCGAGATCAGCGAGCGTTTCGGTGATGACGTGTTCCACTCGGCCATGACGGAGATGCTTGCGCGCAACCGTCGCGCCATGCGCGAGCTGATCCAGCGCACGGTGCCCGAGAGCAAGCAGTACTTCGAGGACTATATCTGCGACGATGGCATGGGCATGGGGCCCTACAAGATCGCGTGCTCGATGTGGCGGGAGGGCGAGAAGTGCATCTTCGATTTCAAGGGCACCGATCCGCAATCGCTTTCCTCGATCAACTTCCTCTTGAACGAGGAGATGTTCAAGATGTTCGCGGGCGTCTACATGATCATGGTGTTCGACCCGCAGATCCTCTTCAACGACGGGTTCTACGACCTGATGGAGGTGCGCATCCCGGAAGGAACACTCCTCAAGCCCATCAAGCCCGCCGCTCTCTCCTGCCGCACTCACGCGCTCGGTCGGATTTTCGACATTCTTGGCGGACTCCTCGGCCAGGGCAACCCGCAGTTCATGTGCGCCGCCGGATTCTCCGACTCCCCGCACCTGATGTACTCCGGTTACGATCGGAACGGTGATTGGTACCAGCTCTATCAGATCACCTTCGGCGGGATCCCGGGCAAGCCCTTCGGCGACGGGCCGGACGGCCACTCGCTGTGGCCTTCGTTCACGAATGTGCCGAATGAGTTTCTCGAGAGCTATTTCCCGCTGCGCATCGAGGCCTACGAAACAATTCCCGATTCCGGGGGGCCGGGCAAGAACCGCGGCGGCAATGGGCTGCGGATCGGCTATCGCTTCCTGGAACCGGGGGAGATCTCGATCCATGATGATCGCTGGCTGACCTACCCCTGGGGGGTCAAT
Organism: Pseudomonadota bacterium; assembly: GCA_021777555.1. Lineage (GTDB taxonomy): Bacteria > Pseudomonadota > Gammaproteobacteria > Steroidobacterales > Steroidobacteraceae > 13-2-20CM-66-19. The sequence continues at coordinate 5,480 of JAJYDK010000003.1, read as the reverse complement.
GGCGGCCTTCCTGGAGCGCGCAGCCGCAAGACCCTCCTGCGCAAGGACGGCAGCCAGACCCCCCTTCCCTCGAAGGTCGACCACGTCAAGGTCGAGGCCGGCGACCTGCTCATCGCCGATACCTGGGGGGGTGGCGGCTGCGGTGACCCGCTTGAACGTGATCCGGCGAAGGTCAAGTTCGATGTGGATGCTGGTCTTGTCACCCGCGACGGAGCGCGTCGCTATGGTGTCGTGATCAATAACCAAGGTGCGATCGACGAGGTCGCCACCAAGTTGCTGCGCACCAAAATGGCCGAAGAGCGCGGACCGGTGACCCTGTTCGACCGCGGCTTCCGCTCGATCGATGAGCTGAAGGCTCGCTGCCTGAGCGAGACCGGCCTGGCACCACCAACCCAGCCGGAGTTCGGTCGATCCAAACGAAAGACGGCCTCGGCCGACGCCGCGTAATGCGCGCCGCAGAGCGTGCATACGCGACGGTGCGCGACGGGATCCTCTGCGGGACCTATGCCGCGGGCTCACGCATTACCGAGACCGAGGTGGCGCAGGCAGCTGGGGTCAGTCGCACGCCGGTGCGCGAGGCGCTACGCCGGCTGCACGCAGAGGGTTTGCTCGAGTTCGAGCCAAACCACGGTGCAGTGGTCGCAGCCTTCGAGCGTAAAGATGCCGAGGAAATATTCGAGCTGCGAGCACTCCTCGAGCCGATCTCCGCGCGTCGAGCCGCCGAGCGCGCGACGCCGGCGCTCGTTGCCGAGCTGCGTGCTTTGGCTGAGCAGCAAATCAAGGAGTCGACACGGCGCGCTCCCGGGTATATCGCCCGCATCGGCGAATTGAATGATCGATTTCATCGAACCATACAGCGCGCGGCCGATAGTCCGCGCCTCGCCAAGACGCTTGCCGGGCTGATCGATGCTCCGTTGATCCTACGAACCTTCGCCCAGTACGCCCCTGGTGAGCTTCAGCGCAGCGCAGATCAGCACCTCGAGCTGGTGCAGGCCATCGAGGCGCACGACGGTGCGTGGGCCCACAGTGTCATGCACGCACACATCCTCGCTGCACGAGCCACCTACTTGCGTGCACGCGGCAGCCGCTGATCCGATTTGCCGCCCTAGATGTGCCCATCCGCAATCCCGCCTCAGCGCTCAAGGGCCGCGAGTTCATACCAGGTCTGCATGTAGCCGCCCACACCGCCCTGAAGGAAGACCCCGTCCTCATCGTCACTGATCCAGACATCATAGGGCGGGTGCTGGGAGCTGAAACCGGCTGAACCGTCATCCGTGAACTGGTAGTGACGCGCGGCAAATGTGCCTGCACGCACCGTCACAGTCTCCCTACCGACAAAGATGACATCGACGTTCACGTGCGCGAGTTGCGGCGGCGTCGCGCCTCGATGGTCCGGAGAGGGCAACATGACGTGCAGCTTGCGCCGGTGCCCCTCTTGCAACGATTGCCGTGCGAGCAGGTAGCCGTCCGCGACGATCGGATGCGTGCCAAAGCCGTCGATCGGCCGTTCGAGGGTGACGGTTTGGGACATCCGTCCGATCGAGGGACCATAGGACTCGCATTCGACACTTCGCTCGGTAAAGCGAATCCAGCCCGAGCCCATGAATTGATCGCCGACCACCAGCCGGATCAGGCAGTCCCGAGGCCGACCGGCCGGATCGAGCGAATAGACGACATCGCGCAGCACCGTCGGCGCGGGCTCCTCAATTTCGCAATAGGCTCGCAGCGTCACTGCGCCGTCGCGATGATGCGTGAAGCGAAAATGCTCGATTCCCCGCCGGTCCCCGACCCGCTCGGGCTTGCGCGATGTGTACCAGATCGTACCGCTGACGGTGCGGTGGAGCATGGTTTGGGACTCCTCGACAGAATGACACTGAGCAGAATGACTGAGAGGGGGATGCCGCCTGTTCACTCACCTACGGCAATTCCAGCAGCTCGACCAGGCTGCCATCCGGAGCCGACAGTGTTCCCGCCCGCCGTCCGCCGTAGAGCAGGCCGCTGCGCGGGCGCGGCGGGGTGATCCAGGCGCCCGGAACGCGATCCAGATCCGGATGCCCCAGGCTCACGAGCGCCACGCCCGGCTTGAGTTCCCCGGGGGCCCCATGACGCGCCGTGGCGCCTTCCGGGTACTGATCGAACTCCATGAAGCAGTCGCGCTCGTGGGCCACCGTGGCGAGCCGATGCTTCTGCCCGGGCGGCAAACCGAAAGCGCTCGAGAGCACGGTGAATATGATCTCGATCTCCCGGCCCGGCCTCAAGCCCACGGTCCGCTCGAACCATCGAAGCGATGCCGTCAGATCGGAGCAGGCGAGCACTGCAATGAACGGCCGATCGATGAGACTCCGGGCACGCGGCAGGTCGTATTCAGGTAAGTCACCCCGAATCTGCGTCAGGAAGAGGATCTCCTCATCCGGCCCTTTGACCTGCATGGGGAAGATGGTCGGCAGGCCATCGAGCTCCCGAGGCGGACCGATGATCTCAAATGGAGAGCGCTCGAGTCGAGCATTGACTTCGAGAACGTCTCGCACGCAAATCTCGACGGCGGCCCAGCCGTATGTCCGCAGAGGCCGGTAATCCGGTTGCGGCGTACCTTCGACGAATCGCAGATAAACCGATGCCGCCGATTCCGGCTGCATCAGCACATAGCGCCGCCCCACCGAGCCCGGGGTGCCCCAGCTCGAGGCGGCGTCCTCGGCAATCTCGCCCCGCTCGACCGTGCGGTAGCGCAGCCACTCCTCATAGAGCGTGGCGGTCTTCTCGACATTGGATGTGGTCAACGTGGCGGCACGAAGGAGTTGCATGATAGTCCGGTTGGTGTCAACGAATCCTATGCATCAAATGATCCCGGCGTCCGCAAGCTTTTCGAGCACACCCCGTTGGCGCTCGCGGTAGAACTCACGGCTGGGCGCTCTCAGCTGTCCCCTCTCATCGAGCAGGCTGTTGCGCGGCTGGATTTCTCGCCCCGACAAGGCGGTCCGCCACAGCTCAAGCGGCTGACGCGAGAGCAGATTGCCCATCCCCGGCCGGCGACGATGCCGACGAAGCGCCGCTATGTCTATCTCCGCGTACGCGGCCATGCTCTCTCCGTAGCCTGCTTCCGCCAGAATGAGGCCGCGGTAATCGATGATCTTGGAGCTCGCGTCGGCCGATGCCCTGGGGATACCAATGCCCTCGATGCCCGCGGAGTTGGCAGAGATCAGGTACGCAAGGCTCTCGATCGCGCGGGCCTGCTTGGCGATGTTCTTGGGCGTTGCGAGCGCGCTGGCAATCTCGCTCGAAGAATGTAGCAGCACCTCCGCGCCCCGCAGGGCGAGCGCGCGGGCGATCTCCGGGTAAAGAATCTCCTCCGAGGCAATGGCACCGAGCCGGCCAAGCTCGGTCTCCACGACAGGGAAGATGGCCTCGATACCGTAGTGTTCGATGTAGCGGTCCCATACATCGTAGGGGCTCGGTCCGTAGAGCGAGAGGAGCCTCCGATAACGCAGGATCACTCGGCCGGAGGGCTCGATGACAAATGAGGTCTGGAAATACAGTTCCGGAAAATGCGCATCCTGCTCGTACGCGTTGCCCGCCAGGAAGACATCGGCCTGACTGGCCAGCTTGCCAAGCGCACCGTACTCCGGGCCGTCCTGCTCGAGCGCTGCCTTTTGCACCCAGGTGGCGGCGTCCTCCCCCATCGGGAATCCGGTCAGAAAGTACTCCGGCAATACGACCAACCGTACCTCCGGCCCCACGAACCGCTTCGCGGCCACCACCTGAAAGGCGACCCGGGCAAGGCTCTGCGCCATCCGTGCCCGGCTTTGCGCCGCATCCGCGCAGTCGTTGACCGCAAAGCACGCCGTCTGCAGCGCAAGGGCGAGATAAGGTCTCGGCTCGGCCATTATGCCCCGCGCAGCACCCACCACAGCACACGGGGACGCAAGGCCTGCTTCAACAAAGAGCGGATCTCCGGTGCCGTGAGCACTGCCTCGCAGGGCAGCATCCCCGCGACGCCCTTCAGCATCAATCGATTTCCATTCTCGAGCTCGAGGCGATCCAGCCTGAGGTCAAGTTTCATCGCCGGTGTAATGACACGCATGCCCTCTCGCCCTATTAAGGGACCCACCAGCCGGGCGGGGCTTCCCAGGGCGGGCGCCGCACGGCATTGCCGCCCGCGGCCCGACCCGAGATCATCGCCTCGGTCAGGTATGAGCCGTTCTGGTAGAGATTCGAGAACATCGAGCCCAGCTCTCCGGCCTCATAGAGACGCCCGATCGGCCTCCCCTCAGGATCCAGCACTTCCGATTCGATGTTACGCCTGCCGCCGCCCCCTGTGCACACGATGGCGGGCACGATCTCGATCGCATAGAAAGGTGGCTTCGCGATCGGCTGCAGCGTATCGCGTGACCGGCCGTACTCCTCATCGAAGCCGCTCGCGCACGACTGATTGTACCGTCTCACCGTATCGGCGAGCGCCGCCGGATCGCGACCGATCGCGCGGGCCAGGGCCTCGATCGAGTCGGCTTTATGGATCCAGCCGCTGCCGATTTCGGCAGCATTATCCTCACTCCATTCGTACTGCTCGACTACGGTGTTCCAGGTCATGACGGTCGTAATGAGTCGATTGTGCAACCGCGTGTTCTCATCGAACACCATGTGCATCGGCAGCATGCGATGATGCGGCGTGTCCACCCACTCACCGCGCTCACGCTGCTTGTAGTGGGTGAGCTGCCACTCGGCCGTCTCATTGATGAAGCGGCGGTGATCGCGGCCGATATCGATCCAACTGAAGCTCTGCCAGAACAGCTGTCGCAGAAACACCGTATCATGCCCTGGAAAGCGGAATCCCGGCCAGATGCCACCCGATTGCCCCTGATTGCGCAGATGCCACAGGTCCGCCCCCGCCTTCTGCAGGATGCGGATGCCATCCCCAACGTTTCCGGGAGTGCCGAGCGGGTGAGCGCTCGCCAGCCCGAAATAGTTGCGCTGCATATCGAGATTGTTCTCGAAGCCCCCGGTGCACAGCACCACGCCCCGGCGCGCTCGAATACACTCCCTCTTCCCTCCGGCCTCGATTACCGCGCCGTATACTTCCAACGTATCGGGATCATGGATGAGATCGACTACGCGGCACTCGAAGCGACGTCGGATCCTCGAACGACGCTCCACACACGCCTTGAACGTCAGCCACACGCCACTCGGCACCGGCAATATGGTCGCAGTGTGGGCGACGGCTTCCGAGGCACCGAGCTCCGGGAACTCCAGCACTGCGATGCGATCGGACCAGCCGGTACCTTTTATGTACTGCGCACCGGCCTCCTTCGCCCGCTCCTGGATGTAGGGCTCGAGCGCCACCATCCGATGCGCCCAGGCATCGAGCATCGGCTCGGGAATGGGATTCGGCGTGCTCATCGCGCGCTGGTAGCTCTTCAGCGCTTCGACATTCTTTGAGATGAGCAGAGATTGACCGGACACCCGGGAATTCCCGCCCGCATATCGCT
>JAJYDK010000113.1 GCA_021777555.1 Pseudomonadota bacterium | reverse complement strand
CCCCGACGATCGCTGATTTGGGGATGCGTAGTGGCCGGTACCGCCCCCCCCCCCGGGCGATCCGGCGATTGGCGTGCCAGACGTAATCGCCGGTCAAATGGATATGCTCCCAGCCGAGCGGCGAGAGATGCGGCAGCAGCTCAACGTCGATCGAGCGCTCCGTCCGCAGGCTCTCGACGGCTCGCGCGAGGTAGACGGTGTTCCGAGGATAATTGCGGCGACAACCAGGTTGAGGCCACTGGCAGGATAGCGCTGGTTCTCGAACGATCGATCCCGCAGCTCCCCGAGCCCATAGAAGAACACCGCCCTCGATAGCGCGTTGCGCGCCTCGCTCTTGTTCAGGCCCTCGTTGACACGGCGGCGCAGAGACGGGCGCGTTGCCTCATCTAGCGAGGCAATGCGGCCATGGTTCCGCTTTCTGGGGCACCGCGGCCTTCGTGCTATCTCCGGGTCCCAGAGCTAAATCTGGCTCGGCTCGTTCGTCCATGCGTTGGGCTCTTAGTTCGTAGCGCCTTATCCTACCGTAGGAAACGAACGACCGCTTTCTTGCTGAAATTTTATAGGCCCGAATGTCTCAGAGTGGCCGGTCAGACCCATAGTCGACGAGGGGCGAACTGCCGGTGCTCACTGCTTAGCGTGCTAAAAAGTCCGTTTCCTGCGGTGTGCCATAGCTGAGGGGCTAACTCATCGCCTCACGATCTGCAAATCGATCTGAAGTTCGCGCAGATACCTTTCCCGCCCATGTCTTACAAAGTCTCGTGTTGCGCGTACCAAGTCATCGCGACCAGCCCCGGACTTGCAAACCGTCGCGGGGTTCCATTTACCTTTGATCTTCGCGTTGCAGCTGTGGCAGGCGATAGCGATATTCTCAAAAGTATCCAGACCGCCAGCCTCGATTGGGACAATATGGTCTTTCGTCCAAGCCATATATCCCTCGACGTCAGCGAATAAATCGCGGTCGCAGTATTCGCAGCGGAAGTCATTAAGAATTCCACGGCGTGCTTGCATATCCTCCCATCGCCCCGTCTTCACTAGGGCCGCCACCTTTGCGTCCATGTCAGCGTCAATTTCAGGTGATTTGATCGAACGTCCCTCAGATTCACGCGCCTGCCGCGATTTCGAAAGTGTATTGCATGGCGGTTTGTCGGACTTCTCTTTCTAATCGGCCTCGCAGACTTTGCGGACCGAGTACCACCACGGCTTCTCCAAATCCCAGCAACCACCACTCCAGTTGTGCGGAATGTGGAACAGTCGCATTCACTTCAATGTGCTCAGGCCCGGCACATCTCAGCGTTTGATCCGTACTCAGTGGTGTTTCATATAGATGGGCGGCTGCCTCTTTGGTAAAGCGTGCCTCGAGCCGAATCATCGGTCCCTCCGGGTACTGAAATTCCCCGGACCGGATGTACTCATCCAGATCAAAGCCCCGCGGACGCTTGGCGGGCCGGTCAAGCCGCGTCGCGTGGCTGATCCGGTGCAACACCAACTGCCGAATGTCCTCGTATTGCCACAGTGTGCACACGAGATAGGTGAGGTTTCCTCGGACGACGAGCCCCAGCGGGTTGACCTCCATCGTCTTCACGCTTTCGTCGCTTGCGCCACGCGCTCTATAACGGCAAGTGAATCGGTTCCCCTCAAATAGCGACTCGTAGACGACCCGAACGGCGGCGGCGTCGTATTTCGGAGGCAGCAGCGGCATCTCCCGCGGAACCACCCGAATACAGTCCCGCCATCGACGTGCTCCACTCCCTTGGCCCGTCCTCAAAAACTGCTGCGCCCGCGCGAACTGTGGCGCCAAGTGATCCCGTACCGTGGGCGGAAGCAATGCTGGCATGAACTTCTCGACCAATTGCAGGGTCAGCGCGGTTGCGGCATCCATCGCCGGCAAATCGAACGCCGCTGCATCCGTCGCCCAGGACCAGCCGTACGGAATCGTCCGGGTGTCGCTCACGATCGGAAACGCCGCGGAGAGGGTATTGAGATCGCGCTGCACGCTGCGCTTGGTGGTCGCAAAGCCGGCCGCGACGAGCTTCGCCATGATCCCGGAGACGTCAATCTTTCTCGGCGAACGCGGGATGCTCGCCAACAAGGCCCATTGCCGTAGAAGCGTTTCTGACACGACTGGACGATTCCGCATCGACCGAAAGGTAATTCCCGACCGCGACACCATATGTCGCGGTTCGCCTTTAGTCTACTGCGGCCAACGAAGTGGATCGTAGGCGCGGAGGACGCATCGATGTCGGACACCCCAATACCGAATCAACCATGGACGCCCATCCGCCTGAACGCCCAGTACCACGTCATTTCATACGAGGATGCCGTCCTCCAGAGCCTGCTGACTCAGGCGGCGGCGACCAGCAATCGCATGTTCTGCCTGTACAGGGACCGCCGCTTCACGGTGCGCAAAGCACCGGCGGCCGTGCTGGATGCCATCGGCGTCGGTCTCCAATCGCAGTGCCTTCGCGTCGATGCGGGCACCCTCGTGGTCCGCGGCACCGAATTATTCGCCCAAATCCATGCGTTCGGCACCGCGGAGCGCTGCACGGTGGTCGTGAAACTATGGGCCTCCTCGGAATCCGCATTGGAGGCAGCGCTGGCGCACATTTACGCCCCACTCCAGGCGGTCGAAACGGCCGATGTCGCCTTTACGTTGAACTGGCGATTCCTCGATGGTCGGGGAGGTGTTCAGCGGGCATCGACGGAGGAACAAGCGAGCGACCCCTTACTTTCGGAGGCCTACCCGACGCTCGGGTCGGTGGAAGACTTCATTGCCGCTTATCTAGATGGCAACGAGTCCGTACTGGTGCTCCAGGGCCCTCCCGGTACCGGCAAGACGAGGCTGATACGGGCGATCCTCGCCGCGATCTCCCGCCGCCGGGGCCGCACGGCGGAGGTCATCTACACCGGCGACGCTGACGTCTTGGATCGGGACGAGGTGTTTTTGGAGTTCATCACCGAGGACCACGACGCGTTCGTGGTGGAAGATGCGGATCACCTGCTGCGCTCGCGGGCGCAAGGCAATCAAGCGCTGCATCGGTTTCTGAACATCGCCGACGGCGTCGCGAGTGCCCATGGCAAGAAGATCATCTTCTCGACGAACCTGCCGAGCGTCCGTGACATCGATGACGCGCTGATCCGCCCGGGGCGATGCTTCGCCCACGTGCTGTTACCCGAACTCGGGATCCTCGAGGCCCGTGGCCTGCTCGAACGACTCAGCAAGTTATCGGGTA
>JAJYDK010000112.1 GCA_021777555.1 Pseudomonadota bacterium | reverse complement strand
CGCGCCGTCGGCAGGATGGATGCCTCGATGTCGCGGGAGATCAGGGAGTATTCGATCTGGAGGTCGCAGATCGGATGGACGGCGGCGGCCCGCCGGAGGGTGGCCGAGCCCACCTCGGACAAGCCGATGTGCCGCACGTAGCCGGCCTTCACCATGTCCGCGATGGCGCCGAGAGTGTCTTCGATGGGCACCGCCGGATCGAGCCGCGCCGGCCGGTAGATGTCGATGTAATCGAGGTGCAGCCGCTGCAGCGAGTACGCCAGGGCGGTCTTCACGGCAGCCGGGCGCGCGTCATAGCCGACCCAGTTGCCCGCCGGGTCGCGCTGGGCGCCGAACTTCACGCTGACCTGGAAACGCTCACGCGGCACGCCCCGAACCGCCTCGGCGATCAGCAGCTCGTTGTGTCCCATTCCGTAAAAATCACCGGTGTCGAGCAATGTGATGCCGGCGTCGAGCGCGGCATGGATGGTGGCGATGGATTCGGGGCGGTCCGCCGGGCCATACAGACCCGACATACCCATGCACCCGAGCCCGAAGGCGGACACCTGGGGGCCTCTGTTGCCGAGGGAACGCAGTTCCATGGGGATGCTCCTCAATCGAGTGACGGGTGGCGGCATTTTCGCCGACCTCGCCTGTGCGGTAAACTCATTGAATTTGGACAGGTCGTGCGGATTATCGAACAATGACGAGCCCAAGCCTCGCTGACCTGGATGCCTTCGTCGCCATCGCGCGAACCCGCAGCTTTCGCGGGGCGGCCCGCCTGCGCGGAGTGTCGGCCTCCTCGTTGAGCGCGGCGATGCGTCGACTGGAAGGCGCCCTCGGCGTGCGCCTCCTCAATCGGACCACACGCAGCGTCACGCCCACTGAGGCGGGCGAGCAGGTCCTGCAGCGCCTGATGCCGGTCTTGCGGGAGGTCGAGGGAGCGCTCGATGTCGTCAATGGGTTTCGAGACAGCGTCCGGGGAACACTTCGCCTCAATGTCCCGACCATCGTGGCCCGATCCGTCCTGCCGCCGATCGCCAACCGGTTCCTCCTGGCTCATCCCGGCATCACTCTCGAGGTCAATGCCGAGGACACGTTCATCGATGTGTTGGCCGCCGGCTTCGATGCCGGCATCCGTTACGAGGAGAGAATCGAGCGCGACATGATTGCCGTGCCGATCGGGCCACGCGTGCAGCGCTACGCCGCCGCGGCATCACCCGCATACCTCGCGGCACGGGGAGCACCGGCCCATCCGCGCGATCTCGCCGACCACGCCTGCATCCGTCATCGGTTCGCGAGCGGTGCGATCGTCGACTGGGAATTCATCCGCGGCAAGGAGGTCGTGCGCCTCAAACCGGGCGGCCCGTTGATTGCCAACTCGCTCGAGATGGAGCTTGCCGCAGCCGTGGCGGGACTCGGCGTGATCTCCACGTTCGAGGATACGCTGCGTGCCGCGCTCGAGAAGGGGGAGTTGGTGCCCGTCCTGCCCGAGTGGTGGCAGAGCTTTCCGGGACCCTATCTCTACTATTCCGGCCGCCACCACATGCCCGCGGCGCTGCGCGCGTTCATCGACTTCATCCGGCGTGAGGGAGCGGTGTGATCAGGGACTGATCAGAACAGACCCGCCCCGCTGATGCCGCCGTACACGCCCAGGCCCGCCGTCAAAACAGACACGCCGATGACCACCCAGGCGTAAAGCCCCTTCGGACGGTGCTCGGGCGGCAACGCCTTGAAGGCGAGCGCCACGAGAAAACCCAGCACCAGCGGCAGCATCAGGGCGTTCATGACCTCGACGCCGATATTCAACTGCACCAGGTTCGGCACCAGGTCCACGAGCACGGCCCCGCCGATGACCGCAGCGGCATAGATGCCGTAGAACCACGGAGCTTCAAGCGGATGGTGCTCCAGGGAATGGCGGTAGCCCGTCACCTCGCCAAAGCCCCAGGCGGAGGCCAGCGAGACCACGATGGCCGCGACCATGGCCGCGCCAATGGTGCCGAGGCCGAAGACCACGCGCCCGACGTTCGCGCCCAGGAAGGGCACCAGCAGCTTGGTGATGTCGCCGACCGTGTTCAGGCTGGCGCTGGAGTTCTTCTCTCCGATCGTGGCGGCGGCGGCGATCAGGATGGCCGCCATGACGAGTTGGGTGACCACCGAGCCGATAGCGGTATCCCACTGGGCATAGCGATAATGGTGAGGCTGGAGCTTCTTGTCGGCGACGGCGGACTGCTGATAGAAGATCATCCACGGCATGATCACCGCGCCGATGTTGGCCGCCACCAGATACAGATACGCATTGTTCGAAATGGGGGCCTGGGTCAGGCCGCGCACGATCTCTGCTCCGTGGGGGTGGGCGCGCCAGGCCACGAAGAAGAAGGCGAACTCGAATAGTCCGAGCGCGATGGCCACCCGCTCGACACGGCGGTAGCTGCCCGTCAACACCACGGTGAGCAGCATCACCACGGTGAGCCCGAGACTGAGCAGTCGCGGGACGCCAAACATCTCACCTACACCGGCGACGCCCGAGAACTCCGTCACCAGCGCTCCGATGGCGGCCACGCCCAATCCACTGACGGACAGCCAGGCCCAGCCACTGCCGAAGCTCTTGCGGATGAGCTCGCCATGGCCCTGCCCGGTGAACACGCCCAATCGCACGGTGAGCTCCTGCACCACGTAGAGGACCGGCATGAGCATCACTTGAAGGAGCAGCAGCCGGTAGCCCCACTGCACACCGCTTTGCGCCGCGGTGATGATGCTGCCGACCTCCGTATCGGCGAGCATCACGACCAATCCCGGCCCCATGACGGTCAGGAAAGTCTTCCAGCTGAAAAGGGAGACTCGGCGAGGCATCAGAATGTCAGCGGCAGGCTGATCCATGGAAAAGCGCACCTCATGCTGCGAGCGAAGGGAGCAATCGGGGACTACCCGCGGCAGAAAATAAGAGTGATTCGCATTTGCATAAAGAATACCAGTCGCCCCGGGCGAAGACAATGACGGAAATCCGAAATTCCAAGGCTCGCCCCTAGGGAGGCATCCGGCACCGAGGCGCCTGGAACCCGCGGCCTCCAGAAGCCGGGCGCGGGGCAGCGGATGACCCCTGAGGCCGGGATCCCCCCGTCCCCTCGCCGGCCGGGTCAGTAGGGCGTTCCGTCCTTGTGGAGGAACCGCCAAAACCCCTCGGCCGTGAGCTGCGCGCGCAGATCCTCATCGGGGTAATCGACCGCGTCCCCGGGGCTGCGGTCACCGACCTCGAGATACACCACGTCGGCATCCGAGCGATTGA
>JAJYDK010000057.1 GCA_021777555.1 Pseudomonadota bacterium | reverse complement strand
ACGGTGGCGGTGGACCAATTGCCGGCCCCGCACACGGCGGTGCCCCGCAAGGTCCACGCTGTCGCGCACCAGAAGGCGCGGCAGACGACGGTTGCGCTGAAGACGCGGGCGGACAAGACGCCTGCGGCCGAGAAGCTTCTCTCAACGCCGTCGGGATCGGAGCACTCCGGATCCGAACCATCGCAGAGCGCTGCGAGCCCGCCGCTCAGTGCCCCGACGGCGCCCTCGGCGCAGGGCCCGAAGGCCGGAGACGGTGCACACGCGCCATCCGCGATGTCTGGCGCGCGTTCGGTTACATCAGCCGGAAAGGTCGCGCCGGCTGCCGCACCGATAGGGAAGCACCCTCCAAGTCCGCCGCCGGCGCATCCCAGTCCAACGGCTGCGCCACCGTCGAACTCATCGCCGCAGGAGATCCCGCCGGTACATGCGAGTGGTGCGGCGGTCGCCGCCGCACCACTCGCAGCGCGCCCCACGTCGAACACGAACACGTAGCCTCGCGCTATAACCGCGCGGGTGCGGCTGTAGCCAGCCCGCCGTGGGAGCGAACTGAAGCGCTGCCGCGCGAGCCGGCTTCGGCGGGCACCCAACGGAGTGTCTGGACTCACTGGATGATTCCGTACCGCCGCGGGCGACGCCGATGTCCGACGCGCAGGAGTGGGCATGTAAGGTTCTCGCACGAGGGTGCGCGGCGGCCTTGGTTCTGCAGTCTTGTGCGCCAAGTACATGATTACAAAGGACAAGTGTGCTGTCAGCGTCATCCGGCATCCGCGCGGATGCTCGCAGCGAACGAGGAATGGACCGCCCAGTGCCGAATCTGGCGGTTCACTCGTCTTACGTTAGGACGGTCCTGTCTGCAGCAGGTGCGATGATCCGATGTTCAGGCGAATGCGAGGTAAGCCCGATCTGGCCCCCTCCGACGGTCCCGAGGAACGGCCGCAGGGACACGCGCACGCGCTCTCGCATCTGTTTGAAGAACACAACCGGACGCTGCAGTCGTTTCTGGTGGCGCGGCTCGGCAATGAACAGGAGGCACGCGAAGTTGCGCAGGAAGCCTACGTCCGCCTCCTGCAACTGCACCAGCCCGGGACCGTCAGCTTCCTTCGTGCCTACCTGTTCAAGACGGCGGCCAATCTCGCGGTGGACCGGATCCGTCAGCGCGCCAACCGGGACCGGCTCGATCGCAGCGGCCCGGAACGGGACATCGTCGATCGGCTGAGCCCAGATCGGCGGCTCATGGCCGCCGAGGAGCTGGCCGTACTGGAGCAGGCGCTACGCGAGCTGCCCTCTGCCTATCGGCGCGCATTCGTCCTGCACCGATTCGAAGAGTACTCGACGGTGGACGTGGCGCGCGAACTTGGCGTGCAGGAACGGATGGCTCGCAATTACATCAGCCGCGCCGCGATCTACTGCAAGCTGCGTCTGGACGGTGTCCCGCCCTCCGAGGCGACTGCGAGGGTGAGAGCATGACCGTGTTTGACGGGCAGCGGACCCGATCAGTCCGAGCACACATTCGCGCTCTGGACGAGGCGATGGGTTGGCTGCTGCGCATCCGGGACGGAGCGCTTTCGGAGCGCGACCTGGCGCAGTGGACGCTCTGGTACGAGTCCGACGAGCGGCACAAGCGCGCGTTCGACGAGATGCAATCCTTCTGGCTCGCCTCCGGCGACCTTGCCGCCGACGCGGCGGCCTGGCCGTACCTGGTGCGTCCGGGTGACGGCGGCGGCACGCCGCGGCCGTACCGACGCTCCCGGCCCTATGTTCAGTTGCTGGGCTGGGGGTTGGCACTTGCCGCGTCGGTCGCGTTGCTCGCGGTCGGACTGCGTGCATGGGCGCCCAGGCAACCCGACAGGTTGTCTCAACCTCCAATGGCCGACAGCGCGCCCCTGTTTCGCAAGACAGTACTGCCGGACGGCTCCATCGTGCAGTTGGCGCCTCGCTCCGTTGTGGCCGTACATTACACGGTCGAGAAGCGCCTAGTCACGATGCGCTCTGGCGAGGCGTACTTCTCCGTGGTGCACAATCTCGCTCGGCCATTCATTCTGACTGTCAATCACTTGACCATCCGGGACGTCGGCACTGCCTTCAATATTCGCGACGCAGGGCCGCGTACAGTCGTCACAGTGGTTCGCGGGTCGCTCGAGGTCGTCTCTGATCCGGAGCCGGGGCGCGCACGTGCAGCGGCTGTGCCGCTGCACGTGCGCGTCCTTGCGGGTGAACAAGTCCGCTGGGATCACCTCGCGACGCCGGTGCTGCGCAAGGCAAACACCGAGCGTGTGCTGGCCTGGCGGCAAGGGCGGCTCGAGTATGTTGATCAGCCGCTCTCCAGCGTCATCGCCGATGTCAATCGGTATGCCAAACGGCCTGTGATCATCGGCGACCCGGCTGCGGGCCACATACGCTTCACCGGTACGGTCTTCACGCGTACCGCCGATGCGTGGGTGCAATCGCTGCCCAACGAATTCCCGGTCGAACTGATCTCCAAGGGCGGCACGACATTGATCCTGGCAAGCCGGCCGGCCAGCCGCGTACCGACCGGCCGATAGGAATGTGCAGGTTGCCCCGAGTGCCGGATCTGTCCGCTCACTCGTCTTGGTCTGCACAGGATCGGGCCTGACACGATCCGTTCCATTCCGGGGGTCCTTTCACATGCGGAAATTGTGCTTGGTGTCCGCCGCACTGCTGGCGGGCATGATGGGGTGCGGCCTGTGGCCCACGGCTGCTCGAGCCGGAGCGGCTGAGATGGCGGGCTTCCGCCGCGATGTCCAATTCGACATCGCGCCGCAAGCGCTGGCCACTGCGCTCATCGAGTTTTCGCGCCAGGCCAATGTTCAGATTGCCGCTCCAGCCGCATTGCTCAAGCATCTGGCCACCCGCGGTGTACGTGGGCGCATGCTGATCGATGCGGCGCTGCGGCGGCTGCTGTCCGGGACCCCTCTCGGCTTTCATCCGGTCGGCGCCAACACGCTCGGGATCGACCGCATCGGAGTCCGCCGCGCACACTACACGAGTACGAGCGGTGCCGACGCGCCGCCGGCGACCGCGGCAGCGCAGAGTGATGCCGCCGCTGCGGCCCGTACCGGTACGGGATCGGGCGGTCCCCCGGAACTCACCGAGGTCATCGTAACGGCCACCAAGCGACCCGAGCGTGCCGGCGATGTCGCGGCCGACCTCACGGTGTTCAGCAGTGACGCCCTGCTCAACGAGGGCTACACGAGCTTCAAGGATTTCGCCGGCCTGACGCCGGGCATGCAGGTGATGGGGTCGTTCGGCTCCGGTGAGCCAGTGATCCGCGGGATCACCTCGGGGGCCGACACCGGGGCACTTGTGGGCATCGTCGTCGACGGCGCACCGATCGGCGCGAGTTCCTCGCTGACCTCGAGCGGCGCACTCGATGCACTCGATCTCGATCCGATCGACTTCTCCAACGTCCAGATCCTCAAGGGGCCGCAGGGCACGCTCTACGGGGCGAACACTCTTGCCGGCATCATCTCCTACACGCTGCGCAAGCCAAATCTGCACCGTGCCACTGCGGTCCTGCGCGGCGGACGCAGCGCCACTGAAGACGGCGAACCGAGCTACACCGTGCGTGGCGCCGCGAGCCTGCCGATCATCGTCGGTAAGTTTGCCGTCCGAGTGTCCGCTTACCGCGACTTCAATGGCGGCTACATCGACAACGCGACGCGAGCCATCGCCAACCAGAACGAGGCGTCTCATTGGGGTGCCATGCTCTCGGCGCTCTACCGTCCGACCGAGGCGCTCAGCATCATGCTTACGGGGTTCTTCCAGAACTTCGATGCTGTTGCGAACAAGGTGATCTACGACCCCAAGACGCATCAGCCCGTGGCCGGAGGATTGGCTTACGACGCGTACGTCTATCCCACCTCGAACAAGCAGATCCGCGTCGGCCTGGCCAATGTCCATTATCGGATGTCCGCTGTGACCCTGACGTCCGTGACCTCCTATCAGCGCATTCAGACGGCAGACGTGCTGAACGGGACTGGCGGTGGGCTCGCCACCGTGCTCAGTCTGCTGCAGGCCTTCGGCGGGCAACCGTTTCCGGCACCCGGCGCACTGGCCATGGGGACCGGCGGCAGCGTGCGCAAGTTCACCCAGGAGCTGCGGCTGAACTCCAACGGCGCGGGCCCGTGGCGCTGGCTGGTGGGTGGATATTACTCCGATGAGCGCGACACCGACCAGGAGCCCATGGTCGGCCGGGCCGCCTCCGGTGCCATTCTCGCCGATCTGAATCCCGCCCTTTACTTCGACATCCTTAGCCACTACCGCGAGTACTCCGGATTCGGCGATCTGACCTACGAAATCACGCCGGCGTTCTCGCTGACCGGCGGGATCCGGCTCGGACACATCCAGCAGGCGTATGCGCAGACGTTCGGCGGCAGCGATGCGACGGCCTACAACTTCGTGCTGACCGCCCTCGGCGGCGCCGCGACGCCCTACAGTATTCCGTTCACCCACTCGAGCCAGAGCGTCACCAACTATTTGGCTACGGCCCGCTATCACTTCACGCGGAATACCATGCTCTATGCCCGGTTTGC
The DNA here is from genome assembly GCA_021777555.1 of Pseudomonadota bacterium. GTDB lineage: Bacteria > Pseudomonadota > Gammaproteobacteria > Steroidobacterales > Steroidobacteraceae > 13-2-20CM-66-19. Next base: position 11,301 of record JAJYDK010000057.1, on the reverse strand, counting down.
CACCGGGTTCCGTCCGGGCGGTCCGAATGCCCGGGTCAACGGCTTGCCGTCGGCTTTTCAGCCTGACACGACCAAGGATTACGAAGTCGGCCTGAAGTCCGGCTTCTGGCGCGGCAAAGGTGCGCTTGATGTGACCACGTATTACATGCAGTGGGACGGCATCCTGGTTCCGATCTCCGCGCACAGCGTCTCCGGCCTTGGCAACGGTGGTAACGCCGACTCCTACGGCGTGGAGGCCGACCTGATGCTCGAACCGGTCCGTGCGGTGACCTTCAATCTGACGCTCGCCGAGGCCCACGCGCAAATCACCCGGGCGGATCCGGCGGCGGCGGGCGCGCTGGCCGTGGGTGATCCCTTGCCGTATGACCCGCATTGGAGCGGATCATTGTCGGCGGATTACCGGGTACATGCCTGGGGCCGCTGGCAGGCGGATTTTGGCGCAACTGCGAAATATGACGGTATGCGTCATTCAGGGTTTGCCTCAAGTGTGCAGATCCCCGATTACGTCCTCCCGTCCTACACGCTTCTCGATCTGCGCGCTGGGCTGAACGACGGCGACACGGATCTCACGCTTTACATCGACAACGTGACCAATGACCGGGCGGAACTTGCGGCAACCACGCCGTTCGGTCCCACTGAAATCACAATTCAGCGGCCTCGAACGATCGGTGCGCTTGTCACGCTGCACTTCTGAGCGGTAAACGGATGAGGCCAGCGCAGGATCTCGAGGCGTATCCGCAACTCCGACGCGGGATGAAGCGGGCACTGCATAAAACCCATGTGCAAGGAGGATTAGCAAATGCAACCGCGTTTGCCCTGCTCCGCGGGCCGTCAGCGCTGTCCTCGTGCGGCCGCAACAACGATGGTTCCCTGCGGAGTAACCGATGAACCCGCGTACGCATCTTGCCGCCTGTGAACCGAAGGCACTCGACTCGATCTTTGCACCGTACGATCAGTGCCATCTGCCCGGCGTTGCCGTTGGCGTTGCCATCGACGGTCGGCCGGTCTATCGGCGCGGCTTCGGCCTGGCGAACATGGAACTGCCCGTGCTGCTCACGCCGGCGACTCGCATGCGCATCGGCTCGACTACCAAGCACTTCGCCGCGCTCGCGTTCCTGCTCCTGTGCGAAGACGGGCTATCCAGCATCGAGGCACGCATCGGGGAGTACGTTCCGCAGCTGCACCCGGTGAACAGCGCCGTGACGGTGCGTGCGCTGATGGGCCATACCAGTGGTCTGCGCGATGTATTTCAGATGTCGATGTTCATGCACGGCGTCGGGCGCACGATCACCGATGCGCAACTTCTGGAATACTACGAGCGGATTGACGATCTGGAATTTCCCGCCGGGACCGGCTGGAACTACAACAACGGCGGCTACCTCCTACTGACGGCGGCTATCGAGCGGATCACTGGGCGGCGACTTGAGGAGGTGCTCGAGCAGCGGATCTTCGCGCCGCTCGGCATGTACGACACGCGGCTGCGGCGCTGGGACAGTGACTTCCTGCCCAACAGCGCCGCGCTGCACATGCTCGATCCGCGCCACGGATACACCAAAGCCACGATGGGCATGGAGCTCACGGGCGCCGGCGGCATCGTCTCGAGCATGGATGACATGTTGCGCTGGCTGCGTCACATGGATGCACCCGTGGTCGGTTCGCCGGCCACTTGGCGCGCCTTGCGCTCGCCGAGCCCGCTTGCGAACGGCACCCCCACGGCCTACGGATTCGGGCTCGTTGCGGATCGCTATCGGGGCGTCACGACGATCTCGCACGCCGGCGGGGTCTTCGGGGGGAATTCGCAGATGATCAAGGTGCCCGCAGCGGGCCTCGATATCTCCATTGCGGTGAATCGTGCGGATGCAAATGCGATCGATCTGGCCTTTCGGGTCATCGATGCCTGCGTGCCCGGACTGGAGGCGGTTGCGGACGGTCGCATCGATCCGGATCTCTGCGGCGTCTACCACTCGCCGAGTTCCGGGCGAATCCTGGAGGTGATGACCCTCGAAGGACGCGCCTTCCTGCGGGTCGACGGCGGCATGCCCATGAGTCTGAACGCTGCGGGGCCGGGCGCCTGGCAGCTCTCGCCGATGTTCTCGTTCCTCGGGCTGACAGTGCGCACCGCGGGTCGCGGCCTCCTGTTCGGCGAGTTCGGTGCGGAGGACGCGCTCGGGCGGCTGGTGCCGCCGACCGCTGCGGTGCTTGATCCATTCTCAGGGCATTATCGATGCGACAGGTTCGCGGTGACGGCGCGAGTGTTGGAGGAGGGCGGGGAGGCGCGCCTGATCACCGAGGGCCGCTTCGGCAGCGCCCGGTATGCGCTGAGGCCGCTCAGTACACAGATCTGGCAGGCCCAGGCGCTCGATCCACTGTCCCCAATGGGCGGCGTGCTGACGTTTGCCGAGCACGCCGAGGGCTTCACGCTCTGTGCCGATCGCATGCGGAATGTGCACTTCCGGAGGGCGGCATAGCCGTCGTGTCCCTGACGCGTGCAAACGGTCCGTTGTGCGCCCACGCCGGACGCTCAAGGGCTTCATCCAGCCGGATGTGCGCGCACCTTCAGAGCGAGCATTGGTCGATGAGGTATCCATGTTGAAGATCACCGTCATCCCGGAGCGCTGGCCGATGAAAGAGCCGCTGCGCATTTCCGGTTATGTGTTCACGCATTTCGACGTCCTGGTCATCGAAGTCGAGCACGACGGCATCCTCGGGCGCGGGGAGGCGAGCGGGGTGTATTACCATGACGAGCATCCGCAGCGGATGGGCGAGCAGATCGAGCGGGTGCGCGCGCGGATTGAGTCCGGCATTTCGCGCACCGCGCTGCGCGAGGTGCTGCCCCCAGGCGGGGCACGGGCGGCGCTCGATGCCGCGCTGTGGGATATCGAGGCCAAACGATCGGGCGTCTCCGTGTACGAGCGGGCGAACGCCGGCGTTCCGCGCGCGCTCCCGACAACGTACACCGTCGGCGCCGACACACCGGATCGTATGGCGCAGGCGGCGCGGGAATTTTCAGCAGCGCCGCGGCTGAAACTGAAGCTCACAGGCGAGGGCGATCTTGAGCGTTTGCGCGCGGTGCGCGCCGCCCGACCTGAAGCGTGGATCGGCATTGACGCCAATCAGGGGCTCACGCGCCCCTCGCTCGAGGCGCTGCTGCCGGACCTCCAGACCTTGGGCGTGCAGTTGATCGAGCAGCCGCTGCCGGTGGGCCAGGAGGCACAGTTGCATGGCCTGCGGTCGCCGATTCCACTCGCGGCCGACGAAAGTGTGCAGTCTATGGCCGATCTTGCCCGTGCTCAGGGTATCTTCGACGTCGTCAACATCAAGCTCGACAAATGTGGCGGATTGACCGAGGCATTGCTGATGCTGCCCGAGATCCGTCGACTCGGGATGCGGCCAATGGTCGGGTGTATGTCGAGCACCACCCTTGGCATTGCACCGGCGTGCGTCGTCGGACAGCTATGTGATCTGGTTGATCTGGACGCGCCGCTGTTCCTGCGCGAGGACCGCGCTCCCGCATCGGTCTACCGTGATGGCTCGGTGTGCTGTCCGCAGGAGTGGGGTTTTCCTACCGAGCACAGGGCCCGGGGATGAGTTCTGGGGCCGTGGATGCGCCGGGGCTGAGCGTCGCGTTCCGCTGGACGAGCCGCGAGCGCGCGCGACACCCATGACTGCTGAGCTTGAGGAAACGGCGTGTTTCGCAACGTTGTGCCTTCGGGTGGTCGCGCAAGCCGATCCTGCGACGCTCGCCCGCGTGCTCAGCTATTTTCAGATCCTGAACGTCGTGCCGCGCCGGGTCGTAGCCGAACTCGACCCTTCGGGCGCGCAGCACATCCGGGTCGAGACCCGGGGCGTCAGCATTCATCAGCTCGCCATGATCGGAGCGAAGCTCGCGCAGCATCCGGTCGTGGACAGGGCCGATTGGGGCGCCCTGGGTCCCGGGTGACGCACCTGCGCGCGTAGAGACGGTGGTGCCCGCGCCGCAGCACCCCCGTATGGGCCGTCCGGCGGTGGTTCCGCCGGACGGCCGATCTGCGCAGTCTCAGATCATCGTCATCGGAATACCGGCGAGATAGTCGCGCTTGCTGAGCTCCACGCCCGAATGGCGCAGAATTGCGTAGGCGGTGCTGATGTGGAAGTAGAAGTTCGGCAGCACGAAGTGGTTGAAGTAATCCACCCCGCGCATCTTCGCCTTGTTCTCACGACCCATCGGGAAAATCACCTCGCGCTCGGCCGAGTCGTCGATCTTTGCCTTGTCGAGCGTCTTGACGAAGGCGATCGTCTTGGCGATTCGCGCCTTCAGTTCGGCAAATGACTGTTCGGTGTCTTCGTGTTTGGGCGGCTCGATGCCGGCGAGCCGCGCGCCGCCGTTCTTCGCCGCGTCGCAGGCGATCTGCACCTGACGGGTGAACGGGAACATGTCCGGAAACAGTCGGGTGTTGAGCAGTACCGCCGCATCGAACTTCTTCGCCGCGGCATAAGCCTCCGCCTTGTCGAGCATCGAAGCCAGTGCGTTGAGTCCGATCTCGAACGATGAAAGCGCTGCGTTTGACATCGACATGAAATGACCTCGTGGTGGTATGAATGATGCGCCATGCCGCTGGTGCGGCCCGCGTTCCTGAATGAGCGCGGTTCGTCTCGCTACGGGCATGATGCCCTTGCAAAGATGACGTTCCGTGCATCCTGCGACCAGCCGAGACGCCGCTGCGACAGCGGTCGTGCCACGGCGGCGAGGCGACCTCGATCAAGGATCTGTTCGAGGCCATCCTGCACCGCGCGCTCGCCGCGCGCAATCGGGCCCGCAGCATCACGATCGTGCTGATGGACCTGCGCGCGCGTCCGGTGAGCGCGGGCAGCGGCCCTGGCGGCCGGCGCTCGGTGTGCCGCCGATCGGTTAGACTGCGGGGGGCTTGCCCGGTTGCACAGGCGCTTGGGGCGCACCGTTGAGGGTCCATGAACCGATCGATCGACGCCGACGGGCTGCGCCGCTTCGGGAGCGAATTGCTGATGCATGCCGGGGTGCCGGCAGCGGATGCTCGGCTGCTGGCCGACACGCTGGTCACCGCGGAGCAGTGGGGCCACGTCTCTCACGGCATGCTGCGCCTTTCGTGGTATCTGGCGCGACTGCGCAGCGGTGTCATGACGGCGGTGACGCGCCCGGAACTCGTGCTCGACAATGGTGCGGTCGCGGTGATCGACGGCCATGAGGGCATCGGCCAGGTTCTGGCGCAGGAGGCGACCCGAGTGGGAGTCGCCCGCGCGCAGGCGCACGGTGTGAGTGTCGTCGCGGTGCGCAATTCCAATCATTTTGGCACCGCGGCCTATTTCACCCGCCAGTGCGCGCAGCAGGGCTGCATCGGCATTCTGGCGACGAATGCGAGCCCGGCCATGGCACCGTGGGGCGGTCGGACGAAGATGCTCGGCACCAATCCCTGGTCCATCGCCGCCCCGGCCGGGGCACGCGGGATCGTCGTCATGGATATCGCCAACACCGCGGTCGCCCGCGGCAAGATCTACGCGGCCGCGCAGCGCGAGGAGGCGATTCCGGCCGGTTGGGCCGCGGATGAGTTCGGTGTTCCGACCACCGATGCGCAGGCCGCATTGCAGGGACTGATCCTGCCCATGGCCGGGCACAAGGGCTACATCATCACGTTCATGATGGACGTGCTCGCCGGGGTGTTGACCGGGAGCGCCTTCGGCGCGGCGGTGACCGGGCCGTATGTTGCGGACCGCGTCAGTGGCTGCGGACACCTGCTCATCACGATCCAGATCGACGCGCTGATGCCGCGAGCGCAGTTCGAGCAGCGGCTCGAGCGACTCATCGATGAGGTGAAAGCGGCGCCCCGGGCAGCCGGAATCGATGAGATCTTCTTCCCCGGGGAGATCGAGGCGCGCCAGTGCGCCCAGAGCGGCACGCAGGGCCTCTCGATCCCGGAGCAGACCTGGGCGACGCTCTCGGGACTCGCGAGGCAATCCGGTGTCCCAATGCCGGCGATCCACGCCGCATCCGTCCCGACCGAGCGAGGCCCCCCGTGATCGCGCTCATCGTCAGGCTCGAAGTGCGCACGGAACAGCTGGAGCGCTTTCTCGTCGCGATCCGCCAGAATGCCCAGCACACTTTCACGCGCGAGCACGGCTGCAAGTATTTCGACGTCACGCAGGACGCGAAGCAACCGACGCATTTCATTTTCTACGAACTCTACGACGACGAGGCGGCGCTCGAGGCGCATCGCGCGGCGGCGCATTTTGCCGAGTGGCGCCGGGCCGCCGATGCCTGCGTCGTCCCGGGGAGCCAGGTCAATACGGTCTGCCGTCAGCTGTTTCATTTCGCCTGAGCATCCGTTGCGGCGGCGAAGGCATCGGCAGCGGACGTGCGCCGCCCTCGGGCGCGTGTCGGCGGCGCTCTGCATTGTGTCGCCGAGGTCATTACAATGGCCCCGGGGAGAGCTTCTGGCAGCGGTGTGCAGCGAGGCGGTGCGCGGGCGTTCGCTTGCTCGGGCGGCATCGCTGCGCTCGCAGCCACCTTCATAGAGGATGGCGAGATGCGACACATGTACTACGCCGTGGCGGCCACGGCTCTCCTGGGAGCATTGGGGGCGCCGACGAGTCATGCGGTGACGGCGACCCAGTCGGTATTCGGGCATCTGCCGGATGGCAGAGCCGTGTATGCGATCACGCTGCGCAATCGGCAGGGGATCACGGTCCGGCTGCTGACCTACGGTGCACGGGTGCAGGAGATTCTCACGCCGGATCGCAATGGGCACTTCGCGGACGTCGCGCTCGGTTACCGCACGTTGCGAGGCTATCTCAGCAAGTCCGATCCGTACTTCGGGGCCACCGTCGGGCGGTTCGCGAACCGGATCGCCAAGGGCCGCTTCACGTTGAACGGCCATGCGTATCAGCTGCCGATCAACGACGGTCCGAACTCACTGCACGGCGGCACGAAGGGGTTCGACCGACGCTTGTGGACGGTGCGCAGCGTCCGCCCCGGCCCTGCACTGGGCAGCGTCACTCTGCGCTACGTCAGTCCGAACGGTCAGGAAGGCTATCCTGGGGCGCTCACCGTGACGGCGACCTACGCGCTCTCGAACCGCAATCAGCTCTTCATCCGCTATCGGGCCACGACCAATGCCCCGACGATCGTGAATCTGAGCAACCACACCTACTGGAACCTCTCGGGCGAGGGCTCCGGCAGCATCCTCCATGAGCAGCTCATGATCCCGGCGGCGGATTTCACGCCGACGGACGCGACGCAGATCCCGACGGGCGTGATCCGGCCCGTGGCGGGCACGCCGTTTGACTTCCGCACGGCGAAGGCCATCGGACGCGACATCCTCGACGGCCACTCGCGCCAGCTGGTCTTCGGCCGCGGCTACGACATGAACTGGGTGTTCGGCCACGGGCCCATGGCCGGATTGCGCCTGATGGCTCGGATCGTCGATCCGGCCTCCGGCCGGGTGCTCACGCTGCAGTCGAATCAGCCCGGCCTGCAGTTCTACAGTGGCAATTTTCTCAACGGCACCATTGTCGGCACGTCCGGGCACATCTATCGGCAGGGCGATGCGTTCGTGCTCGAGCCGCAGATCTTCCCGGACACGCCGAATCATGCGAACTTCGGCTCGGCGCGGCTGAATCCCGGCCAGGTCTACCGCAACACCATCGTGTATACCTTCTCGACGACGACCGCCGGTGCGGCGAAGCGGTGAGGCCTGCGGGGGGCGGCCGGGCATGCGGCCCGGTCGCCCCCCCGTTTCCGGGCGCGGGGATGCGGGGGGCAGACTTTTGATTTCAAGCAGATTAATCTTATGAATAAAGCGGGGCAGGCCGACGGCTCACTGGGCCCGGCGCGCATTTCGAAGCTCTGTCGGCCGACGCACGGGCAGAGAGGGCTCGGCGCGGGCACCACGGGCGCCCGGTGACCTGCGCGCCTGGCGTTGCGGACAGTGCAGGGGGCATGACATGACGATGAGACACGTGGTCGGCGCGGCAACCCCGCCCGTGATTGCAATCCTCCGCGGCGTGACGCCGGCGGAAGCGATCGATATTGGCCGCGCGCTGATCGACGGCGGCATCCGCATGATGGAGGTGCCGCTGAACTCCCCTCAGCCCCTCGAGAGCATCGCGCGGCTGACCCGGACGTTCGGCGAGCAGGCACTGATCGGCGCCGGCACCGTGCTCACCGTGCAGGACGTCGAGGAGGCTGCCGCAGCCGGGGCGCGGCTCGTGGTCTCGCCCCACACCGACCCGGACGTCATCCGGCGGACCGTGGACCTCGGGCTCGACAGCTTCCCGGGGTTCTTCTCCGCGAGCGAAGCGTTCTGCGCGCTGCGCGCCGGCGCCACGCAACTGAAGCTCTTCCCGGCCCTCACCGTGGGGACGGTCTACCTCAAGGCCTTGCGCGAGGTGTTGCCCCGCAGCGCCGGGGTCTGGGCCGTGGGCGGGACCGGTGCGCACGACCTCGCCAGCTGGCTCGAGGCCGGCGCCGCGGGCATCGGTGTCGGCGGATCACTCTATAAAGCGGGGGATGCCGCGTCCCTCGTGCGCGAGCGCGCGCAGGCGCTGCATGACGCCTGGGCGCGCCACCTCGCGGCCCGGCGCGCCTGAGGGGCCCCACATGCATCCGAAGGCGATCGACTGGATCATCATGGGGACGTACTTCGCGGTCGTGCTGGGGATCGGCGCGGCCCTGAAGCGCTCCATGCGTACCAGCACGGACTTCTTCCTCTCCGGGCGCGCCATACCCGCCTGGATCGCCGGGCTCGCGTTCATCTCCGCGAACCTCGGTGCACAGGAGGTCATCGGCATGGCGGCCTCGGGCGCCAAGTACGGCATGGCCACGAGTCAGTTCTACTGGGTGGGCGCGATCCCCGCGATGGTCTTTCTCGGGGTGTTCATGATGCCGTTCTACTACGGCTCGCGCGCCCGCTCGGTACCGGAATACCTCAAGCTGCGCTTCGATGAGAAGACCCGGGGTCTGAACGCCATCACCTTCGCGGTGATGACGGTGTTCTCCTCCGGGATCTCCCTGTACGCCCTTGCGCTGCTGTTGCGCCTGCTGCTCGGCTGGGACTTCAACACCAGCGTGTCGCTCTCGGCGCTCATCGTGCTGGTGTACATCTTCCTCGGCGGGCTGACCTCGGCGATCTACAACGAGGTGTTGCAGTTCTTTCTCATCGTGTTCGGCTTCGCGCCCCTGGTGCTGATTGGCCTGAAGGATGTCGGCGGCTGGCAGGGATTGGTCGCCGGTCTGCACACGGTGGCCCGCTCGCGTGGTTATGCGCCGAACGCGTGGCTGAGCACCTGGAGTGTGATGGGCAGCCCGCATGAGAACCCCATGGGCATCGACTGGTTCAGCATGGCCATGGGGCTCGGGTTCGTGCTGTCCTTCGGCTACTGGTGCACCGACTTCCTGGTCGTGCAGCGGGCGCTCTCGGCCGAGTCGATGGACTCGGCGCGACGTACGCCGCTGATCGCCGCGATCCCGAAGATGCTCTTCCCGTTTCTGGTGATCCTGCCGGGCATGATCGCCATTGCCGCCACCGTGCACGGTGGGGCGAGCGGGCTGACGCTGCCGCGTCAAGCGGACGGGCATCTGAACTACAACATGGTCGTGCCGCTGATGCTGGGGCGGTATTTCCCGAACGGCATGCTCGGACTCGGCCTGACGGCGCTGATGGCGAGCTTCATGACCGGCATGGCCGGCAACGTCACGGCCTTCAACACCGTGTGGACCTACGACATCTACCAGGCCTACATCCGTCGCGAGGCCTCCGATGCGCACTATCTCACGGTCGGACGCATGGCCACCGTGGTCGGCATCGCGCTCTCGGTCGCAGCCGCCTACGTCACTCATCGCTTCAACAACATCATGGATCTGCTGCAGCTGCTGTTCGCATTCGTGAATGCGCCGCTGTTCGCCACGTTCCTGCTCGGCATGTTCTGGAAGCGCACCAGCGGGCACGGCGCATTTGCCGGGCTGCTGGCCGGTACCGCAGCGGCGGCCGTGCATCACGGCCTGACGCTGCCGGCGAGCGCAACGCCGGGCATCAAGGGCGGCTGGATCGCCGTGATGCATCTGTACCCGAGTCCGATGGCGCAGAATTTCTGGACCGCGATCTACGCCTTCGGCGTGTGTTTTCTGGTGACGGTCGGTGTCAGCCTGGTCACCCGGCCACGGCCCGAACGAGAGCTCGTCGGGCTGGTGTATTCGCTCACGCCGCGCCAGGACAGCAGCGCGGCCCGCTGGTATCGCCGCCCGGCAGTGCTCGGGGCGTGCGTCCTAGGCGCCGCCGTGGTGCTCAACTTCCGGTTCTGGTGATCACGCATGGGACTTGATATCCGCATTCCGGTCGGCGCGCTGTTCAGCCTGCTCGGCCTGCTGCTCGCCGGCTATGGTCTGCACGGCGGGGCCGCGCTCGCGCAGCGCTCGCTCGGCATCAACATCGACCTGTGGTGGGGCATGGTGATGCTCGTGTTCGGCCTCGCCATGCTGTGGCTGGCGTTTAGGGCGAGACGGCAGGGTTGATTAGGAATCGGAGGAGACGTTATATCCAGGGTCCATCCTGTGTAAGTCAGCAAAGACAGTAGTGGTGACGTTACGCTGCCGACGGAGGCCACGGCACTCCGATGCATTGACAATGATCGGCGTCTGAGTCCCTACCTCGCAGCTACACTCGGACACGCTGTTCTTTCCGAAATGTCGGAGGGCTTTTAAACTTCGTCCGGACCACTAGCTGCTATGACAGGGTTAGGACGGGTCTTCTGGTTGCGCGGAGTAGTGACTCATTAGTGCCGATGGTCAGGATTATCCGCGAATGGAAGCCCTTGTGACAACACGCGGACGACTTGCATGGGATGACTAGGCGCATCAATGCCGCGCTGAGACGATGGATGATCTACAGCGGCAGCTTCTACCGATCGACGATGCTATGAGTCTTTGATTAATTGGACGATCTGACTCGTCGCTGACCTTGATGGAAATTCTGCAAATTCGGCGACGTTCGCGCTGCATGTGAGTTGTTGAGGAGGCTAGTCCATCGGATGTTTCGAGTATTGAGCCGCTGCTCAGCGTTTTAAGAGACGCGGGTTGGACGATCTGGCTATGCGTGCCCAGTTTTTTTGACTCATTTTCGTTTTCGATTGAAGGGACCTATTTCTGGGTGAAATCCGGGGCATTCGAACCTGCGAGTGCCGCCATTTCTCTGGAAAGTTCATGGAAACGCCCGTGGCGACGCGTATCAGTTCATGGTTCCATGTGTTCAGTGAAAACATGAACGGTGCGTGGTCATGCATGGTCTGTACCCTTAT
>JAJYDK010000111.1 GCA_021777555.1 Pseudomonadota bacterium | reverse complement strand
ACTTCATCCGGCGGGCCCCTAAAATGCGCGCTCGCCTTAAAGTGCGGGAATAGCTCAGTTGGTAGAGCGCAACCTTGCCAAGGTTGAGGTCGCGAGTTCGAGCCTCGTTTCCCGCTCCAATAATTTCAAAGACTTATAAAAGTCTCCTCCTTCTCGATTTCGCCGTAAACGTGTCCTGAACGCCGTCGGCGTATCCATCCCTGATCTTCTTTGCGTCGATGCTCCCGAGACGCCGACGCCGTGTGCACGCTCGGCCGAGCGGCTCACCGCATTCGAGCGACGTCTGACCCGCGACACTTCCGCAATTTCCGTGTCGATGCAACCCCGATGCCCCGGTTCATCCGGCGATCCGGATCGCCGGCGACACGGTGCATGCGCGGCCTCTCGAGCCGCGGGGACGTCGTGAGCGGCGGTGTTGTTCAGAGGTCATCGGGCGAGCGGTTCACCCAGTGGCCGAACGTCCCTGCGACGGACTCGAGCCGGTCCTCATCGCCGGCGACATGCTCGCCGAGCGCGCGTCCATTGGCCGCGGATGCGCAGGCCCTCACGACGGCGGAGTGCTGCAAGCCTGCGAACGGGGCGCGCGGCGCGCGCCCCATGCGCCCCATCGTGATGGAGTACGTGGCCCCGGCGCTGTCGGCAGTCGGGTCGGGTTGCCGTGCGATCCGGTGCGGCGTCGCGCGGGAGAGCGCCGCCTTCGGGCGGCGTTTTCGGTACACTCGTGCGCGGAGAGCTTCAATGATCACACACCGCGCCGCTCTGCTGCTCGCGTGCGTCGCGGTGTCACCGCTGGCCCACGCGCACGGGTACCGTTGGCATCACTCGCACGGCGGGCACAGTGAGCGCACGTGGACCCTGCCGCGCCGTGATGCGCTTCCAGATCCGCAGCTCACGCCGGGCGCGATTGGCGGCGCCGTTACGCAGGCGAACATCCATCGCACCATCTGCCGCTACGACTACACACGCACCGTGCGACCGCCCGAGGCGTACACCGAGCGCCTGAAGCGGCGGCAGATTCGCGAGTACGGATACACCGATCATTGGCTGAGGGATTACGAGGAAGATCACCTGATCCCCCTCGAACTCGGCGGCTCCCCGACATCGCCGGAAAACCTGTGGCCCGAACCGCGGCACGTCGTGGGTGGATGGGGTGCCTATCGCAAGGATCGCCTCGAGAATCGTCTGAATCACCTCGTCTGTCGCGGACGCCTGTCACTGCGCGCCGCGCAGGACGCCATCGCGACGGACTGGATCGGCGCTTACCGGCGTTACATGAGCCTTGGCTGAGCGCCCTCGCACCGTCTGCCGGTGCGGTCGCGTCGGCGATCGGCGCGCTCAGGAGTGCGGATCATTGGCCGCGGGCGCTCGACCGGTCGCGGCCAATTCCTCGAATCTTGAGAACAAGTGCCGCTCGACCAGTAAGTGCAGGCGGCGCTGATCTCGAGGGAACGGTGAGAAGTAATGCTCCACGAAACTGAACAGCGCGCCCTCATCGTCGAAGAACGCGAAGACGCCCTCGATGGTCGCTCCGAAGGGATGCTCGCACACGATGAATCGGCCCCGTTCCGCAGACGCAAGCCATCGTGCATAGTCTGAGTTGACGTGTTGGACGGCGATCTGCCGCAGTGTCCAGAGGACGCCCCCGAAGTCAGGATGACGTCGATCCAGGATCCACAGGACGCTTTTCGGGTCATCATCCGCGCTCATCGGAACTCCTCGGCCGGGATCGCCGGGCGGTGCATGCGAATGCGCCCGGTCGCGCAAGCCCGTGCACCCCGCTCAGCACGCTACCATTGCTCACGCCGTCGTGGGGCGGGTCCCTCGTTCTGCGGCGCAGCTGCCTGCAGCCTCGTCTGCGCCGTGAGGGCAGGGCGAGCGCGACCGCGGCATCACACCGGGGCGCGTTCTTGAGCGGATGGGCCGACGGTGGACGGTGCCGGCTTGCGCCGCTCCGCGCGCGGCGATAGCGTGCAGGTCTTGGAAGGCCGGACGCCACGAGGCCGTCCGCGGGACGTCGAGGTAGGGTTGCTGGAGAACGTCTTATGCGTGCCACTGTTCTTTCCCGGGTGACGAGGGTGATGGCCGGTGTGCTGCTCGGGGCCGTCCCGCTGGCCGCTGCGGCCCACGGGCGCGTTCAGGCAGTCTGGACGAGCCGCCACGTGCGGTTCATCTACCAAGGGTTCACGACGTACTACTCCTGCGGGGGACTGCGCGAGGAAGTCGAGCGGATGCTCCAGAAGCTCGGGGCGCGAGACCTGAAGGTGAACGAATACGGCTGTGTCCGGGGCGCGGGCGTCGAGACGTTTCCGGGAGTGCAGGTCAGCATGCAGGTGCTGGTGCCGGCCGCCGCGAAGCACGTCAAGGCCCTCGGACCGGCGGTCTCTGCGCATTGGCAGAACGTCGTGCTCCTGGCGGGCAACTCGAGTCTCGAGGATCAGGGGAACTGCGAGCTCATCGAGCAGTTCAAGGAAACCTTCCTGCCGCTGTTCACCACCCGCAATGTTCGCTACGAGTCGACCTGCGTGCCGCATCAAATTTCCTACGGCACGCATCTCAGCGCGGAGGTCTTGATGGCTCCGGTGCCGCCCGTGCACGGCCACTGAGCGGCGCGCCGAGGCCGCCGGCCGGCGCGCTAGCTCGGGATCACCGGGGAGCCGACCCCTACCGCGCTCGTGAGCAGCTCGTTGATGACGGCGAGGAACTGTTCGGCCTGAATCGGCTTCTTCACCATCCGCAGGCCGGTGTCGTGCACCAATCCCTGCACTCTGTTCGAGGTGTCGCCGCTGACGAGGATGGCGTTCAAGGGCGTGCCGCGCTTGGCGCGCAGGGAGGAGATGACCTCCATGCCGGTTGCGCCGGAGAGGTGATAGTCCGTGATCAGCAAATCGATGCGCGGCTGGGCGTCAAATCGCGAGAGCGCCTCGGCGTAGGAGGCCGCCGTCACGACCTGGTAGCCCTCCGCCATGAGCAGCATGCGCGTGGCATCGCGGACCCCGGCGTCGTCTTCGACCAGCAGCACCTGCGGGGCGCTCGCCGCCCGGGACGACAGGCGTGGTGCTGCAGCCTCCAAGGGGCGCGGCGCGGCGCTCAGTTCGCGCGTTCCGGCGGGTACTTCCAGGCAGAAGCTCGACCCCTTGCCCGGCACGGAGGACACGTCGAGTGTCAGACCGAGAAGCTTGACGATCCGATTCACGATGGACAGCCCGAGTCCGTACCCGTCGCGCACGCTGTTGGCGCCGACGCCGACCTGAAAGAACTCATCGTAGATGCGCGGCAGGAGTTCGGC
>JAJYDK010000056.1 GCA_021777555.1 Pseudomonadota bacterium | reverse complement strand
GATGAGTTCGCCCACATGCAGTCCCTTGGGCAGCGCGAGACCGGGTACTGGCACGATGACCCCGGCGTGCGCATCCACGACCCGCACGGCGAGTGGCAGTCCCGAGACATTGAAGGCCGTGAAAGCCAAGTAGGCTGCGGCGAGCCCAATGAAAGCGGTGATCAGGATCAACAGGCCGTTGCGGCGATGCATCCGGAATCTCTCCACATCGTGACCCGGCGCGGGGGGGGGCGTGAGTCGTAATATTTCGTTCTAATCAGTTTGTGCTCAGCTGACTGGGGCCGTCGGCCGGGCTGGCGTATTGCCGACAGGTAGCCGAAGATTCCGAGCTTCCTGGTCCGGCGGTGTCTCCCCCTACGCGACGCCGTGCGAAAGCCGACCGACCGTGAGCACCCGCCAATCGACGATCAGATCTGCAGTCAACAGTGCAATGATAGCGACGGCGAGCAGGAAGTAACTCCCCTCTTGCAGGTTCATGCTGTTGTAGATAGGAAACGGTATTCGTGGTACGACGAAGGTTGCTGTCATGGCGTAGCTCCTTGCCATCCAGCGGCGATGCTGCTCGAACCGCCTGTTGCGCGCGGCGAGGAACGCGGCGGCAGTACTGGTCAGCCACAGGATTGCGTTGATGGTGACGCTGTACGGTAGAAAAGCCGGGTAGTGCCGCGCCATCAGCACAGCGGGGATGGCAGCGATTAGTACGCCGGCGATATAGCACTTCCCAAGCAGCCGATGCCGGGCGGGGTTGCGGTCTCGCAGGGTCCGTGAGAACTGCAGCGGCCCGAGGATGAGCACCGTGAGGCCACCCGCAATGTGAGGAAACAGCAGCCATCTCTGCGAGTAGAGCAGATCGTGCATCGGATTGGTGGGCTTGAGCACCGGAAGGGACGTAAAGAGCAGGGCGGAAAGGGCGAGAAGCCCGAACGCGGCCCAGGCGATTCGCTTGAGGACGGAGCGCCACGCCGGTGCGGTTTGCGGCTGTACGCTGACGGAAGAAGATGAAGACATAGTGAGTTCTCTGAGGTCCGGCGGTCGATTCTCTTGGTGATAGGACGTCGAAAGATCTCTCTGCGCCACCGATCATCATGCCGATGGCGCTTGCTGCGAGGCCCAAAGGGATCAGTGCCCGAACAAGACCGGCGTCTCGCTGAATCTCAATGACCCGCCCCCATGACCCGTCGTTTTCTCACCGGTCATGTTTTTCATGATCAGCTGAACGATCTATGCACGGCAGTCTAACAGGTTTCACGCGTTCGAACCCGGCGGTGACCCGTCAGCGGTAAGCAAGGCCGCCTCACCCGGAGGGTCACCCAGAGGCGAAATTGCACCTGCTAGTTGCGGCACACCACTCTTTGAAGGAGACAGCGCGGCGCCGGACTGCTCCGGTGCGGACATTGAAGCTCCTGGACCGAGATACGCGGCGCGATTTGAATGGTAACTAATTGGATTTGAAGAGCATTTCCGGTTCTGGTGCGACGCACCATATCGGAGTCACCGGCGCGCCCACCGGACACGGCGCATTCGTCCAACGCGATTTCCGCAGCCGGCGCCAGAGCGCGGCTGGTCCGACGGTTGAGGCGAGGAGTATCCTCACGACATGATTTGAAGAAAAGTCCGGGGGTACCATGGGAGCGACCGAGATGGCCGCAGCGCCGAGGCGCGGCCGCATTGCTGCGGGGATCACCGATCATGGTCGGCACGATCGCAACTTCTTTCTGCTAATGGTTGCGCTGATCTGGCTCGAGATCCTCATGGGGTTCGTGCCGGAGGTCATCGGCCGTTTTCAGGCCCACAGTCAGGCGTTCCCGGCGGTGGTCTACTTTCACGGGGTGTTGTTTGTCAGTTGGCTCTGCCTGCTGACCGCCCAGGTCCTGCTCATCCGCTCTCGAAGAGTGGATCTTCATCGCGAGCTGGGATTGGCCGGAACGGCTCTGTATGGCGCGTTGATCGTTCTCGGTATCGCTACTTCGGTGGTCGTTGATGATCACTTTTTTGGCAAAGTGCCCAGAGATCCCTCTTTCCTGAGCGTCCAGCTTGCGGACATGGTGAACTTCGCCATGCTCGGTGGCGCGGCTATCGCGCTGCGCAAGAGTTCCGATACCCACAAGCGCTTGATGATCCTTGCCACCATCTGCATTGCCAATGTCGGCTTCTCGCGCTGGTGGGGCAATGGCCTGCAGCGACTCCTCGGTGACGGATATTGGGGGAGCTGGAGCCAGCTGTACCTCGGTGATTTCCTTCTGATCGCAATACTGGGTGCCTACGACCTGTTCAGCCGGCGCCGGCTCTATCGCGCCTACGTCCTTGGAGCGGCTTGCGCGCTGGGACTCGAGTTCGTTGCGATCTGGCTGTATGTGAGTCCGTGGTGGAAGCCGATGGCGACCATGCTCATAGGCCGCTGAATGAAGAACGAGCTGCAAGCTCCCGCGAGCGAGCGGGGGTGGATTTTTGGCCTGCTCATCGCACCCTACGGGGTGCTGTTGCAAGGCATCGTCCAGGGAGGCGTCCTCGGGTACCTCCTGAGCCGCGAGGGAGCCGGCAGCGCGACACAGGCGCACCTGATCGGTTTGCTCTCGCTTCCGACCAGTCTGTACTTCCTCTGGAGTCCGATTACGGATTTTTTGTGCGTCGGCGCACTTGGCTTCTCGGCAGCGCGCTCATCGCCGCGTTGCTTATCGGACTGACTTTCGAGCAATCGCGGCTTTCCTCGAGCGGGGCGATAGCGCTCGCCTTCCTCGCCGCATGCATCGGTCAGCTCATCGTCTCAAGTTCCGGCGGCATGTTGGGAGCCCTGCAATCCGAACAGACCCGACGCCTCGCAAGCAGCCTGTTTCAGGCCGGAGCGATGGGTTTCGGAGCACTTTCGGCATGGATGCTCATCTATCTCAGCGCACGTGTGAGCCGCGACTCGCTGGCGCTGGTGGCGGCAGCTCTGATTGCAGTTCCGGCGTTTGTGGTATTCGGGGCGCCTCGACAGGTGCTGATCAGTGGGGATACTTTCCGGGCAACGATGCGGCGGGTCTCGGGTGAGTTCAAGAGAACGTTCTTTCGCCGGGATGCTCTGCCGTACATCGCGTGTATGACTTTCCCCATGGGGAGCGGCGCTGCGAGCGGACTGCTTCCCGGCGTCGCCCGTGAGTACGGCGTCCATGGCGATCAGGTCGCCTAGATCAACGGCCTGCTCGGCGGCATACTGATCGCCGCAGGAGCGGGCGCGATGTCTCTGATCCGCCGTCGCATCAGAGCTCCGGTGCTGTACATGATCGTCGCAATCGTGAACTGCATGTGCCTGTCGGTCCTGTGGCTGGGACCCATGCGTCCGTCGATTTATTACGCCGGCACTCTGCTGTATCTGTTCACCGTTGGTTGCTGCTACGCGATGTTTACGGCGGTGGTCCTGGAGTTCCTGGGCGATTCCGGCAAGAGCGGCAGCACGCGCTACAGCATCATCAACTCGCTTGGAAACATCCCGGTGCTCTACATGCTGCAGGTGGACGGGTGGGGCGGCGAGCACTGGGGCGGTCGAGGGCTGGCAGGCGCGGAAGCGCTCGTGGGAGGCATTGGCGCGCTGGGACTGCTCACGTGGCTGCTGATCCGCAAACCCTCGCGCGAGTCTCCCGAAGGCGAGCAGGCCATTGTCCTCGAACTTTGAGGCGCCGCCATCAGAATTCTCGCCCGGAAGCCGCCATTCATTCGGGCCGGTGCAGGGCTTATGAGGGAGCAGCTGATGCGTAAGCCTGGGAAACGACAGCGGCAACTTGATCTTCGTCGTTCCTAGTGCCCCGCAATGGGTGCGCATCACGTGACGGACTGCGATTGGGAGTCGCCGTCGATCTTTGCCTCAGGCTTCGCACTCCGGCGTCACGCTCCCCGATCGCCGGGGAAGGGCTTGCGGCCGTCTTGACGGCCGTTGTGTCCCGGGGTCTCAATACGTTGGCGTGATGTGTGAGCCACAAAGGTCCTCATTTTCGCGGAGGCAATCATGGCAACGTTTATCAGCCTTTTGACCTTCACGGACCAGGGCATCCGGAACGTCAAGGACTCACCGGAACGACTTCGCGCCTTCGAGGCCATGGCCGAGAAGTTGAGCGTCAAAATGAAAGGCGCCTATTACACGGTCGGGAAGTACGACATGATTGTCATAACGGAAGGCGCCGATGACGCCGCAACGGCGGCCTTACTGAAGGTGAGTGCGCTCGGCAACGTGCGATCCGAAACGCTGCGTGCCTTTTCTGCGGAGGAAATGAAGAAGATCATCGCCAAGATCGCGTGAAGTTCGGCCGTGGGCGAACGGTCGCCACCGGGGGCGGAGGTCGCGTTTGCGCCTCAGCCCGATCGATCACGCAAGCTCGAGCGCGGCTCTTCGGAATGTTCGGCGGTAACGTACCGCTGCGGCTGGGTAATGGGAATGTCGCCAAGCGTCCCTATTGGGCTGCTCAGGGTTCAAGTCAGCCGCAGCGTTTGGCTGGAAGCAGCCGCAAGCGCGGCGGGCTGTGTCAAACGGGTTGGCGGGGGACAGGGTGTTGTGTGCCTGGCCTTCCTCCGTCGGCGCGGGTGAGGTCACTTGAGTCAGGAAGACGCCGGTCGTCGGCCATCGGCACAACTGTTTCGGCGACGCTCCCGTGACCGAAGTGATTCGGCCGGTGCTGCCTACTTTCAATGAAGGGGAGTGGCTCCCCCGCAATTCACGAGCGCATCGCGTCATGTGACCGCCGAGAACCAAGACCGGGAATTGGCGCCCGCGCCGCACGGTTCGCATCTTGCCGAGCCTAAGTCGCTCCGATGCAGTCGCGTAACCGGCGCGCTTCTGGCTGCGTCTTTGGGGCTTCCCGATCGCGAGCACTGATGGGCTGCAGGTGAGGGTGGCTGACGGCTGCTCCCAAAGTAATGCCGGGGAGCAGTAGCATGATGTTGGGGCGGAAGAGGGCCTGGATGAAGAGATTGATACAAGCCAGGAGTCCAAATCAAGCGCGCGGCCTTGCGGGAGAAGGAAAATGATCCTCATCGTCGGCAGCACTGGGGCGCTGGGGAGCTCTGTCACGAAAGGCTTATTGGCATCGCATAGGAACGTGGCGGCTTTCATACGCGATGATTCGACTCCGACGGCGAGAGAGCTGCGGGCTGACGGTGCTTCACTTGTCGTCGGGGATTTGAAATCTCGCCCGACGATTGATATGGCAATGAAGGGGATCGACACCGTCGTCTGTACTGCGAGCTCGACCTTATCTCGGCGGGAAGGCGATTCGATTGAGACGGTGGATCGGATGGGGGTGCAGGACCTGATCAGCGCCTCAATCTCGGCAAGGATAATGCACTTCATATACGTTTCTTTCAGCCGCAATATCGGCGACGATTTCCCCCTGGCTCTCGCCAAGCGAGCCGCTGAGGCCAGATTGGAGTCCTCCGCGATTGATTACACCATACTTCTTCCATCCTATTTCGCTGAGTGTTTGTTTACTCCCGTGGTAGGGTTTGATGTAGCAAACGGGAAAGTTCGCGTTTACGGAACGGGAAAATCCAAGGTCAGCCATGTGGCTCTGGAGGACGTGGCAAGGGCGATCATTGCGTGCGTAGATAATCCGAGGGTCATCAGGAAGTCGATGCCGATAGGCGGGCCGAGCTCGATCACCCAGCTCGATGCCGTCGCGCTCGCGGAAAGAGTCACTGGCAGGAAGGTGCAGCTCGAGTTCATGTCCGCGGATGAGATCGCAGCGGCCCGGAAAGGCACGGAGGACTCGCTGACGGCATCGTTCCTGGGATTATTTGACGCCCTCTCCAAAGGGGATGAGATTATTTCCGAATGGGCCGGAACGCTTGGCGTGAAACTACAGTCGATGGAGGACTGGTTCTCGGCGCGCAGTTGAGGTGCTCAGAAGCGGCCAATCCTCGAGGCCCGCTCCGGTTCGCAGGGGGGGATCTCTTGGTTGTCAGAAGTTCTGGCGCCCTGACCGAGCTTTCCCCACAGCTGCTTCAGCCTGTCCAGGAATCGCTACCATCCCGCTCAACCGCACGGTTGCCCATGACATGCCCCGCTTGCGAAGAATGCGCCCGCCAAGCGCCGATCCAGGGCGACGCTCGGGAATTGTGCGCCATTCTTACGAAAGCCGCCGGACCTTCGGATGTCGGCAGACGCCTTGACAGCCATTACATTCCGAAACGCACGCGAAGCATTCACCGTCGGTGTAGAGTGGCGGTAACTCAGGGCCCTTCGGCTCGTCCGGCCTCGCGCGCAGCGTAACCTCGGCTGGCTTTCCGCCAGCAAAATCTGCCAGCGCAGAAAGCGGCCGCAAACGGGCGCGAGACGTTGCCTATGTCCTTGCGGACAGGGTATTCACCTCAGGTAAATCATATGTCTTCGAACCCTCGGAATCTCGGCTCGCATCTGCTGCCGGCGGTTGATCATGCCGATCCGCCAACGGGATACCCCGCGCGGATTATGCGCGAGCAGAATGAGGAGGCGGAGCGCGCGCAGCGGGCACGGATCGAACAGTCGTCTGAACTCAATACTCCCGATATGCGAATCCGCGCCTGGGAAAAATTACATCGCCTGACGCTGCCGCGTGGATCGGCGCACGCTGTGCTCGATGTCGTTGCCAGGGCCACGCGCCTGACGCTCGAGCAGGTACGTGAGGAACAGCGGCGACGTTCGGAACCTGCCCGGCTGCCGCAACTGACAGATTCCGCGGGCAATCACGACGCCAACTCCGGATCCTGAGGAATCCGGCAGCGAACGCAACACGGAGATGCTGCCTGATGGATGGCGGGCTGGCGCGATCGGCGAAAGGATTGCCGCGACGTTTCGCAGAGCAGACATTCATGGCGAGGCTTTCTCCGTGGCAAAGTGCTACACTCCGTCATCAGAGCTCTCGAGGCGCTTCCTGCGCACGGCGGAAGAGGAGCGACCGCCCCGCTACTGATCAGTAGGAGACTCCCCCGGTCATGAGCTACAGCGACAATCGAAGCTTCGAGCGCGGCCCAAGCAGGAGCTGCGCAGACGTTTCGGAGGCGAGCTTGGATGCAGTCAAACACTGATTCTCTCTCGAGCTCATCCGGTGTGCGAAAGCGGCGGCTGCCGAAGGAGGGCGAGGATCCCGCGGCTTTCGCCGGCGAGATCGATATTGCGAGCCGGGCGGTCCTTGCCTACACGTCGGATGATCCCGACCACCCGATCGACAACCTGATCGATGGGCATTACGGTCGGGACAGCACGTTCTGGACTGGCGCCAAGCCAAATACCTTGGAACGTATCATCGTGGAGTTCGACCAACCACAGAGGGTCTCTTGGATGATCTACGAGGTGGAGGACTGCGCGTGTGCGAGGACGCAGGAAGTGAGCGTCGAAGTATCTTCGGACGGGGGCCGGACCTACCGCCAGACCCTCGTCCAGGAATACACCTTCAGCCCTGCCGGTGCGACTTTTCAGCGCGAAGTGCAGCGCTTGAATCTGCCCCCGATCAGCCACCTTCGCTTGACCATCGTCCCGGACAAACACGGTTCGGGACCGGCGAAATTGAACTCGCTGCGCCTCTTTACCTCGGAATGGAGGAGTGACACATGAGTAAGGGATTGGATAAAAAGAAGGACAGCAAGAAGAAGCCGGCCAAGACATTGCTGGAGAAGCGAGCGGCGAAGCGGGAAAAGAGGGTAAGCAAACCATTTCGAGTATGATGGCAGCGAACGTGATGGCCCAGGGAAGTGGTGATACGGCCAAAAGCTGCCGTACTCACTCGCGGGAACCAACAGGTGAACCATGAGCAGCGATGCGGATACAATCGACATGACCGGGGCGCGAGAGGTCTACAAGCTGCTTGATGAGCTCGACGGCCATATCAATGGACAGGACGCCAGCGGCCGGGCGCTGCTCTATCAGGCAAAGGAGCGCATCCGCATGCTCATCATCAGTATTGATCGATCGAACGCGGAGCGGGTAGCGATCCCTCGCGCGAGTTGATGACCCGCTGAGTTCCTGGGGGTCACTACTGACCGGAGCGCGGTTATCGGTGCAGCCCTCCAATCGATGGCCGGCGGGCTGACCACTCCGAAACGCATCCTGCCGTTCCGCCCTTACAGAGGAAACCTGGTGCCGAGACAGAACTACCGCCAAGTCAAGAAGCAGAAGGAACTGAACAGGAGGGCGCGCCAGGTCGAGAAGCAGCAGTGCGGGTCGGCTCGCCCCAATGGCTCTGGAGAGATCATGACGCCGTTACATGATCCGCCCGTTGATCCGAGCGATTCAGCATTGGCTGACGGAACATGAGGCTCGGCCGGGCCCACGGCACCGCTACGCGTCAGGCTCGCTACTCCCAGCTGCAGCGCGACCGAGAGGCCGCGCCTAAGCTGCGCACGATGTTCCCGGTGGTCGAGCAGCTGCGCTTTGAGCTGAGTTTCGAGGGCGGCGGCGCGGCCACCCCGGTGCCTCAATCGCACGTCCTGCACCCTCCGGCCCGCGCGTTCTTTTCTTTCCCCTGTCCTTATGCCGACTGCGACGGCCGGTTCGAGCTCACCGCGGCCGTGCACGCGGCAGTGGAGGATCCGTCACATCGGATCGAAGGCGTGCTCGAATGCGCCGGCTCGCGTGTGAGCGACTTCAGGTCCAAACCGCTGTGTCAGTTGCGCCTATGCTTTACGCTCACGGCGGTGTGCTCACCGCCCTACTGAGCGTTGCTACTTGCGGCGGCCTGTGAGCGGCGGACACGCCGCTTGCGGTCGGGTGAAGTCGATCACGAAACGGTCTCCATCGAATTCCACGATCTTCCCTGTCAGATCCGGGCGGACGTGATAGCTGCCGCTCTTGCCGGTTTTCTGGCCGTCCGGGAAAGTGACGATCATCCTGACCGGAAGACTCGCATCACGCGCGCGCGTCAGGTGCTCACTGAGTGCAGTGACGACCTTGGAATCGGCCTCCGCGGCGGAAAGGCGGGTCTCGTAGCGCAATACCCCGCGGGCGGGATGGCCGAAATGCGCCGGCAGACATTTGAGCACCATAGCGCCGTCCGCCGCCATGGCGGAGAGGCTGCTCAGTCGGCTCGCCGGTTTGGCGCCGAACCGGCGGAAAGCATCGATCAGGGTAAGGTTCATCACTCTTTTCGGTTCCTGCGTTCGGATACGTTAGGAGATAGCCGGGCTCTTGCCCTCGTACTGCCAGATCTTGACGCATGCGCGAGGCGATTTGACGGGCTGGTGCGTGACGCCTCGCGAGAAGTCGACCTCGTACGATGCCTGTGCGGAAGTGCTACGCTCGCCGCAGCCGTCGCACAAACATCCGCCAGCTTACTCGCCCTGGCACCGCCAGGCCTCATGATGAGGCAGGAGGCGCTGTCGCAGGCGCTCGCGAATGATAAGCGTCGCCGCAATACTGGTCATGTTGGCTCCGTTTCGCCGCGTCGGCGTCTCGCGCTCAACTCGCCGGACCAGCATGCGCGCCCAGCAAAGCGAGCGCAAGCTATAGCGGATGTTCATTCGCGGCAGGAGCGGCGAAAGTTCGGCGGTCGGCTCCCGAATCCTGTAATCTATGCAACAGCTCGCATCTTTTCGGCTTGTCTGCCTTGGTGCCATGCGCCGTTTCCCGGCGCGTCGTCCGACCAATGTCTGCCACCTCGCAAAGGTCCGCGAACCGGGAGGCAGGATGTGCCTGCCGCCTCATACCGCTCCCTTTCACGAGTATTCTGTTTCGTGGAGATGTCGAACGATATTGCGTCTCGTGCGATGAGGGCGCTGAACGGCGCCGACTTCGAGGGCCGCCCTCCCAAGGTGAACGAGGCACAGGACCGCGAACGGTCCGGCGGCAGCGGCAGCCGCCACGGCGGCTCGCGTCGTCACTGACTCCTTACCGATCAGCGCCGCTCCCGACCGCTATGGCCAGGAGCGTCAAACTGACTGTCATCCTTGGCTCAGCGGAGCGGCTGTCCAGTTGGCCGGACATCAAAATCGGAGTCGCCGCAACTTCGGCCGGGTGCACTTGGCGCTCGTGGTCGACATTCTTCCACATTCATCGCTCAAGGCGCCGGTGTCGAGAGTGAACTGACGCGGGCGCCGGTCAGCGCGCTACGGACCTCATCAGAATGAGCGAAGCCAGAATTACCTCCGCGCAAGCGCTAGTGGCCGACTCCACTGCACTCGTGCGGCTGCTGGCTGACGTGCCGGATGCCGGCGAGATCTGTGTCGAACTATCAAAGCCCTACTTTACACGACGCTGGCGGCGCGCTGACCAGCACAGCTTCTGGATCGCGAGCGACGGCACGAGGGCCGTGTGCCACACCCTTACGGGCCTCGAGCTCGATGAGGTGATTGCACTCTGGCTCAGCTTCGATGATTACCGGCGTCGGCCCGGGTTCACGCTGTCGGCGAGCTCGCTCGGTAGGATCATCGAGACAGAGCTCGGCCTGACTGTCGAGCTCGACGAGTGATCACGCTTATCGTGCCGTTTGACTTCAACTCGGAAGGTGTTCCGAGCACTGGGAGTGTCTGGTGAAAGAGGGCTGGCACTCGAGGAGAGTCGATGACCAGGGTGATTCGCAACCACGTTACTGATCTCCGCGGCGTATCCCGCATGGTAGTCGATGCGATCTCCGGCACTACGGCGCTCGTGGAGGCGATGCATACAAACATCGCGAGGAAACCGACGCGGCTTGCGGGCGCAATCGTGGGCGGCGCGTTGAGTGGCGCTAGTGCGCTGGTCTACAAGAGCATTCGCGGCATCACGCGTGCAGTCGGCGGAGGCATCGACCTTGTGCTGGACGTCGTCGCGCCCGCGCTGGGCCATATCGAGTCTTCCCCCGCGCGCGAAGCCGTGATTGCGGCGCTGAACGGCGTGCTGGGCGATTATCTTGCAAAGACCGGTAATCCGCTCGCAGTGACGATGCATCTGCGCCGCGAGGGAAAGCCGCTGGAGCTTACGCGTGACGGGCTTGCAGCTGAGATTCGAATGCCGAGCTCCAAAGTGCTCATTCTGGTGCACGGGCTTTGCCGCAGCGATCGCTGCTGGGAGCGCGAGGGGCATAACCACGGCGCTGAACTCGCCCGCGATCTCTCCTGCACAGTGGCATATCTGCACTACAACACGGGCCTGCATATCTCGACGAACGGACGAGCGTTCGCGCGGATGCTCGAAGAGTTGGTTGCCGTCTGGCCGGTTCCATTGAGCGAAGTGTCCATTCTTTCGCACAGTATGGGCGGTCTTGTGGCGCGCAGTGCCCACCATCATGCGTCAGAGGCGGGTTACGCGTGGCCCCGCAAACTACGCAAGCTGGTTTTTCTCGGCACACCGCATCACGGCGCTCCACTCGAGCGTGCCGGCCATTGGCTCGAGCTGCTCTTGGAAAAGACACCCTACACCGCACCGTTCACGGTTCTGGGGAGGATGCGCAGCGCGGGTATCATGGATCTGCGTCACGGATTCGTGCTCGAGGAGGACTGGAAAGGGCGCGATCGCTCTGCGAACCGCAGCGACTCGTGCCGCTCCCTGCCGCTTCCGAGGCACGTACAGTGTTACACAATCGCCGCAATGATCGGGAATGCACCGTCACCTCACCGAGATCAGTTGATCGGCGACGGGCTCGTTCCCGTTGCAAGCGCGCTCGGGCACCATCCTGATTCGCGGCGCAACCTGACTTTTCCTCGATCGCACCAGTGGACAGCCACGGGCACGAGCCATCTAGGCTTACTGTGCTCCGGTCAGGTATACGAGCGGATTTGCGGCTGGCTCGGCGAGTGACACGCCGGCCCCCAGAGTCGTGATAACCAAGTCGCAGGGGAGAAGACAGTGGATCGCGCGGTTGCGGATGTCCGCCGCCCGCCGAGCAGTGCTCTCGGAGAAGCCGAGGGTTGGCAGCGGGTCGTCATGGCGGCTTATGACGCAACCCGCTGAACTCAATGTTCTTTTTCTGCCCTTTCGGGCTGATGGGTGACATTTTATTCCGGCGGAATGATCCGTCACCTATCTGTCCGGAACGGGGATTCTGGAAAGTGGTAGCGGGGGCGAGATTCGCCAATATCCGCAGGCGACGCCTACTGCTCTGGGCAGCGTAAGCGATTGTTCTGTCAGGGGTCCAGATGCCAGCTGCTTTGAGTACCACGAGAGCTTGAAGCTGAAGCGTAGTCGGATGGCGGAGTGGGCACAATCAGCCATGTGCGGACGCTCAGGGACTCGGAAGCCGGCCCGGATGTGAACATTCAAGGGCCGATGATCGTCGCTGTGCGCAACCTGAAGTATTGTGGCGCCTCAGACCCCGTAAGCTATTGAAGAAAAACGGTATTGACGTAGTAATGCAATCGCATTACCATGGGTCTATGTCTCTTGGAGAATTGCCGTGACCGCCTCAGCCGCGACTCTTGTCGCTGAATCAACCGTCACCGATCGTTATCAGACGACGGTGCCCGACCCCATCCGCCGTGTACTGAAGCTCGGTAAGCGCGACAGACTGCGTTACTCTGTCCAGCCCGATGGTGCGGTAATCCTCGAGCGAGTATCGCCGGAGGACGTGCAGGACCCTGTCCTCGGGGAATTTCTGGCCTTTCTGTCCCGGGACATGGAAGCAAATCCCGATCGGCTGAAAGCCTTTGATGGGAGCCTGCGCGAACGCATCCAGGCGCTCGTCGGGCACGTCGACGTCGATCTCGACAAGCCGCTATCGCCGGACGATGAATGACGCCGCAGATCCCTGCGGCGCCGTTCGTCATCAACGGCTGGTCGATCTTCGCGCATCCGCTGTTTCTCGAGCAGCTCGAGGCATTGATCCTCCAGGTCGAGGCTCTGAAGCAAAAGGATCCGCATGACTTTCCTCGAAAGAATGCAACGAAACGACTTGCGGCGATCGCCAAACTCGTGTTCGAGAACATCCCTCGCGATCCGACCGCTGCCGAATTCCGACAGGGTGACACACTTGGTCCGAAATATAAGCACTGGTTTCGGGCCAAGTTCTTCATGCAATATAGGTTGTTCTTCAGGTTCCACGTCGAGAGCAAGATCATCGCGCTGGGCTGGGTGAACGATGAAGACACCCGGCGTACCTACGGTGCAAAGGACGATGCGTATCGAGTCTTCTCCAAGATGCTCGCTGCCGGGCATCCTCCCAGCGACTGGAACGCGCTGATCAAGGAATGTCGTGCGGCTTCGGTTCGAACGTCAGAGCTAAAGACTCTTCTTGCTGAAATGATGAAGTAGCCCCTCTCCGGCCGCAGAGAGTTTCGCAGCGCTGGATTCCGGACGACGGGAGGGAGTACATTCGGGCAGAAGCGACCGGCGATCTGCACCGAACGTCGGGCGCATTGCGGGCGTTCGCGTACTCGAGGTAGGGTTAACGCCGCGGCAATGCTTATGACGGAGCCGACAAGTGAAAATTCACAAGTTATTGGTTTCTGTCTTGTTGCCAGCGCTTGCGATTTTTCTGGCCGCTTTCGCGCAACACATACTGACTATCATCTGGCCCGGAATACGGGAGATTCGCGTTCCAGTAGTCACGGCCGATAGCTATTTCGTCGTACTGAGCTCTGGGGTCCTCTGCTTCCTGGCAGGGTACATGCTGCGGCGCCGCGGGGGAGGTCGTGCGGGGTTCGTCTGCGCTATGATCGCACCCACTGCGTACCTGTGCTTGTTCCTGTGGGCACTGATCGTGCAGCCCATTGTGGAGATTGACGCAAGAATCGCCTGGCTGCATCCGATCACGTTTTTTAACGTTGCGGCGGCGATCCTGCCGCTCTTGGGCCTGGTGCTGGGATGGTCATATTCTGGTGCGCGCAGCCCTCGAGTTGCGTTGGCCCATCACCCGTAGACAACGCTTCGCGTGCCCCCATTCGCAGACGTCTGCTCGAGATAACACGGGGCGCGGACCCGCCGGAAACCGGGCCTTCGCGACGGTCGGATTGGGATCGACTCCGACCTGTCAGCAAGTTAGGTGACGACGTGCGCGGCAATCCAGAGCTTGAGTGCTGAGGAGGGTTGGGGAATTGTCAGCACTTCGCGCAGACGAAAATCGCCACGCTGCGGGACGCGGTGAAGCAGCGGGGAGGTGGTGCGAGATGACTTGCACTCGCACCAGGGGGGCGGTCGAGTGCCGGGCTTACGGGGAGCAGCTGAAGCGTAAGCTTAAGAAATGGTAGCGGGGGCAGGATTTGAACCTGCGACCTTCGGGTTATGAGCCCGACGAGCTGCCAGACTGCTCCACCCCGCACCAGGAGGGGGCGCATTGTACGGACCGGCTATCGATCCGGCAAGCGATTTTCGGAATGCGCGTATTCGCCACGTTTTGTCGCGAATTGCGTTGATCGAGGCGCGAATCCCCCTGGTTCTGCGCCTACGCGAGGGCGGTGCGCAGTCGGGCGGCGAGTTCGGCGCCTTCCTGATGATCGAGCGCGTGCATGGGCCAGCCGATGCCGAGTCCCTCGCTCCGGTTGGGCTTGGGGATGATGTGAAAGTGCACGTGTGCGATGGCCTGGTGGGCTCCCGTGCCGTTGTTCTCGAGCACGTTGTACTCCTTGACGCCGGTGACCGCGATCACCGCCCGGCAGATCCGGGGGAGCACTCGGCCGAGGGCGGCGGCGGATTCCTCGGACAGCGCATCCAAGGTCTGCGCCGGCTCTTTCGGAATCACGAGCGTGTGGCCCTTGCTCAGCGGATTGATGTCGAGAAAGGCGAGGACCTGGTCGTCCTCGTACACCTTGTGGCAGGGAATCTCGCCCCGGATGATCTTGCCGAAGATGGTCTCTGACATGGATGCCTCGCTCGGGCCCAGGTTCGCCCACGCGCATTGTCTCCAGGGCGGGCGGGGCGCGCCACTGCAAACGGGATCAGCGCCGGGCGGGCAACTCTATGCTGAGCCTGCGCATCTTGCGATAGAGCGTATTGCGTCCGATCCCGAGCCGATGGGCCACGCGGCTGATATTGCCGCGGTTCGACTCGATCTCGCGCTGCAGCGCCATGCGCTCGGCCTTCTGCAGAGGATTGAGATCGGTGCTGGCCGGTGGATCCTCTTCGCCGCAATGGACCGCGGGTGCGATGCATTCGGGAGGCACGGCGCGCGCATCCAGCCGATCATCCGAGCGCATGGCGATCATGCCACGCAGCACATTGCGCATCTCTCTGAGATTCCCGGGCCATGCGTAGGCCTGCAAGGCCTCCACCAGGTCATCGCCCAGGCTGACGCTCGGGCTCACGGTGCTTTCCTGGGCGAAGATATGGCGGATGAGCGTGGCCTTGTCCTTGCGCTCACGCAGCGGCGGCAGGGTGAGCGCGAGGCCCTGCAGGCGGTAGAACAAGTCCTCGCGGAATGTCCCCTCGAGCACCCTCTCCTGGAGCCCGCCACGGGTGGCGGTGATCAGGCGGACATCGAGGCGGATGGGCGGCTCTCCCGGCCGCTGGATCTCGCGCTCCTCGATCAGGCGCAGCAGCCGGACCTGAAGCGGCAGCGGCAGCTCCCCGACGTCATCGAGAAACAAAGTCCCGCCGTTGGCCTGAAGGATACGGCCCTGAGCCTGGCCCAAGCCGGCCTCGGGCGGTGCACCGAAGAGCTCCTCGGCGAGCTCCCCTTCGCCGAGGGAGCCGCAGTGCACCGCGACGAAGGGTCTCTCGGAGTGCTCGCTCGAGGCGTGCAGCGCGCGCGCAAAGCACTCCTTGCCCGTGCCCGATTCGCCCATGAGCAGGATCGGCACATCCCGGCAGGGCGTACGACGCACCGCCTGGATGTTGCGCCCCATGACCGGGTCGCCGAAGGCGAGCTCATCGAGCGGAGTGCGGGCAGGCTCGCTCGGCGTCGGCTCCTTCGCCTGGCGGAGCTTGCCGGCGCGCTTGGACTGCGGGGCCTGGGCGACGACGAACACCCGCCCGCCGTGGCGCGCGTCGTAGAGGGGCAGGGGGTGGAAGGACTTTCTCTGGCTGCGCGTGAGCAGCGCGTCGACCGAGATGTTGAACACCCG
>JAJYDK010000055.1 GCA_021777555.1 Pseudomonadota bacterium | reverse complement strand
GAAGCAGATCGAGGCGGTTGTGACGTCCCTGAACTGGCAGGACGCCTTTCACGATCTGCCGCCGCGCCAGGATCTCACGCTGCGCCGCAAGGAGGAGGATGAGAACTTCCTGATCAATTTTCCGATCGGCATCCGGCACTGGCGCCCGGTGCTGCCGACGGGCTTGATCCAGGGACAGAGCCTCACCGAGATCCTGCGCCGCCTGACGCTGCCGGTAGCGCGCATCACGAACTTCGATCGTCTGCCGACCCCCTTTCGCGCCGTGGCCACGGACCTTGAGACCGGTCGCCAGGTGAACATGGGCTCCGGTGATCTCACCAGCGCCATGCGCGCCAGCATGTCCGCCCCGGGGGTCTTCGCGCCGGTTGCGCGCAATGGCCGCCTGCTCATCGACGGGGGCATCTCCGACAACGTGCCGGTGGATGTGGCCAGAGCCATGGGGGTGAACGTGCTCATCGTCGTCGATGTGAGCTACCCGCTGCTGCCGCGCCGCGAGCTCCATGGCGTCGGCTCCGTGTCGGCCCAATCGCTGGCGATCCTGATGGAGCGCAAATCGAAGCAGGAGCTGTCCTCGCTCACGCCACGGGACGTGCTCATCCGTCCGGCGCTCGGTGCGATCTCCTCGTTCGATTTCGGCAACGTGAACCGCCTGCTCGCGATCGGCGAGACCGCGGCGTGGAAGATGAGCAAGCGGCTCTCTGAGTTTTCGGTGAGCCCGGCGCGGTACCGCCGCTACGAGGAGCGCCGTGCGAGCCTGCGCAGGCCGCCGCCGCGCATCGGCTTCGTGCAGGTCCAGACGGGCTCGCGGGAATTCTCGGCACCGATTGAAAACCTCTTCGGCGATATGGTCGGCAAGCGTCTCAACCCCGATGCAATCGCCCGCCGCATCACGACGCTGTATGGTCAGGGGGGGCTCGATACGCTCGATTACCGCCTGGTGCGCCGGAAAGGGCGATACGGTCTGCTGATCGATGCGCAGGGCGCCTCGATCGGGCCGAACTATGTGCGCTTCGGTCTCAGCCTGAGCGATGACTTCCAGGGCGATTCCTATTACGACGCGGCGGCGCGTTACGTGATGTCGGAGATCACCCGGGCCGGAGGGGAATGGGTGACGGACGGCCAGATCGGGCAGACCTCACGTCTCGCGACGGAAGTCTTCCTGCCGTTTTCGCATTTTTCCGGCTGGTTCGTCATGCCGCACACCTCCATCGAGGCGACGAACCTGCCGTTTCTCATCGGCCAGAGCGAGCGTGCGCAGTATCGCGTGCATACCTTCGATTACGGCCTGGATGTCGGCAAGCAGTTCGGCAACTGGGGCGAGGTGCGTGCCGGGGTGTATCGCGAGGAAGGACATTCGCGCCTGACCATCGGCGATCCCGCCGACCCCGCGCTGCCCTTTCCGCCGTACCAGAGTTTCGGCTCGCGGACCTACTTCGCGCGCTTCACCTACGACACCCTGGACAACATCAACTTCCCGCATTCCGGGGAGCGGACGACGCTGCAGTGGGCGAGCGCGCGCGACGTGGCCGGGGTGGAGCGCGCCTCGAACCGGGTGACGTTCGATTTCCTGGCGGCGCACACCTGGCACGACCGCGACACCATCGCGTTTTCGATGTCGGGCGGGAGCCTGCTCAACGGCGCCACGGATCTGCGCATGGAGTTCCCTCTGGGCGGCTTTCTGAACCTCTCGGGCCTCAAAGCCTACTCCCTGTGGGGACCGCACTATGGCATCGCGCGGGTGCTCGTCTATCGCCAGATCGATCGCGGCGGACCGGGTTATCTCGACGTGCCGGTGTACCTCGGCATGTCACTCGAGGCGGGCAATGTGTGGCAGAACATGAGCGACGCCAAATGGCGCACCCTGCACAAGGATGCGAGCCTGTTCTTCGGGCTCGACACTTTCATCGGGCCGGTCTACCTCGGCAGCGGCTTCGACGACCACGGCAATCAGGCGTTCTACCTGTTCCTGGGCCGGACGTTCTGAGGAAGGGAGCTAGAGGCCGCGACTCTCGACCAGGTTCTCGACCTTTTCGAAGACCAGCGCGGGTCTGTCGCCCGACCGGGAGTACAGGTGGCGCCGGCTCATCTCGGCGAGCGCCGCATCGCGCTCCGCGGGCGTGGCGTACCAATGCACGCGGTGCCACTCGAGGCCGAGGAGCTTGCGAAACGGATCGCCCAGCGGGAGGCTGACGCGCACGCCGAAGGGCCGATGATGCTCGACCGGGGGCGCCCTGAGGTTCTGTGGCTGGCTGATTCCCATGGCGCGCGAAGCTTAAGGTGCGAGCCCTCGGCGGCGCAAGCCGCTATCATTACGGATT
The DNA here is from genome assembly GCA_021777555.1 of Pseudomonadota bacterium. GTDB lineage: Bacteria > Pseudomonadota > Gammaproteobacteria > Steroidobacterales > Steroidobacteraceae > 13-2-20CM-66-19. Next base: position 13,704 of record JAJYDK010000055.1, on the reverse strand, counting down.
GGAGGTTCGTCCCATGGCGCCGCAGAAGAAAACCACCCTGCCCACCGCCGCCGAGGCGCTGCCCGGTCGCGATACCCCGCTCGAGGTGCCGCCGGTCCATCATGTCAGCGGTCATCGCATCGTGCCGCCGTTCCCGGCGGGATTGCGCGAGGCGCTGTTCGGACTCGGCTGTTTCTGGGGCGCAGAGCGGCTGTACTGGCAATTGCCGGGCGTCTACTCCACCGCCGTGGGCTACGCCGGGGGCGTCACGCCCAATCCGACCTACCGCGAGGTCTGCACCGGGCTCACCGGACATGCCGAGGTGGTCCGTGTGATCTACGGTCCCGAGGTCACCTACGAGGATCTGCTCGAGGCATTCTGGGAGTCTCACGATCCCACCCAGGGCATGCGTCAGGGGGGCGATGTGGGCACCCAGTATCGCTCGGTGATCTATACCTTCGACGAGGGGCAGCAGCGCGCCGCCGAAGCCTCCCAAGCGGCGTATCAGGCGCGGCTCACCGCCGCCGGCCATGGCGCCATCACGACCGAGATCCGGTCCGCCCCCGCCTTTTATTATGCCGAGGACTACCACCAGCAGTATCTCGCCAAGAATCCTGACGGCTACTGCGGGTTGGGCGGCTGCGGCGTCGCCTATTCCAAAGCCATGTGATCGGCGGATTTCCGCCTGGTTGCCGCACCGTCTGCGGATGCGGCTCGTCAACCGTAACGGAGGCTGTTCATGCGCATTCTCGTGTTGTCCCTGTTGTCGCTGCACGCGCTCGCCGGAGTGTTCTGGGCCGGCTCGACGTTCGCCCTGACGCACTCGTACTTCGAACTGACGCCGAAGTTGTTCCGCGCTCAGATGGGAGCGGCGGCGCTGACAGTCGTGGCGGGCCTCGCGCTCTGGGGGATCGTGATCCGCGGCTCGCATGGTCCGATGGCGACGACGCTCGCGATCGGTGCGCTGTGCGCCATCGCCGCCGCGGGAGTGCAGGGGGCGATGCGCCGCTCGCCGAAGACCTCGCAGCGGATTGCCGCGGCGCTCCTCTCGGTCACCGTGATCTGCATGGTGATCTCACCGTACATGACCTGAGCTCGCCGCCAGGGGCTCGCGAGGCGGGCGGTGGTCGACATTGGGCAGGAAGCCGGCCAGCACACCGATGACCGGCAGCCAGGCGCAGATCCGGTAGACGAGATCGATGCCGAATGAGTCGGCCAGCTGCCCGAGCACGGCGGCCCCGATGCCGCCCATCCCGAAGGCGAATCCGAAGAACAGGCCCGCCACCGTGCCGGTGCGCCCAGGCAGCAGCTCCTGGGCGTAAACCACAATGGCCGGGAACGCCGAGGCCAGGATCACCCCGATGGGCACCGTCAGCATCCCCGTCCAGAATAGATTGGCGTGCGGCAGCAGTAGCGTGAATGGCAGGACGCCGACGATGGAGCCCCAGATCACGTACTTGCGCCCGATCCGATCGCCGAGCGGTCCGCCGAGGATCGTGCCGGCGGCCACCGAGCCGAGGAACACGAACAGATGGATCTGCGCGCTCTGCACCGATACGTGGAAGCGGCTGATCAGATAGAGCGTGTAATAGCTGGTGAGGCTCGCGAGGTAGAAGTACTTCGAGAAAATGAGCGACAGCAGCACGACCATGGCCACGGTCACGTGTTTGCGGGAGGCCGCCGGGCGGGTATCGGCCGCGGAGCGCGGCTTCAGGCGCTCGAGGCCGTGCAGGCGGTACCAATGGCCCACCTGAAGCAACACGAACATGCCGGCGAGCGCCGCCAGGGAGAACCACACCACGCTCGATTGGCCATAGGGCAGCACGACGAAGGCCGCGAGCAGCGGCCCGATGGAAGAGCCGAGATTCCCCCCGACCTGGAACACCGATTGCGCGAGCCCGTGCCGCCCGCCGGAGGCCATGCGCGCAACTCGCGAGGACTCCGGGTGGAACACCGAGGAGCCGGTGCCGATCAGCGCGGCGGCGCACAGGAGCAGCGCATCATCGTGCGCGTATGCGAGCAGCGCCAGGCCACTCAAGGTGAAGGCCATCCCGGTGGACAGGGAATAGGGCCGCGGGCGCGCATCGGTGTAGCGGCCGATCAGCGGCTGCAGCAGGGAGGCCGTGATCTGGTAGGTGAAGGTGAGCACGCCGATCTGCCCGAAGGACAAGCCATAGCGCTCCTTGAGCATCGGATACAGCGCCGGCAGGAGCGACTGCATCATGTCGTTGAGCAGATGGCTGAAACTGATCGCAAGCAGCACCGCGACGGCGGTCTGGCTGGCGGCGTGTGCGCCGTCTCCGGCGACGGTGTCGTTCAAGAGAGCTCCCGCGGGACCTGATGGGAAACCGGCGGCCTCAGCGCGCCGTCGCGGAATGGCCGCGAACGAGCGCGCGGCGCGCTTCCCCGCCCGGTCAATTCGGCGGGTTGTTGCCGGGGCTCTGGTCTTCGAGCGGGTAGGCCTGCGCCGCGGGGGCCTTCTGCTGGGCGGGCGCGGCCGCCTGCGGGGAGGGAGGCGAGGCCGAGGAGGCCGGCGAAGGGGCCGGTGCGAGACCGGAGCTCACTGCCACGGCCTTCAGGAAACGCCCCGCGGCGAAATCGTTGCTGGTCACCGCGCCCGAGAGGATCTGCGAGGCGCGCACCTTCGGCTGGTGATAGAAATCCGCGTCCGCGCCATCGTCGACATTGATCTCCGAGCCGCCGAGCGAGATGCCCGCGAACAGTCCGCGATTGTGCGAGTAGGAGTACACGGCGGCGTTGAATGTCTGCACAGTGGCGGCGGAGGCCTGCCGGCCCACGGGGCCCGCTGCCACGGAGGCGCCGGCTCCGAGGGTCACTTTGCCGCCGGAGATTCCGACGACGCCCTTGGGCGAGGTGAACACCAGCACGAGATCCGTTTTCTGCACGCCCCACTGGAAGCCGAAGCTGCCGCCGGTGATGGTGATGAAGATCGGATCGGAGAAGGTGCCGTCCGGTTTGCGGGCGACCAGGACGCCGTGTCCGCGGCGGCCGCCGAAGAAGAACGCCACCTTCGTGAGGCCCGGAATGACCGCGATGGCATAGGCGCGCTGCAGCAGCCAGCTGGGAATGCCCTGGTCGCGGGTGCCCTGCAGGTCCTGGAGCACCTGGGAGGCGAGCAGCAGGCGCCCTTCCTCCTGGGCCTGGGCGTGCGCGGCGACTGTCGTGAATGCGAGCAGAACGCCGGCGAGAGTCGTGATCAGGCGAGAGCGTAGGTGCATGACTTGCCTCCGTTGCGTGAAGCTTACCTCACTGCGCGTCAATGCGGGAGTTGACTGATTCGTTCAGCGCGCGTTCAGGCTCTGCCGGCCTTTGGGCGGCATGGGCGCAGCTGGCGCTGGCGGGTGAGTCAGCGGCTCACTGAGCGTGCAAGGGTGTCCGTCCACCGAGTTGCTCGAGTGCGGCGCCCGTCAGGCGAAACGTGCGCCACTCGTCGAGGGGCACGGCGCCGAGGCTTTCGTAGAAGGCGATGGAGGGCTCGTTCCAATCGAGCACGGCCCATTCCAGCCGGGCGCAGCGCCGCTCGAGGGTGGTGCGTGCGAGCCACTCGAGCAGCGCGCGCCCGATGCCCTTGCCGCGCATCTGCGGCACCACGTAGAGGTCCTCCAGGTAGATGCCCGGTCGGCCCTTGAAGGTCGAGAAGTTGTGAAAGAAGAGCGCGAAGCCCACGGGCTCCCCGCCGACGCATGCGAAGACTACCTCCGCATAGCGATGCGCGCCGAACAACGTCTCGCGCAAATCCTCCTCCGTGGCGATGACGTCCTTTTCCAGGCGCTCGTATCGGGCGAGCTCACGGATGAAACCGAGCACTCGCGCAACGTCGTTCTCGCCGGCGGGGCGGATGGTGATGTCCGTACTCATGGGTTGGTCCCCGGCTCAGGCGATGCTCTGCAGGCCCTGCGCGATGCCGGTCGTGCTGGCGAGCAACGCTTCGAACAGATCGCGGTCGCTGCGGCCGCCGGCGCGCCAGCGCGCGAGCAGGTCCACCTGCATCAGGTTCATGGGATCGATGTACGGGTTGCGCAGCCTGATGGTGCGCTGCAGCATCGGGTCGCCCTCGAGCAGCTCGGTGGCGTCCTTCAGCAACAGCACCTGCTCGCGCGTGCGGTCGTACTCGGCGCGGATCGCCGCGGCGAAATGCCGGTGTCCCTCGGGTACCAGGACATCGTAGGCGGCGGCAATCTCGAGGTCCGCGCGCGCCAGGGTGGCCTCGATGTCGTCGATGAGGTTGCGCAGGAAGAACCATTCGGCGCTCGCCGCGCGCAGCCGCGCTGCCCCGTGTCGTTCGACCACCGCGGCCAGCCCCGAGCCGGTGCCGTACCAGCCGGGGAGCATGTGGCGGGTCAGGGTCCAGGCGAATACCCACGGCACGGGCAACAGACCCTGCAGGCCCGCATCCTCCTGCCGGTGCATCGTGCGTGAGCCGATCTGCATGTTCTCGATGACGTCGATCGGGGTGACCGCGCGGAAGAATTCGTGGAAATCGCCTTGGTCGTATACCAGACGCCGGTAGGCGTCTCGACTGGCTGCCGCGAGTGTCGCGGCGCATTCGACATGCTCCGCGGGCGTCTCCCGCGCGCTGCCGCCAGCGGTTGCCAGACTGAGGGCGTTGAACGCCCGCTCCAGAGTCCGCATGGCAATCGGCCGCAGGCCGTAGCCTTGCTTGATCGTTTCGCCCTGCTCGCGCAGGCGCAGCACGCCGTTGATGGCGTTCGCCGGCGCCGCATTCACCAGGGTGTCGATCCGGCCCCCTCCGCGAGCGATGCTGCCACCGCGAACGTGCATGAGCGTGTAGCGATCTCCGGCCGAGCCGATCGTCTCGGCGAGCGCCGTCTGGGCCTGGTGGATCGCGAAGCGCGAGGCGCACGGCCCCGCCTCCTTGTTGCTGTCGGAATAACCGATCAATACGCCCTGGCGGCCCGAGCGCCCCTCGATGTGCCGCCGGTAGGCGGGCTCGGCGAGCAGCTCGCGCACGATCTCACCGGAACGCTCGAGCGCTGCGATCGACTCGAATTGAGGCGCAATGTCGAGCGTGACCTGGTTGGTGTTCTTGTCGTACACCGACGCCCAGCGCGCAAGCAGCAGTGCCGCCAGCACATCGTCGGGCCCCTCGGTACCGCTGACGACGAAGAAGCCGGCGGCTCGAGCTCCGTAGCGGTGCCGGATCTGGGCGAAGGCCTCGAACACCGCGAGATTGCGCTTGCCGAGCGCATCAAGCTCGACGCGGGGGCCTGCGTCCTTGCTCAAGGCATCCGTCAGCAGGCGTGTGCGCTCGGCGCTGGTACGGTAGGGCCAGGCGGGGTCATCCCCGCCCTGGGCGATGATCCGGTGCAGGACGCTCGCGTGCTGGCGCACATCGAGACTCGCCAGGTGGAAACCAAAGGTGTCGATGCGGCGCAGGAGTCTGCGGATGTGGAAGAGTCCGGCATGGCCACCCTTGTTGGCGAGGAGGCTGTCGGCGATGATCTGCACGTCGTCGCGCAGGTGCTGCGCGTCGTCGTAGCCGTTGGCCCGCCCTTCGTAGGTGTAGTGCAGGCGCTCGGCGATCTGCGTCAGGAACAGCCGATACGGCATGCGGTCGCGTCTTCCGGGCGTCGGAGCGCGGGCGCCCGGAACGCGGGCGACCGGAGCGAGCCGCATGTAATCCTCGATGCGCTGGGTCAGCCGGGTCGACACATTCGTGCAGGCCTCGCTCTGAGACAGCCGCTCCGCGAGCTTCTGGCACTCCGTGAAGTAGGCGTTCACGATGACCCGCTGATGGCGGGCGATGGTCTCGCGGACGGTCTTGGCGTGCACGTCGGGGTTGCTGTCCATGTCACCCCCCACCCAGGAGCCGAAGCGCAGGATGCACGGCAGCTCGATCGAGTCGGCCGGCACCGAGTAGAGCGTGCCGATCGCCTGGGCGATCTCTTCGTAGAACGCCGGCACCACCCGGTAGAGGATCTCGATGAGGTAAAAGAGAGCCTGTTCGCGCTCGTCTCCCACGGTGAGTTGCCTGCGCGGCACTTCCTCGGTCTGCCAGCCGGTGGTGAGCTCGAAGCGGATGCCGCTCCAGAGATTGCGCCGCTCCTGCGGGGTGAGCGTCGGATTGAGCGCGAGCAGGCGCTCCGCCACGCGCAGCTGCTTGCGCAGCAGCGTCCGCCGGGTGGCCGACAAGGCGTGCGCGGCGAACACCGGCTCGATGCGCAGGCCTCCCACGAGCTCGAGGACCTCCTCGAGCGCAAGGCCCTGGGATTTGAGCTGCGCGATGGCGCTCTCCACACCCCCCGGCTGTGGATGCGCGGTGCTGCGGAAGTATTCGCGGCGGCGGCGGATGCGGTGCACCTTCTCCGCAAGATTCACCGTACGGAACCACATGGAAAAGGCGCGCACCAGATCGCGCGCCAGCTCGGGCGGCCGGTCTCTCACCGAGGCGGCGAGCTCGAGACGGGCCTGCTCCTCCCCTTCGCGCCGGGCAATGGCCGCACGGCGGTCGAGCTCGACGAGCTCGAAAAGCGCCTGGCCGCCCTGCTCGCGCAGGATCTCTCCGATCAGCTCCCCGAGCGCATGCACGTCTTCCTTGAGTGCGGCGTGCTCGGGCGGGAATTGGATATCGGTACGGCTCACGCGCGCGGGATTGTAGCCCAGGGAGCCCCAAGAGGCTCCCTAACCGGCGAGCAGGATGGCCTCGGCCCGCTCCAGCGCCTCCGGGGAGCCATAGAGCACCACGACGTCACCGTCGCGCAGCACCGTATCACTGGCCGGATCACGCCCCAGGATGCCGTGGCGGCGCACCCCGGTGAACGCAACCTCCGTGCCCCGGGCACGTATGTCGCGCAGCGTCCGTCCCACCGCCCAGGCCCCCGGCGGCACCACCACAGACTTGATCTCCTCGCGAAATTCGTGGGATTCATCGAGCGGCCGCGCGTCCGCGCGGCGCACGATGCTGCGCAGCACCGAATATCGGTGATTGCGGATCTCGCCGATGGTGCGCACGACGCGCGATACCGGTACGTGGAGCAGCATCAGCACATGGGAGACGAGCATCAGGCTGGCCTCGAACGTCTCCGGCACGACGTCCGTGGCTCCAGCCTCCTGCAGCTCCTTGATCCTCGAGTCGTCCTGGGTGCGGACCAGCACGGGCACATCCGGGCGCTGACTGCGCACGGTGCGCAGAATACCGATGGCCGTCGCGGGATCGGAAAAGCTGATGACGAGGGCGGTGGCGGTCGCAAGTCCGGCCCGGACGAGGATCTGCTCATCCGCGGAATCGCCGAAAATCACCGGGTCACCCGCCTGGCGCGCCGCGGCGATGCGAGCGGGGTCCAGATCGAGCGCGATGTACTCGAACCCTTGTGACTCGAGCACTCGCGCCACGTTCTGCCCGACGCGGCCGAACCCGCAGAGGATCACGTGCTCGCGCTCGCCGATTTCGCGAGTCGCCTCGCTCTCGCGCTCGAAGGCGGTGCGCGGCGGTCCCTTCTCGCGCAGCAGGAGGCGCGCGATCCGCTTGTTGTGGTTGAGGATGAGCGGACTCAAGACCATGGACAGCACGAGTGACAGCAGCAGCGGCTGGCCGAGCGGTGCGGGCATCAGGCCGCTGGCGACCGCGACGCTCCCGAGCGCGACGCCAAACTCCCCGCCGATGGAAATGACGAGTCCCGTGCGCAGCGCCTTGAAGGAGGAGCGGGCGAATGGCTGGGTCACCAGCGCCCCGACCGCTGCCTTGAGGATCACGATGGTGGCGAGGAAGGCGAGCACGCGCCATGGCTCGCTTGCGAGCTGGCGCACATCGAGAAGCATCCCGACCGAGACGAAGAACAGACCCAGCAGGATGTCGCGGAAGGGACGGATGACCGATTCGATCTGGTGGCGGTACTCGGTCTCGGCCAGCATCATGCCCGCGAGGAAGGCGCCGAGCCCGACCGACAGGTGCGCGAGCTGCGAAACCCAGGCGGCGGCGAGCACCACCAGGAGCGCGGCGAGCGTGAACAGCTCCCGCAGCCGGCTGTGGGCGATTTCGTGAAAGAGTGGCCGCAGCAGCCACCGCCCCGCCGCCAGCACCGCGGCGATGGCGAGGGATCCGGCCGCTGCGGCGAACAGCGCATCGCGCAGCCCGAGGTGATTCGCCGCCGGTCCGAGCGCCGAAGCGAGCGCCAGGAAGGGCACGAAGGCGAGATCCTGGAACAGCAGCATGCTGAAGGCCAGCCGGCCGTGGGTGCGATTGAGCTCCGAGCGCTCCGTCAGCTGTTGCAGGAGGATGGCCGTGGAGCTCATCGAGACCGCTCCGCCGGCGACCACCGCCGCGGGCCAGGCGATGCCGGTGAGCCTTGCGAGGATCGCGAACAGTGCCGTGGTGGCGATCACCTGCAAGGCGCCCAGGCCGAAGACCTCGCGCCGCATGGCGATGAGCCGTGGCAGGGCGAAGTCCAGTCCGAGGGTAAAGAGCAGGAAGGCGACGCCAAGATCGGCGAGCAGGGTGACGGTGGCCGAGCCGCTGACGACCGCGAGAGCGTGCGGGCCCAGGGCAAGGCCGACGATGAGATAGGGGACCGCGGTCGAGAGACCGAGCCGGCGCGCGAGGGTCACCAGCAGGACCGCCGCGGCGAGGAGGATGAGCACCTGTGTCAGAGGCTGCATAGGCGCGATTGTAGAGGCAGTCCCTGAAACGCAAGAGCCCCGCACGGGGGCGGGGCTCTTGGGGCATCCGGCCTAAGAAGAAGGGATCAGGCCTTCTTCTTGCCCTTCTTGACCACGTGCTTCTTCATCGGCTTGTGAGCGGCCTTCTTGTGCCACTTGGCCTTCTTGGTCCACTTCTTGTGAGCCATTTTCTTGTGCATGACCTTGTGGGTCGCCTTCTTGTGCACGACATGGTGCTTGGCGGCCTGTACGGGCGCGGCAACGGCGGCGACCGGGGCAAGCGCCATGGAGCCGGCGACCAGCAGTGCACCGAGGACGGGGACGAGCTTCTTGAACATCGACATCTCCAAAGAGAATATTGAGCGGTTTGAGAAATGCCCTGGCGCACGGCGCCGGAACGGAGGGCATTATCTCAGGACGAAAGCCGCCCAAGCCTTGGATGACCAGAACGTAATCTTCGGACCCGATCAGTGTCCCTGAAAAGCGACAAGGGCCCGGACGGGCACCCCGAGCGCCTCGAGGCGGCTCGCGCCACCGAGTTCGGGCAGGTCGATCACGAAGCAGGCGGCGAGAATCTCGGCCCCGAGGGAGCGCAGCAGTCTCACGGCCGCCTCGGCGGTTCCCCCGGTGGCGATGAGATCATCGATCAGGATGATGCGCTCGCCCGGACTCAGGGCGTCGCGGTGCATCTCCATCTCATCGAGGCCGTATTCCAGCGAGTAGGCCACGCGCACCGTATCGTGCGGCAGCTTGCCTTTTTTGCGGATGGGCACGAATCCGGCGGTGAGGCGGTGCGCCACGGCGCCGCCGAGAATGAAGCCGCGCGCCTCGATGCCCGCCACCCGCTCGACCCCGGCCGCCGTCCACGGACGCGCCAACTCCTCCACGGCGAGCCCGAACATCGAGGCGTGGCCGAGGAGAGTCGTGATGTCCCGAAAGAGGATGCCGGGCTTCGGGTAGTCGGGAATGACGCGGATGGAGTCTTTGAGCGCTTGCAGGGCCTGGGTGTCCATTGGAGCCTCGGAGTGGCGGCCAACCGCCGCGGATGATTGTGTCATCATTGGGTGATGCAAGCCATCGACCTGTTGTTGCGAAGACGCTCGGCGAAAACACTCACCGAGCCCGGACCCGACGAGGGAGCGCTCGCGCTGCTGCTCGAAAGCGCCGCACGCGCCCCGGATCACGGCCGCCTGCGCCCCTGGCGTTTCATCGTGATCCAAGGGCCCGCGCGCGCGCGCTTCGGGGAGCTGATGGCCGCGCAACTGCACCGGGTGCGACCGGCCTCGACCCCGGAATCGCTCGAGCGCGAGCGGCAGAAGGCTTTCCGTGCCCCCCTCATCATCGCCGTGGCGGCGGTATGCGATCCACAGGCCAAGGTGCCCCCGCTCGAGCAGCTTCTCGCGGCGGGCTGCGCCGCCGGGAACATCCTGCTGGCCGCCCAGGCGCTCGGCTTCAACGCCGTGTGGAAGACCGGCGCGGCCGCGTACGATGAAACCATCAAGACCGCGCTCGGTCTTACGCCCAAGGACTCCATTGTCGCGTTTCTCTATGTGGGCACCGAGCCGGCCGGGGAAGGCGCACCGCCCCCCGCTACGCAATGGCGGGACCGGGTGCTCATCTGGAATGGCTAAGGTTTGACCACCGCCAGCACGACGATGGCGATCAGAAGCAGCGTCGGCGCCTCGTTGAAGACGCGAAACCAGCGGTGCGAGTGCCGGTTGCGGCCCTCGACGAACGCGCGCATCAGTGCGTAACACCACAGGTGGTAGCCGATGAGCGCCGCCACCAGCACGAGCTTGATGCGCAGCCACGTGAACTCGAGATACACCGGCGCGGCTGCGATCATCGCGAGGCCGAAGGCCACCGCCAGCACCGCCGCGAGGCTCATCAGGACGAACAGCCGCCGCTCCATGAGCGCGAAGCGCTCGAGGCCCGGCGCATCCGTGGTCGAACAGTGGTATACGAACAGCCGTGGCAGGTAGAACAACCCCGCGAACCAGCTGACCACGAAGACGATGTGGAATGCCTTGAGCCAGAGCATGCGCTATGGTAGCGCGTTGCGAGATGTTTTTTAACGGATGCAGTCGGAGGATAGATCAATGACCGACACCGTCGCGGGTGAGGCGCCTGGCGCCCCGGGATTGCCCCCCACCTGGTGCAGCAGCGCCAAGGACGTGGTTGGATGCGCGCTCGGCGCCTCGCGACTATGGTTCACCGTGGGTGGCGGCATCCTCAACGAGGTCTACTATCCCCGCATTGATATCCCTCAGATTCGCGACCTCGGCTTCATCGTCTCGGATGGGCGAGGCTTCTGGGTCGAGCTGAAGCGCCTGGACAGTCACACGATGACGCTCGCGGACTCCGGTGTCCCGGCGGTGCGCATCGTACATCGCCACGAGAGATTCGAGCTCGCGCTGCGCATCGTGCCGTGCGCCGAGCGGGATGTGCTGCTCGTGGAAGTCGAGCTGACAGGTGATGAGGACCTGCGGCCCTACGTGCTGCTCGCTCCCCACCTCGGCGGCACCGGGTCGAACAATCGCGCGGCGGTGGTCGGACATCGCGGCCATCGGCTCCTTTGGGCGGAGCAGGGTCCTTTCGCGCTCGCGCTCGGGGCGGTGACCTCGGATCAGCGCGACGCCTGGGGACGTGCAAGCTGCGGCTACGTCGGCTCGAGCGATGGGTGGCAGGACTTTGCGCACAACGGAGCGATGACCTGGGCGTACGAGCAGGCGGGCCCGGGCAATGTGGCGTTGACGGGCGAACTGCCGCGCAAGGCGGTCCTCGCGCTCGGCTTCGCCAGCAGCACCGAGTCGGCCGCCACCCTGGCGCTGTCGGCGCTGTTTGTGCCCTTCGAGGAGATCTGGCAGCGCCAGATCGCCGATTGGACGGACTGGCAGGAGGGCTGCGCGTCCCGCGTCAGCATCGCGAATTCGCTCCCCGAGGAGTGTCGCGAGCAATTCAGGGTCTCGACCATGGTGCTGCGGACCCACCAGGACAAGACATTCCCGGGCGCGATGGTGGCTTCCTTGAGCGTGCCGTGGGGCAACACCAAGGACGAGCGTCCCGGCTACCACCTCGTCTGGCCACGCGACCTGTGCGAGTGCGCCGGGGCGCTGCTCGCCTTCGGCGCCACGCGCGAGGCGCTCGAAACGCTGCGCTATCTGCGCGCCACACAACTCGCCGACGGCCACTGGAACCAGAACCAATGGCTCGGAGGCACGCCCTACTGGGGCGCGGTGCAGCTCGATGAGACGGCCTTCCCGGTGCTGCTCGCGGCCGTGCTGCACGAGCGCGGAGCGCTCGATGGGGTCGAGGTCGAGGACATGATCCGCCGCGCGCTGTCTTTCATCGTGCGCAATGGTCCGGCCTCGGACCAGGACCGCTGGGAGGAAGACGCGGGCATCAACACCTTCACTCTCGCCGCCTGCATCGCAGCGCTGGTGTGTGGCGCGCCGTACCTCGATGAGCAGGCGCGCGAGCTCGCTCTGGCGGTGGCCGATTACTGGAACGCGAGCCTCGAGGACTGGACCGCCATCACCGACACTGCGCTCGCCCGCCGCTACGGCATCCCGGGCTACTACGTGCGAGTGGCGCCCGGGGACGCGATGCGCGACCGCGCGGCGCTGCAATGCCCCGTGCCCATCCGCAACCAGGAGGTCGACCCGGAATTGCCCGCCGCGGCGCAGGTCGGCGTCGACTTCCTGCAGCTGGTGCGCTTCGGGCTGCGCTCGGGCGACGATCCGCTCATCGTCGCGACGGTGAAGCTCGTCGATGCGGTGCTCAAGGTCGATACGCCGAGCGGTCCGAGCTGGTATCGCTACAACGATGACGGGTACGGCGAGCACGACGATGGCTCGGCGTACGACGGAACCGGCAAAGGGCGGGCCTGGCCGCTGCTCACCGGGGAGCGCGGCCACTACGAGCTCGTCGCCGGAAGAGATCCGCTGCCGCTGCTCATCGCGATGGTGCGCATGGCCTCCGCGGGCGGCATGCTGCCGGAGCAGGTCTGGGACGCGGCGCCCATCGCCTCGAAGGGTCTTCGGCCCGGACGGCCGACCGGGGGGGCGATGCCGCTCGTGTGGGCCCATGCGGAGTACATCAAGCTCGTCGTGTCCCGCTCGCTCGGCCGTCCCTTCGATCGGCCCGAGCCTGTCTGGAGGCGCTATGCCGGCAAGCGCCCGGCGCTGAAGCGCGTGATCTGGTGTCCCCACGCGCCGGCGAGCCGACTGCCGAAGGGCGCGGGACTTACGTTGGCGCTCAACGACCCGGGTGTGTTCCGCTGGACCCTCGACGGCTGGCAAAACATCCGCGAAAGCCGCACCAGCGCCAATCCGCTCGGACTGCACACCGTGGAGATCGACACCCGAGCGCTCGAGAGCGGCGCGGGCATCGATCTGACTTATCGGCTCGAGCCGGGCGGCGAATGGGCGGGGAACGATTACCGCATCGAAGTCGTGCCGGCGGACTGATCGCGCGCCGCCCGGCCGGCACCGAGTACGAACCGCCCGCCATGCTCATCGCCCGCGCTGAGCAGGCGGGCCTCACGGTCGAGCTCGACCGGGCCTGCATCGAGTCGGCGCTGCGCAGTTACCACGGCCTCGCGCTCGAGGGGCGACTGTTCCTCAACCTGCTGCCGCAGACGCTGCGCTGCTGTGGCTCGCTCGCCGACTGGCTCGCCGATGCGTTCGCGGCGCAACATGTCGACCCGCACGATGTGGTGTTGGAGATTACCGAGCACGGAACGGAGGACGAGAGCCGGATCGCCGCCGCGGTGCGGCCGCTGCGCGCGCTCGGATGCGACATCGCCATCGATGATCTGGGGTCGGGCTCTTCGGGGCTGAAAGCCTGGGCGGAAGTGCGCCCCGATTACGTCAAGGTGGATCGCTACTTCGTCTCCGGGATCGAGCGCGATGCCGTGCGGACGGAAATCCTGCGCTCGCTGGTGGACATGGGACGGGTCACGGGGTGCCGCGTCATCGCCGAAGGCATCGAGAATCGCGCGCAGTGCGCCATAGTGCTCGATCAGGGCGTCGACTATCTCCAAGGGTATTACCTCAGCCGGCTGCGCCGAGGATCTGCTGCTGCCGG
>JAJYDK010000054.1 GCA_021777555.1 Pseudomonadota bacterium | reverse complement strand
GGAATTGAACCACCGACACGCGGATTTTCAGTCCGCTGCTCTACCAACTGAGCTACCTGGCCGCCGGAGGTGGGCCGCGTATTAGACCGGTCCGTACCGGACCCGTCAAGCCGCGGGAGAGGCCGATATTCCTGCCCTTTACGATACGGTGATGCGCGGAGGCGATGCCCGGGTACTCGTCCTTTCGCTTCCCACGCGATGCCGTCGCGCCGCCCGCCCTCTCCCCCCTCCGAGAGAGGGTTTTCCCCGGATTGCGGGGGAGCCCCGGAAAGTGTCGTCGGTCTCGCGCTACACTGCATGGTTGCGCCGATACGGAAAATCCGCGCCAGCGGCTTGAGCGTGGCCACCGAGTGTGGCGCGCGCGCCGCACGGTAGGGTTGCCCCCGGTGCCCCCAGCGAGGAGCGCGGTATCCGGCCGGTCCCTTTGGACCGGGCCACCCAAGGGTCCTCACTCGGGCTGCCGCGGGTAGCGGTGCCCGGATTTTGTGTGCTGGAGCGTGAAACATTCATGAGCACCCCAGTGGCCGAACCGGCTCTGGCCCCGCGCCTCGCGGCGGCGGGCGACATCATTCCCTGCGTGGAAGAGCTGACCCACGTCAATGAGTCCCTGCACCGCCAGGAAGGACTGCTCGCGGCCTCGGCCAAGGCGAGCCGCATGCTCCTCGAGGCGCCCGACGTCAACGGCGCGATTCCGAAGGTGCTGCGCCTGATCGGCGAGGCGGCGCACGTCGATCGCGTGAACGTGATGCTGGCCAAGTGCGGACCCGAGGGCGAGCCGCTCCTGGTCCTGGCCGGCGAGTGGACCGCCGAAGGCGTCCCATCGCACATCGACGATCCCGAGGCGCACGCCCTCGATGAGCGCGAGATCGCCGCCGTGACGGCGGAGCTGCGTGCGGGACGCAGCGTCTGCCTGAACGCCGGTGACGGCATCGCCGGCTGCTCCTCCATCACCCGCTTCGAAGGCATCGGCACCCGCAGCAAGGCCGTCGTACCCATCGTGGTGGCGGGTGACTTCATCGGCGTCGTGGGGCTCGACAACACCCGCCAGCACCGCGCGATCGAGTCCGCCGAGCTGGCCGCGCTCGAGACCGCCGCCAGCGTGATCGGGGCGGCGCTGCACCGCCAGCGGCTGCTCGATGACATGCGACGCGAGCGCGAGCACGCGGTCGAGGAGCGCGCCACGGAGCTCGCCAAGGCCAACGCCGTGATCCGCGGCAACCTCGAGCGCCTGGCGAGCGAGCCCGATCTCAACAGCTTCCTGGGCCACCTCCTGGTCGAGGCCACGCGCCAGTTCGGGGCGGTCTCCGGCGCCGTCGTGGTCTCCCGCGACAGCCTGCAGGAGTGGCGGATCGCCGCGCACGTGCGCGACGGTCACTCGGAACCGCCCCCCTACCCCATCAGCGTCCCCACCGGCTCGCCCTTCGGCAACCGCTTCGGCCAGCCCCACGAGCCGATGTACCTCGACGTGGCGCAGCAGGAGCAGGAGTTCTGGCCCGGCATGCTCGCCTTCGACCAGAGCGAGGGCCATGTCGGCAAGGTCGTCTATCCGCTGGTGTTCGGCTCACGCAACGTGGGTTTCCTCATCCTGCGCTTCCGGCGCAAGGCCGAGGACGTCCCGCACAGCGAGCTGCTGGTGGCACTCGCCCAGCAGGCCACCCTCGCCGTGCAGCTCACCCGTCTCGCCTACCAGGCCAAGGAGGCGGCAGTGCTCGTCGAGCGCGCCCGCATCGGCCAGGAAATCCATGACGGCCTCGCGCAGGCGTTCACCGGCATCCTCATGCAACTCGGTGCCGTGGAAGAGGCCCCGCCCTGCAAGAACAAGAGCTCGACGCTCGCCATTACGCTGCAGCGCATCCGCGACCTGGCGCGCGACGGACTGGCCGAGGCGCGCCGCTCCGTGATGGCGCTGAGACTCGATCAGACGCGCCGTGCGGGCCTCGAGCTCGCGCTCCGCCAGCTCGCCGATCGCTCCACGGTCCCCGGCGGTGTGACCTCCACGTTCGAAGGCGGCGGCCTCCCCACGGGCCTCAAGCCCGAGCACGAGCACGAACTGCTGCGCATCGCGCAGGAGGCCGTCAGCAACGCTGTGCGGCACGCACGCCCGCAGCACATCCACATCACGATGGCCGACGAAGGGGAGAACTGGACCATGGCCATCGAGGACGATGGCCGCGGCATGGGCCAGAGTCCCGAGCGCTCCGAGCGCCAGGGCTTCGGCCTCTCCAGCATGCGCCAGAGAGCCGGTGACATCGGCGGCGAGTGGCGCATCGAGAGCCGGCCCGGCGCCGGTACCCGCGTGAGCGTGCGCATGCAGAAGCGAAAAGCGTAAGAGGCGAAGATGGCGGCAGTGATTCCAAAGAAAGTCCGGGTCATCCTGGCAGACGATCATCCGGTGGTGCGCGATGGCCTCGCGGCGATGGTCAATCAACAGTCCGACATGGAGGTCGTGGCCGAAGCGGGTGACGGCGATGAGGCCATCGCCCTCTACGAGCGGCATCAGCCCGATGTCATGGTGCTCGATCTGCGCATGCCCAAGCGCGACGGGCTCGCGGTGGTGCAGCGGGTGCTCGAGATCAACCCCAAGGCGCGCCTGCTCATCATGACCACCTACGACGGCGACGAGGACATCTTCCAGTGCCTCAGCCACGGCGCCAAGGGGTATCTGCTGAAGGACGCCCCGCGCCAGGAGATCCTCTCCGCCATCCGCGCGGTGAGCGAGGACCGTCCCTACACCTCATCGACCGTGGCGGCGAAAGCACTGCTGCGCATGGCCAAGCCGAGCCTCACCGAGCGCGAGCTCGATGTGCTCGAGCTCGTCGCCCAGGGACGCAGCAACAAGGATATCGCGCGGCGCCTCTCGATCACCGAGGGCACCGCCAAGACCCACGTGAAGTCGATCCTGACCAAGCTCGATGCGATCTCGCGCACCGAAGCGGTGGCGGTGGCGCACAAGCGCGGGCTGATCCGGCTGTAACGGGGAAGACCCACCGGACCCGGCCCGCGGAGCCACCCGGGGAAGCGCAGCGCCTCGCCGGGGCCGCCTGCGGCCTCACTCGGCCTTGAAGCGGATGATGCCCGCGACGTGCGGCTTGCTGTACTGCGGCGAGACGCCGAGGATCAGCTCATTCAGCTGCGGCACGTAGGTCTCGGACTTCGCGCCGACCCCGCTCGGGACGCTCGCGATCTCACGGTACTCGTCCGGGCTGATCTCCTGGACCACCCCGACCTGACCCACGGCGCCCGGCGCATAGAGGCGCTGGCGCGCGACATCGAACGACGTGCCATCGTTGATGGCGGGCACGTTCACTACGGCGACCGTCCTGCCGTCCTTGGTGTCGAGCACCACCAGCCGGGTCGGGTTGCGCGTCACGACGAACAGCCGATGGTGAGCGTCGTCGAGGGACATCGAGAGGTTGGTCTTCGCCGCGGTGATCGGCCAGCGCGCCACGACCTTCAGCGTCTTCTTGCTGAGGACGTCCACTTCGTTCCGGTTCGCGATGTTGATGAACATCCGCTCGCCGTGCTGCTCCGCGCGCAGCGCCTCGACGTGATTGGAATCGAACTCGTGCACGCGCAGCACGCGGCCCGTCCACGGGTCGATCTCGCTCAGCCAGCAGTGCTTCAGGTGCACGTCCGAGCCGCCCGAGACGATGAAGAGGTGCCGGGTGGAGGGATCGTAGTACTCGGTGTCGGATCCGGCCTTGGGCTTGATGTGCAGGTAGCCCAGCACCTTGTAGGTGCGGTCATCGATGATGCGCGGACCGGCATCGTCGGTGATGATCAGCCGGTGCGTGCCGGGCACGAGGAAGAATGCGTGCGGCGTCTTGAAGGTCGTCAGGGTCTTCAGGAGCTTGCCGGTCTCGAGGTTGAACACCTCGACCGTGCCGTGGTCCTCGGCGGCCACGAACAGCTTGTTCTCCTTCAGGTCGGCGAACAGATGGTCCACGTCGCCGTCGTAGCCCGGGAAGTTGGTGCGGCCGAGCAGCGCCAGCGGCCTGGCGGACGGGGCGGCGAAAGCGGCCGCGGAGAAGATACCGAGCATCGCGAGGCTCGCGAATCGTGCAAAACGCCGGAATGTCATGGTGTCAGGTCCCTCGGGCGTAAGGTGTGGGAAGGTTCCGGCATCGGCGCCGGCAGGGAAAACAGGCGGGAGCCGCCGCTCGCGGCGACCCCCGCCTCCGCTCGACGTCAGCGGACGACTTCGACCAGCTTCGCCGGCGAGGGGATCTGCCGGGCGAGGTCGTTGCGGATGCGGATCGCCTCCTGGTGCAACGCCTTCTCGTTCATCCCCTTGGAGAAGTCGAAGACCACCCCGAGGGCGCCGATGCGCTTGCCGGCCGCATCGTTCAGGGGCAGCTCCACCTCGTAGCGCCCGAGGTCGGTGTTGTTCTCGAGGTTGGTCTGGCCGAGGTTCACCACCCGCGCATCGTCGCTGTCGTCCTTCTTGCCGATGCGGCCGATGTTCGAGCCTAGGATCTCGGGGATCGCGTTTCGGGGCGTCGCGGCGTGGATCGCCAGGATCACGACGTTGCGGTTCTTCGCGAGCGCCTGGTCGACCAGTTTCTGCGCGTAGGAATCGAGCGGCAGGTTCGGATCCCACAGCGCCTTCTGCACGAGGTTGGTGGCGAAGGAGGTGTTACGCTTGAGGAACAGACGGATCGCGAACGCCTCGCGCTCGAGCGCCTGCTGGCTCTTGCCCTCGAGCGTCAGGGTCGCGACGCCCGCCTTGTGGTTCGACACGTCGAACATCGGCATCGCGGCGTGCAGTTCTCCGGCGCGGTAGCTGAACTGCGCGCGGGACGTCGACAGCGCCTTGGCGGCGGCCGGGGTGAGCGCCGCGCCGGTCTTGCCCGTGGTCGATGCGACGGAGGTGGCAGTCTTGGCGCCCGGCAGGGTGATGTAGATCGTCATCGCCCCGACGTTGTGGTGTGCGTGCACGATCCGGGTGATCAGATCCTGCGCATAGCTCTTGGCTCCGATCACCGGCTGGCCGATGTTCGGCATATAGGCCGCGAGCGCGGTGGCGGCCGCGAGCGGCGCCACGACGGCGGCGAACTTCAGTCCGATCTGTCTCATTTCTGGATGCCCTCAGTCAGGTTAACCGGCTCGGCGCCCCCCGGAGATGTGCCGGTCCGCGCGGGCCCTGTGGATCAAGCGGCGGGAAGGCTAGCGCCCCTACCTGACGGCTGCCTTTCAGCCGCCTGAACGAAAATTCATGAAGGCCCGGGGCGGCGGTGACGCTTCTGTGACACCTCCGCCGGCCGGCCGTGGTGTGATTCCCGCCATGCATCAGATCGGCGTTGTGGGCTTGTCTTACCGGCATGCCGGGGTGGACGAGGTGGCGCGGCTGTCCATCGCCAAGGCGGACCTGCCCGCCCGCCTGCCCGGGCTGCGCGAGGCGCTCGGGGTAGCCGAGCTCCTCTACGTCGGCACCTGCAACCGGGTGGAGCTGCTGTTCGCGACGGCCGACGGAGCGCCCGCGGGAGACCTGCGGCAGAGCGCCCTCGAGCAGCTCTCGGGACAGGCCGCGCCGCCCGAACGGGCGCCGCGGCTGCTGCGGGCCTGGGCAGGCGAAGCCGCCATCGAGCACCTGCTGCTGCTCGCCTGCGGCCTGGACTCGGCGCAGGCCGGCGAGCGCGAGATCGCCGCGCAGCTGCGCGAGGCCTGGGAGGCCGCGCGCGCCGCGGGCACCTGCGGCCCGATGCTCGACCGGCTGGTCGGGGAGGCGCTCGGCATGGCCGGGCGCATGCAGCGGCGCCAGGCCGGAGTGCGCCCCCCGTCGCTGGCGGACCTCGCGGCGGATCGGGTCCTCAAACACCTGGGCGGCTCACCCGCCCCCGTCGCACTGGTCGGCGTCTCGCCCATGACCCGCCGCTGCGGCCTGGCGCTGCATCAGGCGGGCATCCCGCTGCTCGTCGTGAACCGCACCCTCTCGGTGGCCGAGGAGTTCGCGGCCAGCGTCTCGGGTCAGACGATGTCCCTCGAGGAGTTCCGCGCCCGCCCTGCGCCCGTGGCCGCCCTGGCGCTGGCGGCCGGCGGCGGTTCCGTACTCGATGAGCACACCCTGCGGCGGCTGTCCGAGGGCGTTCGGGCTTACAAGAGCACACTGCTCCTCGCCATCGACTTTGGCGTCCCGCCCAACGTCGACCCCGACGCGGCACGCCGCACGGGGATCTCGCGGCTAGGGATGGACGAGCTCGTCCAAGCTGTCCAGGAGCGGCGCATGGCCGAGCTCATGCGTCTCGCACCCGTGCGCGCCGCGATCGACGATCAGCTCACCCGGTTGCGCACGGAGATGGCGACCCGCGCCATCGGTCCCCGCCTGGCGGAGCTGCGCACCGCCTTCGAGCAGATCGCGGCCGACGAGGCCGACCGGGCGCTCGACACGGAGCTGCACACCCTGGATGCCGGGCAGCGCGAGGCCGTGCTGCGACTCGCCGAGCGCCTCGCCCACAGCCTGGCGCACCTGCCCATCGCCGGGCTGCGGGCGGCGGCCTCCCAGAGCACCCCGGACGTCCTCGATGCCTTCTTCCGCGAGGCCCGGCCGCACCGGCGCGGCCGGGCACACTCCGCCGAGCCCCCGGACTCCCCTTGAAAGACAAACCCACTACCATATCCGCCATGAGTCATCCTGCATCCGAAGCGCTCTTCGAGCGAGCGCGCCGTGTCATTCCCGGAGGGGTCAATTCCCCGGTGAGAGCCTTCCGTGCGGTGGGGGGCGCCCCCCTCTTCTTCACACGCGGCCAGGGATCACGCCTGGTCGATGCCGACGGGCGGCAGTACCTCGACTTCGTGGGATCCTGGGGTCCGCTCATCCTCGGGCACGCGCACCCGGAGGTGGTGGCGGCCATCACGGCCGCCAGCCAGGCGGGCACGACGTTCGGGGCCCCTTGCGCCGGAGAGGTCGAGCTCGCGGAACGCGTGGTGGCCTCCTACCCCGGCGTCGAGCAGGTGCGCTTCGTCTCCTCGGGCACCGAGGCCACGATGAGCGCCATCCGCCTCGCCCGCGCCTTCACGGGCCGCGACCTCATCGTCAAATTCTCCGGCTGCTACCACGGCCACGCCGACCACCTGCTGGTGGCGGCAGGCTCGGGCCTCGCCACCTTCGGCCGGCCCTCCTCCGCCGGCGTGCCGGAGCCGTTCACCGCCTGCACACGCGTTCTGCCGCTCGATGACGAGCGCGCGCTCGAGACGCTCTTCGCGCAAGAGGGCGGCAAGATCGCCGCCGTCATCGTCGAGCCGGTGCCGGCCAATCACGGACTGCTGCCGCAGCGCCCCGCCTTCCTCGCCCGGATGCGCGCGCTCACGCGCGAGCACGGCACGCTGCTCATTTTCGACGAGGTCATCTCCGGGTTCCGGCTGGCCCGCGGCGGCGCCGCGGAGCGCCTCGGCATCACCCCCGACCTCGCGACCTTCGGCAAGGTGATCGGCGGCGGACTGCCCGTCGGCGCCTTCGCCGGCCCCCGCCACATCCTCTCCCGCCTCGCGCCGGACGGTGACACCTACCAGGCGGGCACGCTCTCGGGCAACCCCGTGGCCATGGCGAGCGGCATCGCCACCCTGGATGCGCTCATCCGCGAGGACGGCTGGCGGCGGCTCGAGTCCCTCGGCGCGCAGCTCGAGCAAACACTCCGACCCGTGTTGGATGCGGCGCCCTGCCCAGTGCACCTGGTGCGCGTGGGCTCGCTCTTCTGGCTCTCGCTGCACGAGGCCGGCGCGCCGCGCACCGCGGAGACCCTCCCCG
The DNA here is from genome assembly GCA_021777555.1 of Pseudomonadota bacterium. Classification (GTDB taxonomy): domain Bacteria; phylum Pseudomonadota; class Gammaproteobacteria; order Steroidobacterales; family Steroidobacteraceae; genus 13-2-20CM-66-19. The sequence goes on along the minus strand of JAJYDK010000054.1, from coordinate 8,782 downwards.
AGGGCGCCGCGCAGCGCTTCGGCAGACTGTTCCATGCCCTGCTCGAGGACGGCATCTACTTCCCGCCCTCGGCCTACGAGGCCTGCTTCCTCTCGCTCGCGCACACCGGGGCGGACTTCGAGCAGCTGGCCGAGGGCCTGCGCCGGGCATTCGCCGCCTCATGACCTTCCGCGCCCGCAAGAGTCCGCGCATCCTGCAGCTCACCGTCATGGCGCTGGTGGCGGTGTGCACCGTGGAGGTCGGCTGGTGGCTGTTCGATCAGCACCGCCACGCGGTGGAGAAGGTGCGCGAGCTGCAGACCTCCTATGCGCAACAGGCCGCCGCGGCGAACGCGCTGTTGGCCGCCGGGGCCTCGCCCGCAGGCGTGCGCGCGCTCCTTCCGAATGTGGACATCCGCCAGGGACGGGCCGAGGTCTCCCCCGCGGCCGAACAGAGCCTGCTCGAGGAGGAGCACCTGCGCGTCGTGCAGTACGCCTGGGAGGGCTCGTTCTTCCTGCTCGCCCTCGGCGCCTGCATCGTCGTCATCGCCCGCGCGCTGCGCGCCGAGGCGCTGGTCATGCTCGAGCAGGACAACTTCCTGCAACTCGTCTCGCATCAGTTCAAGACCCCGCTCGCGAGCCTGCAGCTCTCGCTCGAGACCATGGCGCTGCGGAGCCTGTCGGCCGAGCAGTCGCGGGTGCTCACCGAGCGCATGCTGTCCGACCTCTCGCGCATGGAGGGCATGGTGACGAGGATCCTCGAGAGCGCGCGGCTCGAGCGCGGCCGCGTCGAGCTCAGGAACGAGCCCGTGGATCTCGGCGCCGCGGTGCGGCGGGTCACCTCGCAGGCCGAGGAGCGCGCCCGGCAGGAGCACATCAGCCTCACCGCCGACATCGAGCCCGGTCTCGTGGTGTTCACCGACCCGATGGCGCTCGATGTCATCCTGCGCAACCTCCTCGAGAACGCGCTCGCCGCGGTCGCCCCGGTCGGCGGCGGCAGCATCGCCTTCAGCGGCCGGCGAACGGGATCGGACGTGGAGCTGACCGTGCGCGACAGCGGAGTCGGGTTCCGCCCGGCCGACGGCGCGCGCCTGTTCGAGAAGTTCACGCGCCTGCATCCCGGCGGCGGCAGCCATCACGGCACCGGCCTCGGCCTGTACATCGTGCGGCGCCTCATGCACCTCATGGGCGGGCGGGTGAGCGCGCACAGCGAGGGCGCGGGACAGGGCTCGCGCTTCGTGCTGGTGTGGCCGGCCGCCCTCGTCGAGGAGCCGCGTGGCGGGGAGCAGGCAGGGACAACCGGGCCTGGCGCGCGCGACGGTTACGCATCATGAGCGGCACGGAAAACAGCCGCCGCATCCTCGTGGTCGAGGACGACCCGCACCTCTCGGCCGGCGTCGTGGAGAACCTGCGCGCCGAAGGCTACGAGGTGGACGCCGTGGGCGATGGCCGGCGAGCCCTCGAAGCGCTGTCGGACGGGTCCTTCGGACTCGTGCTGCTCGATGTCATGTTGCCGGAGCTCGACGGTTTCACCGTCTGCCGCACGTTGCGCGAGCGCGGCGACAACACCCCCGTTCTCTTTCTCACCGCCCGCGGCGACCCGGCGGACCGGGTGCGCGGCCTCGAGGCTGGCGGTGACGACTACCTCGCCAAGCCCTTTCACCTGAAGGAGCTGCTGCTGCGCGTGCGCGCCATCCTGCGGCGCTGGGACTGGTATCAGAGCGCCTCGGCGAGCGCGGGGCTGCTGCGCTTCGGCGACAACGAAGTGGACTTCCGCGCCTTCCGCGCGCGCTCCTGGAACGGCATGGCCCAGGAGCTGACCGAGAAGGAGGCGATGATCCTGAAGGTGCTGGCCGAGCATCCGGGAGAGATCGTCTCGCGCGAGGACCTGCTCGAGCGGGTATGGGGCTATGACGTGTTTCCCTCCACACGCACCGTGGACAACTTCATCCTGAGACTGCGCCGGCGCTTCGAGCGCGACCCGGCCAACCCGCGGCACTTCCAGACGGTGTGGGGCGTGGGCTATCGGTTTCTGATCGAGGGCGAGCAATGACCGCCATGACACTGCGAATCGGCACCCGCGCCTCGGCGCTCGCCCTGTGGCAGGCGCGGCATGTCGAAGGCCTGGTCGGCGCCCTGCCCGGCGCGCCGGGCGTGGAGCTCGTGCCCATCATGACCTCGGGCGACCTGCAGACCGAGGTGCCGCTGTGGGCGGTGCGCGGGCGCGCCTTCTTCACCAAGGAGCTCGATCGCGCCCTGCTCGAGGAGCGTATCGACCTCGCCGTGCACAGCCTGAAGGACCTGCCGACGGAGCTCGAGGACGGCATCGAGCTCGTGGCGGTGTTGCCGCGCGAGGACCCGAGCGATGCGCTCGTCGGCCGGGAGGGCATGCCGCTGGCGCGGCTTGCGCCCGGAGCGCGGATCGGCACCAGCAGCCTGCGCCGCCGCGCCTTTCTCGCGCGTGCCAGACCCGACCTCGAGCTCCTTGAGTTGCGGGGCAACGTGCCGACGCGCCTGCAGCGCCTGGACCGGGGCGATTACACCGCCATCGTGCTGGCGGCGGCGGGTCTGAAGCGGCTGGGCCTCGAGCCCCGCATCACGCAGCGCCTGCCCTCCGACCAGTTCCCGCCGGCGGTCTCGCAGGGCGCGATCGGCGTCTGCGCCCGAGCCGGCGACGAGCGCACGGCGAAGTGGCTCGCGCTGCTCGATGATCCGCAGACGCGGCTCGCCACCTCCGCCGAGCGTGCGCTGCTGCGCCGCATCGAAGGAGGGTGCCAGGTGCCACTCGGCGCGTTGGCGACACTCGCCGGCACCACGTTGAGCCTCAAGGCCACGGTCTGCGCCATTGACGGCACGCGCAGTCTGAGCGCCGAGGGCGAGTCGGGTGCGACCGAAGCTGATGCGCAGGCCCTGGGCGAGCGCGTCGCGCAGCAACTGCTCGCGCAGGGCGCAGCCTCGCTCATCGCCGAGCTGCGCATCGCCCAGGCCCCCGGAGGGGCGTGACGTGGTGAGACCCGTCGTGGTGACCCGGGCAGAGCCGCCCGGCGGCCCCCTGACCCGCGAGCTCGAGGCACTCGGCCTCCCGGTACTCCACTGGGAGGCCGTCTCCATCGTGCCGACCGACACCGCGGAGCTCGTGCGGACTCTCACTCGCGAGTCCCCGTTCGATTGGATCGTGCTCACCAGCCTTCACGGCGCCGCTGCGCTCACTCAGGCGTGGCCCACGCCACCCAGCGGTGCGCGCGTCGCGGCCGTCGGACCCGCCACCGCCGCAGCCTTGCGGGAGCGAGGCTGGCCGGTGGAACTCAGCAGCGAGGAAGGGGGCGCCGAGGGCCTGCTGAGGGCGTTCGCACGTGTGGATCTGCGCGGCCGCCGCATACTCCATCCGGCCAGCTCGCGCGCGCTGCCGATCCTGGGCGAAGGGCTGACCCGGATGGGCGCCGAGGTGGTACGCCTCGAGGCCTACCGCACCGTTCCGGGCTCCACCCTCGACGTCGAGGCATGCCGCGCGACCATCGCGCGCGAAGGCGTTGGAGCGGTCACCTTTGCCAGCCCCTCGGCCGTCATCGAGCTCGAGAGCGCGTTGGGGGATACGCTTTTCCGGCGGCTGTTGGATACCACCCCGGCGGTGGCCATCGGCCCCACCACTGCGCGCGCACTGAGCGACAGAGGCCGTTCCCCGATCGTGGCCGAGCCGCATACGCTGCGCGGCCTCGCCGAGTGTTGCCATGCGCTCGCGCGCAAGGCTCGGCAGGGCACGCAAGACGCGAGCGAATCGTCCGGTACGAATCACAGCGTCGCGCGCGACAGCGCACGGCAGCCCCTGCGGGGCGAGACCCAGGCGGACCCGAGCAACCCCGAACGTGATGCGGCGCCACGCGCCGACGAAAGGATCCACTCATGAGTTTTCCCACCATACGAGCGCGCCGGACGCGCCAGAGCGATGTCTGGCGCCGGATGGTCCGCGAGACCCGGCTCAGCCCCGATGCGCTCATTTATCCGCTGTTCGTGGTCCCCGGCGAGGGCGTGCGGCATCCGGTCTCGAGCATGCCGGGCATCGCGCAGCTCTCCGTCGATGAGGCGGTGAAGGAGGCGAAAGCCGCCGCCGAGTCCGGCGTACCGGCGGTGCTGGTGTTCGCCGCGCCCGAGCACAAGGATGCGCGGGCAAGTGCCGCGCTCGACCCGCACGGGCTCGCCGCCCGCGCCATCACCGCGATCAAGTCGGCCTGTCCGCGCCTCTCGGTGTGGGCGGATGTCTGCCTGTGCGGCGCCACCGACCACGGCCACTGCGGGCATGTGCTGCCGGATGGGGCGATCGACAACGACGCCTCGATCCAGACACTCGCCCAGGTCGCCCTCAACTACGCGCGCGCCGGCGCCGATGCCGTCGCGCCGAGCGACATGATGGACGGGCGGGTGCAGGCCATCCGCCGGGTGCTCGACCGGGATGGCTACTCCATGACTCCCATCGTGTCGTATGCCGCGAAGTACGCCTCGTCCTTCTACGGCCCGTTCCGCGAGGCCGCCGAGTCGGCGCCCGCCTTCGGCGACCGCCGCAGCTACCAGATGGATCCGGCCAATGCGCGCGAGGCGCTGCGCGAGGTGCTGCTCGATGTCGAGGAAGGCGCCGACCTCGTCATGGTCAAGCCCGCCGGACCCTACCTCGACATCATCCGCCAGGTGCGCGATGCCGTCCGTGTGCCGGTGGTCGCCTACCAGGTGAGCGGGGAGTACAGCCTCATCAAGGCCGCCGCCGAGCGCGGCTGGATCGATGAGCGCGCGGCGGTGCTCGAGACCCTGACCGGCATCCAACGCGCCGGCGCCGATCTCATCATCACCTACTTCGCGCCCGAGGTGGCGCGCGGGTTGCGGGCATGAGCGCCCCCGCCGAGACCCCGGTGTTTCTCGCGGCCTGCCGCCGCCAGCCGGTGCCCTACACGCCCATCTGGATCATGCGCCAGGCGGGTCGCTACCTGCCCGAGTACCGCAAGGTGCGCGCCCAGGTCGACTTCGTGACCCTCACCCGCACCCCCGAGCTCGCCGCCGAGGTCACTCTGCAGCCGCTGCGCCGCTTCGCCCTCGATGCGGCCATCCTCTTCAGCGACATCATGACCCCGCTCCAGGGCATGGGCGTCGACCTCACCTTCAATCCCGGACCCGTGGTGCGCGAGCCCATCCGCACGGATGCCGCCATCGATGGCCTGCGCGCCCTCGTGCCCGAGCGCGACGTGCCCTTCGTGTTGGAATCGATCCGGCTGATCCGCGCCGGAGCGCCGCGCGGCGTGCCGCTCATCGGCTTCGCGGGCGGCCCGTTCACGCTCTTCTGCTACCTGGTGTGCGGGCGTCCCGAGAAGGAGTTCGAGACCGCGCGCGCGTTTCTCTACGCGCAACCGGCCGCCGCCGAGCGGCTGCTCGAGCGCCTCTCGGATGCGATGGCCGCCTACCTCCTCGCGCAGGCGGGCGCCGGCGCACAGGCGCTGATGCTGTTCGAGTCCTGGGCGGGGCTGCTCGCGCCGCCGGAGTTCGAGCGCTTCGCGCTGCGCGCTGCAAAGCGCACGCTCGCGGCGTTGCGCGCCGCCGGCGTACCGCTCATCTACTACGTCAATCAGGGCAGCGCCCTCATGGAGGCGGTGGCGGGAGTCGATGCGGATGTGATCGGTGTCGACTGGCGCTCCCCGCTCGGGGAAGTGCGCCGGCGGCTCGGCCCGGGCAAGGCGGTGCAGGGCAACCTCGATCCGGCGGCGCTGTTCGCCCCGCCCGAGGAGCTCGAGCGCCAGGCCGCCCGCGTGCTCGCCGAGGCCGGTCCCACTCCGGGGCACATTTTCAACCTGGGCCACGGCATCTGGCCGAAGGCCGACCCGGATGCGGTGGCGCGCCTGGTCGATTACGTACACGAGCGCTCCGCGCGCGACGCACAGGCGAGGAGGGCGGCCACTTGAGCGACGAGCCGGACGCGGATCTCGCCGAGGCCGCGGGCCGGTATTTCCGCGACCTGCAGACGCGCATCTGCGCCGCGTTCGAGACCTTCGAGCCGGCGAGCCGCTTCGAGGCGCGCCCGTGGCGCCGGCCCGAGGGCCACCGGCTGCAGGGCGGCGGCGAATCGCGCCTCATGCGCGGTGAGGTGTTCGAGAAAGTCGGCGTGAATTTCAGCCACGTCTGGGGCGTGTTTTCCGAGCAGGCGCGCGCCCAGGTGGCCGGCGCCGAGGCCTCGGGCGGCCGCTTCCTCGCCTGCGGCATCTCGCTCGTGGCGCACATGACCAACCCCTACGTGCCGGCGGTGCACATGAACCTGCGCTACCTGCGCACCAGCCGCGCGTGGTTCGGGGGCGGTACGGACCTGACGCCGACGTTTCCGTTCGATGAGGATAGCGCGGAGTTTCATGCGGCCCTGCGGGCCGCCTGCGACACGTACCGGCCCGAGGCCTACCGCGAGTTCAAGGAATGGTGCGACCGTTACTTCTACCTGCCCCACCGGCACGAGCCCCGCGGGATCGGCGGCATCTTCTTCGACGAGCTTGCCGGTCCCGACCCCATGGCCGATTTCGGCTTCGTGCAGCGGGTGGGCGAGGCCTTCCTCGGCGTCTACCCGCGGCTCGTCGCCCGGCGCAAGGATATGTCGTATGACGAGGCAGCGCGGGAGAAGCTCCTCTACAAGCGTGGCCGCTACGTCGAGTTCAACCTGGTCTATGATCGCGGAACGAAGTTCGGCTTCCAGACCGATGCCGATCCCGAGGCCTATCTCATGAGTCTGCCGCCGCTGGTCAGATGGTAAAACGCGCCGATCCGTTGCTGAGGACCTGCATGCCCCCGCTGTGCGCGGCGTTGGGGCTCATGCTCAGCGCCTGCTCGCCGCAGGGCGCGGACTTCATGCCGGGCGCCTCGCGCGCGCCGGCCGCGCCCGCGAGCGCGGCGCAGACCCCGGCGCCGGGGCCGCTCGCGGCGCGCCGGGCCTCGACGCTCATCTCGATGCCCGTGCAATCCGATGCCGGCCAGCCCCTCGGGACGATCGAGGACATCGTGTTCAGCGCCCGCGGACGCGCCACGCATGTCATCGTCAACAGCGCCGGCAAGCGGGTGGCGATTCCCTGGCGGATCGCCATGCCGCGCATCCACAGCGGCATCCTGGTGTTGAATCAGGCGCGCCTGGGCGGCGCCCCGAGCTTCACGCCCGACACCTGGCCGGATGTGAGCGACCCGTCCTGGAGCGCCGCGGCCGATGCGTACTGGACGACCCCGGTCGACTCGATGTTGCGCTCGCGGACCCGGTCCGGTCGCTGACGAGCCGGCGATCGGCGCCTGATGCGAATCGTCCGCTGGATCCTGATCGCCGCCGCCACGCTGGTGGTGCTCGCGGGCGCGGCGCTGATCACTCTCACGCTGCTCATCAACCCGGACCGCTACCGCGGCAACATCGAGCGCGTGGTGAGCCATGCCACCGGCCGGCCATTCGCGATCGAGGGGCACCTGAGACTGACGTGGTTCCCCTGGCTCGGCGTACGGATGGGGCGGGCGCGCCTCGGCGCGGCTCCGGGACAGCCCGGGCCGGACCTGATCGACTGGCGCTCCGCACGCATGAGCGTGCGTCTCCTGCCGCTGCTGCTGCATCGCCAGGTGGTGATCGGGCCGATCCGCCTGCGGGGCGCCGTGATCCATCTGTGGCGCGGACCCCGGGGCCGGGGCAACTGGCAGGACCTCCTCGCGCACGCCCCCTCCGGATCCTCTTCTTCGCCCGCGCCCCCGGTGCTCGGTGGCCTCACCCTGACCGATGGCGCGCTCTACTTCCAGGCCCAGGGCAAGACGGTCAGCGTGACGCACTGGCGGCTGCACGTGAGCGCCTGGGAGCCGGGCACGCCGCTGACCGTCAGTACCCGCTTCGTGCTGCAGGGCGGCCCCTTGCCGCCCGCGGGGCTGCCGGTCGCCCTGCGCCTTCGGCAGCTGCGCCTCACGCTCGCGCCCCTGACGGTGTCGGCGCCGGCGGCCTCCCTCGAGCTGGCGGATACGACGATCCAGGGCTCGGCAACGGTGCGCCGAGGCGCGGACGGCCTGGCCGGCGAGGGCACCGCGGCGCTTTCCGTCCCCTCGGTACGCGGACTCATTGGGCGGTTGGGCCTCAAGATGCGGCTGCCGAAGAACCCCGCCGCGCTCGGCGCCCTGACCCTTGACGGCCACTGGCGCCTGACAGACGACGCGCTCGCGGTCAACCCGCTCACCGGCCGGCTCGATGCGACCCGGCTCAGCGGCTGGTTGGATCGCTCGGGCGGCGCGCAGCCGCTGTGGACCTTCGCCCTCGAGGCCGACCAGATCGACTTCGCACGCTACCTGCCGCCGACCCGCAAACATCCCAAGCCCTTCGCCGTGCCGGTGCGGGCCCTGCGCGCCCTGCACGCGCGAGGTACCTTGACGGTGGCACGAGCCACCTTCGGCAGGACGACCCTGCAGAACCTGCGCCTGCAGGTGCAGTAGGCATGGCGCGCTCGGATACCACTGGAGCCTCACCCGGTGCGGGACCGCGCTTTGCGGCCGCGCTCACCGAATGGCACGGCCGCGGGGGCCGGCACGATCTGCCGTGGCAGCGGCAGCGCAGCCCCTATCGGGTCTGGGTGTCCGAGATCATGCTGCAGCAGACCCAGGTTGGCACGGTCATCCCGTACTACGAGCGATTCCTGCAGCGCTTTCCGGACGTCGTGGCGCTCGCGGATGCGCCGCTCGATGACGTGCTGCACCTGTGGTCGGGCCTGGGTTATTACGCGCGGGCACGCAACCTCCATCGCGCCGCGGTACAGGTGCGCGACGTGCACGGCGGC
>JAJYDK010000110.1 GCA_021777555.1 Pseudomonadota bacterium | reverse complement strand
GCGAATGTCGATGGAACGTCGCAGCAGCCGCTCGCTGTCTGCCGACACGCCGATGAGGAACAGCCAGTACATGGCGGTGAGGGCGATCACCACCGCTGCTTTGCCCGGATGCGCCATACTCCAGCCCGTAGCGGCACCGATCAACACCAGTGAGGAATAGGCGGCCAACATGCGCTTGGAGGACACCGCGACGGCGATGCCCGCCCCGGCGACGATATACAGGGTCGTCTCCAGGAGTGCCTGCGAGAGCAACGGAATGTGCGCCACGAACAACACGGCCGCCGATCCGGTCGCGAGCCCCGCAGCCCCGTCCAACACGACAAACACTTGTTGGAGGTGCTGCGGCGGGTCACCCGCGAGGCGCACCAGCGCCCAGCGCGCCGTCGCGGCGCGGACGCACTCGACACCGAGCGCGAATCCAGCCCACACGAGAAACTCGGATGACGCGACGTCGGGCAGTACGATCCAAGCGACCGCACCGATCAGTGCCAGCTCGAAAAACGGCATGCGCAGCAGAATGCGAGCGTGCAGCGTGAGCAGCTCGTCGCGCAGCTCCGCGCGCTGCTGGCGATCGAGACAGGCGCGCTCAACCATAAGGGCGCAGGCGCAGCCGGCTCGCCGTGATGACCGCCTCGGTGCGGTTGTGGACCCCGAGGAGCCGGAAGATCTCAGAGAGGTATTCCTTGACGGTGTGCTCGGAGATCGCCAGTTCCCGCGCGATCGACTTGGTCGAGAGGCCCCGGTTGAGGCCCGCGAGCACATGCTGCTGGCGCGGACTCAGGGCGGGCGCGGGGGTTACAGACCCGCCGGTCTCGGCCCGAAGGCTGCACGGCAGGAACACCTCGCCATCGAGCACGCGCCGCAGGGCGAGCGTCAATACTTCCGGCGAGGCGCTCTTGGCGATGTAGCTCATGGCGCCCGCATCGATGCACGCGCGAATCGTGACCGGATCATCTGCCGCCGAAACGATCACGACGGCGGCATTGGGCGCGCATTGTCTAATCCGGCCGATGGCCGGCAGTCCGTGATCCTGCTTCAGGTCCAGATCGAGCAGACAGACCCGCAGGTCCTGATGCTCGTGCGCCTGTGCCACGGCTTCCGCGACGCTCGCGGCTTCGAGGAAACGAACCTCCGGACTGAGCGAGGCTAGCAGCAGCCGCAAGCCGCCGCGGAACAAGGCGTGATCATCCACCAGCAAGATGTGCATGTGATTCTTCGTTGTCGAACGTGATCGAGGCGCCTCCGGCTCGGTTAGTGGTCCGCCGCCTCCCCGGACGAAGAACCCGCCCCGATGCGCTCTGCGCTCGAATGTACTGAAGCGGTGCGCCGATGACAAATGCGCAGGGCGCGGCCGGAGCGCCGCCCCTATTGCCGGAAGACGATCGTCATCTGGTTGCAGGAGCGGACGCGGTAGAGGTAGGAGTGGAAGACGCCGATCAGTGTGACCGTGTAGTTTTCAGGGTCGGTCGCGTATGGAAAGATCGGGAAGACCATCTCGTGGCCGGGGGCGAGGTATTCGTTCGCGCCGAATAGCGGCGAGGGGCTGCGGTCGATGTCGACCTCGGTGATTCGCTTCGCATCCGCAGATTCGTCGATCACCGTGAGCTGCCGCTGACCGCTCTGGCTTGTGCAGCCGTTCGAGGGCGGCACTGCCCGTGCCTCGGCGCGCTCCCGGCGCTGGCGCTGCCAGTCCTGCAGCGCATCGAGCTCCGTAGTGTGCAGGCCGTAGGCCGCGGCCCGCTCGAGCCAATAGAGCGCACGCGGCCAGTTTTTTGGGCCGCCGCGACCGTAGTACTCATCCCGCCCCAGCGACCACTCGGCCCATTTGTAGCCCTGGCGGGCGGCGACTCTGAACCAGGCGTTGGCTTTGGCGTAGCTTTGCGGCACACCGCGTCCGTGGTAGTAGTCACCCGCAAGGTTGAATTGCGCTTTGGCATAGCCGAGGCGTGCCGCTTGGCCGTACCAGTAGGCGCCCAGGGCGGCGCTTTGCGGCTCGCCGATACCCTTATCGTACTCGACGCCGAGGTGGTTCTCGCGGATCGCCTGCCGCCAGGCCGCTGCGGTTGAGAGCCCCGCCCCCGCCGGCGCACCGGCCGGCGGCGAGCGGGCGAGGGCGATGACGGCGGGCGGCGCTTGGGCGAGAGCTGCGGCCATGGCTGGCGGAAGGCGGGGCGCTGGCGGCGTCACACCGAGCAGCGCGATGAGCCCCCCAGGAGACTGCTTGGCGCGCACGACCTGGCCGCTGAACGGATCGCTCGGCTGCCGCGCTCTGACCGCAGGGATCATCGCCAGCAGCACGAGCATTGCGGATACCCAACGCTTGCCCATGGGGGTTCCCCGGCTATCGATCACTTACGGTGCTTGATACTTGCATCCCGCAGCGCAACGTGGATCCCCCCGTTTGGGGGGGTTGCCCGCGAAGCCACTGTCCGCAAGCATACAAGGGTATGTCTCGGCAGGGACGCGCCAAAAGCAGAACAACACGAGGTGCCGGGTAATGCCGACGTTGCGAACGCAGAGCGCAATCGATGCAGTCAGTTCGATCGGCCGCAGCCGGAGGCAGCGATGAGACCGCGGATGCGAGCCTTCCTCTGCGGCGCGATGCTGCTCGCCCTGAGCGGCTGCGTGACAAGTTCGGGGGTACACGAGCCGCAGTTTCTCGCCACGATGCAGCACCAAGTCACCGATCTCTTCGACAATCCCAATCCCTGCTCGAACAACGCCGGTGACATCGGCATTGTGACCGGCGCGGTGGTCGGCGCCTTCGTCGGCCATCGCGTCGAGAAGAACGACAAGGGCGCGCTGGTCGGGGCGGCCGTCGGTGCAACCGTCGGGGGACTGATCGGCCACAGCATGGACGTGCGTCGCTGCACGCTGTACCGGATCGCACAGAAGGATCACCTCAAACTCGCCAGCGCCACCATCACGCCGGCGAAGCTCGGGGTGAGCGGCAAGCACACGCTAGGGCTCGACGTGCAGATACAGGATCAGAGCGTGATCTTCGAGCCGCATTCGGCGCGCTTGGTACCCGGGGCCCGCGGCTATCTCGAGCAGATCGCCGCGCAATACACCCCCCGCGAACTGGTCGCCTCGCTCGGCCCGAAGGCGCCGCCCCAGGCCATCGCCGCCGCCGAGCACCGCAAGGTACTGATCGTGGCGCACGCGGCCCAAACGTCGGACCCGCTCTGGGCGGAGCGCTTGTCCGAGGAGCGCGCCCGGGTGGTCGCCGCGATCTTCGCCGCTGGCGGCGTGCCGGGCTACGACATCTATTATCAGGGCGCGGGAGATGCGCTGCCCATCGCGAACAACTCGACGGCGAGCGGCCGGCAGGAGAATCGTCGCGTGCAGATCGTGGACGTCGCCTCTCAGACCCAACTGACGCGCTACCTGAGCCTGAGAACGGCGAATCCGGCCGACTTTACCGGTGTGACCTACCGCGCAAGTCA
>JAJYDK010000109.1 GCA_021777555.1 Pseudomonadota bacterium | reverse complement strand
TTTTGCAGCATTTTTGGCGTCACACCCGCCCTCTTCGGGGCGGCGCAGGCGGTTAAACCGCCAAGGATAGCAAATCGGGCTGCCCGAACGGCAGCGACGCTCGGGAACGGCGGCCGGAGCGTCGGGGGCTCACGCGCGCCCCTCAGGCGCCGCTGTCGATCGACCAGATGACCGCGGCGCGCAGCAGCTCCGCGCCGCTGCGCAGCGCGAGCTTGCCACGGATGTGTTCCCGATGGGACTCGACGGTGTGCACACTCACGCCGAGCTGGGTGGCAATCTCGCGCGTGCCGCCGCCGCGACCGATGAGCTCGAAGATCTGCAGCTCCCGGTCGCTCAGGCGCTCGAGGCCCGGAGGAATGCGCCGGCGCGTCCCGACGGGGCTCGCCTCGCTCGGGTGGGCGAGATAAATCTGCCCGGCGAGGACCGCGCGCACCGCCTCGAGGAGCGAGCCGTGCAGTTCCTGCTTGTTCAGATACCCGTGCGCGCCGGCGCGCAGCAGCCGCTCGGCGAACAGCTCCTGCTCGTACACGCTGACGACGAGGATCCGCGGCCCTGCGCCCTCGGCGCTCAGCACCTTGACCAGCTCCAGGCCGTTGCCGGTACGCAGGGCGACATCGACGATGGCGAGGTCCGGCTGCGTCGCGCGGATCACCTCCAGCGCACCCGCCGCGTCGGCCGCCTGGCCGCAGATCACCCAGTCCGGCTCGGCGGCGAGCCGCGCGGCGAGGCCGTCGCGCACCAAAGGATGATCGTCTACGAGAACGATGCGCGCCGGCGGCGCGCTCAGGGACGGTTCAGGGCAGTGCATCGCGCAACGGAGGGATGAGAGCGTGTCGCGAAATTGTAACGGTTTGCGCAGCCGCCGCCGATCCGTACATTCCCCCGAGCGGCCCTCGCCGGATCCGGGCCCGCCCCGCGAGGCGGCGCTCGAAGGTGTCATGCACCTGCGTTTTTATACAGACTCGAGCGTCGCTGCCCGGTGCGGGCGGGAGCGGTCCGGCCGGCGTCGCTCGAGCCCCGGTTCGCATCACCGCGCGGGTCGGGCGAATAAAAAACGGGCCACAAGGGCCCGGTTTTCTTGAAGAATTGGCGGAGCGGACGGGACTCGAACCCGCGACCCCCGGCGTGACAGGCCGGTATTCTAACCAGCTGAACTACCGCTCCACCGGAAGGGGCGCGCATCCTAGCCGACATGGCGATCGATGTCCACGGCGGACCGCCAAAATACCCCCGCCCGCCCGGGCCGGCGGTACACCGTTGCGCCCTCCCGAACGTTGCTCACGGTAGACACAATTCCTTGAAGTCTCTCCAGTCCCATCCGCTATAGTCATCCCATGAAATCCACGTTTGCCGCCGCACTCGCCTGCGCCGCGGTGCTCGGTCTGACCACCGGGCTCACCCCGGCACATGCCTCGCTCGGGGCGCTCGCCGCCTCGGTCAACGCCGATCTGGTGCACCTGAAGGGTCAGATCCGCCGCACCAGCGCCCCGGGCTATGAGGTCGATGACATCACCACGCCCCAGGGCACCGTCGTGAAGGAGTTCATCTCCCCGGCCGGTACCGTTTTCGCGGTGAGCTGGCTCGGCCCGGTGATGCCGAACCTCGCCCAGACCCTCGGCAGCAGCTACTTCGGGATGCTGACCACCGCCGAGCAGCAGCAGCGCGCACTCCTCGGCCACAACCACGTTCAGCTGCGCACCCCGCAGCTCGTGGTGCATGCCGGGGGCCACATGCGTCTGTTCTTCGGCGTCGCCTACGTCCCCTCGCTCCTGCCGCCGAACGTTTCGATCGCCGACCTTCACTGATCCGTCTCGAGGTTTTACTGTGCGCAAGACCCTGTTCGTCGGTCTGGTCCTCGCCGTACTCGCTCTGGCCGGTTGTGGTGGCGGAGGAGGCGGATCGAGCGTCATCACCTCCAGCGGTGGCGGTGGGGGTGGGAGTGGGGGCGGACAGATCATCGCCTCGCCCGGACCGAACGTCGTCACCCTGACGGTCGATTCGGGGCCGAACGGCAATGCCGTCGATATTCCCTACATCACGGTCACGCTGTGCGTTCCGGGCACCACCCAGTGCCAGACCTTCGATCACATCGAGGTCGACACCGGCTCGTACGGCCTGCGGATCGTCGCGAATGCGATCGATACCTCGGGCAACCCCTTCTCGCTCACGCTGCCGCCGGAGACGCTCAACGGCACTCCCATCTCCGAGTGCACCCAGTTCGTCGACGGCTACAGCTGGGGGCCCCTCGCCACCGCCGACATCGACGTCAGCAGCGAGTCCGCTCCCGGCGTCCCGGTCCAGGTGATCGGCGGCAACACGACCCAGGCGGTGCCGAGCGCCTGCTCCGGCACCGGCACGCAGGAGGACACCGTCAGCACCTTCGGCGCGAACGGAATTCTCGGCGTGGGGGTGTTCCCCCAGGACTGCGGCACCTACTGCGCCTCGACGGTCTCCAACGGCTATTACTACGCCTGCCCCTCCGGCGGCGGATGCCAGGCGACGACCCTGCCGCTCGCCGAGCAGGTCACGGATCCGGTGGCCGACTTCCCGACCGACAACAACGGGGTCATCGTCGAGTTGCCCTCGCTCGGCACGACTGGGACGGCCGCAACGGCGAGCGGCGCGCTGGTGTTCGGCATCGGCACCGAGGGCAACAACTCCCTCGGCGCGCAAACCGTGCTCACGGCCAATTCCTACGGCGACGTGAACACCGATTACAACGGGCAATCGCTGCCCTACTCGTTCTTCGACACCGGCTCGAACGCCTACTACTTCCTCGACAGTTCCATCCCGGACAGCTGCGTCGCCCAGGGCAACTGGTTCTGCCCGGGCGGCACGCTGCAGCTCACCGCAACCAACTCCGGCCAGAACGGCACGCTCTCCACCGTCGCCTTCTCGATTGCCAACGCCGGCACCCTGTTCACGCAGTACTCGACCAACGCCGCATTCGCGGAAGTCGGGGCGAATGCCGGCAACCAATCCTCGTTCTGCCCGAACAAGGCGAGCAACTGCTCGTTCGACTTCGGCCTGCCGTTTTTCTTCGGGCGCAACGTCTACGTCGCGTTCTACGGAGCGCTCACCAGCGCCGGTACCGGTCCGTACTTCGCCTATTGAGAGGCTGCCGGGTCGGCTGCGCGTCCTGAGCCCCCCCAGCGAGGGCCGAATCGAGGCTGCAACGGGCCGGCGGCAGCGCTCCGGGAGCACCCTGCGGGCGCGCAGCCCTGCCCCGTTGCCCTCCTCCTCCCGAAATCCCCCCGCGAGCCCCCGGGGACTCTGACCGGCCCTGACCGGCAGGGCGGAGCGCGCACGCCCTGAAGAGGCTCGGGCCGGGGGCGCACGCTCGCGCCCCCGCACCCGAGGGCGACTCAGTGCGCGGGCAGTGGTGGCAGCGCGATCGGCGCGAGCCCGAGGGTGCGCAGCTGAACGTTCAGGCGCTTCACCTCGGCCACGGCCTGGGGCCAGTGCGCCTCGGCCGATTCGAGCTGCGCGATCAATGCGTGGAGCACCTGCTCGTCCGC
>JAJYDK010000002.1 GCA_021777555.1 Pseudomonadota bacterium | reverse complement strand
TAAACGACAGACGGATTCCGCTTGGATCCGACGATGGTCTCATTCGCAAGACCGAGCTCATCATCAGCGGCGTGTTGCGCGGTGGGGTGCTCCTGAGCGTCGCGGTGATACTCGCCGGCGTGTGCTATCACTACGCGCTGCGCCTGTTCGGCCGGCCTCCTCCCTCGACCTTTCCGGACACGTTGGCGGAGGTTGTCGCAGGGCTCAAGGCCGCAGACCCGATGGCGATCGTCACGGCGGGTCTTCTCGTTCTTCTCGCCACGCCGGTGCTGCGCGTCGTCGTATCGATTGTCGCATTTGCGATCGAGAAGGATCGCACCTACGTCATCATCACCACGATGGTTCTGGCGATCCTGCTGTTCAGCATCTTCGGGATCGGGGCGTATCTCGGCCGCCCGGGCCTCACGAACATGCCGAACAATACGTTCGGCTCCCTGGTCCTCATCGCGCTGAGCAGCGCATTCGCGGGTTTCGTCGGGGCGCTCGCGGGGCTCGGTGGCGGCGTGTTCATCGTGCCGATCCTGACGCTCGTCTTTCACATCCCTTTCGCCACCGCGATCGGCGCGTCCATCGTGTCCGTGATCGCCACCTCTTCGGGGGCCGCGGCGGCCTATGTGCGCGATCGAATGACCAATCTCAGGGTCGGCATGTTCCTGGAAGTCGCCACCACCGCGGGAGCGATCTGCGGCGCCCTGGTCTCCTCCCTGCTCAACGACACGGTGCTGTTCCTCGTCTTTGGCGTCATTTTGCTGATCTCGGCCGTGCCCCTCGTGCTAAGGCTCGGTGAAGAGCTGCCGCGGGGTGTCCAGAACCACAAATGGGCCGGGCGGCTCAAATTGCCCAGCACCTACTCCGACCAGCGCACGAACCAGGAAATCCCCTACCACGTCGCCCATGTGCGCATCGGCTTCGGCATGATGTATGTGGCGGGGCTGATCTCCGGGCTGCTCGGCATCGGCAGCGGCACCTTCAAGGTGCTTGCAATGGACTCCGCGATGCGCCTGCCGATGAAGGTCTCGACCACCACCAGCAATTTCATGATCGGCGTGACCGCGGCGGCTTCCGCCGGGATCTTCTTCCAACGCGGGGACATGGACCCGATGATCGCCGCTCCGGTGGCGCTCGGCGTCCTGGGCGGCTCGATGTTCGGGGCCAAGACCCTCAACCGCATGTCCAACGTGCACCTGAAGAAAGTGTTCGTGCCGATGATCGTGCTGGTCGCGCTCAGCATGCTGGCCCGGGCCTTCGGCTGGCTGTAGAGACAGGCACTATCGCTGCGATGACACCCGCAGTCCATCCATTGCGCATTGCGTGACCAGGGTACGCAAATCTGCGGATGACGGGGGCCGGTCCGGGGTGGGCATCATGCGCCCGTGCCCGATCCGCGCACCGAGAGCCTGTCGCAGTTCATCTGGCGCACGCACTACCGCGACCCGGAGGCCTTCCCGCGCGAGACCTCCATTGCGGGCACCTGGGATCGCGTTGCCCGCAGCGTGGCGGGGGCCGAGCGCGACCCGCTCCGTTGGCAGAGATCCTTTCGCGAGCTGCTCGAGGCGTATCGCTTCCTGCCCGGCGGGCGCATCCTCGCAGGCGCCGGGGTTTCCCGCCAGGTCACGCTTGCCAACTGCTTCGTGATGGGACTCATCGAGGACTCGGTCACGGGCATCTTCGAGGCGCTGAAGGAAGGGGCGCTCACGATGCAACAGGGAGGCGGCGTCGGCTACGACTTCTCCACGCTGCGCCCACGTGGCACTCGCGCCCACGCGACGGGCATGATCGCCTCCGGACCGGTATCGTTCCTGCACGTGTGGGATGCCATGTGCGCCACCATCCTCTCGACCGGTGCGCGCCGGGGCGCCATGATGGCGACCCTGCGCTGCGATCATCCGGATATCGAGGAGTTCATCGACGCCAAGCGCACCCCGGGGACACTCAGTCACTTCAACCTGTCGGTGCTGCTCACCGACGAGTTCATGCAGGCGGTGCGCAGCGATTCGCCGTGGCGGCTTGTGTTCCCGCAGAGCGCCGCCGACGATGCGCCGGCGGAGCGGCTCGAACGGGCCTGGAGCGGCAGCGCCACTGCCCTGACCTGCCGGGTCCTGAGGACCGTGCGCGCGCGCGATCTATGGGAAAGACTCTGCGCGGGCGCGCACGAGTGCGCGGAGCCCGGGGTGCTGTTCATCGATCGCATCAACGCCGAGAACAACCTCGGCTACGCGGAAACGCTGAGCGCGACCAACCCCTGTGGGGAAGAACCGCTCCCACCCTATGGCGCGTGCAATCTCGGCTCACTCAACCTGACGGCCTTCGTCATCGATGAGTTCACGCCCCAGGCCCGTCTCGATGAGCAGGCGCTGCGCGCCTGTGCCCGCCTCGCCGTGCGATTTCTCGATGACGTCATCGGGATTTCGCGCTATCCCCTGCCCCGTCAGCGCATGGAGACGCTCCGGTCGCGGCGCATCGGGCTCGGCATCACCGGTCTCGCCGACGCCCTCGCCCTGCTCGGGCTGCGCTACGACACGCAAAGCGCGCGGACTGTCGCCGCCTCCCTCATGCGCACCGTGCGCGATGCGGCCTATGGGGCTTCCGTGGAGCTTGCACGCGAGCGAGGCCCGTTCGAGCTGTTCGATGCGGATCGCTACGCCACGCGGCCCTTCATCCGACGTCTCCCGGAAACCCTCCAGGCCGCCATCCGCCGCCACGGCATCCGCAACAGCCACCTGCTTGCGGTCGCCCCCGCCGGCACCATCAGTCTGCTCGCCGGGAACTTGAGCGGCGGCCTCGAGCCGATTCACCGTCTGCACGAGACCCGGAGCGTGCTCGATGCGGGAAGCGAGCATCGCTCCTTCCCGGTCACCGACCGCGCGTACGCGCTTTGGCGGGCGCAACAGGGTGAGGGTCCGGCGCCTCCGGAGGCCTTCCTCGAGCTCGCCTCGATCGCCCCCCACGACCAACTTCTCATGCAGGCCGCCCTGCAGCCGGCGGTCGATGGCTCCATCTCGAAGACCGTGGCCCTGGCGCAAGTCTCCACGCCCGGGACCGTCGAGGAGGTTTTCTCGAGCGCCTACGATCTCGGCCTCAAGGGCTGCACCGTCTTGCGCGATGCCTCGCGTCCGGCGCCGCTCGGGGTGTCGGTAACGCCGCTTCCCCCCGCCGCTCACTGCTGCGATACCGAGCGCGAGGCGGACTAGAGCGTGGCTTCGGCCACTACGTAGAAGTCGCGATGACAGGGGTGGCGGATCGTCATCAGGATGAAGGGCATGAAGACCTCCTTCGGCAGATTCAAAGATCGCGCCGCGGCCGGCGTCGCGCTCGCCGATGAGCTGCGGAGCCGAGCCCTGACGCCGCCACTGATCGTGTTGGGCCTTCCGCGTGGCGGCGTAGCCGTCGCCTTCGAGGTCGCGAGCAGGTTGCATGCGCCGCTCGATGTCATGCTCGTGCGCAAGATCGGGATGCCCGGACAACCCGAGCTCGCCATCGGCGCCATCGCTTCCGGAAACATCGTGGTGCACGAGCCTCGGATCGAGCACGAGATCCCGAGCCTCACCGGGACATTCGACAGCCTCGTGGCGGTCGAGCGACACGAGCTCGAGCGGCGCGAGCGGATCTTTCGCAAGGGACTCGCCCCTCTCGAGCTCGAACGCAAGACCGTCATTCTGGTCGATGACGGGATTGCGACCGGCTCGACGATGCTCGCGGCCATTCGGGCCGCGCGCCAGGCCGGGGCCACGACCATCGTCGCGGCGGCGCCGGTGGCTTCCGCCGATGCCGCCGACCTCATCCGGCTGGAGGCCGACCTCCTCGTCATTCTCCTGACTCCCGCGCCGCTGTTCGCGATCGGCGAGTGGTACGAGCACTTCGAGCAGGTCGAGGACGCCGAGGTGTCGCGCATGCTGGCGCTCAGCCGTAAGCACCGTGAGGCATCCGCCGAAGGCGGGCGCGACCTTCCGTGAAGTCTGCCTCCAGCGCGCGCGTGGTCGCACTCACCGAGAGCCGACTTCTCGGCGCGGCGGTCGCGCGCGAGGCGGGCCTGCCACTGCTGCCGATCGAAGAGCGCACATTCGAGGACGGAGAATTCAAACTCCGCCCGCTCGAGTCCGTGCGCGGCCGCACGCTCTTCGTGCTGCAGTCCCTCGCGGGGACGGGACCGATGCCCGTGTGTGAGCGGCTGGTGCGGCTCCTTTGGCTGCTGCACGTCTTGCGTGATGGCGGCGCGGCATCCACGGTTGCACTGCTCCCCTATCTCGCCTTCGCTCGCAAGGAGCGACGCACCCAACTTCGCGATCCGGTGGCCACCCGATACCTCGCCGAGCAACTCGAGGCATCGGGCCTCGGGGGCGCCCTCGGACTCGATGTGCACAATCCTGCCGCCTTCGACAATGCGTTCCGCATTCCGACCGTTCATCTGACGGCCCTGCCCATGATGGCCCGGCATCTCGCCGCGAGACTCGCAAACGCGCCGGCTGTCGTCGTGTCACCTGATGTCGGGGGCATCAAGCGCGCGCAACTCTTCCGCGAGCGCCTCGCCGCGCAGTTCGGCCGCGATGTCGAGCTGGCATTCCTCACCAAGCGCCGCGCGAAGGATATCGTCACCGGCGGCAGCCTCGCTGGTGATGTGGCCGGTCGCATCGCCGTCGTGGTGGATGACCTGTGCGCCACGGGCGGAACCCTGATTCGAGCGGCGCTCGCCTGTCAGCAGGCGGGTGCGAAGTCCGTCCAGGTCGCGGTGACCCATGCGCCGATGCGCAGCGGTCTGGAAGCCGTGCTCGCGACGGAGGCGGTGTCCGGTGTGCTCGTCACTGACAGCGTCGGGCTGGAACTGCCTGCGGGGCCCACCGTTACCGCCTCCGGCAAGCTCGTCATCCTGCCGGTCGCGACCCTCTTCGGCGAGGCGCTGCGGCGGCTGGTCGCGGGCGTACCCTTGGCGTCCCTCCTCGTGCGGTGGCCGCCGTCTCTCGAGGAATGATCCCGGTGCCGGCGCGGCGGCACAGATCGATCGCCTCATCGAGGTAGGAGTGCGCGCGGGCCCTCCAGGCGCGCCGCTCGCCCGCGAACGCCTCATCCCGAAGATGCCACGCCATGAGTTGCGCGCGCACCGCGGCGCGGCGGCTCATGTAGAAATCGAACAGAGCCTGCGAGGCCGGATCGCCCATCGTGCGGCGATATCCGGCGAGCAGCGCCTGCGCGGTCGGCGCCGCCCCGAGGCGCGCGCACTCGAGCGCGAGGAACGCCATCTCCTCCGCCGGATCGAGCCGGCGCAACCGCGAGTCGAACTCCAGGCAGTCGATGACGCAAACGCCCAGGGTTCGCGGCCCGAGGAACACGTGCTCCGGGCGCAGGTCGCCGTGACCATCGATGAGGCGGGCGCCGCGCCCCTGGAAAATCCGCCGGTTGCGGGCCAGAAATTCCAACTGCACGCGCGCGAGCCGTCGCACCCGCTCGCGGCCCAAGCCGAGGTCTGCGGCACTCAACTCGCGCAGGGTGCCCTCGATCTGCCCGCGCAGCCGGGCTCGGTAGGCCCGATCGGACAGCGGCCGCGGCTCGGCGCCCCGAAAAAAGACCGTAAGCCTCGCCAGGAGCGGCTCGAGGCGCCGCGGGTCGAAAGCGCCCGTTGAGAGCAACTGGTCGAGTCTTCGCGAGGCGGGGAGCTTGCGCATGCACACCAGCCACTCGACGACCCGATCACCGCCGCGGCGCGACAGTCGACCGTCCCGTGTGCGCCAGAGCGGCTCGACGCCCAGGTACACATCGGGCGCGATCCGCCGATTGAGCCGCAGCTCCGCGCGACAGGCCCGCTCCCGCCGCGCGAGCGTGCGATAGTCGAGCGAACCCTGGCGCAGCGGCTTTTTCAGCTTGAGCGCGTACGAGCCGGCGAGAAACACCCAGGCGAAATGCGTCTCGATCACCTCAACGGCGCGCGGATGCCCGGCGAAGTGGTGCGGATCGGCAAGGTATGCGACCTTGGCGCGCACATCGAGATCATGCGCGGGCCTCATCCTGCCACGGTAGCCTCGTTCACGTGCGCCGCACATGGGTAGATTTACGCACTTGCGCCCCTCGGGCATCGGGCTAGTCTTTCAAGCTGTCATGAGCGATCTTTTCCTGCCGGTCACGGTCGGGGCGTTTCACCTCGCAAATCGCATCGTCATGGCGCCGCTCACCCGCAGCCGGGCGCACGCCGAGGGCACCCCCACACCCCTGATGGCCGAGTACTACGGTCAGCGCGCCTCCGCCGGTCTCATCGTGTCCGAGGGGGTCAATATCTCGCCGCAGGCCCGGGGCTACGCGCGCACGCCGGGCATTTACGAGGAAGCCCAGGTGAGAGCCTGGCGCCCGGTGTTGGATGCCGTGCACCGCGGCGGCTCGCGGATGTTCCTGCAGTTGTGGCACGTGGGCCGCCTGTCTCACCCGTCCTTGCAGCCCGGTGAAGCACTGCCCATCGCGCCCTCGGCGATTCGTCCGGACGCGCACGCCTATACCCAAGCGGGATTTCGTCCGTGTGTGACCCCCCGGGCGCTCGATGAGAAGGAGATTCCGGGGATAGTCGCTCAGTACGCTCGCGCGGCGCGCAACGCCCTGACCGCGGGATTCGATGGCGTGGAGATCCACGCCGCGAACGGCTACCTCATCGAGCAATTTCTGCGTGACAGCGCCAACCGGCGGACCGATGCGTACGGCGGCTCCACCGAGAATCGAGCGAGGTTTCTCCTCGATGTGGTCGAAGCGGTCGTGGAGGTCTGCGGCGGTGGGCGCGTGGGCATTCGCCTCTCACCGCTCAGCCCGGTCAATGACTTGAGGCTGGACCGCGACCCCCTCGCCACCTACGGTTACGTCGTGGAGCGCCTCAACGACTTCGGTCTCGCCTACCTGCACATGATCGAGGGCGTGACGCAGGGACCCCGGAGCGTGCCCGGCGGGATCGACCTGCAGATCCTCCGGCGCGCCTTCCAGGGACCGTATATCGCCAATAACGGCTACGACCTCGCGCTTGCGCTCGAGGCGCGCCGCAAGCACCGTGCGGACCTCATCTCTTTCGGACGACTGTACATCGCGAACCCGGATCTGGTCGAGCGGCTGCGCGCGGATGCCCCGCTCAACGAGCCTGACAGGCAGACCTTCTTCGGCGGCGGCGCCCATGGGTACACGGACTACCCAACACTCGAGCCTAAGCCCAGCCCAACCCCCCGGGAGCACATCATGGCCCAATCGGACTCCTCCGTGGATCCCCTTCACTTCGATATCAAGCTGCGTGCCCGTCTAGGGATCCTGCGAGAGGAGATCCACCACGCGCTGCTGCGCAGCGATACCGAGAGCTACGGCGAGCTGGCCGGGCAGGTGCACGATGCCGAGGAAGAGTCCCTCGCGGATCTGCTCACGGATGTGAATCTCGCGGAGATCTCCCGCGAGGTGCAGGAAGTCCGCGACATCGAAGCCGCCCGCGACCGCATCGCTCATCACACATACGGCACGTGTCTCGACTGCGGCGATCCGATCGCCGCGAACCGGCTGGAAGTCTATCCAACCGCGAAGCGATGCCTCACCTGTCAGCGCATTTACGAGACCCGAACCGGCGTGGCGCCGGCAAAACTGTAGCGCACCCCGGGGCGCCGCCCGGGCAGGATCGGCGGCGCCCGCTGCGGAGCGTTCGCCTCAGGGCCGCAGAGCGCCTTCCACCTTGATCTCGTGCCGGATCGAGCTCGCCACGTCCATCAACTCCTCCGCGAGCGCATCGAGCACATCATC
This sequence comes from Pseudomonadota bacterium, assembly GCA_021777555.1. Taxonomy (GTDB): domain Bacteria; phylum Pseudomonadota; class Gammaproteobacteria; order Steroidobacterales; family Steroidobacteraceae; genus 13-2-20CM-66-19. The sequence continues at coordinate 182,314 of JAJYDK010000002.1, read as the reverse complement.
GAGCGAGAGCACCCCGACGAGCTGACCCGTCCGGCTCACGACCGGCACGCGCCGCACGCCGATCTCGCGCATGCGCTGGAGCGCGGCGGAGACGGAGCTGTCCTCCTCGGCCACGACCGGCTGGCGGGTCATGACATCGCCGACCGTGAGCGCGCGCGGATCGGCCCCCTGCGCCATGACCTCGACCACGATGTCGCGATCCGTGATCACCCCCACCGGTGAGACCGTGCGATCGCCCACGTTCGGCACGACGACGACCAGATAGCCGATGTGCTGCTCCCGCATGAGCTGCGCCGCCGCAGTGAGCTCGTCGAACTCGCGGACCGTAACGGCATTTCGTTTGCAGATATCACTGACTTTCATCGTGTACTCCTTCGCTCACCTTCGACATTGAACCACGCTGGGAGGTGTCGGGATTCAGCCGGCCCCACCCGGCGCCTGCAGTGCCGCAATCCGCTCCCTGAGCGGCGGATGGCTCATGAACAGGCGGCTGAGCGCGCCCCGCATGGCCCCGTCGTGAATCCCGAACGCCTTGAGCTGCCCGGGCAGCGGGCCGTCCTCGGTGCGCTCGAGGACGCGAAGCGCATCGATCATGTTCTCCGTACCGGCGAGGCGTGCCCCTCCTGAGTCCGCCCGATACTCGCGACGGCGCGAGTACGCCATGACGATCAGGGTCGCCAGCACGCCGAAGAAGATCTGCAGGACGATCACGGTCAGGAAGTAGAACAACCCGCCACCGGAGCGTTCCTCGCTCCGTCCACCGATCGCATTGTCGATCACCGTGCCAACCACGCGCGCGAGGAATATCACGAACGTATTGAGCACTCCTTGCAGAAGAGCGAGGGTGACCATGTCGCCATTGGCAACGTGCGTCATCTCGTGCCCTAGAACCGCGCGCACCTCCTCGCCGTTCATGTTATTGAGCAGCCCGCTGCTCACCGCGACCAGCGCGTGGTTGCGCCGCGCGCCGGTGGCGAAGGCGTTCATGGCGGGCGAGTCGAATATGCCGACCTCCGGCATGGCAAGGCCGAGGCGCCTCGCATGCTCGCCGACCGTCTGCAGCAGCCATTGCTCGCCGGAGGAGCCCGGCTGCCCGATCACCCGTACGCCCATGGAGGATTTCGCCATCCACTTCGAGAGCGCGAGCGACACGAACGCGCCCCCGAAACCGAAAATCGCGCTGAAGACGAGCAGATCGGTGAGCCCCATGCCGTAGGCGGCCAGGTATCGATCGAGTCCGAGGATCTGCACGATCGCAGCGATCACCACGAGTACCGCGATATTGACCGCCGCGAACAGAACGACGCGCTTCATGATGCCCGCTCGATGACCCTGGCGGGAGCATGACCGATGGGTCATGGCGGCGCATCCGAGGATATCCCTACCGCCGCAGGCGATTTCCGTCACTCGCCACGTGCCGGCGGGCGGTCTCATCTGCCTCCCCCTCCGGCATCGCTTCGAGCTCAGGCGGCATCCGGATGGGTGAGCCGCGCCGGGGCACCGACGACTCCCTCGAAGAGCGCTCACTCAACAAGGGCGCGAGCGCTTCGGCCATGGCGATCGTCGAGGCCGCCCGAGCCCGCTCCGGCGGCCGTTTCGGTGTGGACATGCACGCGGACATCGTGACCGCCTCGGTGTTGGCAGTGTTGAACGCGGTACTGCGGCTGGGTGTGACTGCGGAGGATCGGCCGGAGAAGCCCTCGATCGCCGCCCCAAGAGCCTGACAGACCCCCATGCGGCAGCACGCGGATCGACAGATTTGCATGCCGCCAGCGGGGTCACCCAGGTCCACGTGCGCTCCAAGGAGCTTGAAAGGCGTCACAGGCGCCTGCTTGACACACGCGAGGGTCCTGTGATGTGGTGCACGACACAAGACGGGACGGTGCGCCGAAGCACCGGCAACATGGAAATCCACACTGCATGACCCCCGCCCGCCTGCGCCTGATCGCCTGCATCGTGCTGGCCGCCGGCATCGCCCGCGCCGCCGCCCAGACGGTGACGGCCCCCACTTTCGATGTCCTGCTGCATACCCGCCGGCTGCTGCACTCCGGAGACCTCGGACAGGGGGTCCGGGTGGGTGTGATCTCGAACGGCACCTCCTTCTACACGACCCTGGCGCGCCAGCGCATCCTGCCTTCGATCACTTTCTATGGAGGGGATGCCTCGCACGGCGATGAGGGCGACTGGATGCTGCAGATCCTCCACCGGATCGCCCCGGGGGCCCGGCTCGCTTTCTGCCCCGGCGGTCCGCCCGGGCGCACGGTCGCCTGCGCGCGCGACCTGGTGAGACAGTTTCACGCCGACATCGTGGTCGACGACACCAACCCGCAGCCGGTGTACGCATTCCCCGACGACAAGGAGATCGGCTACGCCGAGTTGGCGCGCGAGCACCCCGATGTGCTGTTCTTCACCGGCGCCGGCAACAACGGTGGCGGCTATTACGAGGGACGCTGGACCCCGACTGCCATGATGCTGCACGACATCCGCTACGAGGCGCAGGACTTCGGCGCCTCGATGGGCGGACCGGGGGATCCCTACGAGCGGTTGACAGCGCCCCCGGGGGCCGCCGTGGCCGTCGTGCTCGGCACCAGCGCCGACCCGAACGACTCGCCGCGGTGCCCGACTTCCAATCCCGATGTGACGCTGGCCCTGGTCGAGGGCTCGGACGAGGTTCTGCGCTCCGTACACGGCCGCTGTCCCGTGCTGAGCCTGTCGGACCTCCATCCGCCGCGCGATCCAAGCTCCCTCGGCATCCTCGTGTTGCTGCCGCCGGGTCGCTCGCCGGTGGATTTGCGCCTCAAGCTCGTCGCCGTCCAGCTCGACGGCGATACTGTCACACCGCTCCCCCTCGAATACTGGACCGGAGGCGGCGCGGGCAATTCCGCCACCACACCCCATCTCATCTCGGTGGCCGCGGTCGATCCGAACACCGGCTGGCACGAGCGCTACCTCTACGAGCCCTTCGCCAACTCCGGCCCGCAGTGCATGCAGTACCGGCATACCGGCGTCCGATGGACTCCTCTCGCGGCGCCGCGATGCTACCGGCAACCGGCCTTCGTGGTTCCCGACGGCTTGCCGGTGGTGATGGCCGGTGCGGGCGAGGAGCGCTATGCGCCGTTTTCCGGAGATTCCGCCGCGGGGCCCGCGGCGGCGGGTGTGGCCGCGCTGCTGCTCTCGGCGCACGTTCCCGCCCGGGGCATGATCGGCCTGCTCGAGCGGACCGCCATCCCACAAGGCGAGGCCCCGGGCTGGAATGCCCATTACGGCTATGGATTGCTCGACGCGGATGCGGCAGCCGCCCGGGCGGGAGCCCTGCCGCCCGGGCGGCAGGGCTCTCCCGCCACCGGCATCATCCCCCTCTTTCATCGCACCGCGACCTTCCTCGAGGACCGGCAACGGGCGCGTCAGGCCCGGCAGGGTGATCGCGCCGCGTTGGCGCAATTGCGCAGTGCCGCGCAACAGGGTCGCGCCGACGCCGAGACCTGGCTCGCCCGATATGAGCACGACATCGGCAACGAGGCGCTGGCCGCCCATTGGGCCCTGTTGGCCGCGGACCGCGGCGAGCCCGCTGCGCAGAACCTGCTCGGGTCCCTGTACAGCCGCGGCTGGGGCGTACCGAGAGACCCTCGCGCCGCGCAAGCCTGGTGGTGGCGCGCCGCGCGCGCCGGCCTCCCCGCGGCCATGTACAACATGGGTTCCACCCTGTCAGAGGGGCGCGGCGCGCCGGGGAACCCCGTGGTGGGCTATGCGTTGATGCGGGCGGCGTTCGTGCGCGGATTGCGCTTCCCGGCCATGGTGCGCGCCATGGCCCTCGCGCGCCTGCGCATGAAGTTCGGGCAGATCGGGGCGGCCGAACGGCTCGTCCCACGCTTTGCAAGCGATCCCGGCTCGATACCTCCACCGTAGAGGCCCCGGGGTCGGGCGCGCCCGGCGAGAGCCAATCCGGGCTGCACTTGCGGCGCTACCGCGTGAGCCACCCGCGGGCGCGCACGGTGGCGACCGCGTACGGGAGGATCCAAAAGAGCGCGACGGAGGAAAAATAGGCGTAGAGCACGCCATAGAGGCAATTGAACGATCGCTCCGTGCGCAAATAATAGAGCACCTGGAAGAGCGACATCGCCGCCATCACGGTCATCACCGGGGCGGTGACTCCAGGATGCAGGGCGATGACCACCGGCAGCACGCCGAGACTGGAGAGGGACACCGGATAGCTCGCGTTCGTGATGAACCGGTCGAACAGCGCCAGCGCGCGCGTCGGCCAGGGCCTTTTCCACACGATGCGCGCGAAACGGATCTCCTCGCGCACGTACGATCGGTTCCAGCGCAGAAGCATCTTGCACAGCTTCCCATACGCCTGCGGCACCACGGTGTGCACGACGGCCGTGCGCTGATAGAGCGCGTCATATCCCTGATCGAGCAGGTAGTTGGTCATCGCCCGGTCCTCGCCGAAGGTGCAGCGTGAGCCGAGGAACGCCTGGCTTCTCCAGGGCTCGAGCACCCGGCGGACCGCTTGGGCACGATAGGCGGTGAGCGCCCCCGGACAACAGTACACATTGCGATAGACCGACTCGGCGGCGCGCAGCATGTCGAAAGAGAGAATGAAGCGAACGTGCAGCATGCGCGGTATCACGCCGTGCGCGCGGTTGTAGACGAGCACCTTTCCCGCCACAGCGCCGACCCGGGAATCTCGAAACGGTCCGGCGAGCGAGAGCAGTGCGCCGCGCTCGATCACGCTGTCCGAATCGATCGTGACGATGATCTCCCCCCGCGCGCGCATGAACCCCAACGCGAGCGCCTCGCGCTTGCCGCGGTTGCGCTCGTGGCGCAGCGCGGTGACCCGTCCGGGGTAGCGTCGGCCCGCCTCGAGAATGTGCTCCCAGGTGTCATCGCGGCTGCCGTCGTCGACGACCAGGATTTCCAGGCGCTCCGGCGGGTAGTCCGCATCGATCACCGACTGGATAGACTTGAGCACCATCGCCCCCTCGTTGTAGGCGGGAATGATCACCGTGAGACTCGGCGCGGTGTCGCGTGTGGCCGCCGGTGCGGGCCGATAGAGGACCCACAGGACCGTACGCACCGCGATCAGGAGAAATCCCATCGCCGTCCAGAGGATCCCCACGTAGGCGAGCAGCCGGATCTCCCTCTTCATCGCGGCCGCGGCGAGCACACGCGGCACGATCGCATGGAATTGGTAGTACGCGATCAACACGATACCGACCGTGATGAGGGCGTAGATGGCGAAGTTCCACAGCTCCCCCGGATCGCAACGGGCTTCGCAGGCGGCAGACGACACGGCCCGCGGCGCCGCGGGCTGGTTTGCAATCGCCAGTTGACTTTGCACGATACTCATCAGGGTCCCTTGCCGCTGAGGAGCACGCGACGGGCCGTATCGGGTCCGGCCTGCGGACTCAGCTCGATGCACAGGCTCGCCGCAAACGCACCGGCGAAACATCCGTATCTTGCGCAACCCCGCGGCAGCCCGTTGGATGCCCATAGGCACTTTTCCCGATTCGCGCCATGACTCGCGAACGGTCCAGGGGGGCCTCACTCGTAGCGCAGCGCCTCGATGGGATTCAACCGCGCCGCCTTGCGCGCCGGGTAGTAGCCGAAGAAGATCCCGACCGCGGCGGCGAACAGAAACCCTCCGCCGATCGCCCCGGTCGAGAGCGAGGTCGGCCATTGCGCGAGCGCCGAGATGAGCAGCGAAGTCGCAACCCCGGCAAGGATGCCGGCGACTCCCCCCGTCACGCTGAGGAAGATCGACTCGGCGAGGAATTGCAGCAGCACATGCAACCGGCGCGCCCCGATCGCCATCCGCAGGCCGATCTCGCGCGTGCGCTCGGTCACCGACACCAGCAGGATGTTCATGATGCCGATGCCGCCGACCAGCAGCGAGATGGAGGCCACGACGGCAAGCAGAAGGGCCATGATGCGCGAGGAGCCCTGGGCGGTCTGGGCGATCTGACTCAGATTTCGAACCCCGAAATCCGCGGTGTCACCGGCGGCGATGTGATGTCGGCGAATCAGCGTGTCGGTCACCTGCTGCTGGGCGGCGGGCACGAGACCCGGGCTCACGGCCTGCACGAAAATGGCGTTGACGTAGCCCGTCATGCGCGGCGCAATGTTGTAGGGATTCGGGGGAGCGAGGAACGCCGCGGCAGAGGTCGTAACGTTCATCGTCGCGTTGCCGATGGTGGTTGTGGCGATGCTCTGCACCGAGCTCGGGGCCGCCACACCGAGCACTTTGCGCTCCGCGGCGCTGAAGGGGATCATCACCACATCGTCCTGATCCTGCCCGAACCCGGTCTGACCCTTGGAGGCGAGCAGCCCGATGACGCGCATGCTCTGACCCCGGACATTGATCCGCGCTCCGACCGGGTTCTCGTAGGACGCGAACAGCTTCCGGTATACGGTCTCACCGATGAGGGCCACCATGGAGGCATCCGTCTCGTCACTGTCATCGAGTGTCCGGCCCGCCGCGATGCGCCAATTGGTGATGCGCAGGTAATCCGGTGAAACCCCCTGGATGCTGGTCGTCCAGTTCTGGCCTCCATATTGCACCTGGGCGATCTGGCGGATCATGTAACCGACGTCCGCGACGGCCGGATCGTCCCGGCGCAGCGCCTTCGCATCCCCCGTGGTGAGCGTCGATGCGCTCCCGAAGCCCGCATGCACGCCGGCTGCGGTCGTCGCCCCCGGGATCACCACCAGCATATTGGTGCCGAGACCCTCGATCTGTTTCGCCACGGCCTGATTGGCGCCCTGACCGACCGCGACCATCGCGATGAGCGCCGCCACGCCGATGAACACCCCGAGCATGGTGAGAATGGAGCGAAGCGCGTTCCGTCCAACCGCCTGCGCGGCACTCGAGAGAACCATCCGCGCAAAGCCGAGCGAGGCCGGCGAGGCGGCAGGCGGTGCGCCGGTCTCTCGAGGGGGTCTGCCGGAGGTTGGCACGGGAGCGGGGGACCCCGAGGGCTCCCCTCGCGCATCGGGCGCCCCCGGGAGCCACGCGGGCCGATGGGCCTCGTCCGAGACGATCTTGCCGTCGCGCATCAGGATGATGCGGTCGGCGTAATCGGCGATGTCACGCTCATGGGTCACGACCATGACGGTGACGCCCTGCTCGCTGTTGAGCCGTCTCAGGGTCTGCATGATCTCGTGCGAAGTGCGGGTATCGAGGTTCCCGGTGGGCTCATCGGCGAGCAATACGTCCGGTCGATTGATGAGCGCGCGGGCGATCGCGACCCGCTGCTGCTGCCCACCCGAGAGCTGGCTCGGAGTGTTCTTCTCACGCTCCTGGAGGCCGAGATCGTGAAGAGCGGCGCGCGCGCGCGCGAATCGGTCGCGGCGGCTGACCGAACCGTTCGCGGCATAGAACAATGGGAGCGCGACGTTCTCGATCGCGCTGGTGCGCGCCAGCAGATTGAAGCTCTGGAACACGAAACCGATCCGCTCGCTGCGCAGACGGGCGAGCGCCGGCTCGCTCGCGCGCGCGAGGTCCGCGCCCTCGAAGAGATAGCTGCCGCTCGTCGGCCGGTCGAGACAGCCGCAGATGTTCATGAGGGTCGATTTGCCCGATCCCGATGCGCCCATGATGGCGAGGAACTCCCCGCGGCCCACGGTGAGCGTGACCTCATCGAGCGCTCGCAGCTCGGTGCCTCCGACCCGATAGAGTCGCGTGAGACGCTGCAATTCGATGACGGGACGGGCCATGTCGGGGCGGCCGGGCGAAGCGGCTACAGCCGCCAGAAGCGCAACGTGCGCGCATTCGCATTCGAGGCCGGGAGCTGCACGCCGATGATCACCCGCTCACCGGCTCGCAGCGCCCCGCTCACGAGCTCGCTGTAGGCGCCATCGTCGATGCCCACGCGGATCGGGATCGCGACCAGTCTCGACCCACTCAACACCCAGACCTGCGCCGGCTGTCCGCTTCCGGACGCGGGCGCCGCCTCGAGCGGTGCGCTCCCGGGCGCGCCGGCCTCTTTGACCGCCCCGAGCCCTCCGGGAGAGAACCGCAGCGCCTGGTCTGGAATCCGCACGACGCCACGGCGCTGCGCCGTGATGATGCTGACGGTTGCCGTCATTCCCGGCTTCAATAGAAAGTCCGGATTGGAAACGCTCACGACCGCGTCATACGTGACGACGTTCTGCACCACCTGCGGCGCCTGTCGCACCTGTACGACCGTGCCTCGAAAGGTTCGGCCGGGGAAGGCCTCGACCGTGAAGTCCACCGGCTCCTCCGGCCGGATCCCGCCAATGTCACTTTCGCTCACATTGGTGTCGACCTGCATGCGAGTCAGATCGGTGGCGATGAGAAACAGCGTCGGGGTCTGAAAGCTCGCGGCGACGGTCTGTCCCACCGTGATGTTGCGGGCCACCACGGTGCCATCCACGGGAGAGACGATATTCGTGTAGCCGAGATTGACCTTGGCGTTCGAGACCAGCGCGCGATCGAGCTGCACGGAGCCCTCGAGCTGGTGCACGAGCGCCGCCTGGTCCGAGTAGGTGCTCTCGGCGACGAGGTTCTGCCGGACCAGCACCGCGTACCGGGCGAAATCGGCCCGTGCGCCGGCCAGCTGCGCGCTGTCGCGCGCGAGCGCTCCCTCGGCCTGCTCGAGGGCCGCCTGGTAAGGACGCGGATCGATCCTGGCGCAGAGCTGTCCCTTCTTCACCCGGGTGTTGTAGTCGCAATAGACGTTGCGAATGACCCCCGACACGTACGATCCGACGATGATCGTCATCACGGGATTCACGGTGCCGGTCGCAGTGACGGTGCGCGAAACGTCTCCTCGGGTCAGGGTCGTCGTGAGATACTTCGGGGGCGGTGCGCTTCGCGTGGCCCACCAGCCCGCGAGGACCGCGACGACCAGCAGCATGGCTGCGCCTGCGATCAGGGCGATCCGGCGCCGACGCGAGCGCGGCGCCCGCCGCTCATCCGCGGGCGCATCCGGCCCGTTGCGCCCCTGCTCGGCGCCGACCCGATTCGTGTGCTGCTGCAAGGCCCGACCTCCGGAAGCCCGAGACCTCCGTGTAATCCCCTCGATGGCACTGTGAGCCGCGCATGGCAGGCGCCGCCATCCGTAGAGCCCGCAGCGATAGGTACTTCCTCGGATCGACAGTGACCCGCCGCAACCGAGAATCGAGACAGCGGAGCGAGGTGATGGCCGAGCGAATCCTACACAAGAGCCCCTCGGGGAGCGTGCTGCATCATCTGACGGACTATGCCGCCGCCCGCCGCGAGTTCAACTGGCCGGCGGCGCGGCGCGCCCTGGTTGGCGGTGAGGATTCACGTCTCAACATGGCGCGCGAGGCGCTCGACCGCCAGATCGAGTGTGGGCGAGGGAGTCAGGTCGCTGCGCGATTCATCGACCGGGACTGGAACCGGGCCGAAGTGACTTACACCGAGCTGAAGGGGCGCGCCGGCCGGTTCGCCAACGTGCTCGCCTCCCTCGGCGCCGGGCGCGGGGCGACCGTCGCCACCCTCCTCGGGCGCGTCCCGGAACTCTTCACGGTCGGCCTCGGGACACTCGAGGCCGGTAACGTGTTCTGCTCGCTCTTCTCGGCCTTCGGCCCGGAGCCCTTGAGGACGCGCCTCGAGCTCGGGCACGTCAGAGTGCTGGTGACGACCGAGAGCCTCTATCGGCGCAAGGTGGCCCCGATACGCAACACCCTGCCCGAGCTTCGCCACGTGCTCATCGTGCGCGAGTCCTCCGGAAGCGACCTTCCGCAGGACACGGCCGACTTCGCCGAGCTCATGAGCGGTGCATCGCAGGAGCACGAGACGGCCCCCACGCGGGACACGGACATCGCCCTGCTTCATTTTACGAGCGGCACGACCGGCAGGCCCAAAGGGGTGACCCTGAATCACGCGGCGGTGATTGCCCAACACGCAACGAGCCGACTCGTCCTCGACCTGCACCCGGCCGAGGTCTTCTGGTGCACCGCCGATCCCGGGTGGGTCACGGGAATCGCCTACGGCCTGATCGGCCCCCTCACCTGCGGCGTGACGCTGGTCGTCGATCGCGAGGAATTCGATCCGCGGCGCTGGTACCGGATCCTGGAGGAAGAGCGCGTCAATGTCTGGTACACCGCTCCGACCGCGATCCGCATGCTGATCAAAGCCGGCACGGCGCTCGCGCGCGAGCGCACGTTCCCGCACCTTCGCCACCTGGCGAGCGTCGGGGAGCCGCTCAACGCCGAGGCGGTCCTCTGGGGCGTCGAGGCCTTCGGCATGCCCTTTCACGACACGTGGTGGCAGACGGAGACCGGCGCCATCATGATCGCCAACTTCGCCGCGTGCGAGGTATTGCCCGGGTCCATGGGCCGGGCGGTGCCCGGCATCGAAGCGCAGCTCGCGCGCCGCACCGCCCGGGGCGGGCTCGAGATCCTCGAATCATTCGATGAGACCGGTGAGATCGCGCTCAAGCCAGGCTGGCCGTCCATGTTCAGCGGCTATCTGGAGGACCCTGAGCGCTACCAGGCGAGTTTCGTCGACGGCTGGTACCTCGCCGGGGACCTCGCGCGGCGCGACGCCGAGGGGTACTTCTGGTTCATCGGCCGCGCCGACGATGTCATCAAATCCGCCGGCCACCTCATCAGTCCCTTCGAGGTCGAAAGCACACTGATGACCCATCCGGCCGTGGCGCAGGTGGCCGTCATCGGCATTCCCGATCCCATTGCCGGGCAGGCCGTGAAGGCCTTCATCGAGCTCAAGGACGGCTTCGAGCCGGGCGAAGCGCTCAACCGCCAGATCATGGGCCATGCGCGCCGCCTGCTCGGCGCCGTGGTGGCCCCGAGAGAGATCGCATTCAAGGAGACTCTCCCCCGCACGCGCAGCGGCAAGCTCATGCGCCGCCTGCTGCGCGCGCGCGAACTCGGGCTTCCCGAGGGGGATCTGTCCACCCTCGAGGGCCGTGAATGAGCGAAGCCCACGAACCAGCCCCCACGCGCGAGGAAGGTCTCGCGCTGCTGCGTGAGATGCTGCGCATCCGCGCTTTCGAGGATCGCTGCTACCGACTCTACGGCGAGATGAAGATCCGCGGATTCCTGCATCTGTACAACGGAGAGGAAGCCGTCGCCGTCGGAACCATGCAAGCCCTCGAGCCCTCGGATGCGATCGTCTCCACCTACCGTGAGCACGGCCATGCGATCGCCCGGGGCATCCCGATGGACAGGATCATGGCGGAGCTCTACGGCAAACAGACCGGCTGCAGCCGTGGCCGCGGCGGCTCCATGCATCTGTTCGATGCCTCCAGGGGATTCTACGGAGGCAACGCCATCGTGGCCGGCGGGCTGCCGATCGCGGTGGGACTCGCGCTCGCGCAAGCGCTCCAACACCACCGCGGGATCACCGCGTGCTTCTTCGGGGATGGCGCCGTCGCCGAGGGAGAGTTCCATGAATCACTGAATCTCGCCGCCCTATGGCGACTGCCCGTCCTTTTCCTCTGCGAGAACAACCTGTATGCCATGGGGACTGCGCTCGATCGGGCGCAGGCCGAGACGGACATCACCACCAAGGCCCGCGCCTACCGGATGGAGGCCGCGGCGGTGGACGGGATGGATGTGTTTGCAGTCGGCGCGGCGGTGCGCAGCGCCGCGCGGCGTGTCCGCGCTGGCGGCGGACCGGCCCTGCTCGAGATGCGCACGTACCGGTTCCGCGCGCACTCCATGTTCGACCCGCAGCTCTACCGCGACAAAGCCGAGATCGAGGCGTGGCAAGAAAGAGGTCCCGTCATTACGCTCACGAGGCGCCTGAAGGCGCTCGGACTCATGAGCGAGGAAGACTATCAACGACTGGAGCGCGAGGCGCAGACGGAAGTCGATGCGGCCGTGCGCTTCGCCGAGGGCTCTCCCTGGGAGCCCGTATCGGAACTCGAGCGGTTCGTCTATGCCGAACGCGCCTCCTGAGCCGCGAGTGCGCATGACCTATCGGGACGCCGTGCACGAGGCGCTTCGCGATGCGCTCCAGGCGGACCCCCGGGTATTTCTGATGGGCGAGGACGTTGGCCGCTACGGGGGAAGCTATGCGGTGAGCAAGGGCCTGCTCGAGGAATTCGGCCCCGAGCGCATACGCGACACCCCGCTTTCGGAATCCGCCTTCGTCGGAGCGGGGATCGGCGCCGCGCTCGGGGGCTTGCGGCCCATCGTCGAGGTCATGACCGTCAACTTCAGCCTCCTCGCCCTCGATCAGATCGTGAACAATGCCGCGACCTTGAGCCACATGTCCGGAGGTCAGCTCAGCGTTCCGCTCGTCATCCGCCTCGCCACCGGCGCCGGGCGCCAGCTCGCCGCCCAGCACTCCCACAGCCTGGAGGGATGGTATGCGCACATCCCGGGCCTTCGCATCTGTGCGCCCGCGACGATCGAGGACGCCCGCTTCATGCTGGCCGCGGCCCTCGCCTGCCCCGATCCGGTGCTGCTGTTCGAGCACCTGTATCTCTACAACATGGAGGGCGGGGTGCCGCCCGGCCTCGAGCGGGTCGATCTCGAGCATGCGGCGATCCGCCGCGCGGGAAAGGACGTCACGCTCATCACCTATGGCTGGAGCCTGTACAAGTGCCTCACGGCCGCAGAAGCGCTCGCCGCCCAGGGGATCGAGGCGGAGGTACTGGACCTGCGCACGCTGCGCCCGCTGGATGATGCGGCCATCATGGCGAGCGTGCGCCGCACCCGGCGCGCGGTCATCGTCGATGAGGGCTGGCGCAGCGGCAGCCTCTCGGCAGAGCTCACCACCCGTATCGTCGAGCAGGCCTTCTACGACCTCGAAGCGCCCGTTGCGCGTGTGTGCACGGCGGAGGTTCCGGTGCCTTACGCGAAGCATCTCGAGGATGCGGCGCTCCCCGGCCCCGCCGCAATCGAGGCCGCGGTCCGCAGCGTGCTCGCCCGAGACGGAGGCGGCTGATGGAGCTCGAGTTCCGCCTCCCCTCACTCGGGGCCGACATGGAGAGCGCGACGCTCACCGAATGGCTGAAGAAGCCCGGCGAGCGCGTGCGCCACGGAGAGCCGCTCGTGACCGTCGAGACCACCAAGGGATTGATCGATATCGAATCGTACGAGGACGCAGAGGTGTTGGAGCAGCTCGTGCAACCGGGGAGCAAGGTGGCCGTCGGCACCGCTTTGGCGCGCCTCGAGGTGCAAGGGGCCTCGCAGGCACCGCCCGCCGCACCCGCACCAGAGGCCACTCCCCCGCCGGCCCCGATGGGCCCCCTCGCCCCGGCCTCGCGCCCTCCCGCAAGCGCGGTCGAGTCTCCCGGGACGCCGCCCCCTCGAGCACGAATCTCGCCCGCCGCGCGCCGCCGCGCTCAGGAGCTCGGCGTCTCTCTCGAGGAGCTCGAGCGCTTCGCGGCCGGGGGCTTCGTGCACATCGAGGACGTCGAGAAGCTGGCCGCGCAGAGGCCCGTGGCTCACACGGATGCACGCGGGGCGATGCGCGCCACGATCGGCGCCGCGATGGCGCGCGCGAAACGGGAAATTCCCCATTACTACCTTGCCCACGCCGTGGACTTCGCACCCGCACGCGAGTGGCTCGCCCGTCACAATGCAACACTTCCCGTGCAGGACCGGCTGATCGAGGCGGTGCTCATCACGAAGGCCGTGGCCCTCGCCGCCGCGCGCATCGAGGGCTTCAACGGCTACTTTCTTCATGGCCGCTTCGAGAGCAGCGCCGCCGTGCACGTGGGTGCCGCGATCGCCGTCCGCGGTGGCGGACTGGTGGCGCCGGCCCTGCTCGATGCGGATCGCAAAGACCTGCCGACGCTGATGCGGGACTTCAGCGCGCTCGTGACGCGCGTGCGCGCCGGGCACTTGCGCTCCGGGGAGTTCACGGCCGCCACCATCACGGTGACGAGCCTCGGCGCCGAAGGCGTGGATGTCCTCTTTCCCATCATCAATCCGCCACAGGTCGCAATCGTGGGCGCCGGCGCCGTCCGCGAGCAACCGTGGGTCCGCGACGGTGAGCTCATCGCTCGGCCGGTTCTGACACTCGCGCTCGCCGCGGACCATCGTGTCACCGATGGGCGGGCCGGCGCCCGACTGCTGCGCGCGATCGCCGATCTGCTCGCTCAGCCGCAGGCCCTGTGAGCACGGGAGACCACCCCATGGATCCTGACACCCTCGAGAGCCGCCTCCTCTCCCTCCTCACGAGTGTGGCGCCCGACATCGAGCCGCAAAACCTCGACCCTGCGCGGGCGCTGCGCGAGCAGGTCGACTTCGACTCCATGGACACCCTGCATTTCGCCGCTGCGGTGAGCAAGACCTTCGGCATCGACATCGCCGAGACCGAGTATGCGCGGCTCGCGAGCCTGCGCGCGGCGGAGGCCTTCGTCCGTGAGCGCCTTGCGGCCAAGGGCTGACGCGTCGATTCGGATTCGGCGCTACCCCTTGATGCAGATGAGGGGCGCGAGGCGCACGACCTTGCTCGCCAGGCCCGCCGCCTGCGCGGCCTGCACGACCGCCGAGACGTCCTTGTAGGCGCCCGGCGCCTCCTCGGCGATGCCTCGCATCGAAGGGCTGCGCACGATGATGCCCCGGCCCGCCAGGGCATCGATCACCTCTCTGCCGCGCCAGGTACGCGCCGCCTCGTGACGACTCATGGCCCGTCCGGCGCCATGACACGCGGAGCTGAAGGCGCGGGCTTCGGACTGCGCGGTGCCCGCGAGGATATACGAGGCCGTTCCCATCGAGCCGCCGATGAGCACCGGCTGGCCCGCCGCGCGCAGCGCCTCGGGCAACTCCGCGTGCCCCGGGCCGAACGCCCGGGTCGCGCCCTTGCGATGGACATAGAGCTTGCGCGGTGCGTCGCCAACCACATGCTCCTCCACCTTGCATGTGTTATGGGAGACGTCATAGAGGACGGAGAGGCGCGCCTCGGGCAGAAACTGTGCGAACACCTGCCGCACGAGATGCGTCAGGATCTGCCTGTTCGCGAGCGCGCAGTTGATCCCGGCACGCATGGCCCCGAGATACGACCGACCGAGATCGGAATGAATCGGGGCGCAGGCGAGCTCCCGATCGGGCAGCACGATGCCAAGATCAGGCGCCGAGGTGACCATCCGCCTGAGGAAATCCGTGCCGATCTGATGACCGAGGCCGCGTGAGCCGCAGTGGATCATGACGAGAAGGTCGCCCTGGGCGACCCCGAAGGCGTGTGCGAGTGGCTCATCGAACACCTCGACGGCCTCCTGCACCTCGAGGTAGTGATTGCCGCTGCCGAGAGTGCCCATCTCCTCGCGCTGGCGCCGCTTGGCCTGCCCCGAGACCTCATCCGGCTCGGCGCCCGGCATGCGACCGTGCTCCTCGATGCGCTCGAGGTCGGCCGTCACGCCGAAACCCCGCTCGATGGCCCAGCGGGCCCCGCCCCGCAGCATGGCCTCCATCTCGGCGGACTCGAGCTCGATCGCGCCCGTGCTGCCGACTCCGGCCGGGATCTGCTCGTACAGCGCCTCGGCCAGCTCCATGCGCACCGCCGCGAGATCCGGGCGTTTCAATCCCGTGAGCAGGCAACGCACTCCACAGGAGATGTCGAATCCCACTCCCCCGGCGGAGACCACCCCGCCCTCGTCGGCATCGAAGGCCGCCACCCCTCCGATCGGAAATCCGTAGCCCCAGTGCGCATCCGGCATCGCGTAGGAGGCGCTCACGATGCCCGGCAGCTTCGCCACATTCACCGCCTGCTGGTAGACCTTCAGGTCCATCGCCCGCATGAGCGCTTCGCTGGCGAAGAGAATGGCGGGCACGCGCATATCGCCCCGCCGGGGTATTTCCCACTCATACTCGGAGCGCCGGGTGAGCAGATCCAGATCCATGCGCCTACACGTCCAGCACCGTCTGCGCGAGCCACCGTCCTCCCTCCTCGACCACGCGCAGCGCCGTGTAGGTGGCCCCCTTGATCTCGACGGCCGGATGATGCCGGCGGCGATCGACCGGCTCCCCCCAGGCCGTTCCCTTCAGGTGATGCGCCTCCACCCCGACCGAGAAGCGCCCGAACAGCATCCTTCGCGTCGACATCTCGTAGATGAGGCCATTCAGCCAATCGACGAGGAGCAGCTCATCATCGGGCGCTTCGCAGACGATGCGCACGCTCTCGAGCGGCCTGACCGTCGAGGGATCCGCGACGATCGCCGTCATCGCCAGGGCGGCCTGCTCGAACGCCTGCTCCCGGGTCGCCCCCATGCCCCGCACTCCGATGTCGGCCTCATGCGAGAAATGTTCCCAGTACGCGCTCATGATGGTGTGGCGTCGCTGCCTCTGCCCGATGATAGACCGCCGAAGCCGATCCGCCCGTCCGTAGAAGTAGCAATGACCGGCGTGCCGATTCGTCTTCAGGATAGGCTCCCTCAGAGGCGCATCGGGGTGGCGGCGATGAACCCGATCGTGGCCCGTGCGATCACGATCGAAGCGGGCGCAACGCAGCTCGAAGGCATTTTGCGCATCCCCCGCGCACCGCGCGGGCTGGTCCTCTTCGTCCACGGGAGCGGCAGCAGCCGATTGAGCCCCCGCAATACCGAGGTCGCGCAGCGGCTGTCCGCCCATGGACTCGCGACCCTCCTGTTCGATCTGCTCACGGCACGGGAGGAGGAGATCGACGCGATGACGGCGCAGCTGCGATTCGATATTCCATTCCTCACGGAGCGGCTGGTTGCGGCGACGGACTGGGCGTTGCGCCAGGCGGATCTGAAGGATCTGTCGATCGGCTACTTTGGCGCCAGCACCGGAGCGGCCGCCGCACTCGCCGCGGCCGCACGAATGCCGCAGGTTCGAGCGGTCGTCTCGCGAGGCGGGCGGCCGGATCTCGCCGGCGCCGCGCTGGTGGCCGTGCGCGCACCGACTCTGCTCATCGTCGGAGGCCATGATTCACACGTCCTCGCACTGAACCATGCCGCGCTCGCGCAGCTCGGGTGTGAGGCGGAACTGGAGGTCGTGCCTGGGGCGACACACCTGTTCGCCGAGCCGGGAGCCCTCGAGCGCGTCGCCGCTCTCGCCACCGGCTGGTTCGAGCGCCACCTGCGCGCCCCGAGCCCGACATCCGGCGCGGGTCGTTCAGAGTGAGGCCGCAGAGGATGCGCGGGCCCAGTCGATGTGCAACGCGCCGTGCCCATCCGGGCTCACCCGCACCCCCCACCCGGCGCATTCGCGACCCAAGCGGGCCGCGAGCCAGGCGCTCTCCGTCGCCGAGGCCCTCTGCAGGCGAAATCGTCGCAGGCGCAGCGGCATGAGCGTCAGCGCGACCAGCTCGCCACTTGAGACCTCGAGCACGGGGAAGTACATCAGGGAAAGCTCGGGCCGGTACGCCTCATAGCCCCCGATGCCTTCGTAGTCATTGAGCAGATCCCCGCACCCATAGAGAATCGCCTTGCCCCGGTGAATCTCGATCCCCCTCGGATGATGCGAGGAGTGCCCGTGCACCAGGTCGACGCCGGCCTCGATGAGCTCATGCGCGAAGGCCCGCTCCGATTCCCGGACCTCATAGCCCCAGTTGCCCCCCCAGTGGAGGGAGACCACCAGGAGGTCCCCGGGCCGGCGGTCGCGCCCGAAGCACCGGCGCATCGTCTTCAGCGTTTCACCCGACAGATCGGCGAACCAATTGACTCCCGGACGCCCTCGCTCCGCCTTCCAGGCGCGGGGCGTGCCGCTGCTCGGGAACGCCAATCCGTACACCAGCACTCGCCCACCGGGCACCTCTAGCGCGGCCGGGGCCGCGGCCTCCGCCTCATCGCCCCCGGCACCGGCGGTGTGAAGTCCGGCCGCGTGCAGGGAGCTCAGCGTCTCTTCCAACCCCGGGCGGCCCCAATCGAGCACGTGGTTGTTGGCCAACACGCAACAGTCGAGCCCCGCGGCCGTAAGACACCCGACATTCCCCGGATGCATGCGATAGTGAATTTGCTTCGACACATCCGCCTCGCGACTGCTCGTGACGGCGGTCTCGAGATTGACGATGCGAACGTGCGGGTTTAAGCGGCTCAAGACCCCGCCCGCGTCTCCCCACACGTATTCGAACCGGACCCGCCGTGGAATCCGGCCGGACTTTCTTTCGGCGAGCGCGACGTACTCGAGCGCGGACTTCACATGAGGCTCGAAGAGCCGCGGATCGCTCGGCACCGGCAGAACCTGATCGATCCCCCGGCCGGTCATGACATCACCACACACGAACAGTGTGACCGTGCCCCGGGACACCCTGTCCCCCGCCCCGCTGAGACCCGCCCGCGCCAACGCGCCCCGCCGTGCCCTAGGGCCCCGACCAGCCCGGCGACGAGGAGATCGAGCCGCCCTCGTGGCGCGCCTGGACATCCACCAGGCGCGCGAGCGCGCGCAACTCCTCGGCGACGACCGGCAGCAGATCATCGAGTGAGACGATCCCCACGAGATCTCCCCGCTCGTTGAGCACCGGCGCGCGGCGTACGCGCCGCAGCCTCATCTGCTCGACGGTTTCCCCTAGTCCAGAGGCTTCGGAAACGGTCAAGGGATCACGGGTCATCACTTCCCCGACCGTGAGCATCCCCAGGTCCTTCCCGAGCGAGACCTGGCCGCGCACGATGTCGCGATCGGTCACGATGCCCACCGGCCGAACGCGGGCTGGCTCGGCCTCGACCACGACCATTGCCCCGATGTGGCGCTTCATCATCTGTGCGGCGGCAATCGCCAGAGGCTCGGCCGCCCTGACGATGTATACCTCGCGACTGCAGACCTCTCCGATGTTCATCCGGGGACCCTCCTCGGGTGTAAGATCACCCGCTCGACCCCACGCGCGCCGCTCAGGCGCGGCGGGGGTTGGAATTCGCGCACCTCGCACGAGCCGCGGACGGGGACCTACGACCGTCCCATCCACTTGATCATCCGATCGGCATCGGAACTCGAACATAGGGAAAACCCGCATCTCAGACGAAGCGCGCCGCAGGGACGCCGCGCACCCTGGTGAATTCCACCATCCCCTGCGGGCCGCTTCTCCGGTATACTTTGCGGGGCGGAACGCGTCTCACGTCACCCATCGGTCCGGCTATCTCCCTCGGGCCGACTCGCCCGGCGAACAGGAGTTCACGCACGTCATACGTGCCGAGAAAGCCGACCTGATGGTCTCAACACCCGCACAGCTCGCCGTGACCGTGCTTCAGGCCGCCCCCGATGCCATGATCGTCGTCGATGGCCGCGGGACCATCCGCTTCGCCAACCGCCGGGTCACGGCGCTCTTCGGCCACTTGCCCGAGGAGCTGATCGGACACAACATCGACGTGCTCGTACCCGAGCGATTTCGAGCCCACCACGTCGGCCACCGCAGCGAATACATGGCCCACACACGGGTGCGCCCGATGGGTCCGGGGCTCGATCTTTTCGGACTGCGGCGCGATGGCACGGAATTTCCCGTCGAGATCAGCCTGAGTCCCATCGAGGACAACGGCGAGACGCTCGTCGCCGCGGCGATCCGCGATGCGACCCATCGCAGGCGCGTCGAGACCGAGCTGCATGCGGCGCGCGCCTCCGCCGAGCAGGCCCGCGAGGCTGCCGACCGCGCCAATCAGGCGAAGAGCCGTTTCCTCGCGACGGCGAGCCACGATCTGCGTCAGCCGCTGCAGACGCTCGCGCTGCTCAATGGGACGCTGCGGCGCACGGTGCGCGAGGAGGAGCCGGTCCAGGCCCTCGCCCAACAGGAGCAGGCGATCGCGGCGATGTCGCGTCTCCTCAATGCGCTGCTCGACATCAGCAAACTCGAGTCGGGCGCGGTGAAGCCGGAGCCGGAGGACTTCGCGGTCGCCGCCCTCTTCGAGGAGCTGCGCCGCGAGTTTGCCGGCATCGCCGCGGGCAAGGGGCTGCGTTTCGAGGTCGAGTCCTCACCGGTGTGCGTGCACAGCGACCCGTCGCTCATCGAGCAGGTCCTGCGCAATCTCATCACCAACGCCATCAAGTATACCCCGCACGGTCGTGTGCGCCTGAGCTGTCTCGCCGCGTCCGGCTCGATGGTGCGCATCGATGTGCGCGACACGGGCATCGGCATTGCCGCGGATCAACTCGCCCACATATACGAGGAGTTCTATCAGGTCGGCGTGACTGCAAACACCTCGCGGGAGGGTTATGGACTCGGACTCTCGATCGTCAAACGCATCGTGGAACTGCTCGGGCTCACGCTCGAGGTCCGCTCCGAGGTGGGATCCGGCTCGTGCTTCTCGGTCCTGCTGCCCCCCGCGGCAGGTCGGGTGATGCAGGGGGTCCAGGCATCCGGACAGTCCGCCGCGCGCGCCGCCTCACCGCAGAAACGCGAGGCGCTGCGGGTGCTTCTGGTGGAGGATGACCGGGGCGTACGGGATGCCACACGGATGCTGCTCAAGGTGGAAGGCTATCAGGTGATCGCCGTCTCTTGTCTGGCGGAGGCGCTCGAAGCCGCGCGCGCGGGCGTCGATCTGCTGGTGACCGATTATCACCTCGCGGGCGGGGAGACCGGCACCCAGGTCATCGGCGCCCTGCGCGAGGTGCTTCGGGCCCCGTTGAAGGCCGTGCTCGTGACCGGAGACACGTCCACCGCGATCCGTGAGCTGCCTCGCGATCCCGAACTGCGCATGGCCAGCAAGCCCGTCAAGGCCGAGGAGTTGCTGCGTCTCATTCGCTCATTGACCTCTGCCGAGGCGGACACCCGCCCCCCCTGAGGAGTCCCTGTCCTTCGCTGCGCTCTCGCCGCCGATCCGATGACGAGGGCAAGCGGTGTCCTGAGCTCATGACTGACATTGGCGACGAACTGTGTCTTCAGCTGATCGAGCTGATCGAGCCGCTCGTTGGCGGCGCGCAGCTGCGCGTTGGCTTTCTGCAGCTGCTGCGCGCGCAGGAAGATTTCCGCTTCCATCTGTTCGGAGCGCACCTTGAGCGCCTCGGCCAGGCGATCCCGCTCGAGACCCTGCTGTTTGAGATGCACGAACTCGGTGACGTCCTCGACGCGATGGATGATGTGCTCGAGCCGACCTCCCTCTCCTGCCAGGACCGGGGAGTTGACGGAACTCCATTATCGTTCCTCGAATCCGCCGCCTTGGGATTCCGGGCGGCGGATGTCGTATTTCTGCACCGCCATCGTGTCGGGTCTGCCGGTGTCGCGCACCCGCTCGAGCGAGGCGCGCAGATTGCTCACGCCGGTCGCGCCCGGATCCTCGGGGTTGTCTGGAAAGGCCTCGAAGATCCCCCGGCCGAGCAGATCCTCGCGCCGCGTCATGGTCGCGCTGAGGTAGGCATTGCTTGCCGCGACGATCACGAGATCCGGCCTCAGCACCAGGTAGAGTCCCGGCGCCGACTCGAACAGCGAGCGGAAATCCGGCACCCGCGCCTCGTCGGCCGCTGCGGGGAGGTTGGAAAACGGGGGCGCCATGGATGGAGAACTATATACCGCTCGCCGGGCGTGAGCCGAGTCCGGTAAATATGCGGTAGGTAATATTGCCCATTGCGGCCCGGCCGGTCTCGGCCAATTCTGTCGTAGATCGGTCCCGTGAAGCGCATCCGGCCGCGCCACGGTGTGGTCTGGGTCATGACGGCGGAGGTTCATTCTGAGGCGGACGGCATCGTATTGCGCGCATTGGCTCGCGGCCGTGCTCACCTTGGCATGTGTCCGCGTGGCGCTCGCGGAACCGGTGCCCGATACCTGCAGGATCCACTATCCAAGCGATGCCGGCATTGCCTGGACCTGCCATCGCATCAACCGCCGCGACACGCTGACCAGACTCTTCGGGTCTCTCTGGCCGGATGTCCTGCGCTTCAACCGCATCGATCGGCGGCACATCTATCCGGGCGTGCGCATCAAGGTCCCGAAGGACCTGCAGCAGGTGGAGCATTTCTCGCCCATGCCGAAGCGCTTCGCCGCGGCGCTCGATGACCCCAAGTTCATCCTCGTGAACCTCGCGGAGCAGTTCCTGGGCGCCTATGACCACGGCAGACTCGTCATGTCCTTTCCCATCACCTCGGGCAATGACAGCATCGCCGAGCGCCGCACGCCCGACGGGCTCTTCCGGGTGACGGCCTACGACCGGCTGCACAGCTCCTCGCTCTATGATCTGCCCCGGGGCGACACGCCCTATCCCATGCATTACGGCTTGAGATTTCTCATTACCCGGCAATGGGTCGCCGTGTGGATCCACGGACGCGACGTGCCGGGCTACGCGGCCTCCCACGGATGCATCGGACTCTACGACGAGCAAATGCAGAAGGAGAGTTACGGCTACCCGCGCAAACCGATCCTGGAGGACGCCCGGACCCTGTTCGAATGGGCGATCGCCCCCCACGTAGACGATGGGGGTTTCCATGAGATCACAGACGGACCACCGGTCCTCATCGTCGGCCGGGCACCGGTCTTTCCGCCACATCCAGCCAAGGTCGAGGTGAAGCGCGCATGTCGCGCAAAGGGTCTCGCCAGCGGGAAGGCGAAGGTTTCGTGCGGCAAATGATCGAATGTGCTTTCATACCTCAGGCCAATGCATATTCCATCCGCATCCGCGATCGCGACGCCGCGAATTCGCACGCAATGCCGCGCCGCCTGGGTGGCTGCCGCGTCGTTTTTCATCGCCCTCTCGGTGCACGTGACAGCCCGCGCCGGAACCGCTCTCGAGCGTCTCGTGGCAACCATCCATGCGCAGGCGCCCAATATCGGCCCCCAGGCCATCCTGACCTCGCTCAACGCCTATCTGCACGTCCGGCAGCAACATCTGACCGATAAGCCGCTGGTCACGATCGTCGACTATTCCCTACCCTCGGCCAAGAAGCGCCTGGCCGTCGCGGACGTGCAGACCGGGAAGGTGCTCTTTTATACCTACGTGGCCCACGGCAAAGGCAGCGGCTTGGATTCCGCGACCCGTTTCTCCAACCAGCCGGGCTCGGACGCCAGCAGTCTCGGGGTGTACCTCACCGGCAGCACCTACAACGGCGAGCATGGCTATTCGCTGCGCCTGCATGGACTCGATCCAGGATTCAACGGCGACGCCTACCGCCGCGCCATCGTCATGCACAGCGCGTGGTATGTCAGCAGGAAGTTCGCCGAGGCGCACGGGCGCATGGGGCGCAGTTGGGGCTGCTTCGCGCTCAGCCGCAAGGTAGAGGGTGCCCTCGTCAAACTGATCCGCCAGGGCACGGTGCTGGTCGGATACTACCCCGATCCCCGGTGGTTGCACTCCTCCGCCTTCCTCACCCGTCCCGCCTCGCGCCTGGCCGGCCTCGGGAGCGCGCTGGCCGCGCGCGGAGTGTCAACCGTGGCCGGATGGGCGCGTTGATCGCTTAGGGGAGAACACCCCGCCATTACCTCGGGAGCCTACCTCCATGCGCCTGAAATTCCTTACACGATGGCTCGCCGCCGCGATGGCCGGCGTCCTGCTCGGCACCGTCTCCGCGCTGGCGGCCGCCCCGGGCAGTGTCGAGGCCGTATGGGTGCCCCGCCACATCAGCTTCTTCTACCAGGGCTTCACGACCCATTATTCCTGCGACGGCCTGCGCGACAATATCCACGAGATGCTCTCCAAGCTCGGCGCCGGCGATCTGAAGGTCGAGGAACAGGGTTGCGTGAGTCTGGTCGGGGTGGAGCCCTTCCCTGGCGTGAGGGTGACCATGCAGGTGCTCGTCCCGGCCGCTTCGGAACACGGCCGGAAGGCGGGCCCCGCGGTCGCCGCGCATTGGCAGAAGGTCGTGCTCATGCCGGGCAACGCCGGCTTCGAGGAACAGGGCAACTGCGAACTGATCGAACAGTTCAAGGAGAGTTTCCTGCCGCTGTTCACCACGCGCGACATCCGCTACGCCTCGAACTGCGTACCGCACCAGCTCACCTTCGGCACCCACCTGAGCGCCGAGGTGCTGATGCCGGATGCCCCGCCCGCCCACGGGCGCTGAGCGGGCCGAGGCGTCCGAGAGTCTTCGCGCTGACGCGCTTACTCGAGGACGATCCGCGGGAAATAGAAGGAGACGGTCCAGTTGGGCATGTCGACGATCTCGCTGATGCGCAGGTCGCCGCAGACGCTGCAGAGCAGATACGCCTCGCTCGCGGGAATCCCGTGGTCGCGACCCAGCCAATCGATCATCGAGCGAACCGCATCACGCGCAGCAGTCATGAGATCGGGGCCGATGCCGGTGGTCGTCAAATAGCCCCGCCCGTCGAGATGGCGCGTGACCGGTCCCGGGGTGATCAGGCGCGGGAACGCGAGCGGGCGCTGCTTGAGAACCTCGAAGCGAAGCGCCACGCGCATCGGGCTCTCGAGCGCCGTGCCGCAGACCTCCCCATCACCCTGCGCCGCGTGGGTGTCTCCCACGGAAAAGAGCGCCCCGGGAACCTCGATCGGTAAATGCAATTCGCTGCCGCGGGCGATGTCGCGCAGATCCATGTTGCCCCCGACCCGGCGCGGCGGCACGACACTGTGGCAACCAGCCTCCGCGGGAGCCACCCCGATCGTGCCCGCGAAGGGCTTCAGCGGCACTTTGGCCCACGAGCCGAAGGCGCAGGGCGTGAGCGCGTGCTCATCGTAGCGCCACAGGTGCAGGGCTGGCTCCGGGAATTCCTCCGCGAGCAGCCCAAAGCCCGGGATGTTCGCCGTCCAACCCCATCCGGAGGGTGCGAACGACAGCACCGTCACCTTGAGGATGTCCCCGGGCTCGGCCCCATCGACATGCACCGGACCGGCCACCGGATTGACTCGAGTGAAATCGAGGCGCGCGACGTCCGCGGCGAGAGAGGTCGGGGAGAACTGGCCGCCGGAGGCATCCTGCACCTCGAATTCGAGCGACTCCCCCGGCGCGATGCGCACCGCGGGCGCGAGACTGTTGTCCCAACCATAGTGCTGAGCATGGATCGTGTGGCGGTGCGTCATGGTCTGGAGCTGGAGCCGCGGCGAGGCTACTGTATCATGAACCGGACCGCCGCCAGATTCCGCCGGCCGGACTGCGCCGGCACTCATTTCCCCCGCTGAAGGCATCACATGTCGCTCGAGCAGTTCGGCTACGAAGATCAACTCGATCGCGCACTCACCCTGGGCGATCTGATCGTCTACGGCATGATCTTCATGGTGCCGATCGCGCCGTTTTCGGTTTTTGGCTTCGTCTGGCAGGAAGCCAAGGGCATGGTGGTACTGGCGTACCTGATCGGCCTGACGGGCATGCTGTTCACCGCGCTCAGCTATGCCGCCATGTCCCGGGCATTTCCGCTGGCGGGGTCGGTATACGCCTACGTGCAGCGCGGGCTGCACGAGACGGTGGGCTTTCTCGCCGGCTGGCTCATTCTCCTCGACTACATCCTGGTCCCCGCGCTGCTCTATCTCTTCTCCGCGCTCGCCCTGCAGCCGCTCCTGCCAGGCATACCCGCCTGGGCCTGGCTGGTGGGGTTCGTCGCGCTCAACGCGGCGGCCAACGTGCTCGGCGTGCGCGTCACGGCGCGCCTGTACAAGATGCTGCTCGCCCTGGAGCTCCTGACACTCGCCCTGTTCGTTCTGTTCGGGGCGATCGCCCTCTACAAGGGCCAGGGGGCCGGCCGGCTGACGCTCGCTCCCCTTTACGATCCGCAGCACTTCTCACTCACCACCGTGGCGGGCGCCACCTCCATTGCCGTTCTGTCCTTTCTGGGTTTCGACGGCATCTCCACGCTGTCCGAGGAGAGCACGGGCGCGCGCAATGCCATCGCCCGGGCCACGGTGCTCTCACTCGTGTTGATCGGCGCGCTGTTCATGGTGCAGACCTGGATCGCCGCCGATCTCGCCCGCGGGATGCGTTTTTCCTCCGCGGACACGGCCTTCTATGCGATCGCCGCGCGCGCCGGGGGGGGTGCGCTGCGCATCACGGCGATCCTCGCCATCGTGATCTCATTCGGCATCGCCAATGCCATGGCCGCCCAGGCCGCGGTCTCGCGCGTCCTTTTCGCCATGGCGCGCGATCGAAAGCTTCCCGCGGTGCTCGCAACCGTGCACGCACGCTACAAGACGCCGTACGTCAGCACGTTGCTCGTAGCCGGCGTGTCGCTACTGGTGGGGCTCTTCTTCACCCACCGCGTCGATGACTTGACCCGTGTGGTCAATTTCGGCGCCCTGACCAGCTTCGCGCTCCTGCACGTGGCGGTCGCCTACCATTACTACTTCCGCAAGCGCAGCGGCGCCTGGTTTCGGCATCTGATCTGCCCGCTCGCCGGTCTCGGGGTGATTCTCTATGTCCTCTACGGCATGGACCCCATGGCCAAGATCCTCGGCGGATCCTGGATCGCCCTCGGCGTCCTCTACGCTCTCGTGCAGACGCTGCGCCGGCGCAACGGCGCCACCCCGCTGAGCATCCCGCCCGGCTGAGCGGCGGCCCCGGGGCGGCGCTAGTGCGCAAGCAGCGCGGCGAGCGCCTTCGGCTGCAGCAGCTTGATGTAGCGCGCCCGCACCTCGACCCAGCCTGCGCTGCGGAAGGCACCGAGCGAGCGGCTCACCGTCTCGAGCGTGAGCCCCAGGTGCCGGGCGATGTCTCGCCGGCTCATGCTGAGCCTGAAATGCATCGGCGGGAGGTTGCGCCGCTCGAGTCTGCGCGACAGATCCACCAGGAAACTCGCGAGCCGTCCGCGCGCATCGACCATGCTCACCTCGGTGCGCATGCGCTGCGCCTCCTCGAGGGACTGCCCGAGGAGACGCAGCACCTCGCGCCTGAGGCCCGGTAGCGTCTCCATCAGCCGCTCGAGACGCCCGAGGGGGATGCGGCAATAGCGCAGCGGCTCGAGCGCCACCAGGTCGCAGGTGTGATGGCCGTCCGCGAATCCCTCGAGGCCGGCCACTTCACCCGGCAGGTTGAATGCGCGCACGTATTCCTCACCATCGTTCATCACGCCGCAGCTCTTAGCTGAGCCGCTGCGCACGACGTACAAGGCGTCCATTCGCGCCCCGGCCCGGATGAGTCGCGCACCGGATTGCAGCTCCCGGCCACGCTCTACGGCGCCGGCTAGGATGCGGGTCTCCCGTGCGGAGAGGTGGGCGGGCAGGCAGATGCGCGACAGCGCGCAGCTGCCGCAGGACAGCTCGGTGCTGGTCGATTCCATGGCGGCCTCGATTGATCCGGATCAAATTCCGGCCGGCGATGGGCGCTAGAGTGCCGCCCATGGCCGTGCCGACCCCTTCATTTTCGCACGTCTCAGCCGCGAGCGGCCGTGCGCCGGCCCGCCGCGATATTGCGGAAAGTACCTATGAGCGGCTGCGGGGCGCGCTCTCCGAGCCCGAGTGGCTGCTGTTCGAGCCCCTCATCCGGGACATCGAGCGCCTCAAAGCCGAGCGCAGGGCGATCATCCTCGCCCACAATTATCAGACCCCGGAGATCTTTCACGGCGTTGCGGATTTGCGGGGTGATTCGCTCGCCCTCGCGCGCGAGGCGGCCGAGGGCGATGCCGATGTGATCGTGATGTGCGGCGTGCGCTTCATGGCGGAGACCGCGAAGCTGCTCAATCCGGGCCGCACGGTTCTCCTGCCCGACACACAGGCCGGCTGCTCGCTCGCGGAGGCGATCCAACCGCAAGACGTGCGTGAGCTGCGCCGCAGGCACCCCGGAGTGCCGGTGGTGTGTTATGTGAATACTTCAGCGGCGGTGAAGGCCGAGTGCGACGCCTGCTGCACCTCGGCCAACGCGGTCGCGGTCGTCGAGGCGCTCGGCAGCGAGCGTGTCATTCTGGTGCCGGATGAATATCTCGCCCGCTACGTCGCCGCGCAGACGCGGGTCGAGATCATATCGTGGCACGGTCATTGCGAAGTCCACGAGCGCTTCCGGGCGGCCGACGTCGCCGAGTTCCGCACACTCACGGGCGCCTATGTGCTCGCCCATCCGGAGTGTCCGCGGGAAGTGCAGCAGGCGGCGGACTATGTCGGGTCGACGGCGGGCATGATCTCGCGCCTCGCAGCGCGCCGCCCCGCATCCGCGTTGCTCCTGACCGAGTGCTCGATGGCGGACAACGTCGCCGTGCTCTATCCCGAGATTCACTTCCTGCGTCCGTGCAATCTCTGCCCGCACATGAAGCGCATCACGCTCACCAACATCCGCGACTGCCTCGAGCGCCTCGAGCCGCGTGTCGAGGTGGCGGAGGAGGTGGCCGCGGGCGCCCGCAGAGCGGTTCTGCGCATGATGGAACTGACGGCATCGCCTCGGGTGCGGTCCGCGGATCCCGCCGCTTCGGGCCCTGCCGGCCCCCCGGGAGTGTGAAGTGCAGGAAACCGATACCGATGTCCTCATCGTGGGCGCCGGCCTGGCCGGGCTCGCCGCGGCGCTCGGCACCAGCCCCCGCCGTCGGGTCACACTGTTGTGTCCGCGCACCCCGCCCTCGTTGACCGCCAGCTCGCTCGCGCAGGGGGGCATCGCCGCCGCGGTCGCCGAGGATGACGACCCGGCGCTGCACGCGGCGGACACCCTGCGTGCCGGAGCCGGCGAAAGTTGGCCGCCGGCCGTGATGCTGCTGTGCCGCGAGGCCCCGGCTGCCATCACCTGGCTCGAGGCGCACGGTGTCCGCTTCGACCGGGATGGCGATCATTGGGCATTGCACCGCGAAGCGGCGCATGACCGGGCACGGGTTCTGCACGTCGGGGGAGATGCAACGGGCGCCGCGCTCACGGATTCACTCTATCGCGCGGTGCGCTCCGCCCCGAATGTGGAAGTGCTGACCGGGCTCACCGCCGTATCGCTGATGCGCGACCCTGCCGGAGTCTCCGGGGTCGTCGCAGTCTCCTCGGGTGGAGGGGCCGTCGCCTTGCGCGCGAACGATACGGTGCTTGCGACCGGGGGCATGGGCCAGCTCTACCTGCATACGACCAATCCCACCTCCGCGTGCGGCGATGGGCTCGCGATGGCCCTCAGAGCCGGCGCGCGGCTCCAGGCGCTCGAATTCGTCCAGTTTCATCCCACCGCGCTCGCCTGCGCGGCAGACCCCCTCCCCTTGGTGACCGAGGCGCTTCGGGGGGCCGGCGCCACGCTCATCGACGCACGCGGCCGGCGAATCATGGAAGACGCTCATCCGGCCGGCGACCTCGCGCCGCGGGATATCGTCGCGCGCGCGGTGTGGGCCGAAGTATCTCAGGGGCACCGTGTCTGGCTCGATGCCACAGGGATCGTGTCCGCAGACAGCCACGCCTTTCCGCAGGTGAGCGCCCTGTGTCAGGCGCACGGCATCGACCCGGCGCTGGATCCCATTCCGGTGATCCCCGCGGCGCACTATCACATGGGCGGCGTTGCGGTGGACGTGGACGGGCATACGAGTCTGCCCGGACTCTGGGCCTGCGGCGAGGTGGCTTGCAGCGGGGTCCACGGCGCAAATCGCCTGGCGAGCAACTCCCTGCTCGAGGCTGCCGTGTTTGGCCGGCGCTTGGGCGGCGCGCTCTCGCGCAAGAGAGAGTCGACGAGACGCTGCGCCGCACGACCCGACATGGCGCTGGACGAGACGGCTCTGCAGTTCGATGCGGAGGTCTGGGGCGATCTGCGTCATCTCATGTGGACGCACGCTGGAATCGTGCGGGATGCGCGCGGACTGCTGGCGGGACTCACGGAGTTCGCCACGCTCTATCGCAGGAGCACGCCGGAACAGGTGCTGCTGCGCGGTCGGCTGTGCCTCGCCAGGGCGCTGTTGACGGCCGCATGGCACCGTAAGCAGAGCCGCGGCGCGCACCAGCGGGCGGATGATCCCTCGCGGTCCCGCCCACTCTCGTCCCACTCTCTGGAAAGCGAAAGCTCGAGCGGCGCGCCCTCGAGCGCCTCTTCCGTGCGGGCCTAGGCCGATGGGCGCACTCGAGCTCAGCTATTGCACCTTCGGCTTGACCGATCTCGATATCCTGGACGCCATCGATGCAGTGGGCCGCGCAGGTTACTCCGGAGTCGAGATTTCCTTCCATCGCCGCCAGCTGAACCCCTTCGACATCGACGATGACGCCCTGGCGGCCATCCGCAAACGCCTCGAGGCCGCCCACCTCAAGCCCGCCTGCATCGCGACCGCCTCGCATTTTTTCACCCCCTCCCGGCCGCACGAACCGTCGCTGATGTCGCTCGACCTCGCGGGCCGCAAGCGCCGCATCGACCTCATCAAGCGCGGCATCCACTTCGCCCGCCGGCTGGGCGCGCCGCTGGTCACCTTCGGCAGCGGCTTCCTGCGGGAGGAGCACGTGAGTCACCCCTCGGTGGATCCACACCTGCTCCTGCTGGAGGGCATCGAGGAGTGCCTGCGAGAGATCCGCGATGATGAAGACATCACGCTCCTGATCGAGCCCGAGCCCGGCATGCTCATCGAGACGATGGAACAGGGCCTGGCGCTGATCGAGCAGATCGATTCGCCGCACTTCCGGCTGCACGTGGACCTCTGCCACGCGTATTGTTCCGAGAAGAACTACATCGCAGCGCTCGCCGAGGCGGCGCCGGCCACCCGTTACCTGCACGTCTCGGACGCCCGGCAGGGCTACAACCTGAAAATCGAGAATGACGCCGAAGACCTGACCTTCGATCTGGATGCCGCGGCGAAGCTCGTCTACTTCCCCGATACCGCGGACTATCTGCTCGTGGACCGCGACCATCCGCTTTATTTCTGCGATGCGAAGCCGGGGCTTGCGCGGCGGCGACGGATCGACGCGCTGCTTGCCCGGGCGGCAGTGCACAAAGCGCCGCGCCACATCGATTATCCGAGCCTGTACGCCGGCGCATCGCCCCTGGACGATGAGATATTCACCTACCTCATCTCCGTCGCGGGGCTGAGCTACGAGGTGCTCGAGCGCGCCAGACCGGTGATCGCTCATCTGCGCGGCGTGCGCAGCCCGCCCCTCATCGACCGGATGGTCGCCAATACGCGCACCGGCATCGTGCATTTCCACGAGATTCCCGGGGAAGGGACGCTCGATTTCGCCGCGAGCTTCCGCGCGCTGACCGGCAATGGGTTCTCGGGGTACGCCTCGGTGGAGCTCTATCACCATGTCGAATCGTGGGAGAGAGCCCTTCGGGACAGCCACCGGCACCTCGCGAATTTCACCGACACGCCCCGCTAGGGGTCTCGTGCGCGCCGGCCGAAGATGCCCACCGACCAACCAGGACCCACCATGATCGATGTCGAAGCCCTCGGCTGGGATCCGAAGACCATCGGCGAGCTCGATCACCGGCTGCTCAAGGCGCCGAGCATCAAATTGCGCTCCGCCAGCCCCGGCCGCAACGGCGACGTGGTCTATTGCGTGGACCTGCGCATCCGGCGCCCGAACGCCGACCAGGAGCTGTCCGCCACGGAGTTGCATTCCATCGAGCACTTCCTCCTCGAGGGCCTCAAGCGCGAGCTGCCGGAGAATTTCGTGTCCGTCGGCGTCATGGGCTGCCAGACCGGCTTCTATCTCACCTTCCTCAACGAAGGCCGCGCCTGGACGATCCGGCGGGTGCTGCAGGACATCCTCACCGGCATCCGCAGCTCGCTCGCCGTGCCGTACGCGCGCATCGACCAGTGCGGCAACTACCGCAACCACAGCCTCGAGCTCGCCCGCGAGGTCGCCCGCGAAGTGTTGGAATCCAGATCCACCTGGATGGATGCGGTATGAGCGAAGGCCTCACCCGGTGGCGCATCCGCCAGAACCGCCCGATCGCCTACGATATCCTCGAAGCCCCCAGGCTCTTCGAGCCGCAGAACCGTGCGCTGCTCTCGGTCGGCAGGCTCGAGCAGGGGCGCCGGTTCGTGGTCATCGACCGCAACGTCGCGCGCCACTGCGCCGATGACCTGTACGCCTACTTCGCGCATCACGGGATCGAGGCCAGGATCGTCTTCTTCGCCGGCGGCGAGCGCAGCAAGAGGATGGACGGCTACCTCGAGATTCTGCGCGAACTCGATGCCTTTCCGATCCGGCGCCGGGATGAGCCCATCATCGCCATCGGCGGCGGCGTGCTCACCGATGTGGTCGGGTTCGTCGCGAGCTGCTACCGGCGCGGTGTGCCGCACATCAAGGTCCCGACGACCCTGATGGGCTATGTCGATGCCTCCGTGGGGATCAAGACCGGCATCAATTTCGACGGCCACAAGAATCGCCTGGGGAGCTTCGAGCCTCCGCTGCGGGTATTGCTCGACAAGGAGTTCCTGCGGACTCTGCCCCACCGCCACATCCTCAATGGCGTGTGTGAAATCCTCAAGCTCGCGATCATCAAGGATTCCGGTCTGTTCCAGCTGCTCGAGGCGCATGGGGCCGAGAGCATCGTCAGCCGCTTCCAGAACCCCGCCGGCGGAATGATCCTCGAGCGTGCGATCTCGGGAATGCTGGAGGAACTCGAGCCGGACCTCTTCGAAGATAACCTGTCCCGCAAGGTGGATTTCGGGCACACCTTCAGCCACGGGCTCGAATCCCGCCACGAAGCACGCCTGCTGCACGGTGAGGCGGTGCTCCTCGACATCGCCGTCTCGACGCTGATCGCAAGAGAACGACGCCTGCTGTCCGAGCGCGAAACGGCGCGGATTTTCTGCCTGATCGATTCGCTCGGACTCCCGCTCGACATCAGCCTTCTCGATGCCGAGATCCTCTGGCAAGCCCTCCTCGAGCGCATCGAGCACCGCAACGGCTTGCAGCGCTCGCCCATGCCGGACTCGATCGGCCACTGCGTCTTCCTGAATGACATCACCCGGCAGGAGATCGAGTCTTCCATCACCGCGCTTCACGATCGGACATGCGCAGACCATGAACCTGCTCTCGAACGCTGACCAGCAGGAGATCGCGAAGTTCGACCGGGTCTCGCGCATGTGGTGGGACACCGGGGGACCGATGCGCATGTTGCATGTCATCAACCCGCTGCGCAGCGCATTCATCCTCGGGCAGATCGAGCTGCCCCGGCCGAAGATCCTGGACGTGGGGTGCGGGGGCGGCATTCTCTCCGAGGCTCTGGCCCACGCGGGCGCGGAAGTGACCGCGATCGATCTGTCGCAACCGACGCTCGAAGCCGCCCGCCGGCATGCCGCCGCCCACGGCCTCGGGATCGACTACCGCTACATGAGCGTGGAGCAGATCGCGCAGGAGGCCGAAGGCGGCTTCGATGCCCTCACGTGCATGGAAATGCTGGAGCACGTGCCCGAGCCCAGCGAGGTGATCGCCGCCTGTGCGCGCCTCCTGAAGCCCGGCGGGCAGGCCTTTTTTTCGACCATCGACCGCTCGCTCAAGGCGTTTCTGTTCGCCATCCTCGGCGGCGAGTACGTACTCAGACTCCTGCCGCGCGGGACGCACCAGTACCGGAAGTTGATCCGCCCGCGGGAGCTGCGCGAGTGGGCGCAGCGGAGCGGCCTCGAATTCACCGCCATCGCAAGCCTCCTCTACAACCCGCTGACGGGGCGGTTCCGGGTGGCCCCCGGCAAGGCGGACGTCAACTACATGGCCTGCTTCATCAAGAAAAGGTGAGATTCCGATGCGGCGATTCCTGGCCCTATCCCGATCGAAGCACGGCATCGTGGATGCCGCCATGCCCGGCTTCGTCGCCCTGCTCTGGCTCGGACATCTCCCCTCATGGCCGGTGCTGCTGCTCTCGCTGCTCACGGCGGGTGCCGGCTACACCGCCATCTATGCCCTGAACGATCTCATCGGCGTGAGGATCGACCGGGAGAAGTTCGCCGGCGCGGGGATCAACGCAGGCTATTCGCTCGAGGCATCCGACATGCGCCATCCGCTCGCGCAAGGCATCCTCTCCATGCGCAGCGGCATCGCCTGGTTCGCGTTCTGGTACGCGCTCACGCTCCTCGGCGCCTACCTGTTGAACCCCGCCCTCCTGATCATCGTGCTCGCCGCGGCCGCGCTCGAAGTGCTCTACTGCCTGCTGCTCAAGGTCACCTACTGGCGCACGCTGGTCAGCGGACTCGTCAAGTCCGCCGGCCCGCTCGCCGCGGTATTCGTCGTCACTCCGCACCCCTCGCCCTCGCTCCTGCTGTTGTTGCTCGCGTGGCTCATGTGCTGGGAAATCGGCGGGCAGAACATCCCGGCGGACTGGAACGATGTCGAGGAAGACAAGCGGGTCGGCGCCGCGACCATCCCGCTCGCCTTCGGACCGCGCGTGGCGGGCAGGCTGGTCGCTCTCGCCCTCACGCTCACCGTTGTGCTCAGCCTGTTCCTGCCGCGCATGTCACCCCTTGCGCTCGGCGTGCCATATCTGGCGACGAGCGCCCTGGCGGGCGTGGTTCTGCTGCTGCGGCCGGGCTTTCAGCTCATGCGCTCGCACGAGCATCGCGAGGCCGCGAGGCTCTTCGATCACGCGAGCCTCTATCCCCTCGCGCAGCTGGCGATCGTCGCGGTTTTCGCGCTGCTTGCCCCGCATATTTGATCGAGATCAAAACTCCCTCCCTGGGCAGGGCTAGGCTGACGCATCCGACCTCGAGCCCCGAACCTCATGCGTCTGCTGTTGATCAATCCCAAGTCCCCGGAAAGCTTCTGGACCTTCCGCTGGGCGGTGAGCGAGGTGCTGTCGGGGCGGCGCGCGGTCAATCCACCGCTTGGCCTCGCAACGCTCGCTGCGCTCTGCCCTCCTCACTGGGAAGTCCGCATCGTCGATGAGAACGTCGAGCCCCTGCCTCTCGAGCCGGAGGCGGATCTGATCGGCATCGGCGGCATGGGCGTGCAGTTTCCGCGGCAGCGCGAGCTGCTCGAGTACTATCGTGGCCGGGGGCACTTCGTGGTGGCCGGAGGCAGCTACGCCTCGCTCTGCCCGGAGCACTACGAAAGCCTGGCCGATGCGGTGATCTGCGGCGAAGCGGAGCGGATCTGGCCGCGCTTCTGCGCCGACTTCGAAGCCGGATCGGCGCTTGCGCTCTATCGGGAGCAGGACACGATCGATCTGCGCACCTCTCCGACGCCCCGTTTCGATCTGCTGAAGCTCTCGCTCTACACAACCGCGACCCTGCAGTTCTCGCGCGGCTGCCCCTACATGTGCGAGTTCTGCGACATCATCGTGATGTTCGGCCGCAAACCCCGGCACAAGAGCCTCGAGCAGATCGGCCGGGAGCTCGACATCCTGCGCGAGCACGGGGTGCGGAAGATCTTCTTCGTCGATGACAATCTGATCGGCAACCTCAAGGTCGCCAAGAGCCTGCTCAGATTCCTCATCGACTACCAGAAGCGACACCGCTATTCCTTCAGTTTCGGCACCGAGACCTCGCTCAACCTCGCCCAGGACGAGGAACTCATGGACCTCTTTCGGGAGGCGCACTTCGCCTGGACTTTCATCGGCATCGAATCCCCCGACGAGGCGAGCCTGCGCGAGACGCACAAGCTGCAGAACATGCGCGAGGACCCGCTCACGGCGGTGCGACGGATCCACGCGCATGGCATCGAAGTGCTGGCCGGCTTCATCATCGGCTTCGACAACGACACGGTCTCCACCTTCGAGCGTCAGTACGAATTCATTCTGCGCTCGGGCATCCAGACGGCGATGATCGGCCTGCTGAATGCCATGCCGCGCACGCCCCTCTACGAGCGGCTGCGCGCCGCCAACCGGCTGCACGTCACGGACAACGACGGCGACAACACCAAGCTGGATACGAACGTCGTGCCCCTCGGCATGTCCCGCGAGGAACTCCTCAGCGGCTATCGCCGCCTGTACGAGCGGCTGCTCGCGAACGGGGCGATCGCCGGCCGCATCCGCCACAAGAACCGCTTCCTCGGCAGAGCCCCGGGTGGAACGGAATACGGGGCCGCTACAAGCCTCGGCATCCTGGCGCGCCTGCTCTGGCGCGGCGTGCTGCGGGGAGGTCCGCTTCGCGTCTGGCACTTCCTGCGCAGCTTCCCGTTCGCGAAGCCTTGGCAGATTCCCTCGACCATCGGGGACTGGATCGTCGGGTTGTCGATGCAGGATTACGCCCGAAGGCATCTCGTGGAGCCGGTGCTGCAGGCTCCGGCGCTATGGAACACCCGCCTCGCACGCCTCGCGCAGGCCCTGCGACGCTGCGGCGCGGGCAAAGTCACCGTCGGCCACAGCGCGAGCGATCACGGAACGCCGGCACTGGCGCTCTCCCTGCGGGCCGTCCCGGCCCGCGTAAGGCGCACCGCGAGGCATCTGCGCGCCTACCTCAACGACACACCCGGCAGAATCACGCTTCGTTTCGAGGAAATCCATGCCGCCGACGTACCGCGGCTGCAGCGGCTGCTGCGCCGATTGACGCATTTCGCGGATCAGGTCTCGATCGAGGCCGGCGCGCTTCACG
Organism: Pseudomonadota bacterium; assembly: GCA_021777555.1. Taxonomy (GTDB): domain Bacteria; phylum Pseudomonadota; class Gammaproteobacteria; order Steroidobacterales; family Steroidobacteraceae; genus 13-2-20CM-66-19. The sequence continues at coordinate 146,202 of JAJYDK010000002.1, read as the reverse complement.
GGCTGATCTCCCTCAACGCCTGGCCCTTCCAGTTCGCCCTGTCCGACTCCGTGCGGTGACATGTCCGAACTCGTGAGGCCAGAAGGCTCTGAGCGGCGCTTCGATATCGTGATCGCAGGCGCCGGCCCGGCCGGCCTGTGCCTGGCGGCGGCCCTCGAGAACCGCCGCCTTAGCGTCGCACTCATCGACCGTCAGCCGCTCGAGAGCCTCTGCGATCCCGCCTTCGACGGCCGGGAGATCGCACTCACACACGCTTCCGTGCAATCCCTCAAGAACTTGCGCATCTGGCCGGGGATCGCAGCGGATGAGGTCTCGCGGATCACCGATGTCCGGGTCTTCAACGGCGCCTCCGCGCGCTGCATGCGCATCGATCACCTCGACGGCGGTGCGGGCGAGCTCGGCTATCTCGTTCCGAACCACCTGATCCGCCGCGCCGCCTGCGAGGCGGTGCGGCGGATGGATCACGTCACGCTCCTCGCCGACACCTCCGTGTCGGAGGCGCGATGGGAACCTGCCGGGGTCCGGGTGACGCTCTCGGACCGGCAAGTCCTTCGCGCGCCCCTGCTGGTGGCGGCGGACAGCCGTTTCTCCGAGGTCCGCCGCATGGCGGGCATCCCGGCCCGCTCCCGGGACTTCGGCAAGACCATGCTGGTATGCCGCATGGAGCACGAAAAGCCCCACGGGGAGGTCGCCTCGGAGTGGTTCGATCACGGACAGACGCTGGCGCTGCTGCCCTTGAGGGGCAACCGCTCCTCCGCCGTGATCACGCTCCCCGGGAGCGAGGCCCGGAGGCTGCAGGAGCTCGACGCCATGGACTTCGACATCGAAGTCGAGCGTCGCTACGGGAGTCGGATGGGATGGATGCGGCGCACGGGCGAGGTGTTCGCCTATCCGCTCGTGGCCGTGCTGGCGGATCGCTTCACCGGACCGCGATTTGCGCTGGTGGGAGATGCGGCGGTCGGGATGCACCCCGTCACCGCCCATGGATTCAATCTGGGATTGCGCGGCGCGGTGCGGCTCGCCCGCGAGATCGACCGGGCCGCGTTCGACCGCCGTGACATCGGCGCCCCCGCCGTTCTCGCCCCTTACGAGCGAGGCCACCGGCGCGCCACGCTGCCGCTCTATGGCGCAACCAACGCCCTCGTGGGCCTCTACACCGACGAGCGACTGCCGGCCCGCCTCGCGCGCCAGGCGCTGGTGCGCATCGGGGATCGGGTCCGGCCCTTCAAACGGGCCCTGGCGAGCTCTCTTACCCAGGCGTCCGCCTCCTGATCGAATGGGCCGGCGGCGAACGGGCTGAACCGCCCCGCACCACGGGCGAGACCCCAGACGGTGGGTATTTCCCCCGATACCCGCGCGCGGCATGCCTCCTTAACCTCGAATCGGCTCGATCGTTTTCCCTGGAGGACTCACGGTGCCCCACGAGGGCCGGCGACACCCCCGGAGCGGTCTCGCGCGGGGACGCATCACCGCCTGGATGCATCGAATCGTCATCTGGGCGGATCGCAAGCTCCCTCCCGGCATCCGCAGTGTGCTCGGGCTGCTGCTCATCGTCGCCGGACTCTTCGGACTGTTACCGATCCTCGGCTTCTGGATGATTCCCTTGGGCGGCCTGTTCATCGCCCTCGACATACCGCCCCTGAGACGCACCGTCATGTCAAGGCTGCGTGCCCGCTCCAAAAGAAAGAATCGAAGTTGATTCGCTCGGCGTTCCGGACGCGCGCATCTCCCCGGGACGGGCTCGCGCCCCGGGGATTCACGAGCCCGGGTCACGGCGCCGGTTGCGCGGGCAAATCCAATCCATCGTGGCGAGGAGCACTCCGGACACGACGAACGTCAACTGGATGACGACCATCCAGAAAAGCCGCCTGGGATACACGACGGCCGCCGGATCGCCGAGCAGGAGGAAGGATCTGAGCAGCGAGATTGCGCTGATCGCCACGATGGAGGCAATGACCTTGAGCTTCAGGTCCGCGAAGTCGATGGTGCCGAGCCAGATCGGCCGATCCACGTGGTTGCTGATATGCAGTCGCGAGACGAAACTCTCGTAGCCCGCAAACATCACCACCAGAAGCAGGTTTCCGGCGAGCGACAGATCGATGAGCGTCAGGGCGAGAAGGATGGCGTGCTCGCCCGTGAGGGTTCCCAGATGCTCGAGCTCATCGAACAGGGCTCGGACGAATACGACGACGATCGCCCCGAGTGCAAGCGCCATCCCCGCATAGATCGGGGCAAGGAGCCAGCGGGCTCCAAAGAGCAGACGCTCGAAACCGCTCTCCAGAGCCTGTGCGCCCTTGCGCGACAACGCCCTGGCACTGTTTGACTGTCTTTGCATGCTCCGCTGCGTCCTACGTGAACGCCGTGCGGTTATCGATGCACCCGCAAGCGGGACTCAACCCGGAGGAAAGCGTGCCAAAACCGCCTCGACCGCTTTGCGTATGGGCTCGGCGGAGTGCGCCATGTCCTCCCGGGAAAGGGGCTTCTTGGCCCAGCCATGCCAGACCGGCCGATGGGTCCTGGCATTGAACACGTCGACCGCGAGGATTCCCTCCCGATATCGATACACATCGACGCCGGTTCCCCAATAGGGGTACCCCCACCAGCGTGGTCCGTACCAGACCCACGGCCCCCCATAGGGCCTGGGATAAGTGCGTACATCCACTCGCTCGTGCGAGCCCAGGGTGAAATCGACCGCGAAATCCGCCTGCCCCGCCTCCGCCACGTACCGATAGCCTTTCTGCTCGAGCGCGCTTTCTATGGCGTCGCGCGTCTGCTCGATCACCAACGGGTTGGCGATGCCGTAGTTGTCTCGCGGCAGCCAGGTAAAGGTGTGATAGGTCGCAAACGTCGTGGTGCGATCGTAATCACTGCCCACCTGCAGGGTCTCACAACCCGTGAGCGCCAGCAGGAGCGGCAACATCAGCGCCACCGCGAACGAGACCCGTCTGCGCCAACGGGCGACCTGGAACCCATCTGTGCCGAACATCTGACTCATATCGCGATCACTCTGCGCGTGGATCGATGAGGCCCTGTGCCGTCAAATTGCCCCGCCCCACCAACGCTGTCCATCCGTAGGTATACCGAGCCTCGGGGAAAGTAACGACTTGCGGCGGTCCGGCCTCACTGCGACAAGGCTTGGGTGACCAATGACCTTCCTCAAGGCTTTCTCTGGCACCACCAGAGCGTCGCGGACGTGATCGCCGCGCTCGAAAGCGCACCGGGAGGCTTGAGCGCCGCGCAGGCCGCCGCCCGGCGCCGCCTGCAGGGCGCCAATGTCCTCGCGGAGCCGAAGCGGCGCTCCGCGGCGCAGCTGCTCGCCGCGCAGTTCGCGGATGTGACGATCCTGGTGCTCATCGGCGCCGCGGTCGTCTCCGGACTGATCGGCGAGATTTCGGACGTGATCGTGATCCTGGCGGTGGTATTGCTGAATGCGGCCCTCGGAACGTTCCAGGCGATACGGGCGGAACGGGCCATGGCGACACTGCGCAAGATGGCGGCGCCGACCAGCAAGGCGCTGCGTGCGGGAAAGCCTGAAGTCATCCCGGCGGCGGATCTGGTCCCGGGCGATGTCCTCATCCTCGAGGCGGGCGACATTGCTCCGGCCGACGTGCGCCTGATGGAAGCCGCCGGACTGCGCGTCAACGAGGCGGCGCTCACCGGGGAATCGGTTCCTGTGGACAAGACCGTGGCGCCGGTCGATCGGGAAGCCACGCTGGGCGACCGCACCAACATGGCATTCAAGGGCACGACGATCTCCGCCGGGCGCGGCATCGGGGTGGTCGTCGCCACCGGCATGCGCACCGAGATCGGACGCATTGCCTCGCTCCTCGTCGAGCACCAGCGCCCCAAGACCCCTCTGCAGCGGCGCCTGGACGCATTGGGCCGTCAGTTGGCCGTCCTCGTCATGCTGATCTGCGTCCTGGTGTTCATCGCGGGCATTCTCCGTGGCGAGCCGGCGGTGCCGATGCTTCTGACCGCCCTCAGCCTCGCCGTGGCCGCCATCCCGGAAGCGTTGCCCGCCGTGGTGAGCATCGCACTCGCACTGGGGGCCCATCGCATGGCCCTCGGCCGGGCGCTCGTGCGGCACCTGCCCGCGGTCGAGACACTCGGCTCGGTGACCTACATCTGTTCCGACAAAACCGGCACCCTGACGACGAGCCGGATGCGCGTCGAATCCTACTACTGCGACGGCTCGATGCAGACCCCCTCCGGCTCGGGCACCACCTGCAAGCCGCTTCTTCTGGCCATGGCGATCAGCCACGACGCCAACCTCGACGCCTCTGGAAAGCCGTACGGCGACCCCACGGAGGTCGCGCTGCTCCTGGCGGCGCATCACATGGGTCTCGCCCGCGATGCGGCAGAGCGCGATGCCCCTCGAGTGGCGGAACTCCCGTTTGACGCGCACCGCAAGCGAATGACCACGGTGCATCGCTGCCCAGAGGGAGGCTACGTGTCATTCACCAAAGGGGCCGCCGAGATGCTCATCCCGCTCTGCCGCAGCGAGCTGATCCACGGTGCCACGCAGCCGGCCCATCGGGACGCCCTTCTGCGGACAGCGGACGCCATGGCGCGCGAGGGCATGCGTGTTCTCGGGTTTGCGATGCGCCGCTGGGCCGCTGGAGCGCAGCCCTCCGATGAGGAGCTGGAAACCGACCTGACCTTTCTCGCCCTGGTGGGCTTGCTCGACCCGCCGCGACCGCAGGCGCGGGAGGCGGTCGAAACCTGTCATGCGGCCGGCATCGTGCCGGTCATGATCACGGGCGATCATCCGATGACCGCGCGCGCCATCGCGCAGCGGATCGGGATTCTCGCCGAAGGCGGCGAGATCCTCACCGGTACAGCGCTCGCCGCCCTCGGCGACCCTGCTCTTGCGGAGCGGGTGCGCGAGGTGCGCGTCTATGCCCGAGTCGCACCGGAACAGAAGGTGCGCATCGTGATGGCCCTGCAAAGGGGCGGCGAGATCGTGGCGATGACCGGCGATGGGGTCAATGACGCGCCGGCCCTGCAGCGGGCGGACATCGGCGTCGCCATGGGCATCACCGGCGCCGACGTGGCCAAGGAGGCGAGCGCCATGGTGCTGCTCGATGACAACTTCGCGACCATCGTCGGCGCGGTGCGCGAGGGCCGGCGCATCTACGACAATCTGCGCAAATTCCTCCGCTACATCCTGACGACGAATTCGGGCGAAGTCTGGGCGATCTTCCTCGCTCCGCTGCTCGGCCTGCCGATCCCGATGCTGCCCATCCAGATCCTGTGGATCAATCTCGTGACCGACAGCCTGCCCGGCATTGCCCTGACCTCCGAGCCCGCCGAGCCGGACCTGATGAGCCGGCCGCCCCGCCCACCGGCGGAAAGCCTGTTTGCGCGCGGTCTCGGGATGCACGCCCTGCTCATCGGGATCCTCATGGCGGGGCTCATCCTGGCCCTCGAAGCCTGGGACGTGCATACCGGGTCCGAGGCCTGGCGCACCGCGGCATTCACCGCCCTGTGCTTCACGCAGATCGGTCACGTGCTCGCCATCCGCTCCGAGCGTGTGTCCCTATTCTCCCTGGAAACGCCGGGCAACCCGGCACTGTTCCTCACGGCACTCGGTTCGGCCGCGCTGCAGTTGACCGTGGTGTACCTGCCCGCGCTGCACCCACTCTTTGCCACCGTGGCGCTCAGCGCCACGCAGCTCGGACTCTGCCTGATCCCGGCGCTGATCGTGGTCGCGGCCGTGGAGCTCGAGAAAGCGTGGCGCCGGCGCGCTTCCATCGGCGGTGACCTGTCCGGATAGGGGATTTTACGCATCGATACCGGGCGCCTGAGAAGGCAAGCTGAGGGCGCTGACCCGCATGCCAGCACTCATCGGCTGCACGCTACAATGCCGGGTCCTGCACGCCGCATCGCGGAGATCCCTGCGGACAATGAGCACTTCGTGCACTGCCGAGCCGGTCATGCGGGCCCGAGGGGTGAGCAAGACCTACCGCCTGGGTGAGGTCGAGGTGCATGCGCTGCGCGGAATCGATCTCGAGCTCGAGGATGGAGAGTTCGTCGTCATCCTCGGCGCATCCGGCAGCGGCAAATCCACCCTTCTCAATATTCTCGGCGGATTGGACACCCCGACCCACGGCGAGGTGCGCTACCGGGATCACCTTCTCTCCGGCGCCGATGACCGCGCACTCACCCGGTATCGGCGTGAGCACGTCGGCTTCGTCTTCCAATTCTTCAACCTCCTGCCGAGCCTCACCGCGCTCGAGAATGTCGAGCTCGTGACCGAAATCGCCCAAAACGCGCTCTCACCGCGCGAAGTGCTCGAGCGCGTGGGACTCGGGGACCGCCTCCGTCATTTCCCCTCCCAACTCTCGGGAGGCGAACAGCAGCGCGTCGCGATCGCACGCGCCCTCGCCAAGCGGCCGGATGTGCTCTTCTGCGACGAGCCGACGGGCTCGCTCGATTATCCGACCGGCAAGCGCGTTCTCGAGGTTCTCGAGCAAGCCAATCGGGAGCTCGGGACACTCGTGGTCGTCATCACCCACAACGCGGCCATCGCTCAAATGGCGAGCCGCGTCGTGCGCTTGAGCAGTGGCAGCATCGCCGAGGTGCGCCTCAATCCGCACCGGGCCTCATCGGAGGCGATCTCTTGGTAAGCCGGTTGCATCGGGCCCTGATCCGGGACCTCTGGCACCTGCGCGGCCAGGTGATCGCGACGGCTCTCGTCGTCACCGTCGGCATCGGCGCATTCGTCACGATGGTGAGCACCTACCAGTCACTGGCGCGTGCGCGGACCGACTATTACGCCACATACCGATTTGCCGACATATTCGCCAGTCTCAAGCGCGCGCCGGATTCGCTCACCGCCTCGCTGCGCCTGATTCCGGGGGTCGCGGCAGTCCAGACCCGAGTGGTCGAAGATGTCACCCTGAGCGTACCGGGGCTCGCGGAGCCCGCGACAGGGCGGCTGATCTCGTTGCCCGGCGCGGTCGCAGGCGCCGAGCGCGTCAACCGTCTGCACCTCACCGCGGGCCGATATCCCTCCCCTCGCAGCGACGAGGAGATCGTGGCGAGCCAGACCTTCGCGCGCGCCAACGCGTTGTCCCTGGGGAGCCGCATCGGAGCGGTGCTGAATGGGCGCTGGAAGGTGCTCAGAATCGTCGGTCTCGCCCTCTCACCGGAGTACGTATACGAAGTCGGCCCGGGGATGGTCGTTCCGGACAACAAGCGCTTCGGCGTGCTCTGGATGAACGCGGAAGGGCTCGCCACCGCGTTCAGCATGAAAGGGGCGTTCAACGATGTGAGTCTTTCTCTGGCGCGAGGAGCCTCCTCGAACGATGTCATCGATGCACTCGATCGGCTGCTCGCGCCCTATGGAGGCTTCCGGGCGTACGGGCGGGCAGATCAGCCCTCCAACCGGTTCCTGACCGACGAGCTCGGGGAGATCGAGGTGAATGCCACCTACATTCCCGCCATTTTCCTCGCCGTTGCCGTATTCCTCGTCTACACGCTGCTCGCGAGATTCATCGCCATCCAGCGCAGCCAGATCGCGCTCCTGAAGGCCTTCGGATACTCCGACCGCCGCATCGGCCTGCACTATCTCGAGTTTGCGCTGCTCATCGTGGGGCTCGGGATGCTCGCCGGACTCGCGTTGGGCGGATATTTCGGTGCCGCGCTGATCGGCGTCTATCAGCGCTACTTTCACTTCCCCATCCTGCGCTACCGGCTCAGCCCCTCCCTCTTCGGCTTTGCCCTCGCCATCGCGCTCGGCGCCGCCCTCGGCGGATCTCTCACCGCGGTGTGGAGGGCCGTCCGACTGCCGCCTGCCGAGGCCATGCGTCCCGAGCCACCGCGAAGCTTCAGGGCAGGGGTGCTCGATCGAGTTGGGCTCATGCGTCGGCTCGACACGGTGACGAAAGCCATTCTGCGAAACATCGCCCGGCGCCCATGGCGCGCCACGCTATCCATCCTCGGGATCTCAGCCGCGGTGGCAACCGTGGTGGTCGGGCGTTTCATGTTCGATGCGGTCAACGCCCTGATGGCCGTGCACTTCAATGCCGCAGAGCGCGAAGACATCACCGTGACCTTCAACGAAGCCCTCTCGCGAGGGGCGGTAACGAGTCTCGGGGAATTGCCTGGAGTCCTGCGCGTTGAGCCCTTCCGTGCCATGCCGGCGCTCCTGCGCGCAGGCCACCGCGAAAAGCGAGTCTCGGTTCTGGCGTTGCCGCCCTCCGGAACGCTGCGACAGCTGATCGATGCCCGCGGAAGGCGCATCGACGTGCCGCCCAAAGGTCTGGTACTGACCCGCAAGCTGGCGCACCTGCTCGCCGTCGACGCGGGTGACCACCTCACCGTGGAACAGCTCGACGGTCGGCGACGAGAGTTCACCGCCACCGTCGTGCGACTCTCGGACGAGCCGATCGGCATGAATGGCTACATGGACGCGGACGCGCTGGCGGGACTGCTCGGGGAGGATGCGCCCATCTCGGGCGCCGTTCTGCAGGTGGACACGCGCCGCGAGCCCGAGCTCTTCGCTTCGCTCAAGCGCACACCGGCCGTCGCCGCCGTATCGATCCGCTCGGCGACGCTGGAGACGATCCGCGACATCATGAATCGCAGCTTCATCCTCATGACGATCGTCATGACCGCCTTCGGCATCGTTCTCGTCGCCGGCGTGGTGTACAACAGCGTACGCATCGCCCTTTCGGAGCGAGGCAACGAGCTCGCGAGTCTGCGCGTTCTCGGTTTCACCCGCGTGGAGGTGGGTCAGCTGCTGCTCGGGGAACAGGTGCTGCTGACCCTGGTGGCGATTCCGGCAGGGTGCGCACTCGGGGCCCTGCTGTGCCGGCTGCTCGTTCCGGCCTTCGACCGCGAGCTCTTTCGATTGCCCTTCACGCTGACCGGAGCGACGTTCGGCTTCGCATCCCTCGTGACGCTGGGGTCGGCCGCGGCGGCCGGTTGCATCGTCGCCGAACGCATCGCGCGGCTCGACCTGATCGCCGTGCTCAAAGCTCGGGAGTAGCCCTTGAAGATCGCACGTGGACCGCTCTTTCTCGTCATCGCCGCCGTAGCGGTCGGGGCGCTTTCGGTGATCGCGCTTCGACCTCGACCGGTCCCCGTCGAGATCGGTACCGTCCATGTCGGTCCCCTGCAGACGGCCGAGGAGGACCAGGCTGAGACTCGCTCACATGACCGGTACGTGGTGGCCGCTCCGGTTGCAGGCCGGCTGCTGCGCGTACTGCTTCGCGATGGTGACACGGTCGTGAAAGGACAGGCGGTCGCCACGCTGGCCCCGGTCCCACTCAGCGCGAGGGAGCGGGAGGAAGCCACTTCCCGAGTGGATGCCGCCGCAGCGAGCGAACGCGGCGCGCAGGCACAATTGAATCGTGCTCTCGAGGACCTGGCACACGCGCGGCGCGAGAACGAGCGTCTGCAGGCGCTCGTCCCTCAGAGGCTCGCCTCCGAACAGGCTCTCGATCAGGCACGCACCGCCGTGGCCACACTGGGCCTGGAAGTCACGGCGGCTCGTCATCGCGCCAAGTCCGCTGCGGCGGAACTGCGGGGGGCACGCGCGGCGCTCTCCGCCCTGGGCGAAGCGCACTCTGGAGGCGCGACGCTCGTGACGCTCCACGCACCCGCCGCGGGGCGAGTGCTGCGGGTCCTCGAGCCGAGCGAGCGGGTCATTCCTTCCGGAACACCGATCCTGACCATCGGGGATCTCGCGCACCTCGAGGTCGTGATGGAAATGCTCTCCTCCCAGGCGGTCCGGGTCGCACCCGGCATGCCGGCGCTCCTGCTCGGGTGGGGCGGAGATCATCCGCTGCGCGCGCGAGTGCGGCGGGTCGAACCGTACGGATTCACGAAGATATCGGCGCTCGGGGTCGAGGAGAAGCGCACCAATGTCATCCTGGATTTCGTCGACTCGCCGGGCTCGCTGGGAGACGGATACCGCGTCATCGCGCGCATCATCACCTGGAGCTCCCCGCATGTGCTTCAAGCACCCCTATCGGCCATCTTCCGATGCGGCAGCGACTGGTGCGTGTTCGTCATCGACCGGGGTCGCGCACGACTGCGCCGTATCCGCATCGGGCACCGCAGCGATGAGGCGGTCGAGATCCTCTCAGGACTCGAGCAGGGCGAGAAGGTGATCGAGCATCCGCCGAACGAACTCATCGACGGGTCGCGCGTTGCGGTGCAGCCTTGACCCTGCGCAGGCTCGAGCCTGAGCCACCCGCCTTCCGCTCACTGAGCGGCGAGGACCGAATCTATCCGCCCGTCGACCTCGTCCCCGGGGTTCTCGGCCACACGGCCGGCAGCATCCGGCGGATGAGGTCGTCGTGGTCGATGAATTGGTGCTTGAGCGCCGCGAGCACGTGCAGGCTGGCCAGAATGATGAGCGCATCCCCGAGGAGCTCGTGCGCCTCCTCGGCGAGATCCTCGCGACCCTCCGCCGACTCCGCTACCGCCCGCGTCCGGGGCGCCGCGGCCGACCCTCGATCGGCGGTCACGGAGCCCCCCCAGCGTGGAAGCGTTGCAACATTGAAGAAATTGACGTTGCTCCCCTCGGACGAGGCTGCGAGCCATCCGGAAAGTGGCAGCGCAATCAGCAGTACATAGAGCGAGGCGTGCATCATCCTCGCGCCGATCCGGCCGAGGCGCGTCATCGTCGAAGGGAACTCCGGAGGCGGACGCCGCAGGCGCCAGATCGCCCTGGCGGCCACCAGTACGAGCACCAGCACCCCGAGAGACCCGTGCCACATGAAGGCCGCACTCTCGGGATGCTCGGCATCGACGAGCCCCACCTTGCCCATGACGAGCAGAACGAGGACCAGCAGCACGATCGCCCAATGCAGGAACTGCGAGAGGCCATCGTACCGGGCGGAGGGGTTCATGGCCGGCATGGCACGCGTCCCGGAGCATATGGCGCGAATATCTGACTGCGCATGGCGATGCCATCCCCGCTAGCGACCCAGCAGATCCCCCGGCGTCGGCGGCAGGCGTGGCATGGTCTGCTTCGGGAACGGTCCGGTGAGCGATCCGAGGAACGCCGTGATGTCGTTCACCTGCTGATCCGTCAGCTCGCGATTCAGCTGGGTCGAGGCCATGACCCTCACCGCCTCGGGGAGGGTTTTGACCGAGCCGTTATGCATGTAGGGGGCCGTGTAGAGGAGGTTGCGCAGACCGGGGACCCGCCAGACATTCTTGTCCGCCGGATTGTGGGTCACATCGTAACGTCCCAGATCCTTCATGAGATCGTACTTCGCCACGTACGGGCTCTGCGGGTAGACGGGAAACTTCACGAAAAACCCCTGCCCCATGGGCAACGGCGGCCCGCTGAAGTTCGGTCCCTGGTGACAGCCAGCGCACCCGACCGAGGCGAAATCGTTCATTCCTCTGATCTGCTGCGCCGTGAGCGCGTTGTGCGCTCCTTCGACGTACCGGTCATAGGCGCTGCCCGGCGTGATGAGCGTGCGCTCGTAGGCGGCGATCGCCTTCGCGGCATTGTCCATGGTCACGACATTGCCCGGGCCGAACGCCTGCACGAAATAGGGACGATATCCCGGGATCGCTTGAATCCGGGAGATCTCCTCGCCGAAGTTCTTCATGCCCATCTCGATGGGGTTGACTGGCGGACCCTTCGCCTGATCCTCCAATGTGGCCGCCCTGCCGTCCCAGAACTGCACAGAGAGAAATGCCGCGTTGAACACCGTGGGAGCGTTCCGCCCACCGCGCTGCGCCTCGACACCGATGGACACGGGACGGTGGTCATCGCCGCCTTCCATGATGTTATGGCAGGAGAAGCACGACACGGTGCCCGTTGAAGAGAGTCGCGGGTCGAAAAACAACATCTTGCCGAGGCGCACCTTCGCGGGCGTCGTCGGATTATCCGCCGGGGCCGGCGCCACGGTCGGCAGCGGCTGCCACCGCACGGCGCCTTGAGCGAAGGATTCACCTGGGAGGGTCAACAGGAGCGCAGCGACCGCAGCCGCCGGCACGAGCAGGTTTTTCATGACCGGGTCTCGCAGTTTGTGACGGAGCTCGGCGACCGTTCTACTACGGCAGTCTCGATCATGGGATCAGGACAGATACTTAAGAATATCGCGAAGCTGCCGCGCCGGTCTTACAGCGGTACGACGCCAGCGCAGTCTGGGCTGATTCACGACGGCTCCGGGTATCTGCGGATGTTCCTCGGCGAAACGATCCGCTAAACAGTCACCGAGCGGGCATCGAAAGCCGCCCCCTTGCAGCGGGAGCTCGATCATGGTGGACGCGATGAAAGTTCTCCGGAGCCTGAAGTCCCTCGGTCTGATGGCCCTGCTCGCGGGCTCTGCCGCCTGTGTCACCCAGCCCAGCCGTCCGGTTGGGCCGCCGACACAGCCTGAGACCCGTGTATTCGTCTACCCCCTGCGCGGTCAGTCCACCGACCTTCAGGACCGCGACCGCTATGAGTGCCACAACTGGGCCGTACAGGAGTCCGGGTTCGATCCGAGCGCGCCCTACGTTCCACCCCATCTGCGGGTCGTGGTCTCCTCCGGCCCACCCCCCGGCACCGGCATCCTCACCGGCGCGATGGCCGGCGCCGTGATCGGCTCGATTCTCTCCCGTCCGTGGGAGTCCGGACGAGGCGCACTCCTGGGCGCCCTCGCAGGCGCGGCTGTTGGCGGAATCGCGGAGTCCTCCGCGGCGCGAGAGGCGCAGGAGGAGGCGCAATCGAATGCCGAGTATGCCCGAGCCGCCGCGCTCGAGGAGCAGGCACGCTTCTATGTCCGCGCGCTCAGTGCGTGTCTGTCCGCCAGGGGATATGAAGTGCGCTGACCGAGTCATCGTCCTGGACCCCTCGAGATCGCAGACGGGAGCCGATATGAGTTACAAGCATCAAACGCGGCGCTGGATGTCCCTGATCGCAGCCTCCGTTCTCTCCCTTGCATTCATCGGGACCGCCCCCGGCCAGCAGGCGAGCGGGCAAACCGGTACCCATCCCCCCGCTGGCCGCGCTCGAGCTGCTCCGCACCAGCACTTCGACGGACGCTTCTCGAACAACCGCTACTATTATAACCGTGGCTATGCCGTTCGCCGTCCGCCTCCCGGATCGTTCGGGGACCTGCATGGACCGCGAGGCGGACGGTATCGGTACCACCGGGGAGACTGGTATCGATGGCGTGATGACTCATGGGTGGTCTGGGGAGCGCCCGTCGGCGTGTTCGTACCCTGGCTTCCGCCCTACTATTCGACGATATGGCGGTATGGGGTTCCCTACTATTACGCCAACGACACGTACTACCTCTGGGACGCCAATCTCGGCAAATACCAGGTCGTCGCACCACCGGCCGGCATCGAGGAGACCGCAACGACCCAGGCGCCACCGAGCGACCGGCTGTTCGTCTACCCGAAGAACGGCCAATCCGCTGCGCAGCAGTCTCAGGACGAATTCGACTGTCACCGATGGGCGGTAGCCCAAAGCGGCTTCGATCCCACACTGCCGGGCGGCGGCGTGCCGCCTACGCTACTTCCCCAGAAGCGGGATGATTACCTGCGCGCCGACGCCTCCTGTCTCTCGGGAAGGGGCTACTCAGTGCGGTGATTGAGGAACGTGCAGGGCAACGGCGCCGCGTTGCATCTCGCGGCAAACGCCGCCACCGATCGTCAGGGTACACGACAAGCGCCGGGCCGCCGCGCACGGCACCCGGCGCTTGCCCGAGTCAGATGAGGTGCCCGCGAGGCCGCGCCGGCGCAGGAGGCGCCGTATGCGGAGGCGACGTGGGCAAGAGAACCAGGATCCTCACCGGCCATGGCGTGACACGCCCCTGGATCATCGGCCGCAGGTAGCGCACCTCGACCGGTGCCTCTCCCGGGAGCGCGAGCCACACGGGCGGCCCGAACACGACGGGAACGGGCAGCGAAGACACCCGCATCGGCTGTTCCAACCTCGCCTGGATCAGTTGCATCTGCGTCTGCAAGGCACGCATCTGCGCCATGGCCCACACGGGCATGGCGGGAACCGCGCCCCGGCTCTCGGACACCTGGAAAGTGCCGACGCCACCCGGCCCGCGCCAGCTCCAGGTGTGTACGCGCACCGGTCCGACCGCGGTGTGTAAGACCTCTACGACTTCCCGCACGGGCGCGTAATGCCCGTCGACGCGGATCTGCACCGGCTGCGCCGCCAGCGCCAGTGCCGGCAGGACCGTGGCCGCAAGGGCTAAGACAAGGACGTTCTTTCGCATGGGGACCTCCTTGAAATCACCGGCCCGAAGGGGCCGAACCATTGGCTTCGACCACGCCATGCCGTCCAAGTTTCCTCATGCGGCACCGAGTTCCGGCGCGGGCGATTCCGCGGGACGCTTTCCGTTCCGCGGAATCCGTGCCGATCTCCCCTCAGGATGCGCGCACTTCGATCTTGCGCAGACGCAGCTCGAGCCGCTTGGGGCTGCGCACCCTCATCGACATTGCCTCGTTGGTGCCGCAGATCGTCTCTGCCCACCCGGCCGCGTCGCGGATTCCGATGCACTTCATCCGCGATTCGCCGCTCAACGCCACCGGCCTTTCCGATGATGAGTTCATTCCGCTCGCCATCGTCATCGGCGAGCTGCTCACCCATGCGGCCAAACGCACGACGGCCCGCGGCTCGCCCCGCCTCGCAGAACGCGTCTAGTCGTCCGTTCGCAGCCGAAGATCGACAAGCTCCGTCAGACCCGCGAGGCGCTCGCGGATCTCATCCCGTGCGAAGCGGAACCGGGATCGCATTTCCTCCGCCGACAGGGCGGGGTCACTGCAAGCCGGGTCCGGTATCGGCCAGTGCAGCCGGCGGACGCGACCCGGCAGGACGGGACACACCTCCTCCGCGCACAGCGTGATCACGACATCCACTGCTTGCGGATCGATCTCCTCCACCGACTTCGATCGGTGCCCCGAAATGTCGATGCCGAGCTCCGCCATCGCCTCGATGGCGTACGGATTGACCTTTGAGGGCTGCGAGCCGGCGCTCTGCACTTCGGTGTCGCGTCCCAGCAGCGCGCGCGCCAATCCCTCGGCCATCTGGCTTCGAGCGGAGTTCGCGACGCAGAGAAAGAGAATTCGACGCTTCATGCATGCTCCTTGGAGCGATCAGGTGCACTCACGCGGACATCGGCCTGGGCACCGCAGGGCATCACGGCGCCTCGCTCGTACCAACTCCGGGTCCGATTGACGATATGCACGACCGAGAGCATCACCGGTACCTCGACCAGCACGCCGACGACGGTCGCCAGGGCGGCGCCCGATGCGATGCCGAACAGGCTGATCGCGGTCGCCACCGCCAGCTCGAAGAAATTGCTGGCGCCGATGAGCGCCGAGGGCGCCGCAACACAATGCGCCTCGCCCAGGGCGCGATTCAGGAGGTAGCCCAAGCTTGCGTTGAAGTAGACCTGGATCAGTATGGGCACCGCAAGCAGCACGATCACCAGCGGCTGGGCGAGGATCTGCGTGCCCTGAAACGCGAACAGTACGACCAGCGTCGCGAGCAGCGCCCCCAGCGTGAGCGGCTGCAGGAACGCCAGAAGACGGCGCAGGCCCGGGTCCCCCCCTCGGGCGAGCACGCCCCGGCGCACGAGCTGGGCGAGTAGCACGGGGATGACGATGTACAGGACGACTGAAAGCAGCAGTGTCTGCCACGGCACGGTGATCGCCGCGATCCCGAGCAGTACCCCGACAATGGGTGCAAACGCGAAGATCATGAGGACATCATTCAGCGCGACCTGCGAGAGCGTGAAATGCGGCTCGCCGTTGGTCAGCTGGCTCCAGACGAACACCATCGCCGTGCACGGCGCCGCGGCGAGAATCACGAGCCCGGCGATGTACGAATCGATCTGCCCCGCCGGCAGAATCGTCCGGAAGAGGTGCGCGATGAAGATCCAGCCGAGGAACGCCATCGAGAAGGGCTTCACCGCCCAGTTCACGAACAGGGTGACGCCGATCCCTCGCCAGTGCTCCTTCACGCGGTGCAGCTCCGCGAAGTCGATCTTCACCAGCATCGGCACGATCATCAGCCAGATGAGAATGGCCACCGGCAGGTTGACTTGCGCGACCTCCGCCGCGGCGATCATGTGGAACATGCCGGGCATCAGCTTGCCGAGAACGATACCGGCCGCGATGCACAGCGTCACCCAAAGCGTCAGATAGCGCTCGAACAGGGACATCAGCTTCCTCTCCTTGAACTCGCCGCGACGCGCGGCCTCATGCGTTTTCAGGCGAGCAGCAACCCGGGGCACAGCATGCGGATTTGGCCGCGCCCTTCGGCCCGGTCAGCATGGCCTCCGCCCCGTAGAGCGCGCTCTCACCCGTCGTGAGAAAGGTCTCCCAGAGGACACCCTGGGGATCCTCGATCCAGCTCTTCTCGCTCTGAGCGTAGCAGCAGGTGGTGTTGCCCTCCTCGAGCACCGGCCGCCCGGCGCGTCTCAGCCGCGCGTAGACCTCCTTCAGTTCCGAGCCGTCCTCCACTTGAATGCCGAGGTGCTCGATCCCGCGGGTCGCCCCGCGCAGGCTGATCGCGAAGTTCACACGGGGGTCTGCCAGCATCCATTTGGCATAATCGGACTTGAGCACCGTGGGCTCTGCCGAAAAGAGTGCCGAGTAGAACCGAACGGAGGCGGCGAGATCCCCGACGGCGATGTGCACATGCAAGCGTTTCACGGGCAGCTCCGCATTTCAATTTCTATGTTTCCAATGTAATCGAATCATTTGTGGAGCGCAAGACGGTCAAGGGCGCTTGCAGGCCCGAGACAATTCGATATGATTGCAATCATGAAATCAGGGGACGCAATCGCCGCACTCGATGCCCTCGCCTCCGAAGCGCGCCTGGCGATGTTCCGCCTGCTCGTGAAGCGCGGACCCGAGGGCTACACCCCGAGCGAGCTCACCCGGCGGCTCGGCGTGCCTGCCCCGACGCTGTCCTTCCATCTGCGCGAGCTGGTCAATGCCCGGCTCGTCACCAGCCGCCGAGAGGGGCGCAACCTCTTCTACAGCCCGAATCTCGCGCGCATGCAGGACCTGGTCGGTTTTCTGACCGAGAACTGCTGCGCGCTCGCCAATGAAGCCTGTGGACCGGACTGCGAGCCGCTGCCCGCCGCCGCGCTGGAGACCACGGCCATGACGAAGCACAGGAAGCGCGCATAGCGCGCAGCATTCTCGCCGAGGCGCACCGGAACCACCGAGGCCAGGACAGGTTTCGCGCCTTCAGCGCCGGTGACTGGACACTGGGGTGTCTGCGGCCCGTCCGGCGCCTCCATCTCAGGAGTCCGGGTGACCCTCCCGCCCCGACCACAGAAACACGACGGCCGCAATGGCCGATAGCGCAGCCGCCAGCATAAACACCGTTCCCGGCCCGGACGCCCAGAGCGCACCGGCAATGATCGACGCGAGCAGGTAGAGTCCTCCGGTTACGAAATTGTATGCGCCGACGGCGGTCGCGCGGCGCTCCGGCTCGATGTCTGCAATGAATGCCCGGCTCTGGGCCTCATCGATGGAGAAGAAAATCCCATACAGGATAAACAGCGCGATGATCTCCCATCTCACGCTCGCGGCGGCGAAACCGAGGCACATCAGCAGGTAGCACACGTAGCCCAGGAGTACGATTTTTGTCCGGCCGATCCTGTCGCCCAGCCTCCCCACCAGGGGTGCCGCAATGACGAACGCTGCATTGAACAGCGCGTAGAGCAGAACCGTCTCCCTGATCGAGAACCCGACATCGTAGGCCCGCAGCAGCAGGAATCCGAAACTGAAATACCCGAGCGAAAAGATCCCGGCCGCAACCAGGTACCGTCTGAAACGTGAGCTCAGCGCTTTCCAGGCAGCCAACGGATGCTCGTGCGTGTGGCGCTCTCCCGCCCGCTCGCGCAGCAGCATCAAGAGCACGACCGCAAGAAGAGCCGGAACGAACGCAATCCGAAACAACGCGCGATACGTGCTCGCCGTCGCTCCGAGGACGGTCAGCAGCCCGTAGGCCAGGAGCGGCCCCAGGATTGCGCCGGACTTGTCCAGCGCCTTGTGAATTCCGAAAGAGAGGCCGCGGACCTGCCGCTGCGCAACGGAGGCGAGCCAGGCATCTCGCGGCGGACCCCGAAAGCTCTTTCCCAGTCGCTCGATCACTCGAAAAGCCCCGAGAGCGGCACTCGAGCTTGCGACCAGGAGGATGGTCTTGGCCAGGGTCGAGAATCCATAGCCAACGACCGCGAGCGGCTTGCGGCGGCCCGTGCGATCGGACCACCAGCCGGAGAGATAGTCGAGTGAGCAGGACGACAGGTCGGCGACGCCTTCGATCACGCCGAGCAAGGCGGCGGAGCCACCGGCCACCGTCGTGAAAAAAATCGCAAACACCGAGAAGATCATCTCGGAGCTCACGTCCGTCAGGAGACTCACCATCCCGAGCTTGATCACATCGGGATGGATCGGAGAACCCCCGCTCTCTCCCGAGCGTCGATCAGCAGATGGCCGACGCCTCATGTCCTGTGCCCTCACCTGCGATCCTTCCGAGCCACGCGAATCAGCCTGGTCAACATGACGATGAGATTGTACTCACTCGGCGTCACGGCACTCGGAACCAGGAGTTCCGGGCCCCTGCGCTCATCGCACCACGCGTCACCGATTGCCTGCGCAGCGGGTAGCGGCTCTTCCCCATCCCACCCATCGGGCACTGTCGGCGCGCTCTCGAGCGCCTCAAATCGCTTGGAATGCACGAGACGCCCGAGAATTGCCACGACCACCCTGTTCCGTCAAGCCACCGGGGATGTTGATACACGCCTTCAGGCCGGCCCGCTGAACCGTCGGGGGTGCTGGCTGTATTTTTATACAGATATGGCGGTATCATGCCCGAGAACACCCCGTCTCGTCGTGTCCGCCACGGAGGCGCCTCACATGGCCAGAATTCGCACCAATCTGCTGCCCAGGTATCTCGAGTTGAACCCGCACAATGGCACGTACTATTACCGGAATCCGGCGATGCCGGCGAAGGCGAACCTCGGCAAGGGTGAGCAGGAAGCGATCCGACTCGCCTCTCAGCTGAATGCGCGTCATCGAATTCAATGCGAGCAGGAAGCCGCGCGGCTGGAAGCCTCCGTTGATCTCGGCAGCGTCGCGTTTTCGGATGCGTTCGGCGAATTCGTTGAAAAGTACATAGCGGATTACAGCCTGAAATCGAGCACCGCCCAGCTGCTTCGTCAGCGACGCCGACGCCTCATCGACGCTCTCGGAAAGATTCAAGTGCCGATGATTGACACGCAGATGCTTCGCGAAGCGATATCGTCGGGAAGTCAGTTCGAGCAGGGCAAGCTCAGGACCATTCTGCTGCGATTCTTCCGGTACGCGAAGTCGACCGGCCTGTATCCCTCACACCTGTCGAATCCGGTCGACGATTTGTTCGTCGACCCCTTGCCTCGCAAACGTCGTCAACGGATGACGATCGAACAGTTCAACGCCATCTATTCGGTCGCGCCCCAATGGCTGCGATGGATGATGACATTGGCGTTCCATCTGGCCCTGAGGCGGGTCGATCTTGTGAACCTGCGCTTTGATGAGGTGGTCGCAGACAGGATCATCAGTCCAATCCGCAAGTCAGATTCGCAAGCTCGCGACATGGAGGCAACCAGCGTCGACTTTCCGATCCACCCGGATGTGCGCAATGTGCTCATGGAGGCTCGCCGGTCGAGCCTGCGGGTCGGTGGGTGCCCTTTTGTCGTGCACCGCGAGCCGGAGCGGCGAACGCAGCGCGCCGCCGGCGCGCTGGAGGGAGGCCGCATGGCGCACCCCGCTCAAGTGCTCCCCGATTACGCATCAAAGGCATTCTACAAAGCCCGGGATCTGGCCCTCGATCAGACCCGCCTGTTCGAGGGGATGAGCGTGCGGCAAATGCCGACCTTGCACGAAATCCGGGCGCTGTCTTCACACCTCTACGCGACAGCCGGTTACGAAGTGGCTGCCGTTCAAGAGCTGATGGCGCACACGGACCCGGATATGACGCGGGCGTATCAAAAGGGCCACGCCCGGAAAGTGCTGCGTGTCGAGATGATGCTTCCGTACCGCGTGCCGCAGCCGCAGCCGCAGCCGCAGCCGCAGCCCGACAACGCCGTCAGGGAGAAGCGCGCCGTCTATCGCGTGGCGGCCTCGCCGCAGGGTCGGGAAAAATTCCCTGAGAATTCCCTGACCGGAAATGGCGTCGCCGCGTAAGTCTTTGTACAGAAAGGATTTTTGGAGCGGGAAACGAGGCTCGAACTCGCGACCTCAACCTTGGCAAGGTTGCGCTCTACCAACTGAGCTATTCCCGCATCGCGGTGAGAGGCGGCATTTTAGAGGCCGCCTGCCCGAAGTCAAGGCACAGTTTCCCTGCGGACGCTGGCGCGGCTACTCCTTGAGCTCCGGGCGCTTCAGCTCCGGCCAGGCGGCGCGCAGGTACGCCACCATCGAGACCAGGGTGGCGAGCGCCGCAAGCTCGGTGAGCATCACGCCGGTCGGATAGGTCGGGAAGGCCTTCAGCGGCAGACGGTAGAGCATCATCGACAGCCCCACGATCTGCAGGATGGTCTTCACCTTACCGAGCTGCGAGACCGCGACCTTGCGCCGCTGCCCGATCTCCGCCATCCACTCGCGAAGCGCCGAGATCGTGATCTCGCGCCCGATGATCACCACCGCCGTGAGCACGATGAGCGGCCGGGTGTCGCGGCTCACGATCAGCACCAGCGCGACCGCGACGATGAGCTTGTCGGCCACCGGATCGAGGAAGGCGCCGAGGCGCGAGGTCTGGCCGAGCCGGCGCGCGAAATAGCCATCCAGGCTATCGGTGATCCCGGCCGCAGCGAATAGCAGGCCCGATGCCGGACTCGCCCACGGATACGGCAGGAAAAAGAGCAACACGATGAGCGGGATCGCCGCGATGCGCAGCCACGTCAGCGTGTTCGGCAGGTTCCAGGGCAAGGGCCCTCCCCTTCATGAGCCGGGATGCAGATGATCATAAAGGGTGCGCGCCAAGGTTGCTCCGATTCCGGCCACCTTCTCGAGGTCCGCCACCCCCGCGCGCACCACCCCCTGCAGGCCCCCGAAGTGCGTGAGCAGCGCCCGCCGCTTGGCCGGGCCCAGCCCCGGAACCGTCTCCAGGACGGACTCGGTGTAGCGGCGCGCGCGCTTGCGCCGGTGGCCGGTAATCGCGAAGCGGTGCGCCTCGTCCCGGATCCGCTGGATGACCCTCAGCGCCGGGGAATGGGCCTCGGGGATCCTCGGCACGCGCTCCCCGTAGACGAACAGCCGCTCCTGCCCGGGGCGCCGGTCGGGTCCCTTGGCCACCCCGACCAGGGTGAGCCCCGCGAACCCGAGGGCGGCGAGCACCTCGTGCACGCCATCGATCTGCCCGAGGCCGCCATCGATCAGCAGCAGATCGGGCGGCGGCACCTCCTCGTGCCGTATCCGGGTATAGCGGCGCTCGATGGCCTGTCTGAGGGCGGCATAGTCATCCCCCGGGGTGACGCCCGTGATGTTGAAGCGGCGGTATTCCTTCTTGAGCGGACCCTCCGGTCCAAAGACCACACACGATGCGACCGTTCCCTCCCCGCCCGTGTGACTGATGTCGAAGCACTCCATGCGCGAGGGCGGAGCACGCAAATTCAGCTCCGCGGCGAGCGCTGCGAGCATCTCCTCCATCCCCTGCCGGCGTGAGAGCCGCATTCTCAGCGCCTGCGCGGCGTTCTCCCGCGTCAGCTCCACCCACCTCACAGCCAGACCTCGCGCCGGACAGCGCACGCGGACGGTGTGCCCGGCCCGAGTACCGAGCGCCTGGCCGAGCGCCTCGGCGTCCTCGAGCTTGCGCCCGAGGAACACCTCGGGCGGGGGCTCATGGTTGGCGTAGTACTGCATGAGGAAGGATGCGAGCGCCTCATCGGGCTCGGCCAGTGCCGCCCGGGGGAAACTGCTGCTGGTGCCGAGATTGCGTCCGCCACGCACCAACATCACACTGACCGCGTACTCACCCGGCTCCCCGGCGATATCGACCACGTCCACATCGCGCTCATCCTCGGCGGTCACCACCTGCTGGGCCTGGATCGCCTTCAGCGCCGCCAGCTGATCCCGGATCTGCGCGGCGCGCTCGAAATCGAGGCGACCCGAGGCCTCCAGCATGCGCGCCTGCAGGGTGGCGTTGACCTCATCGCTGCGCCCCTCGAGCACTTTGACGGCGGACTCGAAGTCCTGCGCGTAAGCCTCGCGCGTGATGAGCGCGACGCACGGCGCCGAGCAGCGGCCGATCTGGTACTGCAGGCACGGGCGACTGCGGTTCTCGAAGAAGCTGTCGCGGCAATTGCGGATGCGGAAGAGCTTCTGCAGCTGGTTCAGGGTGTCGCGCACCGCTCCGGCGCCCGGGAAGGGGCCGAAGTAGCGCCCGGGGGAGCTGCGCGGGCCGCGGTAGAAGACGAGCCGTGGGAAGGGGTGATTCGCGGTGAGATGAATGTAGGGATAGCTCTTGTCGTCGCGCAGCACGACGTTGTAGCGCGGACGGTGCTCCTTGATGAGGTTGTACTCGAGGAGCAGCGCCTCGGTCTCGGAGTTGGTGACCGTGACCTCGATGTCGGCGATCTGGTGCACCAGCGCCTGCACCTTCGGGTTGACGTTGCTCGCGACGAAATACGAGCTCACCCGGTCCTTGAGGCTGCGCGCCTTGCCGACGTAGAGGAGCTCATGCGAGGCGCCGAACATGCGATAGACGCCCGGGCGGCGCGGCAGCGCGGCGAGGAACGCCTTGTGGTCGAAGGCGGAGGTCATCCGCGCATTCTACTCGTCGCCTTCAGAGACCCGCGAGCTCACAGGCCCGCGCCACGACCTTCTGGAACATCGGCGCGGTGAGACGGCGGGTCGAGGTGTTGTAGCGGCTGCAGTGGTAGGAATCGATGAAGTGCACGCCCTCACCGAGGGGATGCTCGCGGCCGTGGGCGAAGGGGAACGCGCCACGCTTGCGCCCGGTGGCCATGAGGAAGGCGTCATGGGCGACCCGTCCGAGCGCCAGCACCACCCGCACGTGCTTCAGTCCCTCGAGCTCGGCCGCGAGATACCCATTGCAGGTGCGGATCTCAGCCGGCAGGGGCTTGTTCTGCGGCGGCACGCACTTGACGGAGTTGATGATGCGCAGGTTCCGCAGCTTGAGCGGATCGTCGGCCGACTCGGAGTGCGCTCCCGTGGCGAGCCCCACCGCGTGGAGCGTCTGGTAGAGCAGAATTCCCGCGTAATCTCCTGTGAAGGGCCGGCCGGTTCGATTGGCCCCGTGCAGTCCCGGCGCGAGGCCCACGATCACGATGCGAGGGTCCGCCGCCCCGAAGGACGGCACCGGGCGCGCCCAATAATCCGGGTAGCGCTCCCGAATCTCCCCCAGGAACGCCGCGAGCCGCGGGCAGCGTGCGCAGTCCGGGTCGTACGTCCGGTCGCGGCAGACCTTCAGTGCCGGACGTCCCGATTTAGTCATCCATGTGTCGGACGATGGCCGTGGCGAAGCCCGAGCAGCTCATGAGCGTGGCGCCCGGGATGAGACGCTGCAGGTCCTCCTCGACGCTCCTGCGGGCGGCGAGCTCGCGCTTCGGCGCCTTGATGGCCTCGCGCAGACGCGCCAGATCGTAGGTCAGCTCCTTCGCGGCGATCGTGTTGGCCACGCCCTTGGTGATGAGATCCGCGGCCTCCGTCCAGCCGAGGTAGCGCAGCATCATCTCCGCGGAAAGGATGAGCGAGCTCGGATTGACGCGGTCCTTGCCCGCAAAGCCCGGCGCGGTGCCGTGTGTGGCCTCGAACACCGCCAGGCCCTCGCCGATGTTGCCGCCCGGGGCGATACCGATGCCGCCCACCTGGGCCGCAAGCGCATCCGAGGCGTAGTCGCCGTTGAGATTGAGCGTCGCGATGACGTCGTAGTCCTCGGGGCGCAGCAGCACCTGCTGCAGGAAGTTGTCGGTGATCACGTCCTTGATGACGATGTCGTGTCCCGTGAGGGGATTGCGGAACTTCATCCAGGGGCCGCCATCGAGCTCCTCGGCGCCGAACTCTTCCTTGGCGAGCTGGTAGCCCCAGCTGCGGAAGGCGCCTTCCGTGAACTTCATGATGTTGCCCTTGTGCACCAGCGTCACCGACACGCGGTCGTTGTCGATGGCGTACTGGATCGCCTTGCGGATGAGGCGCTGGCTGCCCTCCTTGGACACCGGCTTGATGCCGATCGCCGAGCTCGCCGGGAAACGAATCCCGGTGACGCCGAACTCCTTGTGCAGGAACGCGATGAGCTTGTGCACATCGGCCGAGCCCGCCGGCCACTCGATGCCGGCATAGATGTCCTCGGTGTTCTCGCGGAAGATCACCATGTCGGTGAGGCTCGCGTCCGCCATGGGGCTCGCGACACCGGGGAAATAACGGATCGGTCGCACGCAGGCGTAGAGATCGAGGCTCTGGCGCATCGCGACGTTCAGCGAGCGGATGCCGCCGCCGATCGGCGTGCCGAGCGGCCCCTTGATCGAGACCACGAACTCGCGCAGCGCGTGCAGCGTCTCCTCGGGCAGCCACTGGCCATAGCGTGCGTTCGCCTTCTCGCCGCAGAACACCTCCATCCAGCGGATGTGGCGCCGGCTGCCGTAGGCCTTCTCCACGGCGGCATCGACCACCCGCAGCATCGCCGGGGTGATGTCGATACCGATGCCATCGCCCTCGATGTAGGGGATGATCGGAAAATCCGGAACGGCGAGCGAATGATCGGGATTGACGGTGATCTTGCGTCCGTCTGCGGGGACGGCGATGTGGTCGTACTGCATCCGCCCATTGTAGCGGCAAACCGTTACCCGATTCCTGAATTGAACTTCAGGCGGGGGGCGCAGGGCCCGGACGGCAGGCCGGATCGAGTCCGCCTAGACGCGCAACGCCCGCGCGTTCTGACTGCGCTCGGCGATGAGCATCGCGAACTCGAGCGCCTGCTCGTGATTCAAGCGCGGGTCGACCGTCGAGCGGTAGGCGCGCTGCAGGTCGGCATCGGTGAGCCCGCGCGCCCCTCCGGTGCATTCGGTCACATCGTCCCCAGTCAACTCGATGTGCACCCCGCCGAGGTGCGAGCCCATATCGGCATGGATGCGAAAGGCGAGATCGAGTTCTTGCTGGATATTCTCGAAACGCCGGGTCTTCAGGCCCCCGGTGCTGGTCTCGGTGTTGCCATGCATGGGATCGCACACCCACAGCACCGTCTGCCCGGTCTGCTGCACGGCCTCGATGGCCTTCGGGAGCGCCGCGGCGATGTCCTTGGCGCCGAACCGGTGGATCAGCGTGAGCCGCCCGGGCTGGTTCTGCGGATTCAAGGTGGTGATCAGTCCCTGGAGCCAGGCGGCGTCCATGGCGGTACCCACCTTCACCCCGATGGGATTGGAGATGCCGCGGAAGTACTCCACATGCGCCCCGTCGAGCTTCGCGGTGCGCATGCCGATCCAGGGCATGTGTGTCGAGAGGTTGTACCAGCGGTTCTGGCGCGGGATGAAGCGGGTCTGGGCCTGCTCGTAAAGCAGATGCAGTCCCTCGTGGCTCGCGTAGAAATCCACCAGCGTCGCCTCGTGCACCGCGCTGCCGCTGATGCCCTCGAAGAAATCGAGCGCATCGGCGATCGACTGCACGATGCGCTGGTAGGCGTCCTTGAGGGGCGCATGCTTGACGAAGCCGAGGTCCCAGTATTCCGGATGGTGCAGGTCGGCGAAGCCGCCATCGACCAGTGCGCGCACGAAGTTCAGCGTGAGCGCGGCCCGCTCGTAGCCCCGAAGGAGCAGCTGCGGGTCCGCCCGGCGCGCCTCGGCGGTGAACTCGGGGCGGTTGACCAGATCGCCGCGGAAGCTCGGCAGGGTGAGTCCGTCGCGTGTCTCGGTATCGGTCGAGCGAGGCTTGGCGTACTGCCCGGCCATGCGCCCGAGGCGGATGATCGGGCGCTTCAGACCGTGCAGCAGCACCAGGCTCATCTGCAGGAGGATCTTCAGCTTCTTCGCGATCGAGTCCGATTCGCAATTGGCGAAGGTCTCGGCGCAATCTCCGCCCTGCAGCAGAAACGCCTGCCCGCGCTGGGCGGCCGCCAGACGCTCCCTCAGCGCCTCGATCTCCCAGGACACCACGATGGGCGGGAGCCGGGAGAGCTCCGCCACCACCTGCTCGAGGGCGGCCGGATCGTCGTACACCGGCTGCTGCTGGGCGGGCTTGGTGTGCCAGCTGGCGGCATGCCAGGCGGTGGTCTCGGGAGAGCGCATAGCGCATTGATGCTAGCACGGACTGGCGCGGACCGGGCCTTAGGTGGAAAATTCACGGTTTCACCATTCAGGCCTGAGGGCTACATGCACCGCGTACTCATTCTCGGCGCCGGCAAGATCGGCGCATTGATTTCCGGACTACTCTCCAGCTCGGGCGCTTACCAGGTACAACTCGCCGACGTCGACGGGACTGTTGCCGAAGCCGTCGTCAAGGCGCACGGCCTGAAGGGCCTCACGGCCCATGCGCTCGATGCGCAGAGCCGCGAAGCGCTCGATCGCCATCTGGCCAGCCATCCCGTCGACGCCGTGATCTCGAGCCTGCCGTTCTATTGCAACGTCGCGGTGGCCGAGGCGGCCCGCCAGGCCGGGATTCATTATTTCGACCTGACCGAGGATGTCGCGGTCACCCGCGCGGTGCGCGCCATTGCCACCGGCTCGGACAGGGCCTTCGTGCCGCAATGCGGCCTCGCACCCGGGTTCATCAGCATCGCCGCCGCGGAGCTCATCACCCACTTCGAGAAGCTGCGTGCGGTCAAGTTGCGCGTCGGCGCGCTGCCGCAGCACCCGAACAACGTCCTCAAGTACTCCCTCACCTGGTCCACCGAAGGGTTGATCAACGAGTACGGCAACCCCTGCCAGGCGATCGTCGATGGCCGCACCCTCGATGTGGCGCCGCTCGAGGGACTGGAAGAGATCGAGATCGATGGGACGCTCTACGAAGCATTCAACACCTCGGGCGGTCTCGGCTCACTCGCCGAGACCCACGGCATCCATGCGGAATCGATGAACTACAAGACGATCCGCTATCCCGGTCACTGCGAGCAGATGCGCCTGCTGATGAACGACCTGAAGCTCAACCAGGACCGGGGGACGCTCAAGCGCATCCTCGAGAACGCCGTGCCGCAGACGCTGCAGGATGTCATCATCGTCTACGTGGCCGTCACCGGTTTCCAGGACGGACAGCTGCGCGAGGAGAACTACGTCAACAAGATCTATCCCCAGCTGATCGCAGGCCGGCTCTGGTCCGCCATCCAGGTGACCACTGCCGCCGGCATCACCGCGGTGGTCGATCTGGTGCTCGAGCACCCGGAACGCCACCACGGCTTCGTGGCGCAGGAGCAGTTCCGCCTCACCGACATCCTCGCCAACCGCTTTGGGCGCTTCTATGCCCCCGGCGGCACCAAGGATGTGTCCGGAGAGGTCGTCGTCGCCGGCAAGGCCGGCCATCAACGCAGCAACAAGGCGGCTTGACCGATGAGTCTCAACATCGACATCGGCGCCCTGCTCTCGAGGCTCGAGCTCGGGCCCATCAACTCCGGGACCTGGTCCGGCGCGCGCGGCTGGACGGGCCATGAGCCTCAACTCATCGATGTGCACAATCCCGCCACGGGCGAGCGCATCGCGCAGGTGCGGCCGTCCTCCGCCGAGGATTACGAGGATGTGCTCGCCTCGGCCGTGCAGACCGCTTCCCTGTGGCGCACGGTGCCCGCGCCGAAGCGCGGCGAGGTGGTACGCCTCGTGGGCGAAGAGCTTCGCCGCGTGAAGCAGGATCTGGGCATGCTCGTGTCGCTCGAGAACGGCAAGATCCTCGCCGAGGGCCTGGGCGAGGTGCAGGAGATGATCGACATCGCCGACTTCGCCGTCGGCCAGTCGCGCATGCTCTACGGCCTCACCATGCACTCCGAGCGTCCCGGTCACCGCATGTACGAGCAATGGCACCCGCTCGGGGTCGTCGGCATCATTTCGGCATTCAACTTCCCGGTGGCCGTCTGGTCATGGAACGCGTTCCTCGCGGCGATCTGCGGCAATGTGTCGGTCTGGAAGCCCTCGCCGAAGACTCCCCTGACGGCAATTGCGGTGCAGAAGCTGGTCAATCGCGTCCTTCAGGCGCATGACCTGCCCCCCATCTTCCAGCTCTTCATCGACTCCGGCGCCACCCTCGCCACGCGCTTCGTCGAGGACAAGCGCGTCGCGCTCGTCTCCTTCACCGGCTCGACCGCTGTCGGGCGCAAGGTGGGCGAGCGTGTCGCCGCGAGACTCGGCAAGAGCCTCCTCGAGCTCGGCGGCAACAACGCCATCATCGTCGATGAGACCGCGAACCTCGATCTCGCCGTCCCCGCGATTCTCTTCGGCGCGGTCGGCACCGCCGGACAGCGCTGCACCACCACCCGGCGGGTGTTCGCGCACGAGGCGGTTGCGGCGGATCTCGAGCGGCGCCTGGTGAACGCCTACGCCCAGGTGCGCATCGGCAATCCGCTCGATCCGGCGACGCTCATGGGACCGTTGATCGATGCGCGCTCGGTCGAGCACTTCAAGGCGGCGGTTGCTGCGGCCGAGGCCGCCGGTGGCGAGCGGCTCCACGGCGGCCGCGCTCTGCCCGGGCCCGGGCATTTCGTCGAGCCGACCTTGATCCGCGCCCGTAACGATTGGCCGATCGTGCAGGCCGAGACATTCGCGCCCATTCTCTATCTGATTCCGGTGGACTCGCTCGAGGAGGCCATCGCGCAGCAGAATCAGAGCCACTATGGGCTCTCCTCGGCGCTGTTCACCGACCGGCTCACGGCCGCCGAGCGCTACCTCTCGGCCTCGGGGAGCGACTGCGGCATCGCCAACGTCAACATCGGCACCTCGGGAGCGGAGATCGGCGGCGCGTTCGGTGGCGAGAAGGACACCGGCGGCGGACGGGAGTCCGGGTCTGACGCCTGGAAGGCCTACATGCGCCGCCAGACCAACACCATCAACTGGAGCGGTGCGCTGCCGCTCGCGCAGGGCATCAAGTTCGAGCTCTGATCCCCGGCCAGGGTCCCCGCGGTCGCCGCGGGGACCCATTGCATGATCCCGCGCGACTCCCCTCTGCCCCGCCGGATCCGGGCAGGGCCGCCCTCCGTCTCCGCGGCGTTGCAATTGCGGATCACATCGCAAGGTGCGCATCCCGGACGGTACTCGATCGAGTGACGCTGACGGATATGTGAGCGCGCTCACGACGCTGCGCGTCGGCTCGGCCTACCTTCTGGCCCCCCAGGCTCGAGCGGCCATGAATCAGATAACAGCGTCGCCCCCGAGGTCCGCGGACACCGGTGCGAAATATGTGTGGAGTGCGGCTCAACCATGCGCACATCCCCTGCATGTGGCGACGCAGCCCGTGGCCCTGCCGGCCGCGCGCGTGATGTTGCTGGGCCTCGACTGGCCACAGACCGGATACCTCATCGCCGCATTGCACGCCGCGGGCATCCAGACGACCCTGCTGAGCACTGGCCGCCCGGACCGACTCGGTCTCGGCCACTACTGCGACCAGGTTCAGACTCCGAATGAGACCTCGCCGGACTATGAGCGCTTCGTGCGCGAGCAGGTCGAGCTGAGGCGGCCGGATCTGATCATCCCGCTGTGCGAGCCGCTGCTGGAGCGGCTCTGGTCGCTCGACCCTCCTCCCGCGCCGGTGTATCCGACCATCGAGCCGTGGCAGCGCGAGATCGTGACGGACCGCACCCGGCTGTATGAGTGCGCCAGCGAGGCGGGCGTGCCGATTGCCCCATGGATGTCCCTCGAAGGGCGGGAAGGACTCGTACACGCCGCGCGCCGCTTCGGGTTTCCACTGGTCCTGCGGGGCACGGGCGGCTGCGCCGGCATGCAGGTCCGCATCGTTCACTCCCTCGAGGAGGCGCGGGCGGCCACCGATGCGCTGCGGGAGATTTCCCCGGGCAGACCCTTCGCGCAGGCCTTCGTCGCCGGGCGTCGGCAGCTTTGTGGGGGTGTCTTCCAGGCCGGGAAGATGCTGCGCTCCTTCACCCAGACGACCGTGGAATGTCATCCACAGGGCACGGGACCCTCCATCCGCGTACGTTCGGTGCGTGATGCGGCCATGGAAGCCTACACCGCAGCGCTGATGCGCCAGCTGCGCTGGTCGGGGATGGCGTGCGCCGAATTCATGCGCGATGCAGCGGGACGGCTGATCCTCTTGGAGATCAACGTACGGCCCTGGGCCGCGCTCGAGGTGGCCGAACGCTGCGGGTCCGAACTCGCGCGCGCGTTCGCCGAGGTGTTGAGCGGCCAGCCGGTGACCGGGGCTCCGGCCCATCGCGCGGGCCTCGAGTCGCTGGTTCTGGAAGGCTTTCTGCGGGCGCGCCGCAACGGGTCGATCTGGCGGACCCTTCGCGGCCTGCCGTGGCGCGATGCCTATGCCTGCCTGCGCGCAATACCCTGGAGACAGCCCTGGCTCGCGCTGCACGTGCTGCGCCGTGCATACCGCGCCTGCGACGGGGCGCGCCCGAGCCCCTAGCGCCCCTGCCCGAGCACCCCGAGTGCGGCGCGCACCATCAGCGGCTCCTCCTGTACCGCGACCACCCACACCGCGGCCGCGCTTGCGGGCGCGCTGATGCGACCCTCCACCCCGCGCGCCGCCTCGTTGGCGCGCTCATCGAGCTCGATGCCCGCCCACCGCATGCCCGAGAGGATGCTCTCGCGGACCCCCGGCACGTGCTCACCGACGCCACCGCCGAAGACGATCCCGTCGCAGCCGCCCAGCACGGCAAGATAGGCGCCGAGGTACTTGCGCAGCCGGTAGCAATACAACTCGACCGCGAAGCGCGCGCACTCGGAGCCGTCCGCGAGCAGCTTCCCCGGATTGATCTCGCCACCGCTCACGCCGAGCAGTCCCGCCTGCCGGTTCATCGCCTCGATCACCTGCGCCGGGCTCACTCCGAGTCGACCGCTCAGGTACGGCACGATGGCCGGGTCCGCATCGCCCGAGCGGGTGGCCATCACCAGTCCCTCGAGCGGCGAGAATCCCATGGAGGTGTCCTTGGGATGCCCCTGGTCGGTCGCCGTGATCGAGCACCCTCCGCCCAACTGCACGGTGATCAGCCGCCCGCCCCGCGGCAGCTGCGGCTCGAGCTCGCAGAATCGCAGCCACATGGCCTCGTGGGCGAGACCGTGGAATCCGTAGCGCCGCACTCCGAGATCCACTCCCATGGCGGGCGGCAGCGCGTACTCCGCCGCCACGCGAGGAAGCGACGCATAGAACGCCGTGTCGAATGTCGCCACCTGTGCGGCATCGGGCCCGCAGAGACGGCGCGCCGCATCGATCCAACGGATCGCCAATGGGTTGTGAAGCGGAGCCAGCTCGGCAAGGCTCGTGATGGCCGCGCGGACGCCATCGTCGATGAGCACTGCCTGCTTGAAGCGCGTACCACCGTGAACGACGCGATGCACGACCGCCCGCGGCATGCCCGGCAACCGATCGAGAAAGCCCCTGAGCTCCCCCGCGGGGTCGATGTGTGTCGCCTCGTGGTGCACGGCGGCGATCCTGCGCGGTGCGCCGTTGCCCCGGGCGGGCGTGCCGGCTTCGAAGGCGGCGAGCTTGATCGAGGTGCTGCCGCTGTTGACCGTGAGGAGGATCAAGCCCAACGCCAGTCGGCTACGAGGGGCATGTCCCGGCCGTGGCGGCGGATGTAGGCCGAGTGCTCGATGAGGCGGTGACGCATCTCCTCCTTCAGATAGGCGCCGCGATCGCGCAGCCCCGGCAGCCGGTCGATGGCATCCTGCACCAGGTGGAAACGGTCCATCTCGTTGAGCACGGTCATGTCGAACGGCGTCGTGATCGTGCCCTCCTCCTTGTAGCCGCGCACGTGCAGACCGGCGTTGTTGTGCCTCCGGTAGGTGAGCCGGTGAATGAGCCAGGGATAGCCGTGAAAGGCGAAGATCACCGGCCTGTCGGCCGTGAACAGCGAATCGAAATCGGCATCGGAAAGACCGTGCGGATGCTCGGAGGTCGGCTGCAGCCTCATCAGATCCACGACGTTGACCACGCGGATCTTCAGCTCGGGAAACGCCTTGCGCAGGATCGACACCGCCGCGAGGGTCTCGAGCGTGGGCACGTCTCCGGCGCACGCCATCACCAGATCCGGGCTCGCCCCCTCATCGTTGCTCGCCCACGGCCAGATGCCGATTCCGGCCGTGCAGTGCGCGGCCGCCGCATCGATCGACAGCCACTGCGCCGCCGGCTGCTTGCCCGCCACCACCACGTTCACCTTGTGCCGGCTGCGCAGGCAGTGATCCATCACCGAGAGCAGGCAGTTGGCATCGGGTGGCAGATACACCCGCACGATCCCGGCCTTCTTGTTGACGACGTGATCGATGAACCCCGGGTCCTGGTGGGTGAAGCCGTTGTGGTCCTGCCGCCAGACGTGGGAGGTGAGCAGATAGTTGAGCGAGGCGATCGGACGGCGCCAGGGGATGCCTGCGGTCACCTTCAGCCACTTCGCGTGCTGGTTGAACATCGAGTCGATGATGTGGATGAAGGCCTCGTAGCAGTTGAAGAGGCCGTGACGGCCGGTGAGCAGGTAGCCTTCGAGCCAGCCCTCGCACTGGTGCTCGCTCAGGATCTCGATCACCCGGCCGCTGCCGGCGAGAAATTCATCGGATGCGAGCGTGCGCCCCTGCCATTGACGATTGGTCGCCTCGAAGACCGACTGCAGCCGGTTGGAAAGGGTTTCATCGGGCCCGAAGAGGCGGAAAGTCGAGGGGTTGAGGCGGATGACGTCGCGGATGAAGGCGCCGAGCACACCGGTGTCCGATGCCGTGGCGTCACCCGGGGCGGCGACGGGCACGGCATAGTCGCGGAAATCGGGCAGGCGCAGATCGTTGAGCAGCGCCCCGCCGTTGGCATGGGGATTGGCGCCCATGCGCCTGCTCCCCTCGGGCGCAAGCGCGGCGAGCTCCGCCCTGAGGCACCCCGCGCCGTCGAACAGCTCCGCGGGCCGATAGCTGCGCAGCCACTGCTCGAGTTGCGCGAGATGCCCCGGGTTGGCCGCCGGGTCGGAGATCGGCACCTGATGGGCGCGAAAACTGCCTTCCACCGGCTTGCCGTCCACCATCTTCGGTCCCGTCCAGCCCTTGGGTGTCGCGAGCACGATCATCGGCCAGCGGGGGCGGCTGCGCGCCTCGCCCTGGGCGCGCGCGCGGCTCTGGATCTCGCGGATCAGCGCGAGCGCCTCATCGAGCACGCGCGCCATCCTCTGATGCAGGAGTGGCGGATCGCTTCCCTCGACGACGAAGGGGGTCCAGCCGCAGCCTCGCAACAGCTGATCGAGTTCCTCGGGCTCGATGCGCGCGAGGACCGTGGGATTGGAGATCTTGTAGCCATTGAGGTGCAGGATGGGCAGCACCGCCCCATCCCCGCGCGGATCGAGAAACTTGTTGAGGTGCCAGCTCGCCGCGAGCGGCCCGGTCTCCGCCTCCCCGTCCCCCACGACGCAGGCGGCGATGAGCTGCGGATTGTCGAGCACCGCCCCGAAGGCGTGGGCGAGGGAATAGCCGAGCTCGCCCCCCTCGTGGATCGACCCGGGACACTCGGGCGAGACGTGGCTCGGGATGCCGCCGGGGAAGGAGAACTGGGTGAACAGCCGCCTCAGGCCCGCCTCATCGCGGCTCACCTCGGGGTAGAGCTCGCTGTAGGTGCCTTCGAGGTAGGTGTTGGCAACGAGCGCCGGTCCGCCGTGCCCCGGGCCCGAGATGTAGATCATGTCGAGGCCGTGCGCCCTGATGAGCCGGTTCAGGTGCGCGTAGATGAAGTTCTGCCCCGGCGCGGTGCCCCAGTGGCCGAGCAGCATCGGCTTGATGTGCGCGCCCACGAGCGGCTCGCGCAGCAGCGGATTATCGCGCAGATAGATCTGCCCGACAGACAGGTAGTTGGCCGCGCGCCAGTACGCATCGATGCGCCCGAGCGCCTCGGCCGACAACGGCCCCTCGTCCTGCTCGTGCTGTTGTGTCGGCATGGCCCGTCCTCCTGGTCTGAAATCACCGCGCCGGTGCGCCCGAGCGCCGGCCGCGCATCGAGGTCCATCGCACCCGTTTCGCGCTGCTGTTTGAATACGGGTTTTCCACTACTCCGCCGCCGGCCGGTGAGTCGAGCGGAGCGCCGTGCGCGATGGGCGACGCAGCGCGCATTGACCCCCGTGAGCGGCCCCTTTAGGATACCAACATCTCGGTCGGAGGGCGGCGAAATGCATCCGGGCTCTCGCGGGGGGCGGCAGATCCTGAGGCACATCGCGCGCGTGGCGATGATCGAGCGTGGCCTCGAGCCGGAATTTCCCCCGGCCGCGCTGCGCCAGGTGAGCGCGCTCGGGGGCGCCGCGCGGGCCGCGGAGGCCCCGCAGGTCCGGGACCTGCTGGAGCTCCCCTGGGTGTCCATCGACAATGACGACTCCCGCGACCTCGACCAGCTGTCCGTCGCCGAACCCCTCTCCAATGGCCTCACCCGAGTGCGCGTAGCGGTCGCGGACGTCGATGCGCTCGTCAGCCTCGATTCGGCGGTGGATCATCACGCGCGGCACAACACGACCTCGGTCTACACCGCGGCGCGGATCTTCCCGATGCTGCCCGAGCGGCTCTCGACCGACCTCACCTCGCTCAACGCGGGGGAGGAGCGTCTCGCGCTCGTCGCCGACATGGAGGTGAGCGCGGACGGCCGCATCGGGCACTCGGACCTCTATCTGGCGATGGTGCGCAACCAGGCGAAGCTCGCCTACCCCTCGGTCGCGGCCTGGCTCGACGATTCGGCCGCGCCTCCCGCGGCCCTGTCGGACCCTGCGCTGCAGCGCCAGGTGCGCCTGCAGGATCAGCTGGCCCGGACCCTGCGCGAGCAGCGCCATGTGCACGGCGCACTCACCCTGGAGACGCTGAAAACCCATGCCGTATTCGATGGCGACGTGCTCCACGACCTTCTCCCCGATCGCAAGAACCGCGCGCACGAGCTGATCGAGGACCTGATGATCGCCGCCAACGGCGCGGTCGCCCGCTTTCTCGACCAGCACGGATTTCCCTCGATCCGCCGGGTGCTGCGCACCCCGAGCCGATGGGAGCGCATCGTCGAGCTCGCCGCCGAAGTCGGCGAGCGCCTCCCTCCGGTCGCCGACGCCCAGGCGCTCAACGCCTTTCTCTCGCGCCGCCGCCATGCCGATCCCGAGCGCTTCCCGGACCTCTCGCTCTCGGTCGTGAAATCACTCGGCAGGGGCGAATACCTGGCCGAGCCCCCCGGCGGCCGCTCCCCGGGACATTTTGGCCTCGCCGTGAGCGACTACACCCACTCGACCGCCCCCAACCGGCGCTTCCCCGACCTGATCAGCCACCGACTGGTCAAGGCCGCCCTCACCGGCCACTCCCCTCCCTACGGCGCCGGTGCTCTGGAGTCGCTCGCCGCCCACTGCACTGCGCAGGAAGATCATGCGGCCAAGGTCGAGCGGCGGGTGGCCAAATCCGCCGCGGCGCTGCTGCTTGCCGACCGCATCGGGGAGACCTTCGAGGCCATCGTCACCGGCGCGGCGGCCAAGGGCACCTGGGTGCGCATCGTGCATCCGGCGGTCGAAGGCCGACTGATGCGCGGGTTCGAGGGGGCGGATATCGGACAGCACGTGCGCGTGAGGCTCGTGCGCGTGGACATCGAGCGCGGTTACATCGATTTCGAAAAGGCACGCCGACCATGAGCTCCCCAGACGGCCCGGGTCTCGCGTACGAGCAGTGGGAATTCCTGGAAAGCGACCCGGCCCGGCCGCTGCGCATCCTGGCGGAGTATCTGGAGCCCCTCGAGCGCTTCCGCCGCGAGGGCGTGCGCGCGACCATCGTGTTCTTCGGTTCGGCGCGCCTGAGACCCGAAGGCCCCCTGGGACGCTATTACGAGGACGCCCGGGAGCTGGCCCGCCTGATCACGCTGTGGTCGGCATCGCTTTCCGACCACCGGCATCATTACGTGATCTGCTCCGGAGGGGGCGGGGGCATCATGGAGGCGGCCAATCGCGGCGCGCACGAGGCCGGGGGCAAGACGATCGGGCTCAACATCAGCCTGCCTCGCGAGCAGCAGCCCAACCCCTACATCTCGCGCGAGCTGCAGTTCGAGTTTCACTACTTCTTCATGCGCAAGCTCTGGTTCGCGCACCTGGCGCGCGCGCTCGTAGCCTTCCCGGGAGGCTTCGGCACATTGGATGAGCTGACGGAGATCCTGACGCTCGCCCAGACGCGCAAGCTCTCTCGCGACATCCCGGTGATCCTCTACGGCCCGGATTACTGGCGCGAGATCCTGAACTTCGAGGCGCTGAGCCGTCACGGCGTGATCTCCCCGGAGGACCTCAACCTGTTTGAATTCGCGGACGAGCCGGCGGCGGCCATGAAGATCCTGCAGCGGCGCCTCGTGGAGGAGCCGCGCGAGGCGCCCGCATTCGCCCACTCGCGTGTCCGGCGGAGCCGCCGCACCGAGCCGGATGCCCCCTGATCAGCGCCCCGGAAGACGTAGGTCGAACCGGGCGCCGCCCAGAGAGGAGGTCTCCACGCTGAGCGCGCCGCCATAGAGCTCCACGGTGTCGCGGACCATCGCCAGACCCAGGCCGTGTCCGGGCACCGTCTCATCGGTGCGCACGCCGCGCTCCAGGATGCGCGCGCGGTTTTCCTCGGAGATTCCCGGCCCGTCATCTTCGACGGAGAGGGTCATGTTGTCTCGCACCGCGGCGTTCGTGTCGACCGTCACCGTGAGTCTCACCCGCTGCCGACACCATTTGCAGGCGTTATCGAGCAGGTTGCCCAGCATCTCCATGAGATCGCCCCGATCGCCCAAGAACTGGCTGTCGGGCGCGATGACGAGCTCCAGTGAGAGGTCTTTGCGCGCATAGACCTTGAGCAGCGCCAGGCGCAGCTCCGCGGCCATGGGCGCCACCGGCACCGGCGCCTGGCCGAGGATCGCACCACCGGAAGCCGCGGCGCGCTTCAGCTGATGCTCGATGATATCGGTCATGCGGTCGATCTCGGTGCCGATGGCATCGCTCGGGACCGATTCCCGGGGCGCACCCGCGGGCACGGTACCGACGGGAAGCGCCGAGCGCATCACGGCGAGCGGGGTCTTCAGGCTGTGCGCGAGATTGCCGAGCGTGTCGCGGTAGCGGGCGACGCGTTTGCGCTCGCCAACGAGCAGCGCGTTCAGGTGACGCGCCACTCCGCGAAGCTCGCGCGGATAGCCTCCCCCCAGGCCCTCGGCACGCCCTTCCTCCACTTCGTGGATCTCTCGCTCGAGGCGCCTCACGGGCGCAAGCACCGCTCGCAGCAGCACGGCAAGCGAGGCGAGCAGCAGCAGCATGAGCCCGGAGAACCACAGCACCATGCGCTGGCGGAAATCCCACAACTGCTCCTCGTAGGGCGTCAGGCTCACCGCCACGCTGAAGGTGACCGGCTGACCGCCCCCCGGGGCATCCTCGAAGGACACCCCGCGGCTTTCGATCTCCATGCGGTGATGGTCCACGAGAGTGGAAGAGAATCGCCGCTCGCCCTGGGCGAGCAGCGGCCCGAAACTCACGGCCTCACCGGCCGTCGAGGGCGAGCGCCAGATGTGACCCGATGAGGCGATCCGCGCGTACAGCCCCGATCGGGGCGTACCGAAGCGCGAGTCGAGGTCCCGAAGGGGCGCATCGTAACCGCCCGAGGGCTCGCGCTGCGCGGCGGCGATCAGCGTGATGATCTGCGAATCGAGCAGCTCGTGCAGGCCGTTCCTCGTGAGGGTGCGAAAACCGCTGTCGAGCACGAGCATCATGACGCCGAAGAACAGCGCCAGGGGCACCGCGACCGACAGCAGGATCCGCTGGCTGAGCGAGTGCACGCCGTACCCCGTTGAGCGTCCGGCCCTTCAGCCGGCCGGGTCGCGCGCGAGCGAGAAGCGGTAGCCGCGGCCCCGCAGCGTCTCGATGGGTTTCAGCTGCTCCTCCGGATCGAGCTTGCGGCGCAGCCTCCCCACCAACACCTCGATGACATTGCTGTCGCGCTCGAAGTCCTGATCGTAGAGCCTCTCGGTGAGCTCGGCCTTGGAGATCACCTCCCCGGCGCGCAGCATCAGATGCTCGAGAATGCGGTACTCGAAGGTGGTGAGCTCGACGGGCGCCTCGCCCACCTTGACCGTCTGGGCGCGGGTATCGAGGGTCACCGGGCCGCACTTGAGCTCCGGACTCGCCCAGCCGCCGGCCCGGCGCAACAGCGCCTGCAGTCGCGCCAGCACCTCCTCGAAGTG
Source organism: Pseudomonadota bacterium (assembly GCA_021777555.1). Classification (GTDB taxonomy): domain Bacteria; phylum Pseudomonadota; class Gammaproteobacteria; order Steroidobacterales; family Steroidobacteraceae; genus 13-2-20CM-66-19. Next base: position 107,946 of record JAJYDK010000002.1, on the reverse strand, counting down.
AAAGGGCTTCGCGACGTAATCGTCGGCCCCCGCCTGCAGACCCTCGACCTTGTCCTGCCAGTTGTCGCGCGCGGTCAGAATGAGGATGGGATAGGTCTTGCCGGCGGCGCGCAGCCGCGCGATCACCTCGAGCCCGGTGAGCTTGGGCAGTCCCAGGTCGATGATGGCCACATCGAGCGGGTATTCCAGGCCCGCGAACAGCCCCTCGACCCCGTCCTGCGCGGCATCCACGGTGAATCCCGCTTCGGTGAGCTGCGCCGTCAAGGTCTCGCGCAACGTCGTCTCATCTTCGATCACCAGCACCCGCATCCCGTTCTCCCCGTGTCTTCGCGCGCCGTGGTCAGAGGATCGTACCGCTCGCGGCGTCGACCCGCACGGTGAACACCCGTCCATGCCGATCCAACAGACGCATCACGTAGATCACCTGTCCGCCCTGGCGGCGGGTGTCGGCCCGCACCACCCGGGCCCTGTACCGCGCCTCGACCATCTTGACCGCCTGGCCCAGGGACACGCGGACGGCGTTTGGCGCGGTCTGCGGGGGGGATGGGGGCTGGGCGCCCACACCGCCCGCCAAGGCGGCCGCGAGCCCCCCGGCCAGCGCCAGGACGGCCACAGCAACCCATACACGCAAGACTCTCATTTACGCCGCGCATCCGCCTTGTGACGCATACCTCGACGGGCCGCCCTCGAGCGGCCCGGACCGCGAGCACGATAACCGTCCCCCCGTGAATCGCCGCTGAATAGGATGCCCCCCGCGAGCCCTGCCTAGCCCTGGCCTTTGGCCTCCCGCCACAAGGCGTCCCACTGCGCCGCGCCGAGCGTCTCGAGCGCCATGCCCCGCTCGCGTGCGAGGCGCTCCATCCGTCGGAACCGGCGCTCGAACTTCGCGTTGGCCGCACGCAGGGCTTCCTCCGGATCGACCTCGAGATGCCGGCTCCAGTTGACGACGGCAAAGAGCAGATCCCCGATTTCCTCGGCGAGCGCGCCGGCCTCGCCCCCCGCGGCCAGCGCCGCCTCGATCTCCCCGATCTCCTCCATCACCTTCTCGCGCACCTGCGGCGGGCCGTCCCAATCGAAACCGACCCTCGCGGCCCGGCGCGAGAGCTTCGCCGCGCGCATGAGGGCCGGCAAGGCGAGCGGGATGTTCTCGAGCTCGCTCAACTCCGTGCCGCCCGGGGGGCCTGCAGGCGGGGGCCCGGAGGTGCCGTGCGCCTCGCCTTCGCGCGCGAGCTGCGCCCGCTCGCGGGCCTTCAGCTCATCCCACTGAGCCGACTGTCGGGCCGCATCGAGCGCCCCGGCGGGGGCTTCCCCGGAAGAGCCGCCGGGGGATTGCGCGCCGAATACGTGCGGATGGCGGCGCACCAGCTTCTCGTGAATCGAGCGGGCGACGGAGGTGAAATCGAACCAGCCGCGCTCCTCGGCCATGCGCGAGTGAAACACCACCTGAAAGAGGAGGTCACCCAACTCCTCGCGCAGCTCCTGCGGCCGGCCTCGCTCGATGGCATCGCGGACCTCGTAGGCCTCCTCGATGGTGTACGGGGCGATCGAGCCGAAGGTCTGTTCGCGATCCCAGGGGCAGCCGCGCGTCGGATCGCGCAGGCGCGCCATCAGCGCAAGCAGCGCCGAGAGCGCCTCGCCGGCCGCATCCTCACTCATCGCCGCTCTCAGCGAAGCACACCCGCCACAGGGTCATCAGCATCCCGGACGTCGCGCCCCAGATGTTGTGCTCCCCATAGGGAATGTCCACCATCTCCACCTCGACGTCCGTGCCGCGGAAACGGTGGCGCCGGGGCCGGTGGTTGCGCGGATCGAACACGAAGGACAGCGGCACCTCGAAGGCATCCTCGACCTCCTCCCGGTCGATGCGCAGCGCGAAGCCGGGCGCCACGCGCGCCACGACCGGCGTGACGCGAAAGCCGCTGATCACCATGTGATCGGGCAGGAAGCCGATGACGGACACGAAGCGCGCATCGAGACCGATCTCCTCGCGCGCTTCGCGCAGCGCCGCTTCGGCCGGACCCTCATCCTGGACCTCGATGCGCCCCCCGGGGAAGCTCACCTGCCCCGCATGATTGCGCAGCTCTCGGGCGCGGCGAGTCAGCAGCACCGTGGGCTCACGCGGGTGAGCCACCAGCGGGATCAACACGGCCGCGGCGGCGGGATCCGCAGGAAAAAATCGACGCAACTCCCGGCTGCGGTCGATGGTCTGCCCGGGGACGAGACACTCCTCGAGCGCATGCCGGGGCTCGCTGCCCGCGAGCCTGCGCTCGATCTGCGCCAGCAGGGGCGCCGGGCGGTCGGGGGCCGCAGGCGCCGGCGGGCGGGTGCTGCGATCCTCAGCCACCGCCGCTGGTGCCGCCCTTGATGCCCCCCTTGGCGAGTTCCGCCGGGTCGAGGAGTCTCGCGAGCTCCTCGGGCGACAGGTCGGTCATCTTCCCGGCCATCTCGCGGATGGGCCGGCCTTCGGCGTAGGCCTTCTTGGCGATCGCCGCGCCCTTCTCGTAGCCGATCACGGGGTTCAACGCCGTGACCAGGATGGGATTGCGGTCGAGGGCCTCGGCGAGACGGGCGTGGTTCACCTTGAAGCCGCTGATGGCCCGATCCGCGAGCAGCCGCGACACGCTCGCGAGCAGGCGGATGCTCTCGAGGAGGTTGTAGGCGATGACCGGCAGCATCACGTTGAGCTGGAAATTGCCCGACTGGCCGGCCACGGTGATGGTGGCGTCGTGGCCGACCACCTGCGCGCACACCATGGCGGTGGCCTCGGGGATCACCGGGTTCACCTTGCCCGGCATGATGCTGCTGCCGGGCTGCAGGGCCGGAAGCGCGATCTCCCCGAGCCCGGCAAGCGGGCCGCTGTTCATCCAGCGCAGATCATTGGCGATCTTCATGAGGCTCACCGCGAGCACCTTCAGCTGCCCGGAGAGCTCGACCGCGGTGTCCTGGCACGAGAGCGCCTCGAAGTAATTGCGCGCCGGACGGAAGCCCACACCCGTCAGCTCGCTCAGCGCCTCGCAGAAGCGCTGGCCGAACTGCGGATGCGCATTGATGCCGGTGCCGACGGCGGTACCGCCCTGCGCGAGGCTCACGAGGCGCGGCTCGACCGCCGCGAGCCGCTCGATCGCCCCCTCGATCTGCGACCGCCAGCCGGAGAGCTCCTGCCCGAGGGTCACCGGCATGGCATCCATCAGGTGGGTGCGGCCGGTCTTCACCACCGCGCCGACCTCGTCCTCCTTGGCGCGCAGCACATCGCACAGGTGCGTGAGCGCGGGGACCAGATCGCGGCGCACCGCGAGCGCGGCGCTCACGTGAATCGTGGTCGGGATCACATCATTGCTGCTCTGCCCCATGTTGACGTGATCGTTGGGATGGGTGCTCCTGCCGAGGTGGCGCGTGGCGAGCGTCGCGATCACCTCGTTGGCGTTCATGTTCGTGCTCGTTCCGGAGCCCGTCTGGAACACGTCGATGGGAAATTGCGCATCGTGACGGCCTTCGGCCACCTCGGCCGCCGCCGCCTCGATGGCCTTGGCGATCGCCGCCTCGAGGAGGCCCAGACGGGTGTTGGCCCGCGCCGCGGCCTGCTTCACCAGGCCGAGCGCGCCGATGAAGGCCCGCGGCATCGGGTGGCCGCTGATGGGGAAGTTCTGCACCGCGCGCTGGGTCTGCGCGCCCCAGAGCGCATCGAGGGGCACCTTGAGCTCGCCCATGCTGTCGTGCTCGGTTCGAAAGGAATTCGTCATCTAAATTGGCTCCGTGGCCCGCGCCATGCTCAACCCGTGCCGCGGGGGCCGCCTGCGACCGCGGCACGGTATCGGTTATGATTGCGAATCCTAGCACTTCGCCTTCCCCTTCAGCGCATGACCGAAAGCTCCCACGACGACCTTCCCGCGGTTTTCGCCCTCTCGCCGATCGATGGCCGCTACCGGGCGGCCACCGAGCCGCTGCGCCCTCTCCTGTCCGAGGCGGGCCTCATCCGGGAGCGCGTGCGGGTCGAGGCGGCGTGGCTCCTGCATCTGTCCTCGAGCCTCTCTCAGCTGCGCGGGGCAACCCTCCCCGAGACGGTGCGCGCGCGCGCGCGGCAGCTGGCCGAGGACCCCGGCCGCGATTGCGCGCAGGCCGTGAAGACCATCGAGCAGCGCATCAACCACGACGTCAAAGCGGTCGAGTACTACGTGCGCGAACATCTCAAGGCCGCCGGAGCCGGGGAAGCCTCGCTCGAGCTGGTGCACTTCGGATGCACCTCGGAGGACATCAACAACATCAGCTACGCGGTGCTCCTGCGCGAAGCGCGCGCCCTGCTCACGCGGACACTCACCGAGCGCATCACTGGGCTCGGGGAGCTCGCCCATCGCTACGCCGAGCTGCCGATGCTCGCGCGCACGCACGGGCAGCCGGCGAGCCCCACGACCCTCGGCAAGGAGGTCGCCAACTTCGTGGCCCGGCTGCGCCGCGCCGAGCGGCGCTGGGGCACGGTCGAGATCCTCGGCAAATGGAATGGCGCGGTCGGCAATTTCAACGCCCACCAGGCGGCGTTGCCGTCGGTCGACTGGGTCGCCGTCAGCGGCGCATTCATCGAATCCCTCGGCCTCGCGCGCAACGCCTACACCACGCAGATCGAGCCGCACGACTGGATCGGCGAGTACTGCGATGCGCTCTGCGGCATCAACGTGGTGCTGCTCGATCTGTGCCGGGATTTCTGGGGCTACATCTCCCTGGGCTACTTGAAGCAGCGCGCCGCATCGGGGGAGGTCGGCTCCTCGACCATGCCGCACAAGGTCAACCCGATCGATTTCGAGAATGCGGAAGGCAACCTCGGCATCGCCAATGCGCTGCTCAGGCACTTCGCCGACAAACTCCCCGTTTCGCGCTGGCAGCGCGACCTCACCGACTCGACGGTGCTGCGCAACCTCGGCGTGGCGCTCGGCCACACGCTGATCGCCTGGCGCTCCCTCGGGCGCGGACTCGGCAAGATCGATGCCGACGCAGCGCGCATGGGCAGAGATCTCGAGGGCGCGTGGGAGGTGCTCGGGGAGGCGGTGCAGACGGTCCTGCGCGCCGCCGGCGTTCCCGAGGGCTACGAGAAGCTCAAGGCCTTCACCCGCGGCCGGGCCATCGAGGCGAGCTCGCTCGCCGAGTTCATCGGGGAGCTGCCCCTGCCCGAGGGTGAGAAAAATCGCCTCAAGGCGCTCAAGCCCGCCGACTACATCGGCCTCGCGGCCGAGCTCGCCCGGGGAATATGACAAATCGCGGGGCGTTTCACCCCGCCGGACGCGCCCTGCTCCGCGCGAGCAGCCCAGAGTGTGACTGGCTCGACTCCGCCGACCGGCCGACTCTCTCTAAGATGGCCGCCAATCGCGCTCCACAGGCCAGGGTGAGTGTTGTCCGTGTCCACCCATTCGCATGACGAGATCAACGTGTTCGCCGGACTGGCGCACGCCCGCTATTCCCCGGAGTCCGACCAGGAAGACATCACCTGCAACGTCGAGGCCCTCACCGTCTTGACGACGGTGGCCGAGGTTCGCGCAGCGGTCGACCAGGTGGCCGCATCCGCCCAGCGGCTCATCTCCATCTACACCCCGAACCTCGAGCCCGAGCTCTACGACCAGAGCGCCTTCCTCGAGGTGATCAAGTGCTTCGTGCTGGCGCGCCCCTTCGCGAAGGTGCGCGTGCTGTTGAGCGAGCCCGGCCGCGTGACGGCCGACGGGCATCGCTTCATGGCGATGGCCCGGCGGCTCTCGAGCTGCATCGAAGTGCGCACGCCGACGCCGCAGATCCGCGAACACCAGTCCGCCTATCTCGTCGCCGACAGCCGCGCCATCGTGTATCGGCTGCGCTCGGACAGCTGGGACGGCATCGCCGACATCGACAACCCGCCGGTTGCGAAACTGTATCTGCACGAGTTCGATCAGCTCTGGGACGCGTGCGCGCCCGAGCACAACGTGCGCATCGCGCGCAGGTAGCCTTCCCGTCATACCCCCCTGGCTCGGGGCGCTATAATCGCTCCATGTCCACCCCCGAGATCACCGTTGCCGCCGTGGCCGAAAGCGGCGGCCGCTTCCTGCTCGTCGAGGAGCGCATCGACGGGCGGCTCGTGCTCAATCAGCCCGCCGGTCACCTCGAGCGCGGCGAGACCCTGGTACAGGCCGTCATCCGCGAAGTGCAGGAGGAGACCGCGTGGCGCTTCAGCGCGCGCGAGCTGCTCGGAGTGTATCTCTGGCGTCATCCGCGCACCGGCCGCTTCTTCAAGCGCTTCACCTTCATCGGCTCGGTGAGCGGGCACCGCCCCGAGCAGCCGCTCGATGAGGGCATCGTCGGCACCTGCTGGCTCACCTCGGATGAGATCCGCGCGCGCACCGAGACGCTGCGCAGCCCGCTCGTGCTGCGCTGCATCGAGGACTACCTGGCGGGTGAGCGCTCGCCGCTCGAGGCGGTGGCCGGGCTCGACCTCGATTCGGCAGGCGCGGTGGCCGCGGTCACGGTATGAGACGCCTCGTCGTCGGCCTCTCGGGAGGGGTCGACTCCGCGGTGGCGGCGCTGCTGCTGAAGGAGCGCGGTTGGGAGGTCCACGGACTCTTCATGAGCAACTGGGAAGAGGACGATACGGGCTACTGCACCGCGGCGCAGGACTTCCAGGACGCCCGCGCCGTGGCCGCGGAACTCGGCATCGCGCTGCACCGGGTGAGCTTCGCCGCGGAGTATCGCGAGCGCGTCTTCCGGCACTTTCTCACCGAGTACCGCGCCGGGCGCACCCCGAACCCGGACGTGCTCTGCAATCGCGAGATCAAGTTCGGCGTGGCGCTACGGTACGCCGAGCGTCTGGGAGCGGAGGTCTTCGCAACGGGACACTACGCACGGCTCATCGAGGGCGCCGAGGGCATCGAACTGCACAAGGCGCTCGATGCCTCCAAAGACCAGAGTTATTTCCTGCACGCCGTCGCACCGCGGGAGCTCGCGCGCACCCTGATGCCCATCGGCGAGCTCGAGAAGCGCTCGGTGCGCGAGCGGGCCCGCGAAGCGGGTCTGCCGGTGTTCGACAAGCCCGACAGCACCGGCATCTGTTTCGTCGGCGAGCGCCCCTTTCGGGAGTTTCTCGGCCGATATCTCGAGGACCGTCCGGGCCCCATCGAATCGGCCGACGGTGAGACGCTCGGCGCTCACCGGGGTCTTTCCTTCTATACCCTGGGCCAGCGCTCGGGCCTCAACATCGGCGGTCGCCCCGGACGGCGTGAGCTGCCCTGGTACGTGGCCGCCAAGGATCTCCGGCGCAACGCGCTCATCGTGGTGCAGGATCAGGATCACCCCCTGCTCCTGAGTTCCGCGCTCGCCACCGGCCCGATGCATTGGCTCACCCGGGCGCGCACCGGGCCCTTCCCCTGCACCGTCAAGGTCCGCTACCGCCAGGCCGACCAGCCGGCCACACTCGAGCCCGGAGCCGATGGAACGGCGCGCATCGTGTTCGAGCGACCGCAGCGCGCCGTCACCCCTGGACAGTATGCCGTCGTGTACGAGCACGGACGCTGCCTCGGGGGCGCAGTGATCGAGTCCGTCACGCCCCACGGTGCGGCCTGAGCCCATCTTGCATGAATTCATATTAAGAATTGCCGCCCTTTCAGGGCGTTGCACGCTCACGACGCGGAGCGATCGGCGCAAAGACCGACTATAATCCGCGCCGCCTTTTCCTGGCCCTGGCGGAGAGCCCCACTCATGACGAACAGCTTCAAGGCGCGCACGACCCTTGCGGTAGGCAACCGTTCCTACGAGATCTTCAGCCTCGCGGCACTGCCGCAGGAGAAGGTCGCACGACTTCCCTATTCCCTGAAGATCCTCCTCGAGAACCTGCTGCGCTTCGAAGACGGCATCAACGTGACCCGCGCGGACATCGAGGCGCTCCTCGCCTGGGACTCGGCGGCCACCCCGACTCACGAGATCGCCTTCACGCCCTCGCGTGTGATCCTGCAGGACTTCACCGGCGTGCCGTGCGTGGTGGATCTCGCAGCGATGCGCGAGGCCATCGTGCGCCTCGGCGGCGACGCCGAGCGCGTCAACCCGCTCGCCCCGGTCGAGCTCGTCATCGATCATTCCGTGCAGGTGGACGAGTACGGCACACCTGGGGCGCTCGCCGCCAATACCCGCATCGAGTTCTCGCGCAACGTCGAGCGCTACGCCTTCCTTCGCTGGGGCCAGTCGGCGTTCCGCAACTTCGCGGCGGTCCCGCCGAGCACCGGCATCGTGCACCAGGTCAACCTGGAGTATCTCGGCCGCGTCGTATTCGACGCCGAGCGGAACGGTGGGCATACCGCATACCCCGACACGCTCGTGGGCACGGACTCGCACACGACGATGATCAACGGTCTCGGTGTGCTCGGCTGGGGCGTAGGCGGTATCGAGGCCGAGGCGGCCATGCTCGGCCAGCCGGTCACGATGCTGATTCCGCAGGTGATCGGAGTGCGCCTCACCGGCAAGCTGAAGCCCGGCGCCACCGCCACAGACCTGGTGCTCATGCTCACCGAGATGCTGCGCAAGCGCGGCGTGGTCGACAAGTTCGTCGAGTACTTCGGCGATGGACTCGCCAACCTGCCGCTCGCCGACCGCGCGACCATCGCCAACATGGCGCCCGAGTACGGCAGCACCTGCGGCATCTTCCCCATCGACGAGGAGACGATCCGCTATCTCGAGCTCTCGGGCCGCCCACGCGAGCGCATCGACCTCGTGTCCGCCTACGCCAGACACCAGGGCATGTGGCGCAAGCAGGGCGAGGCGTCCGCGCAATACACCGACGTCCTCGAGTTCGACCTCGGGCAGGTCGAGCCGAGCCTCGCCGGTCCCCGCCGCCCGCAGGACCGCGTGCCGCTGAGATCCGCCAAGAGCATCTACGAGACGCACGCCAGGAAATCCGCCGAGGAGCGCGCCACGCGCAATGCCGCCGCTCAAGGCACGGCGCAGGTGAGCCTCGACGGCAAGAGCTTCGAGCTCAAGGACGGCGCGGTGCTCATCGCCGCCATCACGAGCTGCACCAACACCTCCAATCCGTCCGTCATGATGGGCGCAGGCCTCCTCGCCCGGAAAGCTCGCCAGCGCGGCCTCGCCGCCAAACCCTGGGTCAAGACCAGCCTCGCCCCGGGCTCGCGCGTGGTCACCGATTACTTCCGCAAGGCCAACGTGCTCGCCGACCTCGCCGCCGTGGGCTTCGAGCTCGTCGGTTACGGCTGCACGACCTGCATCGGCAACTCAGGCCCCCTCAAGCCCGAGATCTCCGCCGGCGTGAAGGCGGGCGACATCACCGCCTGCTCGGTGCTCTCGGGCAACCGCAACTTCGAGGGCCGCGTGCACCCCGAGGTGCGCATGAACTTCCTCGCCTCCCCGCCGCTCGTGGTGGCCTATGCGCTCGCCGGCACGCTCGATATCGACCTGATGAGCGAGCCGCTCGGGCAGGGCTCTGACGGCAAGCCCGTCTTCCTCAAGGACATCTGGCCGAGCGACCAGGAGGTGCAGGAGACCCTCGCCCGCGCCATCGATTCGAAGATGTTCCAGGACAGCTACGGCAAGGTCTTCGAGGGCGATGAGCACTGGCGCAGCATCAAGATACCCGCCGGCAAGCTCTACACCTGGGACGCGAAGTCCACCTACGTGCGCAATCCGCCCTTCTTCGAGGGCATGACCGACACCCCGCCCGCACTCAGCGACCTCCGCGGCGCGCGCGCCCTCGCCCTGCTCGGGGACTCGGTCACGACCGACCACATCTCCCCGGCGGGCAACATCGCGAAGTCCAGCCCGGCGGCCCGCTACCTGATGGAGCACGGCGTGCAACCGCAGGATTTCAACTCCTACGGCTCGCGCCGCGGCAACCACGAGGTGATGATGCGCGGCACCTTCGCCAACATCCGGCTGCGCAACCAGCTGGTGCCCGGCGTCGAGGGCGGCGTGACGGTGCACCTGCCGAGCGCTGAGCAGACCTCCATCTACGATGCGGCCATGCGCTACAAGAGCGAGGGCACGCCGCTCATCATTCTCGCGGGCAAGGAATACGGCACCGGCTCCTCGCGCGACTGGGCGGCCAAGGGCACGATGCTGCTCGGCGTGCGCGCGGTGATCGCCGAGAGCTTCGAGCGCATCCACCGCTCGAACCTGATCGGCATGGGGGTGGCGCCGCTGCAGTTCCTCCCGGGCGAGAGCGCCAGGTCACTCGGCTTGAGCGGTCGCGAGGTGTTCGAGATCGCCGGTCTCACGGATGACCGGGCGAAGGAGGTCACCGTCAAGGCGACCCCCGCGGAGGGCGGAAAGGCGATCACCTTCAAGGCGCGCGTGCGCATCGACACGCCGAAGGAGCGCGAGTACTACCGGCACGGCGGCATCCTGCAGTACGTGCTGCGTCAGCTCGCCGCTTCCGGGCGCGCCTGAGTGGACCGGGTCACGCACGGGAGCCGTGTGGAATAGGAACGCTTCCGTAGCAGGGAGCGTTCCGGACCCGGATCAAGCCATTTGCGCCTCGCCGTCTTCGACCTCGACGGGACCATCACACGGCACGACACCCTCGTGCTGTACGTGTTCGGCTACCTGTTGAGGCGGCCCTGGCGACTGCCGCTCGCGCTGCTCGTGCTGCCGGCGGTCATCGGCTTCGCCCTGCGGCTCACGGATCGCGGCGGACTGAAGTCCGCCCTCCTGCGTGCGACGCTCGGGGGCGTGCCCCGCGAGCCGCTCGAGCGCTGGACCGAGCGGTTCGTTCCGCGCGTGCTCGAGGAGTGCACATTCGCGGACGCGCGCGAGACGATCGCCAGACACGCGCGCCAGGGCGATCACCTGGTGCTCATGAGCGCAAGCGTCGATCTGTACGTGCCGGCGGTCGCGCGGGCGCTGGGATTTCACGAGTCGATCTGCACCGGCATCCGCTGGAATGGCGATCGGTTGGACGGCCGGCTGAGCACGCCGAATCGGCACGGCGAGGAGAAAGCGCGCTGCCTGCGCGAGCTGCGGGAGCGTCTCCCCGGCGAGACCTCGGCCTATGGCAATGCGAGGAGCGATCTGCCGCACCTGGCGCTCGTGGAGCACGGAGTGCTCGTCAACGGGTCAGCATGCGCCAGGCGCGAGGCGGCTCGGGCGGGAATCGCCTGCACCGAGTGGCGCTAGGGCGACCTACATCGAAGTGCGGACCTGCCAGAGCTCGGGGAAGAATTTCAGCTCGAGCGCCTTGGCGAGATAGGACACCCCGCCCGTGCCGCCCGTGCCGGCCTTGTATCCGATGATGCGCTCGACCGTCTTCATGTGGTGGAAGCGCCAGAGCTGGAACCGGTAATCGAGATCCACCAGGCACTCGGCGAGCTCGTAGAGATCCCAGTCCTTCTCGGCGTTGTGATAGACCCCGAGCCAGGCCCCGGCGACCTGCTTGCTCGGCCGGTACGGCTCACGAAAGCGCCGGTTGAGATACTCCTCCGGGATGCCGTAGCCGCGGCGGCTCAGCAGGCGCAATGCCTCATCGTAGAGCGATGGCGCATCGAGCGCACGCTCGAGCTGCCCGTAGACACGGGGATCGCGCCGATGCACCTCGATCATCTCGGCGTTCTTGTTGCCGAGCAGAAACTCGAGCATCCGGTACTGGAAGGACTGGAAGCCCGAGGAGCGCCCGAGCGCATTGCGGAACGCCGAGTAATCGAACGGCGTCATCGTGGAGAGCACTTCCCACGTCGAGAGCAGTTGCGACTGGACCTTCGAGATGCGCGTCAGATGCTTGAACGAGGGGTCGAGATCATCCCGCCGCACGCACTCGAGAACGCCCTCGAGCTCGTGCAGCATCAGGCGCATCCACAACTCGGAGGCCTGGTGCACGATGATGAACATCATCTCATCGTGCTCGAAGGACAGGGGCTTCTGCGCATCGAGCACCTTCTCGAGCTGCAGGTACTGCCCGTAGGAGAGCGAGGAGCCGAGGTCCCAGTGGATCGCCTCGCCCGTGAGATCGACCCGCTCGGAGTTCTCGTAGGGGGGATTGCTCATGTCAGGTCCTCTGCGAACACCCACTGCGGCACCGCTCGCCAGCCCTCGAGCAGCTGGCGATCGAGCTCGCGATACTCCGGGCAGCATCGCCCCACGCACTGCCAGAAGTGGCGTGAGTGATTCATGTGGCGGGTGTGCGCGAGCTCGTGGATCATGAGGTAGCGCACCACGGGAGGCGGCTGGAAGAGCAGGCAGCAGTTGAGGCTGATCGTGCCGCGCATCGAGCAGCTGCCCCAGCGGGTGCGCTGCCGGCGGATCTCCACCCGCTCGAAGCCGAAACCGAGCTCGCGCGCACAGTCGGCGAGCCAGGGCGTGAGCACCTCGCGTGCCCGCTCCGTGAGCCAGCGCCTCAACGCCTGACGCACCGACTGGCGGTTGCCGGGATCGCCGGCGAGCACCAGCAGCCCCTCGCCCCGCGGCGCGATGCGCACCCGCCCCGCGCCCCCACAGAGCTGCACCCGCCACTGCTCCCGGCACGCGGACAACTCGATCGCGGCGGGCGGAAACGGCGCGGGCGCGACCACCTTGAGCCGGGCCTCTTCGCGCTTGCGCTCGATCCAGGGGCGATGCCGCTCGAGAAAAGTCTGAATCGCCCGGGGCGAAGTCCTGGCGGGCACGACCACCTCCACACGCCCAGTGTGAAAGACACGCACCACCATGCGCCGCGCACGACGGCTTTCACGTACCTTCCAGCTGGCCTGCGGCTCGGACCACAACGGCAACTGGTGCGTCACGCTCTCGGGAATCAAGCACACCGCCACAAGGATCGCAGACGCCCTCGCCTGCCCGCGCATCATACCAGCCGCAGCGCCTCCCGCGCCCGGATGAGCGGCAGACGCCCGCACCGCATTCCGCTACGATGCGCGCTGATGGGGCAATCGGGACTACCGTGAGCACGCCGATTCTCGAAGTCCGCACTCTCGTCAAACACTATCCCGGCGTCACCGCCGTAGACGGCGTGTCATTCGCCGTGCCCGAAGGCATGTGCTTCGGGCTGCTCGGACCCAACGGCGCCGGCAAGACCACCACCATCGAGATCATGGAGGGAATCCTGCCGCCGACCTCGGGCGAGGTCCGCTACCGCGGTGAGCCGCTCAACGCGCGCTTTCGCGAAGAGGCCGGCATCCTCTTCCAGGCGACCGCCCTGCAGAATTTCCTCACGGTCCACCAGAGCGTCGCGATGTTCCGGGGACTCTATGGCCGAGGCCTCGACGTCGAGGAGGTGCTGCGGCTGTGCTCCCTCGAGAAGCTCGCACACCGCGACAACCGCAAGCTCTCGGGAGGCCAGCGGCAGCGGCTCCTGCTCGCGGTCGCGCTCGTGAACGACCCGGCGGTGCTGTTCCTCGATGAGCCCACCACCGGGCTCGACCCTCAGGCACGGCGCAACTTCTGGGAGCTGGTGCGATCGATCAAGGCCCAGGGCAAGACCATCCTGCTCACCACCCATTACATGGAAGAGGCCGAGATGCTCTGTGACGAGATCGCCATCATGGATCGGGGCCGCCTCATCGCCCAGGGCCCCCCGGAACGACTCCTGCGCGAGCACTTCGCCGAGGTGCTGCTGGAGCTGCCCCGAGCGGAGTTCCCCGAGAGCGCCCGGCAGCTGCCGATCGAGTTCATCGAGGCCAGCGACCGGGTGGAGATCACCACGGATGACCTGGACGCGACGCTGCGCACGCTGATCGAGGCGCACGTACCCTTGAGGAACCTGCGCATCCGGCCGGCCAACCTCGAGGACCTTTTCCTCGAGCTCACCGGCCGGGAGCTGCGCTCGTGATGCGGCGCCTGTTCGCCGTCTGGCATGCGCGCAACCTGGAGTTCCTGCGCGACCGGGGAGCGCTGCTCTTCACGCTGATCCTGCCGTTATCGATCATCGTCGGCATGGGGTTCATCTTCGGCGGCCCGCCGCGGCCGCTGTTCAAGGTGGGCGTGGTGGGCGCACCGGTCAACACGCTTGCCGACCCGTTCCTGCACGAGCGCTACACGCAGTTCGTGCCCGTCGAGAACATCGTCGCGGGCTTGAAGGAGGTCCGGCGCCAGCGCATCGATCTGCTGTTCGCCCCCGGCGACCCGCCGCGCTACTGGGTGAACACCGACTCGCCCAAGGGCTACGTCATCGAGAAGCTGCTGCTCGCCGCCGACCCGCAGGCCCATCGCCTGCCCGTGACCGGCAAGGCGGTGCGCTACATCGACTGGCTTTTCCCCGGCATCCTCGCGATGAACCTGATGTTCAGCTGCCTCTTCGGAGTCGGCTACGTCGTGCTCCAGTACCGCCAGAGCGGCTTCCTCAAGCGCCTGCACGCAACGCCGCTCACCGCCTTCGAGTTCCTCACCGCCCAGGTGTTCTCCCGCCTCTCCATCATCGTCTTCATCACGGTGGCGCTGTACCTCGGGGTCGGGACTCTCATCGGATTCCACAACTCCGGCAACGTGGCGCTGCTGCTCTTGCTGCTGGTGCTCGGCTCGCTGTCGATGATCGCGCTCGGCCTGACGATCGCGGCACGCTTCACGAGCCAGGAGCTGGTCAACGGCCTGCTGAACCTGCTCACCTGGCCCATGATGCTGCTCTCGGGCGTGTGGTTCTCCCTCGCCGGCTCGCCCCGGTGGGTGCGATGGATCGCCGATGCGCTGCCCCTGACGCAGTTGCTGCATGCGGCCCGAGCGGTCATGCTCTACGGTGCGGGGCTGCAGCAGATCGCGCCCAACCTGCTGTATCTCGCCGCGGTGACCCTGGTGTTCCTCGCCTTCGGGGCGTGGTCGTTCAAATGGCGCATCTAGGCGCCCAGTGGAAGCTAGACAACCCATGACTCCCCCCCGGCCCATGCGATTCATGAGCGACAACACGGCCACCGTCTGCCCGGAGATCCTGGCGGGCATCGCGGAGGCGAACCGGGGGCTCGCGGTCGCCTACGGCGACGATCCCTGGACGCAGCGCCTGGATTCGGTGCTCGGGGCGTTCTTCGGCACCACGGTCCGCGCATTCCCCGTCGCCACAGGCACGGCGGCCAATGCGCTCGCCCTGGCAACGCTCACGCCTCCGTACGGCGCGATCTTCGCCCACCACGAGGCGCACATCGCCTGTGACGAGTGTGGCGCGCCGGGATTTTTCTCCGGCGGCGCACAGCTCGTGCTGCTCGAGGGGGAGCAAGGAAAGCTCTCCGCCGGCACGCTGACCCGTGCGATCGAGGAACATCCGGTCTCCGTACACACTGTGCAGCCGGCGGCGGTCTCGGTGAGCCAGGCGAGCGAGCTCGGCGGCACGTACCGTCCCGAGGAGATCGCTGCGCTGTGCACTGTCGCGCACGCGCGGGGACTGAAGGTCCACATGGATGGCGCACGCTTCGCCAACGCGGTGGCGTTCCTCGGCTGCCATCCGGGTGATGTGACCTGGCGGGCGGGCATCGACGTGCTCACCTTCGGCGCGACCAAGAACGGCGCTCTGGCCGCCGAAGCCGTGGTCTTCTTCGACCCGGCGCTGGTGCGCGACTTCGAGCTGCGGCGCAAGCGCGCCGGCCATCTGCTCTCGAAATCCCGATTCGTCTCGGCACAGCTGCTGGCGTACCTCGAGACGGGACTCTGGCGACGCAATGCGGAGCACGCCAATCGCCTGGCCCGGCGCCTGGGCGAGGCCGCGGGCCCCCGGCTGCTCAACCCGGTCGAGGCCAATGAAGTGTTCGTACGGCTCGGCGACGCGGACAAGCAGGCGCTGCGCTCGGCCGGCTTCGAGTTCTATGATTGGGGTGCGCCGACCTCGGGCCTCGCGCGCCTGGTCACCTCCTGGGACCAGAGCGAGCGGGACGTCGAGGTGTTGTGCGCCGCGCTCGGCGCCCTGCCGGGCAATTGAACGCTGGAGGTCTACCATGGCCGCAAGACAGTCCCGCATGCTCCCGCTCGGCACCCCGGCGCCGGATTTCTCCCTGCCGGACACCGAGGGGAAGATCTGGACCCTGAGCGACTTCACCGCCCCGAAGGGCCTCCTGGTCGCCTTCATCTGCAATCATTGCCCCTACGTCAAGCACATCCTGGACGGCTTCGTGGAATTCGCGCACGAGTACGGAGCGAAGGGGCTCGACATCGTCGCCATCAACGCCAACGACACCACCGCCTACCCGGACGACAGCCCGCAGTACATGGCGCGGATCGCCCAGGCGAAGGGTTTCACTTTTCCATACCTCTACGACGAAACCCAGCGCACCGCGCTCGCCTACGAGGCGATCTGCACCCCGGACTTCTTCCTGTTTGATTCCGCGCACCTTCTCTTCTATCGCGGACGGTTCGATGCGAGCACACCCGGAAACATCAAGCCCGTGACGGGCATCGAGCTGCGCACCGCGGTGGAGGCGCTCATGTCCGGCAAGCGCGTGGAGCACCAGAACGCCAGCATTGGCTGCAGCATCAAGTGGAAATCGGGCAATGCGCCCGATTGGGCGTGATCCCGGTTTCTACTCAGCAACGGGCGCAACGAATCGGAGCACCTCGGTTCGCCCCGAAGGTGCTCGCCGTGCTTGCGTTGCTCGCCACCGGTCTTGCGTGGAATCGTCCTGCCGCCGCGCAATCGGACTATTACCGCCACGTGCTGTTCGACAACAGCCGGCAACCCGACCTGTATTACTGGAGCAGCGCCGACTCGAGCGCGCCGAGCTGGGTGCGCTCGATCGACCATCATCTCCCGGTCGAATCCAGGATCCATCATACCCCGCCCAACGCCTTGCGCATCGAGTGGCAGTCGCGGCCCGGGGGCAGCTGGGACGCGTGGATCAAGCTGGTCGACTTTCCGAACCGCAATCCGGACCTCATCGGGAAATATCTCTACTTCTGGCTGTACGCGCCGCAGCCGATCGCGGCCGCCGATCTGCCCGGTGTGATCCTGTCGGACAACCGCAGTGGTATGCAGGTCGCCACGGTACCGGGACGGTTCACGGTCGAGGTGCCGCTTGCTGCCTACACCGGCGATCTGCCGGCTGCCCGCTGGGTACAGGTGCGGATTCCGCTCGCGAAGCTTCGTTCGGCCTCGGTGTATCCCTTTCGTCCGCAACGCCTGCAAAGCCTCATCTTCCACCAGCGTCGTGCCGACGGCGCCCGGCACGTGTTGATCGTCGATGATGTGCGCGTGGACAATGCCCCTGCGCAAGCCGCATCCGCTCCCGGCCTGGACGCACCCGATAAGCTGACCGCACGCGGCTACGAACTGCACGTTGCGCTGCACTGGCACGCGCCTGCACAGAGTCGTGCCAATTACTTCCTGATCTATCGCTCGATTGGCTCGCAGCCCTTCCAGCCAATCGGCATTCAGCGCCCCGGGGTCAATCGCTACTCGGATTTCATCGGCCGCACGGGCGTACAGGCGCGCTACCGCGTGGCCGCGGCCGATTGGGAGGGCGGCATCTCCGCGCCATCGGATACCGCCGATGCGGCCACGCGCGTGATGAGCGATGAGCAGCTGCTGACCATGCTCCAGAGAGAGGCATTCCTGTATTCCTGGGACGCCTCGGGCACCCTCTCCGGCATGGCACACGAGAACGTTCCCGGCGATGACCGCATCGTCGCCACCGGCGCGACCGGCTTCGGAATCATGGCGCTGATAGTGGGTGTCGAGCGGCATTTCATCACCCGCCAGCAGGGCCTCGGACGCCTGGAAAAGATCCTGTCGTTCCTCGAGCACGCCCCGCGCTATCACGGTGCCTGGTCCCACTACATGAACGACGAGACGGGCAAGACCATGCCGCTCTTCGGCATGTACGACAACGGTGGTGACCTCGTCGAAACCGCGTTCCTGATGCAGGGTCTGCTCACCGCGCGCGGCTATTTCAATCGCGACGATCAGCGCGAGCGGGCACTGCGGCAACGAATCACGGCGCTCTGGCAGGCAGTGGACTGGAATTGGTACCGTGGATCGCCGCCGGGTCCGTTTCTCTACTGGCACTGGTCGCCGCAGTGGGGATTTCAGATCCATCATCCCCTGATCGGCTTCAACGAGACGATGGCGGTCTACCTGCTCGCGATCGCCTCACCGACGCACCCGGTGCCAGCGAGCCTGTATTACAGCGGCTGGGCCAGCCAGAGCAAACGGGCGCAGGAATACCGCGAGGGCTGGTCCGGGAGCACGGCCGGCAAGCTCTATGCCAACGGCAAGAGCTATTTCGGCATCAAGCTCGATGTCGGCGTGGGCAGCGGCGGTCCATTGTTTTTCATTCATTACTCTTTCATGGGCTTCGATCCACACGCCCTGCACGATCGTTACACCGCCTCCTATTTCGACGATAACCGCCGGATCGCCCGGATCAACCGCGCGTGGTGCATCGCCAACCCGAAGCGCTTTGCAGGCTACGGACCCGATGCCTGGGGATTGACCGCGAGCTACGGCTTCGATGGCTACGCGACACCCGCGCCCGATGCGGCGAACGATGACGGAACGCTGACGCTCACCGGCGCGCTCGCCTCATTTCCCTACACGCCGAAGGCATCCATGGCCGCCTTCAAGCACTACTATCGCGATCTCGGCGCCGAGCTGTGGGGAATCTACGGACCTCGAGACAACTACAACCCCAGCCAGCACTGGGTCGCCCCGCACTACATGGGACTCAACCAGGCGCCGATCGTCGTCATGGTGGAGAACTATCGCAGCGGACTGTTGTGGCGAGCGTTCATGTCGAACCCCGAGATCGGCGTGATGTTGCAACGGCTCGAGGCTGCGCAGCAGCAGGTCGGATTGCCTGTGGCAAAAGTCCCTGCGACGGAACCTCGATCCGCAAGCCCGCGCCGCTGATTACCCGCTGGGCCTGGCACGAGACGCCCCGCTTTCGCTCCTGACGGCCCTCCCGGCCGCCGCCGACTGCCTCCCTGCGCACGAGCGGCGCCGCGCGGAGGCTCGACAATTGAATCTGTCTTTCGCGCCAGGATGTTATGATACCGCCTCACACCCGTGAGTCACGGTACCTTGCCAGACATTACCAACGCACCATTCGAGCGCGCCCCGCCTCTCATCGACATCGGCATCAATCTCGCCCACGACAGTTATGACGCAGATCGTGATGTCGTGATCGCACGCGCACACGACGTCGGAGTTGCGCAGATGATCGTGACGGGCTCCTGCGGCCCGAGCACCCGCAAGGCGATCGAGCTGTCCAAGGCGCACCCCGGCAGGCTTTTTGCCACTGCGGGCGTACACCCGCACCACGCCACCGAGCTCACCCCGGAGCTGCTTGCCGAGCTCGACACCTTGGCGCGCGCGGGCGAAGTGGTCGCCGTGGGCGAATGCGGCCTCGATTACTTTCGCAACTACTCACCTCATGAGGCGCAACGCAGCGCATTCCATCGCCAGCTCGAGCTCGCATCCCGTGTCGGCAAGCCTGTCTTTCTGCACCAGCGTGATGCGCATACCGACTTCTTCGCGATCCTCCGCGAGCACTGGCGCGAGCTCGCGGGCGGCGTGGCGCACTGCTTCACCGGCGGGGATGCGGAGCTCGACAGCTATCTCGATCTCGGACTTGCGATCGGCCTCACCGGCTGGATCTGCGATGAGCGCCGGGGGAGGCATTTGCTCGAGCTCGTGAGACGGATCCCCGCCGATCGGCTCCTCCTCGAAACGGACGGCCCCTACCTCCTGCCGCGCGACCTCGATCCAAGGCCGGCCTCGCGGCGCAACGAGCCGGCCTTCCTGCCGTACATCGCCGCGGTCATTGCCCGTGCGCGCGCTGAGCCGGTGGGAACGCTCGCGCGCACGAGCACGGCCGCGGCGCGGGCGCTGTTCAAACTTCCGGAAGTGCCGGTAACGACCTGAGCCGCAACCCGCTTCGTTGCGGGTTACCGCAGTGCGCCTTGGCGTGGGCGCCCCGAGCGCCTACCATCCCGGGAAACCCTCCGGAGATGGCCGTGGACCTTCACAAGCTGCAGAGCGTCATTGCCGCCACGTGGCGTGACTCGATTGTCGAGCGCCTGAGCGCCTATGTGCGCATCCCGAACAAGTCCCCCCTCTTCGACCCGGACTGGGAAGAGAACGGGCACATGGAAGAGGCCGTGACGCTGATGGCCGACTGGTGCCGCGCCCAGCCGATTGCAGACATGAAGGTCGAGATCCACCGCCTTCCGGGCCGCACGCCGGTGCTGCTGATCGATATTCCCGGCGAGTTGCCGGGCTGCGTACTGCTCTACGGACACATGGACAAGCAGCCGGAGTTCACCGGCTGGCTGCCCGGCCTCGACCCCTGGGAGCCGGTGCAACGCGAGGGCAAGCTCTATGGCCGGGGCGCCGCCGACGACGGCTATGCGCTCTTCAGCTCCCTCACCGCGATCGCGGCGCTCAAGGCGCAGAACATCCCGCTCGCCCGCTGCGTGGTGTTGATCGAGGCGTCCGAGGAAAGCGGCAGCATCGATCTGCCGGCGCATCTGGCGGCGCTCGGCGGCGCCATTGGCGAGCCATCACTCGTCGTGTGCCTCGATGCCGAGTGCGGCAACTACGATCAGCTCTGGTGCACCACCTCGCTGCGCGGCAACCTGGTGGGTGAGCTGCTCGTGCAGGTGCTCGAGGAAGGAGTGCATTCCGGCATGGCGACCGGCATTGCCGCAACGCCCTTTCGCATCGCGGAACAGCTGATCTCGAGGCTGGAAAATCCGGTCAACGGCGCGCTGCTGCTCGATGAGCTCTCGGTCCCGATCCCGCAGGACCGGCGGGCGCAGATGCGCTCGGCCGCGCGTGTGCTCGGGGACTCCGTCGCCGGCAAGCTTCCCTGGGCCAAGGGCGTGCGGGCCGTCTCGGACGATCCGGTGGAGCTGCTCATCAACAGTACCTGGAAGGCGACGCTCGCGGTCACCGGCGCCGACGGCCTGCCGCCTGTGGTGTCGGCGGGCAACGTCCTCCTGCCCCGGCTCGCCTTCAAGCTGTCGCTGCGCCTGCCGCCGACCTGTAACCCCGCCCGCGCGGCACAGGCCGTCAAAGACTGCCTCGAGCGCGATCCGCCCTATGGCGCGCGGGTGAGCTTTCACGCCGAGCCGCCCGCGGGGGGCTGGAACGCGCCCTCCTTCGCGCCCTGGCTGGAGGAATCCATCCACAGGGCCTCACAGCGGATTTACGGCCGGGATGCCGTGCACCTCGGCTGCGGCGGCACCATCCCCTTCATGGGCATGCTCGGGGAGCGCTTCCCCAAGACCCAGTTCTTCATCACCGGAGTGCTCGGCCCGCACGCCAACGCGCACGGACCCAACGAGTTCCTGCACCTGGAGTACGCCGAAAAGCTCACCGCGTGCGTGTCGCTCGTGCTGGCGGATCACGCGAAGACGCTCCAACGTTAGCGCATGTGGGCCATGGGCGAGGGCCTGACCGCCGACTTCAGGCGCTCCCAGGCCTCACGATAATGCGAGATCGTGCTCGCCTCCTGCTCCGCCTCGAGGCCCGGGAACTCGGTGCGCAGTGAATCGAGCATCAGCGTCCACTTGGGCAGCCCCTTCGGGAACTTGCCCCGCCGCGTGAACACCACCCGCCCCTCGACGGGGATGTCGCCGGTGATCGCCTTGACCGCCGCCACCCGGTCATAGAGGCCGTTCTGGGGATTGACGAAGGTGAAGCGCCGGGGACCGTCCATCACGGTCCACTCCGCCATCTGGTCGCCGCCGAAGATGTTGCCCTGCACCTCGCGCACATCGACCACGAGGACCCCATGCACGGTGAACAGCAGAAAATCGACGTGATATCCATCGCCCATGCCATCGGGCACCAGCACGTCCACCAGGTGATCGGCGCTGACCGCGGTCACGGCCGTGCGCAGCATCTTGCGCGCGCGCCGCGCCCGATACCA
Source organism: Pseudomonadota bacterium (assembly GCA_021777555.1). Lineage (GTDB taxonomy): Bacteria > Pseudomonadota > Gammaproteobacteria > Steroidobacterales > Steroidobacteraceae > 13-2-20CM-66-19. The sequence goes on along the minus strand of JAJYDK010000002.1, from coordinate 86,167 downwards.
ACGCCACAGCCACGACACACCGAACCCCGCTGCCGCCGCCACCGCCACCAGCACCCAGGCGGTCAGAGGCAGGTTCATGATGTCCTGCACCTTGACTCCCTCCCTTACGCGCCGCCGTCTCTCAAGGCGTCCCGGAGCGAGTCGAGCCGAGCTTCGATCTCCTGAAACGCGGTGGGGCGGGCAAACAGCCGCGCAAGCGACTCCGGCACCGGCACCTCGCGGCCGATCAAAGGCTCGATGATCTCGCGGAACTTCGCCGGGTGCGCCGTGGAGACCAACACCCAGCGTCCGCCACGCCGGCGCTGCTCCGGCAGCCGCTCGTAGGCTTCGGCCGCCGTGGCGGTATGCGGACACCAGATCTGCCCGTATTGCTCGAATCCGGCCCTGATGCGGGCGCGGATCGCCTCATCCTCGACCGCCACGGCGCTCACCGCCCCGCGGATCTCCTCGAGCTGCGGGTAAAGCGCACGCAGCCGCTCCATGTTGCTCGGATTGCCCACGTCCATGGCCGAGGCGAGCGTCGCAACGCTCGGCCGGGGACGCCATTCACCCGTGGCCAGATAATCCGGCACGGTGCGGTTGGCATTGTGCGCCAGCACCACATCCGCGATCGGCAGCCCGAGCTTGCGCGCCCAGATACAGGCCACCGAGTTGCCGAGGTTGCCGCTCGGGATGATGAAGGAAGCCGGCTCGCCGTGACGGCGCCAGATCGCGAGGCTCGATGCCGCGTAGTACACCGCCTGCGGGAGCAGGCGCCCGAGGTTGATGCTGTTGGCCGAGGAGAGCTCGCGCTCCTCCCGCAGGCCCGGGTCCATGAACGCCTCTTTGACCAGGCGCTGGCAGTCATCGAAGGTGCCGCGCACGGCGAAGGAACGCACATTCCCGCCCCAGCAGGTGAGTTGCCTTTCCTGGGTCGGCGAGACCAGCCCCTTCGGGAAGAGCACCGCCACTTCGATGCCGGGCCGGCCGTGGAAGGCCGCGGCCACCGCCCCGCCGGTATCGCCCGATGTGGCGACCAGAATCGTGAGCGGACGCGGCCGGCCCTCGCGCAGGCGGCCGAGGGCCGCCGCGAGAAAGCGCGCCCCGAAATCCTTGAACGCGGCGGTCGGCCCGTGAAAGAGCTCGAGCACCGCGAGGCGCTCGACGGGCAGCTCCACCACCGGCGCCGGGAAATCGAATGCCTCGGTGACGATGTCCCCGAGCGATGCTGCGAGCACATCGCCCGCGGCAAAGGGCTCGAGCAGCCTCTTGCCGACCGCCACCAGACCTCCGTCCGGCGGAAACGCCTTGGGCGTGAGGTGCGGCCACACCTCGGGCACGTACAGGCCGCCATCCGGCGCGAGGCCCTGGGCGAGCGCATCGGCGAAACTCGCCGTCAGCTTCGGTTCTCGAGTGCTCTTGAAACGCATAGCCCCTGCGTCCGCCCGCTCAACCACTCGCCACCACGCGCGCGCCCTCGGACTCGAGCCCGATCACCCACTCATCGAGCGGGACGGATTGGTGCGCGAACTGCGCGCGCATCGCCTCGAGCACCCGCGGCGCATCCTCCTCGAGCGCCCAGGCAAACAGCGTCGGTCCCGCGCCCGAGATCGAGCAGCCCAGGGCCCCCGCGGTCATCGCCGCCGCACGCACCTGCGGGAACCCGGGGATCAGCGCCTGGCGCTGCGGCTCGATGACCACATCCTGGAAGGACTCGCGGATCATGTCGAGGTCGTTGGTGTAGCAGCCCGAGATGAAGCCCGCGAGGTTCGCCGTCTGCCAGACGAAGTCCGACAGATCGACGCTGCGTTTGAGGATCGCGCGCGCCTCGCGCGTCGCGAGAAACATGTGCGGATGCACGATGACGGCCCTGATCCGATCGGGCACGGGGATGCGCTTCACTCTCGGATGGTCGATCCCCACCGTCAGCACGAGTCCGCCGAAGAGCGAGGGCGCGATGTTGTCCACGTGCAGCGAGCCGCTCGCCACCTTCTCACCCTGCATGGCGAACTTCAGGAGCTCGAGCTTCTCGCACGGTGCGCTCAGCAGCGCGTTGGCCGCCACCACCGCGCCCACCGCCGAGGCCGCCGAGCCGCCGAGCCCCGAGCCGAGGGGAATCCCCTTCTCGATCCGCATGTCGAACCCAAACCCGGGATCGAGCGACTCCTGCATGGCAAGGAGTGCCCGCCCGGCGGTGTTCTGCGCCGGATCGCTCGGCAACTTGCCGGCCACGCCGGTGACACTCGAGATCGCGACGCCGCGCCTGGCGGTGCGGCTCACCGTGACCCGATCCCCAAGCGCATCCACCGCGAAGCCGAGAATGTCGAAACCGATGGCGACGTTGCCGCTAGATGCCGGCGCGAACGCCGTGGCCCAAGCGAGCGCACCGCTCATAGTCTTGCCCCCAGGTATGCCGAAAGACGCAGCAGGTCGGCGAACACTCCGCCCGCGGTCACCTCGGGTCCGGCCCCGGGGCCCTGCACGATGAGCGGATTGTCGCAGTAGCGGCGCGTGGCGAAGCGCACTACGTTGTCGGTCAGCGCAATGTTGGCGAAAGCGTGTTTGGCATCGAGCTCGATGAGACCGACGGTCGCCTGCCCGCTGGCCGTGAGGCGCGCGACGTAGCGCAGGACGTTTCCGCGTGAGCGCGCAGCCTCGAACCGCTCGTGCATGGCCGCATCGTGGCGCGGCAGCCTCGCCATGAACTCATCGATCGAGCCATTCTCGAGACCCGAGGGCACGAGGCTCTCGACCTTGACGTCGGCAAGCTCGAGCTCGAGCCCCATCTCCCGTCCGAGGATGATGAGCTTGCGCGCCACGTCCATGCCCGAGAGATCATCACGGGGATCCGGTTCGGTGTAGCCGCGCTGGCGCGCATCGCGCACGATGTCCGAGAACTTGGCGCTCCCGTCATAGACATTGAACAGGTACGCGAGGGTGCCGGAGAAGATGCCTTCGATGCTGGTGATCTCATCGCCCGTCTCGCGCAGATCCCGCAGCGTGTGCACCACCGGCAGTCCCGCTCCGACGGTCGCCTCGTAAAGATAGTGCGCGGAGCCTGCGCGGCGCGCCTCCTGCACGGTCCGGTAGTAGGCGAGATCCGCACTGTTGGCTTTCTTGTTGGGCGTGACCACGTGCATGCCCGCGCGGAGCCAGTCCGCGTAGCGCGCCGCGACGGCGCTGCTCGCGGTGCAGTCGACGATCACCGTGTGCGGCAGATAATCGACGCGCACATGCTCGATGAAGCGCTCCAGGTCCGCCGCCGTCTCGCTGCGCTTGTACTCATCCTGCCAGGCGGGCAAGGCGAGGCCGGTATCCGAGAGCAGCATGCGCTTTGAGCCGAGGATGCCCCGCACCCTCAGATCGAGCTGAAACTGCGCCCGCAGCCGCTCGCTCTGCGAGGCGATCTGCTCGAGCAGCACCCGGCCGACCGTCCCCGGGCCGATCACGCCGACGGAAATGGTGTTCGGCGAAAGATACAAACCGGCGTGCGCGGCGCGCAGCGCGCGCGTGGCCGAGCGTCCCTCGACGACCACCGAGATGTTGCGCTCCGAGGCGCCCTGCGCAATGGCCCGCACATTGACCGCCGCCGTGCCGAGCGCGTTGAACACCTTCGCGGCGACGCCCGGGGTGCCCGCCATGCCATCGCCTACGATGGCGAGGATCGCGAGATCCGGGTCGATCTCGACGTTCTGGATCTGCCCCTCGGCGAGCTCCCGCTCGAAGGCGCGACGGATCACGGCCGCGGCGCGCTCGCCCTGCTCCTGCGGGATGGCGCAGCAGATCGAGTGCTCGGAGCTGCCCTGCGAGATCAGGATGACCGAGATGCCCTCCTCGCGCAGCGCGCCGAACAGCCGGTGCGCGGTGCCCGGCACGCCGATCATGCCGGCGCCCTCGAGGTTGACGAGCGCCACGTGCTCGATGCTCGCGATGCCCTTGACGGGCAGCTTCGAGGTGGGCCGCGCGCAGATGAGGGTACCGGGCTTCTCCGGCGCGAAGGTGTTGCGGATCCAGATCGGTATGCTGTCGCCCACCGCCGGCGCCATGGTCTGCGGATGAATGACCTTGGCGCCGAAATAAGCGAGTTCCATCGCCTCGCTGTACGAGAGCGAATCGATCACCGTGGCATCGGGCACCCGGCGCGGGTCCGCCGACAACACCCCATCGACATCCGTCCAGATGATGATCTCGGAGGCGTGCAGGAGCGCCCCGAAGATCGAGGCGGAAAAGTCGCTCCCGTTGCGCCCGAGCGTGGTCTGCACGCCGCGCCGGTCAGACGCGATGAATCCGGTGATGATCAGCGTACCCTTGAAATCGCGATCGACGAGATCCCCGAGCCGGGATCGCGAGTCCTCCCACTGGACCGCGGGCCCGAGCGGCCCCCACTCGACCACCACCACACGGCGCGCATCGATCCACTGGACCGGCCCACGCCGCCCGCCGCGCTCTTCCATGAAGCGGTGAAACATCTTCGTCGACCAGATCTCCCCGTAGCCGGCGATCAGGTCGCGCACGTTGTCCGCCGCCGAGCGGGTGAGCTTCACGGTCTGCAGGATCCCCTCGAGATCGTGGCAGTCGCGGTCGAAGCCGGCGAGGTAGAGGCGCACCGATTCGGGGGCGAGGAGCGATTGGGCGATCCCGGCATGGCGGGCCCTGAGCGAGGCGAGCTCCACGCGATAGCTCTCATCCTGCTCCTCGGCGAGTCTCACCAGCTTGAGCAGGGCATCCGTCACGCCCTTGCAGGCCGAGAGCACCACGCCGAGGCGAGTGGCCGGAGAGGCATCGAGGATGGCCGCCACACGGCGAAAACAGGCGGCATCGGCGACGCTCGATCCGCCGAACTTGTGCACGACCCAGGGCACGGAATTCGACATGGGAGTGGGAATCACCTGAGGGAAAGCCGTGCGACTCTACTGATCGGCACACCGGGAAGCAACGTGAGGGCGCCAAAAAAGACGTGTCCCACCGCGGCCGGGGCCATGGGTGGGGCGGGTCAGGCGATCAGGCATACGGCCATGCATAATTGCGCGTGTGGAATCCTCTCTTGCGCCACTTCTTCCGCTGTTCGAGCGCGAGCGCTCAGCCGGCCGCCCCGTCGCGCTCGGAGTGCTGCTGCACACGGCGGGCTCGACCTACCGCCGCCCTGGCGCCCTGCTGCTCATCGCCGCCAGCGGCGAGTACGCGGGCCTGCTCGCCGGCGGCTGCCTGGAAGGCGACCTGGCGCAGCACGCCCTGGAGGTGATCGGCACCGGGCGGGCGCGCCTGATCACCTACGATCTGCGAAACCCCGACGATCTCATCTGGGGCATGGGCGCCGGCTGCGAAGGCGCGATGCGCATCCTGCTGCTGCGGGTGGGCCCCCAGGAGCACTGGCAGCCGCTCGTGACGCTCGCGGGGGCGCTTGCGGCCCACGAGCCCGCCGCCGCCGGCATCGTCGCGGAATCGGCCGATCCCTCGATCCCGCCCGGCACACTGATCCTGACCCATGGCGAGACCGAGGTCCTGCCCGCCTCGGCTCGCCAGAGGCTGCTTCAGCCAGAGCTCATCGAGGCGGTGCGGGAGGCTCGCCGCGCGAGCGCGCCCGGCTGGCTCGAAACCCGGGGCTGCCGAGTGCTCCTCCTGCCGCTGTCGCTCCCGCCGAGACTGCTGCTGCTCGGAGGCGGACCCGACGCCCAGCCGGTGGCCGACTTTGCCGCCCGGCTTCACTGGAAGGTCACGGTGGCCGACCACCGGCCGGGCTATGCCGTGCCCGCCCGATTCCCCTCGGCCGAGCGGGTGATCCTCACCCGCCCCGAGGCGCTGTCTCAGGAGGTGGAGCTGGCCCGATTCACCGCGGCGGTGGTCATGAGCCACCACCTGCCCACGGATCTTCAGTACCTGCGGGCGCTGTGCCGGAGCGCCCCTCCCTACATCGGTTTGCTCGGTCCCCCGGCGCGCCGCGAGAAGCTTCTGGCCGAGCTCGGGACCGAGGCCGTGCGGCTGCGGGAGCGGCTGCGCGCCCCGGTGGGTCTGAATCTCGGCGGTCGCTCGCCGGAGGCCATCGCGCTCGCCATCGTGGCGGAGATTCTGGCGTTTGTGCAGAAACCCTTACCCTTAGAATGAGCCCCCATGAACGAGATCGAACTCATTCGTGCCCAGCTGCTCGCCGAGCGCACCCACGCTTCCCAGGTTGCCCACGCCTGCGTGGCGGCCATCAGCGCCGGGCAGCCGGCGGGGGCCGATGAGGCGCGCGCGTTTCGCGACACGTGCGTGAGCTACCTCGTGTGGGTGCTGGCGCGCTTCGAGCAACGCGATCAGCTGCTCGCCGAGCACCTGCAGGCCCTCTCCGGTGGCTCCCACGAGAACATTCTGCCGGCCGGGCTCATCGAGGTCGCCGCACGCACGGGCACGAGCCGCGAGGCGCTGGCGAAGCTCGAGGCCGCACTCGGCGCCGCCGATCCGGATGTCGCCCGCGCCGCGTGGCAGGAATTCGCGAGGTTCTTCCATGCCGCCTGGAGTGAGCGGCGGGTTGCGATCGAGCGGCAGTTGACCCAGCTCACCGGAGTGGCCCGCTGGCGCGCCGTCTGCGCCGTCGATGCCGACTCCATCCTCGAGGAGCGCAGCCGCTATGACCGCATCGTCGCGCGCCTTCCCGCGGGCATCACGCTGCACGGCCCGCCGGTATGAGCTTCGAGTCCCGCGAGGGTCTGCACGCCATCGTGCTGGCCGCGGGCGCCTCGAGCCGCTTCGGTTCGATCAAACAGCGTGCGCTCCTCGACGGTCGGCCACTTCTCAACACGCTGGTGGAGAGAGTCGGGGAAGCCGTGGATGAGGTCCTGGTCGTGCTCGGTGCGCACGCCGCGCAACTCGCGCCGATGCTCGCCCACACCCGCGCATCCGTGATCATCAATCGAGGCTGGGAGGAAGGCCTCGCGAGCTCCATTCGCTCAGGGATCGCCCGCCTGCCGGCCTCGTGCGCCGCCGTCATGTTGGTTCTGGCCGATCAGGCGCGGGTCACCGTGCAGGATCTGCGGCGCCTCGGCGCGGCCTGGCTCCGCCAGCCCGATGCGATCGTCGCGGCGCGCTTTGGCGCCATCACCGGCGCGCCGGCCATCTTCCCGCGCTGTGTCTTTCCCGATCTCACCGAGCTTCGCGGGGACGTGGGCGCCCGGCGAGTCATTGAGCGTCACCTCAGCCGGGTGACCGCCATACCGATGCCGAACGCGGCATTCGACCTCGACACGCCTGAAGATCTCGCCGCGCTCTCGGCTGCGCCCACACCGCCAGTCCCCTAGCGCAACCGATCAACAGGCCGCCCCGCTCCCGGCCCCGGGGTGCGGGAAGTTGTCCGACTCGTCCTCGCCCTCCCGGGGTGCAAGACAGGCGAAGTCCTTCTCCACCGCAAGATGCAGCTCACCCGACGCGGTCGGCCGAGCACCGCTCAGCGTGACGAGATCCGTGCCGCACCATTGCGCCACGAGCGTCTCTGGAATGCGGACCTCGATGAGGTTATTCGCATAAGCTGCTGATATTTCGTCTGATTTTCCATCAGCACTTACCCGATAGACGAGTCGTGCGCCGCCGGGAAACGCGATCGCATCCTCGACCTTGCCCCGCTCGGCGAGGGTGCGCACCTCGCCCTGCGACAGGCGCAACCGCAGCGAGTTGCCCCGGATTCTCAGTTTCACGGCCTGCTCCTCGTGTCATCCACGATCGCAAGAATACGCTGCGCCTGCAGCCAGTGGGGCCGGTCGATCATCTGGCCATCGAGCTCCGTCACGCCCGCACCGGCGGCGGCCTGGAACGCCCGCACCACGCGGTGGGCCCACTGCACCTCGGCTTGCGTCGGGGTGAAGGCCTCGTTGATCACCGGGACCTGATCGGGATGGATCGCGAGCTTGCCCGTGAAGCCATCGCCTCGCGCCTCATCGGACTCCCGCCGCAACCCCTCGGTGTTGCGGAAATCGGTATACACCCCATCGATCGCCGGGACGCCGAGGGCGGCGGCGGCGAGCAGGCAGCTGGTGCGGGCCAGCTGGAAGGTCGGACGCAGCATCCCCGCGGCATCGACCTTGACACGTGCACCGACAGCGGCCGACAAATCCTCCATGCCCCACGTCAGGCCCGTCAGACGCCGCGCCGAAGACGCGTGACCGGCGGCGGCGCGCGCGTAGCCGGGAAGCGCCAGCAGTCCCGCAGGCGTCTCGGTCGCGATCACGAGAAGCGGCGTCGAGCCGACCAGCAGCCCCTGCCCGGCTTCGAGCGCCTCGAGCGAGCGCGCCACCCGCTCGATGTCCTCATAGGCGTCGACCTTGGGCAACATGATGCCGGCGGGCCGGCCGGGCAACACGGCGGTCAGGTCTTCGAACAGCCGCCCGCTCGAGAGCGCATTCACCCGCACCCACAGCTGCTGGCGGGCCCGCTCGCGCTCGCCCTGCAGAAACTCGTACACCATGGCCCGCGCGGCGAGCAGCCGCTCGGGCGCCACCGAATCCTCCAGATCGAGGATCAGCGCATCGGCGTCCGTGGCGAGACCCTTCGCCTGCTTGCGTCCGCTGTCCCCGGGCACGAACAGGAGCGACCGAAGGATCCTCACGAGGGCCTCTTCAGCATGAGCGCCGCGCGGCGGCAGGATGCCACCTCCTCGTCGCGCTGGTTGAAGGCGCGGTGCTCGAAGACGACGATCCCGGAGTCGCTGCGCGAGCGGCTCTCGCGCAGCGAATGCACCATCGTCACGGCGCGCAGCGTATCGCCAATCAGCACGGGCCGCGGAAACTTGACCTCCTCCCAGCCGAGGTTGCCGATCGTGGTGCCGAAGGTCGTGTCGTACACCGACAGGCCCACCAGCAGACCCAGCGTGAACACGCTGTTGACGATGCGCTGCCCGAAGGGGCTGTCCTTGCAATACTCGGCGTCGAGGTGGATGGCCGCCGGATTCATGGTGAGCGCGCTGAAGAGCAGGTTGTCGGTCTCGGTGACGGTCCGGCGCACCTGGTGCTCGAACCGCTGCCCGACGGTGAATTCCTCGAAATACAGTCCCATCGACCCTTCCCCTCGGTCTTGATCAGGTCCCTCATTATCGCACCAGCGGGCCTCGGACTGCGCCCATCCCGGGCGCCCCGCCCGGCGCGGCGGACGCGGCTCATAACCGCCCGGGCACCCCGCCAAACCACACGGTATTTAGTGCCCCGGCCGGGCCCGCCTATAGTCCCGCCATGTATCGCTACGACCAGATCGACCGGGAGCTGCTGGCGCAGCGCACCGAGCAATTCCGCGACCAGACGCGGCGTTTCCTCGCCGGGGAGCTCTCGGAGGACGATTTCCGGCAATTGCGCCTGCGCAACGGGCTCTACCAGCAGCGTCATGCGCCCATGCTGCGCATCTCGGTGCCCTACGGCCTCCTCGAGTCCGCGCAGCTGCGCCGGATGGCCCACGTCGTACGCAAGTACGACAAGGGCTACGGACACTTCACCACCCGCCAGAACATCCAGCTCAACTGGCCGCAGCTGCCCGAGGTGCCCGACCTCCTCGCCGAGCTGGCGGAGGTGCAGCTGCACAGCATCCAGGCCTGCGGCAACGACACCCGCAACATCACCAGCGACTACCTCGCGGGCGTGGCCGACGATGAGATCGTCGATCCGCGGCCGTACTGCGAGCTGCTGCGCCAGTTCGTCACGCTCCATCCGGAGTTCTACTGGCTGCCGCGCAAGTTCAAGTTCGGCTTCACCGGCGCCAAAGTCGATCGAGCGGCCACACGGACCAACGACGCCGCGGTGCACGTGCTGCGCCGCGACGGCGCCATCGGCTACCGTTTCTTCGTCGGCGGCGGTCTCGGGCGCCAGCCGCTGCTCGGCCAGGAGATGAACTCCTTCGTGCCGGAGTCCGATCTGCTGCTCTATGCCTGCGCGATCCTTCGCACCTTCAACCGTTTCGGGCGGCGCGACAACATCCACAAGGCGCGCATCAAGATCGTGCTCCGGGAGTGGGGCATCGAGCGCTTCCGCGCGGCGATCGAGGAGGAGTACGCGCGCATCGGCTCGAGCGCCGAGGGCGGGCAGCTGAAGCTCCTGCCCGAGGACATCGAGCGCATGCGCAGCTATTTCAGCGCCCCGCCCTACCGGCCGGCCACCGAGGCCGCGGCGGACGTCGGCGAGCGGACGGCGCGCGATCCGCGCTTCGCCGCGTGGGTGAAGCGCAACGTGCGAGCGCACAAGGTCCCCGGCTACCGCATCGTGTTCGTGTCGCTCAAGGCGCCGGAGCAGGCCCCGGGCGACTGCACGGCCGAGCAGTTCGAGACGCTGGCCGAGCTCTGCGACGCCTACAGCTTCGGCGAGCTGCGCTCCACCTATGATCAGAACCTGGTGCTCGCGGATGTCGCCGAGCGCGACCTGCATGAGCTGTGGATGAGGCTCGATGCGGCCAGGCTCGCCACGCCCAACATCGGTCTCACCACCGACATGATCGCCTGCCCCGGCCTGGATTTCTGCGGCCTCGCCAATGCCGGCACGCTCGGGGTGACACGCGACATCTACCGCCGCTTCGACTCCCTCGATGCGCAGTACGAGGTCGGTCCCATCCGCATCACCATGAGCGGCTGCATGAACGGGTGCGGCCATCACAGCGTCGGACACATCGGCATCCTCGGCGTCGACAAGCATGGCGAGGAGTGGTACCAGGTGACACTCGGCGGCAGTCCGGGGAACGACGCGGCCATCGGCGAGCGTGTCGGACGCGCGCTCGCGCGCAATGAGATCGCCGACGGGGTCGAGCGGCTGATCCGCGCCTACCTCGAGCTGCGCAGCGACGAGGATGAGACCTTCATCGAGTGCTATCGCCGCATCGGCATGGCGCCCTTCAAGGCGCGCCTGTACGAGACCGAGGACTCGGAGGCGGCCGCGGCATGAGCCGGATCATTCGCAGGCATACCATCGCCGAGAATGACTGGACTCTCGCGGTGGATGGAACGACGCAGCCACGCGCTTCCGGCAAGCTCATCGTGCCGCTCGCCCGCTGGAGGGCCGAGCGCGAGGAGTTGGTTGCGGGCGCCGCTGCGATCGGGGTGCTGCTGCCCAACACCGAGGACGTCGAGGCCATCTACCCGGAGATCGCCGACCGTCCCCTCATCGCGCTGCAGTTTCCGGTCTTCGCCGACGGGCGGGCGCTCACTCAGGCCGTGTTGTTGCGCAACCGCCTGGGCTTCACGGGTGAGCTGCGCGCGCTCGGCGATGTGGTCCGCGATCTCGTCTTCTGGCTCGGGCGCTGCGGTTTCGATGCCATCGTTCCGCGCCCCGATCAGGACCTCGAGGCCTGCCGTTCAGCACTGGATGAGATCCGCGTCGCCTATCAGCCGGCCGCCGACGGCCATGCGCCGGTGTGGGCGACAAGAAGAGCCCGCGCGACAGGCTGAACCGCGGGCGGGCTGCTCAGGCCCGCTCGCACTGCCAGTTGATCTCGGCCCAGTGCGCGGCGAGGGGGCCCGTGAGCGCCCCCGCCGGCAGCTGCCAGCGCCAGTTCTGCGGCCGCTGGGTGCCGGGGATGTTCAGTCTCGCCTCCGAGCCCAGGCCGAGCAGGTCCTGGGCGGGAATGACCGCGAGTGTGGCCGCGGAATCGAGCGCGGCGCGGGCGAGCGCTTCGGGCATCGCATCGGGCCCGAACCCCATCACCCGATCGACGTACTCCCGCGCGGAGGCATCCAGGCCGTGGTACCAGCCCGCCGTCGTGTCATTGTCGTGCGTGCCGGTATACACCACACAGTCGGCATCGATCCGATGCGGCAGATGCGGATTGTCCGGTGACCCGTCGAAGGCGAACTGCAGCACCCGCATGCCGGGAAGCCCGAAGTCCCGGCGCAAGGCCACCACATCCTCGGTGATGAGGCCGAGATCCTCCGCCACGATCGGCAGATCGCCGGTCTCATCGCGCAGGATCGTGAGCAGCTCCCGCCCCGGGGTCGCACACCACTGCCCGCCCCTCGCATCGGCGGCGCCCGCCGGAACCGCCCAGTGCGCCGCGAAGGCCCGGAAGTGATCGATGCGCAGCACGTCCACACGGGCAAGCTGCGCCTCCACGCGCGCACGCCAGTACGCGAAACGCTCGCGCTGCAAGGTCTGCCAGTCATAGAGCGGGTTGCCCCAGACCTGACCGTTCTCGGAAAAATAGTCGGGCGGCACCCCCGCCACCGCGCTTGCTCTGCCGGTGGCGTCGAGTTGAAACTGCTCGCGGTACATCCAGGTCTCGGCGGACATCGGCCCGACGTAGAACGGCAGGTCGCCGAAGAGGCGCACGCCCCGCGAATGGGCATACTCGCGCAGCCTTCGCCACTGGATGAAGAACGCGAACTGCCCGAGGCGGATGCGCTCGATGTCGGCGGCATGCCCGCGCCGCAGCCGCTCGAGGGCGGCCGGCTCCCGATCGCGCAGCGCCTCGGGCCAGCTCCACCAGGGCCGGCCCCCGAGCTGCGCGCTCAACACCTCGAAAAGCGCGTAATCATCCAGCCAGTTCCAGGTCGCCTCGGCAAACTGCGCATGCTCCTCGGGGAGGGCCTCGACCAGCGGGGCCGGGTCGAGGAAGTCGGTGTTGCCGGCGAAGTCCGAGCGCGCAAAGTACGGCGAGCGATCCGCTCCCGTCGGCCCGAGCGGCAGAAACTGCCACACGCTGAACCCGGCCTCGGCGAGCCAGTCGATGAACGCCCGCCCGCCTCGGCCGAGCGGCGCCTCGAGCGAGCCGAGGTGCAGCAGCACCCCGGCACGGCGCCGGTCGAGCGCCGGCAGGCGTTGATCACTCATGCTGACAGCCGGTATGCGGTGGTCGTTAGCGCTGTGGAAGTTTGATGTCCGCGAACAACGCCGCGGTATCTTCGGCCGTGGCGGCGCGGTGCGCACGATCCACGAGGCGCCGATCCAGGTGCGGCGCGAGCAGCTGCGCGAAGTCGTACATGTACTTGCGCAGCAGCGTACCCCGCCGAAAACCGAGCCACGTCGTGTGCGCCGGCAACAGATGCGCGGCATCGAGTATCGCCAGATCCTGCGCATCCTCGGCCACCGCCATGGGCGCCACGATCCCGACTCCGAGGCCGAGGCGCACGTATGTGACGATCACATCCGCATCCTGCGCGGTAATGGCGACGTTGGGCGTAACGCCCGCGCGGGCAAACGCCTCGTTGAGCGAGGAGGGGCCGTTGAAACTGAACGTGTAGGTGATGAGGGGATAGGCCGAGAGCGTGCGGTAGGTGAGCCGGCCCGCGTTGGCGAGCGGATGCTCGCGTGGCGCGATGACCACGCGGCTCCACCGGTAGCAGGGCAGCAGCGTGAGGCTCGCGAAGCGATGCTCCGAGCCGGTGGCGATCGCGCAGTCGATGCGATCCTGCGCCACCATCTCGGCGAGCTGCTCGGAGGTTCCCTGGTGCAGGTTGAGACGCACATTGGGGTACTTGGCCCGGAACTCGCGGATCACCGCCGGCAGCACGTAGCGCGCCTGGGTGTGGGTGGTGCCGATCGAGAGGCTCCCGCGCCCCTCATCGCGCAGCTCCGTGGACAGTCCCCGGATGCTCTGCACCTCCTGCAGCACGTGGATCGCCCGGTCGATCACCTGCTGGCCCGCCGGGGTGATGCGGGTGAGATTGCGGCCCTCGCGCACGAAGATCTGGAAGCCGAGCTCATCCTCGAGCAGCTTGATCTGCTTGCTCACACCCGGCTGGGAGGTGTGCAGCTTCTGGGCCGCGGCGGTGATATTGAGCCCGCTCTGGGCGACGGCGGCCAGGTAGCGCAATTGATGCAGTTTCATGGGGCCAGAGCCTATCCCATGCGCATCGCGCCATCCATAACCGGGCGGGAGAGCGACAGAAGCAATCATTCGTTCTGTGATCCACCCCCCCTCGCTATAGTCGCCCGCACCATGGGTGAACTCGTAAACCTCTCCGACCTCGAGCAGAAGGCCTCCTCCGTGCGCGAGCGGCTCATCGAGGCCGTCCGGGAGCACGGCCGGGTGGTCTACTCGAACAGCCTCGGCGCGGAGGCGATGGTGCTCACCGACATCATCTGGACCCACGTGCCCGAGATCGACCTGTTCAGCATCGACACGGGCCGGCTGCACCAGGAGACCTACGACCTCCTGGAGAAGCTCGAGCGGCGCTACCAGCGCTCGCTGCGCGTGGTGTACCCGGATGCCCGCTCGCTCGAGCGCCTGGCCGCCTCTCAGGGGGTGAACGGCTTCTACCACAGCCTCGAGGCGCGCCTCTCCTGCTGCCAGGTGCGCAAGATCGAGCCCTTCAAGCGCGCCATCGCGGGCTACACCGCGTGGATCACCGGTGTGCGGCGCGAGCAGTCGGCGACCCGCGCGAAGGCCGACCCCGTGGAATGGGACAGCGAGTACGGCCTTTACAAGGTGAGCCCGCTGCTCGATTGGTCCGAGACCGAGGTCTGGCAGTACATCCGGGCGCACAAGCTGCCGTACAATGTCCTGCACGACCGCCAGTTCCCCAGCATCGGCTGCTCGCCCTGCACCCGCGCCATCCAGCCGGGTGAGAGCCGCCGTGCCGGCCGTTGGTGGTGGGAGCAACCCGAGTCTCGTGAATGCGGCCTACACCCCCGGGCACGCCATGCGGCGGCCCAAGCCTGAACCCGATTGCGGATGGCATGGAGCATCTGCCCATCTTCCTGCGCCTTCGCAGCGCACCCACCGTGGTGGTCGGAGGCGGACGGGTCGCGCAACGCAAGATTGATCTGCTCCTGCGGTGCGGCGCCGACGTCACGGTGGTCGCGCCCGAGCTGCGCGAGGACCTGACCCAGTACGCCGCGGCGGGCCGGATCCGTCATCTCGCCGAGGCGTTCCAACCGCACCACCTCGACGGCGCGCGGATTGCCATCGGCGCCACCGACCGCAAGGCCGTCAATACGGCCGTTTCCGAGGCGGCCCGCGCGCGCGCGATCCCGATCAATGTCGTCGATGATCCGGAGCTCTCGACCTTCATCTTTCCCGCCATCATCGACCGCTCTCCGGTCGTCGTGGCGGTCGGGTCGGCCGGCAACGCCCCCGTGCTCACGCGCTGGGTGCGAGAGCAGATCGAGGCCCTGCTGCCCGCCACGCTCGGCGCCCTGGCGAGATTCATCGGCGAGCGGCGCAAGGCCGTGCAGCTCGCCTTGATGCCCTCCGCGCGGCGCCCTTTCTGGGAGCGCATCGTCGGGGGCAAGGTGGGCTCGCAGGTGTTGAGGGGCGATGAGCGCTCCGCCCAGGGAGATTTCGAGCGCGAGCTGCGCGCCACACAGCTCACGGCCTCGGCGGCCACCGGCGATGCGGGGCTCGGGGAGGTCTACCTGATCGGCGCCGGCCCCGGCGACCCGGATCTGCTCACGCTGCGCGCGCTGCAACTGCTGCAACAGGCGGACGTCGTCCTCTATGACCGCCTGGTGCCACCCGCGGTGCTCGAGCGATGCCGGCGCGATGCGCAGCGGGTGTTCGTCGGCAAGGGCACGACCCAGGGGGCGCGCGGCCCGCACACCGACCAGGAGCAGATCCATGAGCTCCTGGTCCGCTTCGCCCGCCAGGGGCTGCGCGTAGCGCGCCTGAAGGGCGGCGATCCCTTCGTCTTCGGCCGAGGCGGTGAGGAGATCGAAGTGCTGACGCGGCACGGCATCTCGTACGTCGTCGTTCCCGGCATCACCGCCGCGCTCGGGGCGGGAGCCGCTGCGGGCATTCCCCTGACGCATCGCAAGTTGGCCCAGAGCCTCACCCTGGTGACGGGACATCCGCTCGAGGACGATGCGCTCGACTGGCACGCGCTTGCCCGGCCCCATCAGACGATCGTCTTCTACATGGGCGTGGCGCACCTGGGCCACATCGTCTCACGGCTGCGCGCCGCCGGTGCCCCGCCCACGCTTCCCGCCGCGCTCATCGAGCGGGCGACGCTCCCGGGCCAACGCACCCTGCGCGGCACCCTGGAGAACATCGCCGAGCGAGGCCGCGAAGCGCACATCTGCCCGCCCGCGCTGTTCCTGGTGGGCGAGGTGGCCGCGCTCAACATCGAGGCGGGGATCGAGGCGATTGCGCCGCGCGAGGCCGCGGGACTGCCGGAGCCCAGCGAATGAATCGGAGATGACAGGCAACATGAACCCCGGAGACGGCTTCATCGGATCGGTCGGCAACACTCCCCTCATCCGGCTGCGCCGCTTGAGCGAGGAGACCGGCTGCGAGGTGCTCGGCAAGGCGGAGTTCATGAACCCGGGCGGCTCGGTGAAAGACCGCGCCGCGCGCGCCATCGTGCTTGCGGCCGAGAAGTGCGGCGAGCTCGCCCCGGGCGGCACCGTCGTCGAGGGCACCGCCGGCAACACGGGCATCGGGCTCGCTCATGTCTGCAACGCCCGCGGCTACCGCTGCGTCATCGTCATGCCCGACAACCAGTCGCCCGAGAAATTCCGCCTGCTCGAGACCCTCGGCGCCGATCTGCACAAGGTTCCGGTGGTGCCCTACGCCAACCCCAACCAGTACCAGAAGCTCGCCGGGCGCCTGGCGGCGAGCCTGCCCAATGCCATCTGGGCCAACCAGTTCGACAACACCGTCAACCGCGAAGCCCATATCGAGACCACCGGCCCGGAGATCTGGGAACAGACCGGCGGGCGCCTCGACGCATTCGTGTGCGCGAGCGGCACCGGCGGCACCTTCGCCGGCGTGTCGCAGTACCTGAAGTCCCGGCGCCGCTCGATCCGCTGCGTGCTGGCGGACCCTCCGGGCAGCAGCCTCTACGAGTACGTGCGCAACGGCACGCTCAAATCCACAGGCTCAGGCTCGATCACCGAGGGCATCGGCATCGGCCGCGTCACCGCGAACCTCCAGGGCGCGCCCATCGACGATGCGGTGCACATCGAGGACAGCGACACCGTCCGGCACGTCTATCGGCTGTTGCGCGAGGAGGGCCTGTTCCTCGGCAGCACCAGCGGGATCAACGTCGCCGCCGCGGCGCGCGTGGCCCGCGAGCTCGGTCCCGGTCACACCGTCGTCACGGTGTTGTGCGATGGCGGGGCGAAGTACCAGTCGCGTCTGTTCAGCCGCGAATGGCTCGCGCAGAAGGGTCTGGCGGAGCACGCGCTGCCGCCCCCCGGGGGCGAGCCGATCGATATCCGCAAGGTGATGGCGGCCTGAGCCGTCCCGACTAGGCGCTCGGGGCGGGCGAGCCCGCCTGCGATCGGGCGAGGTTCTGGCGCACGAAGCCGATGTGCTCACGCAGCAGGTAAAGCTGCTCGGCGTGCGAGCCGGGGATCTTGCGCAGGATCGCCGCGCGCTCGATCTCGCTCAGGCGCTCGAGCAGCTCCGTCCTGCGCTCGGGCGAGAGCGGCGCGAGCGATTCCCGCTCGAGCGCCATCAGCTCCCCGTAACGGCGGTGGATGCGGCTGTTGACGCGCCACCCGTAGAGCTGCGGCAGGTAGCGCAGGCCCGGCACCAGCACCACGATCGCCGGCACGAGCACGACCAGGATCCGATCGACGAGACTCGCGACCCAGAACGGCAGGTACTGATACGTGAAGCTCTTGTCGCCCGACTTGTAGTAGCGCGCCGCCTCCGCATCGAGCGGATAGCCGTACGTCGCGCTGTTCGGAAACACATGGGCCGCGTGCAGCACGTTGGCGCCGCCTTGCACCTCCTGTGCCGCCTCGATCAACAGGTCCACGAGCGCCGGATGCAGATCGGAGTGCGCAATGAGCTCCACGTCGGGCGCGATCAGCGTGATCCGGTGCGGCGGCAGATCCTCCCCCAGATCGAACGCGCCGGCGGGGATCTCGATACGGTGCAGGTAAGGGAAGCGGCGCACATAGGCATCCGCCTGCGTGAAGTCGAACAGCCTGACGCCCCGGGCATGCAGCATGGCCCCGATGATGGCCGGTGGCGTCGAGTCACCCGTGAGAAAAGCCGCATCCGCCTGACCGGTGAGCAGCGCGTTTCGGGCCGCGATCCCCTCCTCATCCAGAAACCGCGTGGGCGCGGTGGGCGTGACATCGTTGGCCGCGAGCAGCGCGAGTGCCAACGTGCGCGTGCCGCTGCCGGGCTTGCCGATCGCGATCCGCTCGCCCCAGAGCTGCGACAGTCGGATCATGGGTTTGCGCGCGCGGTAGAAGATCGCGAGCGGCTGATAGAACATGCTGCCGAGGGACACCAGGTTCCCCCTGCCCCCGGCGCCCGGGGCCTCCCCCGGACCCTCGGCTCCGGCCTGCACCAGCGCGATGTCCACGTGCGAGTGGTGGGCCTTCATGCGCTCGAGATTCTGCAGGGAGCCCTCGGAGGGAACGACGTGCAGGGTGATGCCGTTGCGCGCCAGGATGGCGCGGTAGCGCTGCGCGAGCAGCGCGAAGCTGCTCCCAGGGGGGCCCGAGCTGATCGTGATCGTGTGCGGCGGGGCCGGGCGCACGAAGTGCACCGTGAGCCAGATGGCCGCCACGCTCAGCAACAGGATGGGACCCAGGGTATGGGTGAGATCCCACCAGGAAATGCTGGTGATCTTCAGCGGCAGGCGCAGCCGGGCGCCCCGCGCCTGTTTGGAATCACCCGAGGACTGATCCGGCTCCATACGGAAGGAGTCTAGCTCAACGGGCGCCATCGGCCAGCCTCTCGCGCGGCGGCCACCCGCCTCACCGGCCCGAGCACTCTGATTCGCGCGCCGTCCGGTAGAATGCCGCCAGATACCTCAAGAGGCGATGCACGAGGGAACGCCGTGGACTTAGGATCGCTAGAGCAGATTGAGACCAAGATCGCCTTCCTCGAGCGCGCGAACGCCGAGCTGAGCGATGTCGTCTTCCGGCAGCACCGCGAAATCGAGGCCCTGCGTGAGCGCCTGGAGTCTTTGGCGCTGCGCCTGCAGGTGCGGGAGACGGATCTGCCCGCCCCCTCGCCGCAGGACGAGCGGCCGCCGCATTACTGAGCGGCTCCGATGGCAGGCACCGCGCACTCCGGGACCATTCCCGTCGTCGACGTCACCGCGCTGTTCGGCGCCGAGCCGGCCGCATGGCAGCGCCCCGACCAGGCGCTCGGCGCGGCGGCCCGCGACAGCGGGTTCGCATGCATCCGCGGACTGCCGGATGCGGCGGTGCCCGGCCCGCGCGAGCGGGCGCGGCTGCTCGCGATCTTCGCCCTCGATGAGCGTGAGAAGCGCCGTCTGTATCGGCGCAAGTTCGCGCCTGAGAACCGCAATGTCTATCGTGGCTGGTTCCCGTTGCAGCCCGGCAACCTGACCGCGAAGGAAGGCATCGACCTCGGAGGCGATGTGGCGCACGGACGTACGCTGTGCCGGCCGGGCGACCCGCTGCGCGAGCCGACTCCCTTGCCCGAAGAGGCGCTCCTTCCCGGCTGGCGCGCGCTGATCGCAGACTACTATCGCGCCATGGAACGGGTCGCCGAGGCGCTGATGAGCTCTCTCGCGCGCGGCCTCGGCCTGCGCGCGGACTACTTCCACGAGTCCTTTCGCGGCGGGTTGTCCACGTTGCGCCTGATTCGCTATCCGCCCCGGACGGCGGCCGAACTCGCCACGCTCGCCGCCCCGGAGGTCTGGGTCGAGCCGGCACGGGAAGGCCGGTATCTCGTCGGCGCACCGCATACCGACTCGGGGTTCATGACCTTGCTCGCCCAGGACGGCGTTGCGGGCCTTGAGGCCCGCGCGCGGGACGGACGCTGGATCGATGTGCCGCCGATCGAGGGTACCCTGGTGGTGAACTTCGGCCAGGTGCTCGAGCAATGGACGGCGGGTCGGATCCGCGCCACCGAGCACCGGGTGCTCGGCTCGGGCCTCGTGCGTCATGCCATTCCATTCTTCCTCGAGGCGCGCGCCGAGGCGACCATTGCACCGCTCCCCCTGGATGCCCCCGATTCGTTCGCACCGTTCGCCTACGGTGAGTTCCTCTGGAAGCGCATGACCTCGTTCATCGAATTTCGCGGCCTCGAGAACGAGCGTGCCGCCGCAGCCGAGGCCCCGCGGGCCCGTCCCTCGTGAGGCGCCTCCCCGCCCCCGCGCGTGCCTGGCTCGTGGCTTTCGCCACGTGCGCCGCGCTCGCCGCCTTCTCCTTCGCACACCTCGATGTGCCGGTGGCGAGATACTTCTGGAAATTCGGCCGTTTTCTACACCCCTTGAACAGGCCCTTCGGCGCCGCCGGCATCCTGACTCTGGAGTCCGCCGTGCTGCTCGCGCTCGTGCTCGCCCGATTGGTGCGCGGCCACATTTCGCGGTTCGCCGAGACATTGACCATCGCGTGCCTCGCATCGATCTGCGCCTACGGCGTCAACAGCCTGGTGTTGAAACCGTTCTTCGGAATTCCCAACCCCACGGCGGTCCTGCACGGCGCCCATCATGCCCTCCATCTGATGAAGGGCTCGCCGCTGAGCAGTTTTCCCTCCGGGCACATGGTGCTCGCGGGAGCCTTTGCCGGAGTGTTCCTGCGGCTCTACCCGAGAAGCCTCTGGCCGCTGGGTACGCTGCTCGGGCTCGCCGCGGCCCTGCTGGTCGCCGGCGACTGGCATTTCCTGAGTGACGTGGTGGGCGGATCGTTTCTCGGCATTTCCGCGGGTGTCCTTGCCGGGGAGGCGTGGTCGGCCCCGTCGGGCGAGTCGGTCACACGGATGTGACCGGGAGTGCGCCACGACATAGGCTTATACTGCGGCGTGAGCCACACCCAGGAGGTCCACCATGGCGAAAGTCCTCATCCTCTACTACTCATCCTACGGCCACATCGAACGCATGGCGCAGGCGGTTGCCGATGGCGCCGCATCGGTCGCAGGCACCGAAGTCACCGTGAAGCGGGTCCCGGAGCTCGTGCCCGATGAGGTGGCGCGCAAAGCGGGCATGAAGACCGATCAGCGGGCGCCGGTGGCGAGCGTCGATGAGCTCGCCCACTACGACGCGATCGTCTTCGGCACTCCCACCCGCTTCGGCAACATGACCGCCCAGATGCGCAACTTCCTCGACCAGACCGGAGGACTGTGGGTCAATGGCGCGCTGGTCGGCAAGGTGGGCAGCGTCTTCGCCTCGACCGCGACCCAACACGGCGGCCAGGAAACGACCATCACCAGCTTCCACAGCACCCTGCTGCATCATGGGATGATCATCGTCGGGCTCCCCTACTCCTTCGCGGGTCTTACGCGCATGGACGAGGTGAGCGGCGGCTCGCCCTACGGAGCGACGACCCTCGCCTCCGGGGACGGCTCGCGTCAGCCGAGCGAGAACGAGCTGGCCGGTGCCCGTTTCCAGGGGCGGCATGTCGCCGAGATCGCCACTCGATTGGAGCACGGTGCGGGAGAGCGGGGCGCGGCGCCAAAGGCGATGCACAACCCGACCGAAACGACCGGGCCGGCGCGCTGAGCGAGACACCCGCGCGCGGCGCCCTTCGGCCGCCGCGGGTGATGTCGATTCTCAGGCGGCCGAGCGCTTCTGCGCCGACTCCGCGGCAGCTTTGCGATCCTCGGGTGACTCCGCGAGGGCCACCTCGAGCGCCTCCGAGACGCGATCCACCCAGACGAACTCGAGCGCGGCCTGCACGCTCTTCGGGATGTCCTCGAGATCGCGCCGGTTGCGCGCGGGCAGGATCACCTTGCGGATGCCCGCGCGTGCCGCCGCGATCGTCTTCTCCTTGATGCCGCCGACGGGCAACACGAGGCCACGCAGACTGATCTCGCCGGTCATGGCGACATCGGGGCGCACCACGCGTTGCTTGAAGAGCGAGGCGAGCGAGACGAACATCGCGACGCCGGCGCTCGGCCCGTCCTTCGGGATCGCCCCAGCCGGCACGTGCACGTGAACGTCGCTCTGGTCGAAGCCCTTCGGGTCGATCGCGAGCTCCTCCGCCTGCGCCTTGAGCAGACTCAGGGCGGTCTGCGCCGACTCCTTCATCACATCCCCGAGCTGACCGGTCAGGATGAGTTTTCCGTTGCCGCTCATGCGCGCCGACTCGATGAACAGGATGTCGCCGCCGACCGGCGTCCAGGCGAGCCCGGTCGCCACCCCTGGAATCGAGGTGCGCTGGGCGACCTCGTTCTCGAAGCGCGGCGCCCCGAGCACTGTGGGCACATCATCGGCCTCGAAGCGCACGCTCGCCTCCTTGCCTTCCGCGATGCGCATGGCGGCCTGGCGCAGCAGCGCCCCGATCTCTCGCTCGAGGTTGCGGCAGCCGGCCTCCCGGGTGTACTCGTGAATGACACGCATCAACGCCTCATCCGACACCGACGCCCGGGCGGCATCGAGGCCGTTCGCCTCGAGCTGGCGCCGCACCAGGTAGCGCTTGGCGATCTGAAGCTTCTCCTCATCCGTATAACCGGTCAGCGGGATGATCTCCATGCGATCGCGCAGCGGCCCGGGGATGGTCTCGAGCACGTTGGCGGTGGCGACGAACAGCACGTGACTCAGGTCGAACGGCACGCCGAGATAGTTGTCGCGGAAGGTCGAGTTCTGCTCCGGATCGAGCACCTCGAGCAGCGCCGAGGCCGGATCGCCCTGAAAACTCGCGGAGAGCTTGTCGATCTCATCGAGCATGAACACGGGATTGCGCGTGCCGGCCTTGCGCAGACTCTGGATGATGTTGCCCGGGAGCGCGCCGACATAGGTGCGGCGGTGCCCGCGGATCTCCGCCTCATCGTGCACTCCGCCGAGACTCGCGCGCACGAACTTCAGTCCGAGTGCGCGCGCCACGCTCTGGCCGAGGGAGGTCTTGCCCACACCCGGGGGACCGACGAAGCAGAGGATGGGACTGCGGCCCCGGGGGTTCAACTTGCGCACCGCGAGGTATTCGAGGATTCGCCGCTTGACCTTCTCCAGGCCGTAGTGATCCTCTTCGAGCACGCCCCGGGCACGCTCGATATCGATGTCCTCGGCGTCCGCCTTGCCCCAGGGGAGGGCGACCAGCCAGTCGAGATAGGTGCGCACCATGCCGTGCTCGGGGCTCGCCTCGCTCATGCGGCGCAGCCGCTTGAGCTCCTTGCGCGCCTGCTCCTCGACCTCCTGCGGCATGCCCGCCCCGGTGATCGCTTTGTCGAGCTCGGCGAAGTCCCCTTCCGCGCCCTCCTCCTCTCCGAGCTCCTTCTGCAACTGGTGCAGCTGCTCACGCAGCACCGCCTCACGCTGACGCTCCCCGAGCGCGGCCTGGGTCTGCTCGGTGATGTCGCGGGTGATCTTGAGCACTTCGACCCGATGCGCCAGCATCTTCACCACCTTGTCGAGCCGCTCCTTGAGATCGAGCGTCTCGAGCAGCTCCTGCTTCTCCTGCGGCTTCACGTCCATGAAGCTCACGATGAGATCGGCGAGCTGTCCGGCGGAGTCGATCCCGCGAATCGTCCGCCCGAGCTCCGCCGGCACCTGCGGCAGGAGCGAGAGCGCCTCCATGGCGCGCTCCTTGAGGTAGTCCATGCGCGCCTCGATGTCCGCGCCCGTCTCGGTGGGCTCGGCAATGGATTCGACGCGGGCGGCGAGAAACGGCCTCTCGCGCACGACCTCCAACAGGCGAAAACGGTTCTCGCCCTGGCAGATCAGATGATGCGCGCCATCGGGCGCGGTGATGTAGCGGACCACGGTGGCGAGCACGCCGACCTCGTAGAGGTCTTTCGGTGTGGGCTTCTCGAGCGCCGGATCGCGCTGCAGCAGCAGTCCCACCTTGCGCCCGGTGCGAACCGCCTCCTGGGCCGCGGCAATGCTCTCCTCCCGCCCGAGCGTGACGGGCAACACCACGCCTGGAAAGAGCACGAGATTGCGCATGGCCACGATCGGCACGGCATCGGCCGGCAATGGCGGCAGCTCGATCCGGGGTGTCGAAGCAGTGTTTTCGCTATCCGTCATGCTCATCTCTCCGTCGCCGGCGCCAGATGCACCTCGAGGCAACCGCGCTCGTAGCGGGTGGCTGCAATCGCGAGCGGCACACCGCTCAGGGGAACGCGCCGGATGAACCGGCCGTGCGGGATCTCCAGTCGCCGGATCGAGGCACGCGGGTGCTCGAGCTTGAGCCGGCGCGTGGCGCTCACGGTGAGAGAGGCGGGCTCGAGCCGCACCTCGATATCCTCCGGCGCCACCCCCGGCAGCGCGAACAGCAAGATCACCCCGTCGGGGCTTTCGAGGATATCCACCGGGGGCTCCCAGAGTGCCGCATCGGTGCCCGGCCCGAGGTAGCGCAGCAATTGCCGCTGCAATTGCTCGGCCTGGTCGAGGACCTGGCAGGCCTCGACCCACATCCAGCCGTACTGTCGCTCGCTGCTCATCCGCCTCTCCGCCCGCTCCCGCCGGCCGGGCTCGTGAAATGACCGCTCACTGCCGAAGATGCGGCCGATGACGGACAAGTCAAGGCAGGCCGGCCTCGAGCGCCTCTCAAGGCTGCGCTCGGGGAGCGCGAGGCGCCATTGGGGAGGATGCGTATGGGCCGAGGGATGCGCCGGCAGAGCGGCGCTAGGCGTCCGGCACGGCCTTCTCGCTCACCATGGTGAGCACATCGTACGCGGCCACCGTCTCACCCTCCTGATTGGTGATCTCAGTGTCCCACCGCACTTCGCCGTAGCCCTGGCCGAGGCGCAGCGATTTCTCCTTGCAGGTGAGGCGCACCCCGATGCGATCGCCGGGCTTGACGGGCTTGGTGAAGCGCAGCCCGTCGATGCCGTAGTTGGCGAGCACCGGCCCGAGCGGCGGGTCGACGAACAGCCCGGCGGCGGCCGAGATGAGGAAGTAGCCGTGCGCCACCCGGCCGCCGAAGAGAGGATTGCGCCGGGCCGCCGCCTCGTCCATGTGCGCATAGAAGTGATCGCCCGAGAGCGCTGCGAAGCGCTCGATGTCCTCCACGCTCACCTGCCGCTGCGCGGAGTTGAACGTGTCGCCCACCCTGAGCTCCCCGAAGGGTTTACGGAAGGGATGTACGCCCGGGTCACGCTCACGCGATCCCTTCACCCAACGGCCGGTGACGGCCGTCAACACATCGGGCGTGCCCTGCACCGCCGTCCGCTGCATGTAGTGCAGCACACCGCGGATCCCGCCCATCTCCTCTCCCCCGCCGGCGCGTCCCGGCCCGCCGTGGATGAGGTGCGGAAGCGGTGAGCCGTGCCCGGTGGACTCCTCGGCGCAGTGCCGGTTGACCACCAGTACGCGACCGTGAAAGGGAGCGAGTCCAAGCACCAGGCGTGCCCCGAGCGCATCGTCCGCGGTGAACACCGAGCCCACGAGGCTCCCGGCGCCGCGCCGGGCGAGCGCGATCGCATCTTCCAGGCCCTCGTAGGGCACGACCGTGCTCACCGGACCGAAGGCCTCGACTTCGTGGATCGCCCGGGCCCGCGCGCCATCCCTGCAATACAACAGCGTGGGCGCCACGAACGCGCCCCGCTCGGGATCGGCATCCCTCAGCGCGAGCCTCGCGCCCCGACCGCACACGAGCTCGGCCTCGCGCTCGAGTCTGCCGATCTGCTCGAGCACCTCGCGCCGCTGGGCGAGCGAGGCGAGCGGACCCATCGCGACCCCCTCCTCGCGCGGATTGCCGATCACGACCTCCCCGAGCGCGGCGCGCAGCGCTTCGATCACCGCAGCGGCTTCGGCGGCGGGGACGATGGCCCGGCGGATGGCGGTGCATTTCTGGCCCGCCTTGGCCGTCATCTCGCGCACCACTTCGCGGATGAAGAGGTCGAACTCCGCAGTGCCCGCCACCGCATCCGGACCCAAGATGCAGGAGTTGAGCGAGTCGGTCTCCGCGGTGAGCCGTACCGCGTGGTCGAGGACGGCCGGATGCGTCCTCAGCTTGCGCGCGGTGGATGCGGAGCCCGTGAAGGCGACGATGTCCTGACAGGTCAGGTGATCGAAGAGGTCCCCGACCGCGCCGCAGACGAGCTGCACCGAGCCCTCCGGCAGCAGCCCCGACTCGATGATGCGGCGGAAGGCGAGCGCGGTGAGATAGGCGGTCGCGGTGGCGGGCTTCACGATGGCCGGCACACCGGCAAGCAGCGCCGGCGCCAGCTTCTCCAGCATGCCCCACACGGGGAAGTTGAAGGCATTGATGTGGACCGCGGCGCCTTCGAGGGGGACGTGGATGTGCTGGCCGAGAAAGGTCCCCGACTTCGAGAGCCTCTCCACGGCGCCATCGACGTAGATGTGTCCGTCCGGCAGCTCCTTCATGCCCTTGCTGGCGTATACGAAGAGCGTCCCGATGCCCCCATCGATATCGATCCAGGAATCAGACTTCGTGGCCCCGGTGGCATAGGAGAGGCCGTAGAGCTCGTCCTTGCACGCCGTGAGACACTTCGCCAGCGCCTTCAGAAGCGCCGCGCGCTCGTGAAAGCTCAGGCGGCGAAGATTCGCCCCCCCCACACGGCGCGCGTGATCGAGCATGGCGGCGAAGTCGAGTCCTTCGCTGGAGGCGCTCGCGATGACCTCGCCCGTGGTGGCATCACGAAGGGTCGCGGCGCTGCCGGCGCCCCCCTGCCAGCGGCCGGCGATGAAGCTCTCGAGTTGCATGTCAGCGGCTCTCTATCGTCCGGTGAATTTCGGGTCGCGCTTCTGCGCGAACGCGGCCACCCCTTCGGCATAGTCGGCACTGAAGCCGAGCTCGCGCTGCGCATCGCGCTCGGCATCGAGCTGCTCCTCGAGCGTGTGGTCCCAGCCCTCTCGCATCAGGCGCTTGGTGTGCGCGAGCGAGCGCGTCGGCGCACAGGCGAGCTGGCGGGCGATGGTATCGACCTCGCCCGCGAAGTCCTCGTCATCGATGCAGCGCCAGATGAGGCCCCAGTCCGCGGCCTGTTGGGCGGGCAGCTTCTCGGCGAGCATTGCAAGACCCATGGCCCGCGCCCCGCCGAGGAGACGCGGCAGGAGCCAGGTGCCACCGGAATCCGGCACCAGGCCGATGCGCGAGAAGGACTGCACGAAACTCGCCGAGCGCGCCGCGACGACGAGGTCGCAGGCGAGCGCGATGTTGGCGCCGGCCCCGGCCGCGACGCCGTTGACCGCGGCCAGCACCGGCAGCGGCAGACGGCGCAAGGCGAGCACCAGGGGCTTGTAGTGATGCTCGATGGATTCCCCGAGATCGGCGGCCGCGCCACCAGGGGCCACGGCGCGATCGCCCAGATCCTGGCCGGCGCAAAAGCCGCGCCCGGCGCCGGTGATCACGAGCACGCGCGCCCCTGCGGTCTGCACCGCCGCCAGCGCGTCCCTCACCTCCGCGTGCATCGTAGTGTTGAAACTGTTGAGACGCGCCGGGCGGTTCAGGGTGAGCCGGGCCATGCCGTCGGTCATCTCAAAGAGGATGGTCTCATAACTCATTGCAACTGCTCCTGTCATGCGAGCCTGCGCCGGAGGGAAATCCGCCGCGCCACGACCTCATTTCTCGTCGTAGTCGAGCTCGAGCTCGGCGCTCCTGCACCTCGATTGGCACGCCAACACGTAGCCCTGCCCGAGTTCCCAGTCCTCGAGCGCGTAGTTTTGCGCCATCTCGACCTCGCCCCGCACCACCTTGGTCCGGCACGTCGAGCACACGCCCGAGCGGCAGGAGAACGGCAGGTCGAGTCCGGCGCGCTCGGCCGCATCGAGCACCGTTTCCTCCTCGATCCGCATCGAGAACGAGCGGCGCCGGCCGTCGAGCGTCACGGTCACCTGCGCGAGCCCCGCGGCGCGAGTCTCGGCCGCGGCGGGCCTGGCGAGGCGCTCCCCGGCGGGGCCCGCCGTGAAATGCTCGATCCGGATCCGATCCGCCGGCGCGCCGAGCTCGGCCAGCGCTGCGGATACTGCGGCAGCCATGTCACCCGGACCGCAGATGAAGTACTCGCTCACATCCGCCGGCGCGAAGAACGCCGAGCTCAGCGCTCGCACCTTGCCGGCATCGAGCCGCCCGTTGTAGAGCTCCACCTCCTGCGGCTCGCGGCTCATCAGAAAGTGCAGCGACAGCCGCTCGGGATACCGATCCTTCAGCCGCTGCAGCTCCTCGAGGCCCATGGTGCGCGCCACGCTGCGGTTGCCGTAGAACACGATCATGCGCCCCCCCGCGGCGAGCACGCTGCGCGTCACCGACAGTACCGGGGTGAGGCCGCTGCCGGCGCAGAAGGCGACCCGCAGCCCCTCGCCGAGCGATCCGGCGTGCGCGGTGAAGCTGCCGTTCGGAGGCAGGACCTGCAGAGTCTCTCCGGCGCGCAGCCGTGAGAGGAAGCCCGACATGCGCCCACCCGGCTGCACCCGCACGATGATGCGCAGGGGCCACTCACCCGGTGCGTTGATCAGCGAGTACGTCCGCCGGATCTCCTCGCCTTCGATCATCGCGCGCAGCGCGATATGCTGCCCGGCACTGCCGCGATAGTGAGCCTCGAGCTCCGGGGGAACCTCCAGCGCGACGGCGAGCGCATCCTCGGCCTCGGGCTCGACCTGCGCCACGCGCAGTGGGTGGAATTTCAACACGGAGGCCCTAGATACATTTGAAGGTGTCGAAGGGCTCGAGACAGCTCGTGCAGCGGTAGTGCGCCTTGCAGGGCGTCGAACCGAACTCGCTCAGGCGCTCGACGGCCCCGCTCCCGCAGCGGGGACAGGCGAGCGGCCGCGAGGGCGAGCGCTCGACGGCGATCCCGAAGGCTTCGAGCTTTCGCCGCCCCGCCTCGCTCAACCACTGGCTGGTCCACGCCGGCCACAACACCGTGTCGATGACCACCTCCGAGAGCCCCTCCTGCTCGAGCGCCTCGCGGATCGACCTTTCGATCACCTCCGTCGCGGGACAGCCCGAATAGGTGGGTGTGATGCCCACATGCAGCCTGCCATCATCCGCGCGCCGAACGTGCCGCACGATACCGAGCTCGACCACGCTCAAGACGGGGATCTCGGGATCCAACACCGCCTCGAGCGTCTCCCACACCCGCCGCTCGAGCGGCGTCGCGTCCGAGGATGTCTGCCCGCTCACCAGGTGACTCCCGGATAGGTGCGCTGCAGGTGCTGCATCTGCCCGAGCAGATGGCCCAGGTGCTCGGTATGCACGCCGCTCTTGCCGTGCCACGGATAATGGTGCGATGAGGGCTGGCGCAGCGTCGCCTCCTTGAGCGCCGCGGCGATCCGCGCTTCCCAGCGGGCGCGAACCACCGCGAGCGGCGGTGCGATGCCGAGAGAGGCCATGCGGACATCGAGCGCATCGGGGGTGATGAGCTCTTCGGTGAAACGCCAGAGCGCCTCGAGCGCCTCCTGCGCCCGGGCATGGCTCTCCGCCGTACCATCCCCGAGGCGCACCAGCCACCCGCAGCTGAATCGCCAGTGGTAGCGGCACTCCTTCAGCGCCTTGGCGGCGATCTCCGCCAGGCGCTCATCGGCCGATGCGGTGAGACTGTGGTAGAGCTCGAGCTGCCAGGCGTCAAGGAGCGCCTGGCGCACGATGGTCGCACCGAAGTCCCCGTTCGGCTGCTCGGCGAGCGCGACGTTGTAGAACTCGGGCGCATCGCGCAGAAATGCGAGCTGATCCTCCTCGCGGCCGCGTCCCTCGATCCGCCCGGCGTGGGCCAGCAGCAGCCGCGCCTGGCCGATCAGGTCGAGCGCGATGTTGCCGAGCGCGAGATCCTCCTCGAGGGCCGGGGCGTGCCCCACCCATTCGCACAGGCGCTGGCCGAGCACCAGGCTGGTGTCGGCGAGGCGCAGCACGTAGCGCGGGTGGTCCTCGCCCGCGGCGGGCAGGGCGCTCTCGGCAGCGGCGCTCATATGTTCTTCACATCATCGGGGATGCTGTAGAAGGTCGGGTGCCGGTACACCTTGTCGCGCGCCGGCTCGAACAGCGCCTCGGCCTCCTCAGGGTCCGAGGCGATGATCTCGCTCGATCGCACCACCCAGATGCTCACCCCCTCCTGACGGCGGGTGTAGGTATCGCGCGCGTGCTCGAGCGCCATGCGCGCATCGGCCGCGTGCAGGCTCCCGACATGCTTGTGCTCGAGTCCCGAGCGGGCGCGGATGAAAACCTCATAGAGTGCCCAATCTTCGTTCATGGCCGCCTCCTCAGATCGCCTGCGCGTAGCGCTCGGCGCCGCCGCCGGCCCGATCTCGATGTTTGTCGGCGTAGGCGGCAGCCGCCTCGCGCACCCAGCGGCCCGCCTCGTGGGCGGCGCGACGGGCGCCCAGGCGCTCGCGGTTGCAGGGCCCGTGGCCCTTGAGCACCGTCTGGAACTCGCTCCAGTCGATGGGACCGGTGATGAAGTGCTGCGCCGCCTCGTCCCAGCGCAGCGCGGGGTCGGGAAGGGAGAGGTCGAGGAACTGCGCCTGTGGGACGGTGACGTCGATGAATCTCTGGCGAAGCTCGTCGTTGCTGAAGCGCTTGATCTTCCAGCGCATCGACTGGGCCGTGTGCACCGACTCGGTATCGCTCGGGCCAAACATCATGAGCGACGGCCACCACCAGCGATTCAGCGCATCCTGCGCCATCTCGCGCTGCGCGCCCGTGCCGCGGGCGAGCGTCAGCATGATCTCGTACCCCTGGCGCTGGTGAAAGCTCTCCTCCTTGCAGATGCGGACCATGGCGCGCGCATACGGACCGTACGAGCAGCGGCACAGAGGGATCTGGTTCATGATGGCCGCGCCATCGACGAGCCAGCCGATCGCCCCGATATCCGCCCAGGTGAGCGTCGGGTAGTTGAAGATGCTCGAGTACTTGGCGCGCCCGGCGAGCAGTTGCTCGATCAACTCGCCCCGCGAGACCCCGAGTGTCTCGGCGGCGCTGTAGAGATACATGCCATGACCGCCCTCATCCTGCACCTTGGCGATGAGCACGACCTTGCGGCGCAGCGTGGGCGCCCGGGTGATCCAGTTGCCCTCCGGGAGCATCCCGACGATCTCCGAATGCGCGTGCTGGGCGATCTGGCGGATGAGGGTCTGCCGGTAGGCCTCCGGCATCCAGTCCTTGGGCTCGATCTTCTCATCCCGATCGATGCGCTCCTGGAAGCGCCGCTCCCGCTCGGCGTCGCCGGCCGAGGCGGGCGAACGGGGCTCGGCCCCCGAAGAATCCAGAGCCTGGGTGTACATGCTGGGCGCCGTGAAGCCTGATGTGATACAAAAACTTTAAATCCAGTCTCATTTTTGTGTCAAGAAGAATCCATGGCAGAATCCGCCTCCTCGCGGCCCTTGCACCTCAGAACGATGGATTCCGCGCGCCCCGCTCCTGCCCCGGTCGATGCCCTGCTGCGACGCTTTCGCAACCAGAGGCCGCTACGCGGCGGCTCGCTCCTCATCACGATCTTCGGCGATGCCATTGCGCCGCGGGGTGGCCGCGTGATGCTCGGGAGCCTGATCGGCCTCGCCGCGCCCTTCGGGCTTTCCGAGCGCCTGGTGCGCACGGCGGTGGCGCGCCTCGCGACCGAGGGCTGGCTGGTGGGCACCCGTCACGGCCGGCGAAGTGAATATCGGCTGACGGGGACTGGAGAGAAGCTCTTTGCCGAGGCCACGCGGCGGATTTATCGCGCCAACCCCACCGCCTGGGACGGAAAATGGACCCTCGTGGTGCTGCCTCCCCAATGCCCGCGGCCCCGTCGCAACCTTCGCGAGGAGCTTCGCTGGCTCGGGTTCGGACAGCTCGCCCCCGGGGTCTTCGCCCATCCATCCTGCACCGTGGAGGAGGCGCGCCGTTGGCTCACGCCGCAGGGCCTCGCCGAGCAGGGCTGGTTCTTCCGGAGCGCCCCGGAGGGACTCGAGCAGGACCGGCGGCTCGCGGCCGCGGGCTGGGATTTGGCCGAGATCGCGCGCCGCTACCGCAGGTTCCGCGACAGTTTCGCGCCGGTGCTGGCCGCGGCGGGCACGGACTTGGCGCCCCCATCGGCCTTCCTGGTGCGCACGCTCCTCATCCACGAGTATCGCAAAGTCCATTTGCGCGATCCGCAGCTGCCGCCGCAGCTGTTGCCGCAGCCCTGGATCGGCGCCGAAGCCTATGAGCTGTGCCGGCGCCTGTATGCCCTGGTGTTCGCGTCCGCGGAGCACTACCTGACGCAGACCGCGACGGCCGCGGAGGAGGTCCTCCCCCCGCCCGGGCCCGCGGTGTACGAGCGCTTCGACGGACTGGTGGCCTCCTGAGCCGGCCGCGCCCCCGTCAGAGCGGGTGCGCCCACCGTCCCCCGAGGCGCAGCGCCCAGCGCCTCACCAGGTATTGGGCTCCCAGTTCTGCTCGCTCCCATCGCTCAACTCGCCGACGACGATGGTCTTTTCGTCCCGGTAGTAATGCGGTGGCACGGGCAGGTTGAGCGGCGCCGGCGAGCCGTCCATGACCCGTGCGGCGAGGTCGTATCGCGAGCCGTGGCAGGGGCAGTAATACCCACCCGGCCAGCTCGCCCCGAGCAGCGGGTCGCCGGCCTTCGCGTGGAGCTTCGGCATGCATCCGAGGTGGGTGCAGATCCCGACGACGACCAGGTACTCCGGGACGATGGAGCGCTGAATGGGATTCCAGCCGGGAAGTTTCGCGGGCTGCTGGTCCGCATTGGACAGCGGATCTTTCAGAATCGCGTTGTTCTGCGGCAGCTCATTGAGTTCCTGCTCCGTCCGGCGCAGCACGTAGACCGGACGGCGCCTCCAGGACGCGACCACCATCTCCTTCGGCTTCAGCCTCGAGATGTCGATGGTCACCGGCGCACCGAGCGCGCGCGCTTTCTCGCTCGGCTCCAGCGATTCGATGAACGGCGTTGCCGCAAGCGCCACGCCCACGGCACCGACCGCCACGGTCGTTGCGGTGAGGATGCGCCGCCGCGCCAGGTTCGGCTCGGATTCGTCGCTCGGGGTGCCGGGCATTGTGTCTGCGCCCTCGGTCATGCAAACGTCCTCCGCTGGAGTGATCCTCAATGGTAACGGTCTGCGACGGCTACGTCACCTCGGCCGCGATCGATCCCACCCTCAGGGACCCTTCCCGCTCCCGGGGACGACGAATTTCCTCACCCCTGTAGAGACCGTCTCACTCCGGCCAGTTCCCCAGCCGCTGCGCCAAAACCTGCATGAAGCGGTTCGCCTGCTCCCCGTCCATGACACGGTGATCGAGCGTGAGGGTGAGGTAGCAGCGCGGCCGCGCCACGATGTGCTCTTCCCCGTCGCGCTCGATGACCACGGCGCGCTTCTCCAGCTTACCGACGCCGAGGATGGCCGACTGGGGCTGGGGGATGATGATCGGGGTGGCGAACAGGCTCCCGCTCACGCCGTGATTTGAAATCGTGAAGGTGCCCCCGCGCACGTCCGCCGGCGTCAGCTCACCCGAGCGCGCCCTGCGCACCAGATCCTCGATTCCCCAGGCGGTCTGGAACAAGTCCAGCGACTCGGCGCGGCGCAGCACCGGCACCAGCAGGCCACCGGAGGTGGCGGTACCGATCCCGAAATCCACGCTGTCGAACACCTCGAGAGCATCGTCCGTCCAGCGGCTGTTGGCTTCCGGTACCGCCCTTATGGCATCGACCGCGGCACGCACGAAATACGCCGTCAAGGTCAGCGCGACGCCGCGCTGTTCGAACTCACCGCGATGGCGCTGGCGGTGGGCGAGCACGGCGCCCAGGTCGATTTCGAACACGGTGGTGACGTGCGGAGCGGTGTGCAGGAGGCTCTCCACCATCCGCGCGGCAATGCGCTTGCGCACCGCCGAGTGCGGGACGATGTGGCTCGACACCGCGGGCGGCGCACCGGCCGCTGCGCCGGAGAACGCCTCATCGTCCGGCCCCGCCTGGACATCACCCTGGATGGTTGGAGCGCCTCGAGATCGCGCGGCAGCGGTGCGCATGACATCCTCGACGGTGATGCGGCCACCCTCGCCCGTGCCCGCCACCGACCCCGGGTCGAGCCCATGCTCGCTCAGGAGACGGCGGACAGCGGGACTCAATCGGGTCGCGCCCTCTCTCGGCGCACCGGCGTGCGCTGCGCGGGCGGGCGCCCGCCCGGGCGATGGACGCTCGATCGGCTGCGCCGCCGCCGCGGGCCTCGAGAGAGGCGGCATCGCGGCCGGCTCGGCCTGCGTGCCCGCGGGCAATGCGCGTGCGAGGCGGATCCGCCCCAACAGGTCCCCCGGGGAGACCTCCTCCTGCTCTGCCTTCACGATCTCGGCGAGCACGCCCGACCCCGGTGCCGCGACCTCCACCGTGACTTTGTCCGTCTCGAGCTCGATCAGCGGCTCATGCTCGGCGACCGGCTCGCCGATCGCCTTGAGCCAACGCAACACCTGCGAGCGCGTGCCTTCCTCCTGGCCGGCCGGAACCCTGACCTCGAGCCATTGCGTCTCCATGATCAAAGGCTCGCGAGATCGCGGATGGCGCGGGTGATCGACTCGACGCCTGGCACCGCGGCCTCGAGGAGCACGGGGCTGTGCGGGCTCGGGATATCGGGCATCGCCAGCCGCTCGATGGGCGCATCCAGATCGAAGAACGCCTCCTTCGCGAGCGTCGCCGCGATTTCGGCGCCGAACCCCGCGGTCAGGTTGTCCTCGTGCACGATCAGGCAGCGGCGGGTCTTGCGGACCGAGGCGAGCACCGCCTCGCGATCCCACGGCATGAGCGTCCGCAGATCGAGGATCTCCACCTGTACGCCCGAGGCCGCTGCGGCCTCCTCGCAGCGCTCGACCATCGCTCCCCAGGTGATCACCGAGAGCTCACCGCCCTCGCGCACCCTGCGGGCAACGCCAAAGGGCACGACGTATTCGTCTCCCGGATAGGGCCGGCGAGCCCACGCGCCATCGAGCAACGCGCGATGCTCGAAGAACAGGGTCGGATCGTTGCCTCGCAACGCCGTCCGGAGCAGTCCCGTCGCGTCCTCGGCGTTCGAGGGCACCGCCACGCGCCAACCGATACCATGGACCCAGGCCACCTCGTTCGTCTGGCTGTGCCAGGGATCGCCGCACTTGAAGAATCCGCCCGGCACGCGCACGACCATGGGCGCGGCGAAGCGGTTGTGGGTGCGCCAGCGGATGGTGCCGCAATCATTCAACTGCTCGGCCGCCGGATCCGCGTACTTGCGGAACTGGATCTCCGGCACCGGCAGCAGCCCCGAAAGCGCCATGCCCACCGCCCGCCCGATGATGCCTTCCTCCGAGAGGCTCGTGTCGAACACACGCGCCACGCCATGTTTCTCCTGCAGACCGAGCGTCGCACCGTGCACGCCGCCCTTCGGTCCGACATCCTCGCCGAAGACCACCATGCGCGGGTTGAGCGCGAGTTCCACATCCAGGGTGCGCCGGATCGCGGTCAGCATGTTGATGCGGGAGGGCTCGGGCACGGCCTTGAGGCTCGAGCGCGCAAAGGCGTGCCCGAGCGGCGCGAGGCCGCCCTGCTCCTGCAGCTCGAGCCGCCCGTCGGCGCGCTGCTCGCAGAATACGTGGCGCCTCACCTGCGCCGGATCCGGGTGCGGCCTCGCGAGGGCCCGCCCGACGGCGCTCTCGACCTCCTGCCGGGCCTCCTGCGCAAGCCGCGCCCACTCGGCTTCGGACATCTCGCGCGGCACGAGATAGCGATACAGTCTCTGCAGCGGGTCGTTCGCGCGCTCACGCGAGAGCGTCTCGGCGGACTTGTACGCCTGGGTGTCCTGGCCCGAATGCCCGCACAGCCGCGGCACCGTCAGTCGCAGCAGAGCCGGCGAGCGCTGCTCGCGCACGTACCCCACCGCCTCGCTCACACGATCGGCAGCCTGTTGCGGGTATGCGCCATCGCCCTCGAAAAGGGCCAGGCCCGAGAAGGAACGGAGGTTCGCGGCGATGTTGCCGCCCGGTGTCTGCAGGCGCGAGCTGACGGAGATGCCGAAGCCGTTATCCTCGATGTAAAACAACATCGGGAGGCGCAGCGTGGTGGCCATCGTGAGCGCCGACCAGAAGCCGGCCGTCGCGACCGAGGCGTCGCCCCCGAGAACCACCGCGATGCTGCGCTCATAGGTCGCATCGCCGAGCGTCTCGCGGTGATAGCCGATGGCCTGGGCCCAACCGGCCGCGGGCGTGTACTGGGCGCCCACGCCGCCACACGCGGGCAACACCGTCGGTCCGCCGCGCCCGGGGTGGTTGAACACCACACCGATGTCCCGGCCGTCGCTGAAGGAACCCGCGCGGGCCAGGGGTCCGGCCGCGGCCTCCTCGACTCCCACGCCGAGCGCCAGCATGACCGGCCGCGAACGGTAGTACACCGTCACGCCATCGTGCGCATCGGTGAGCTCGAGCCCGAGAAGGATCTGGGCCAGATCGTGGCCGCGGGCCGAGAACTGGTACATCACCTCCCGCCCGGGCAGCAGGCGCGACTCCTCGATGTCATCGAGCGCGCGCGAGAGCTGCAGCAGGTGAGTCACGCGAAGCCAGTCCGGCTGGCGGCTGGATGAGGGCACGCGGCCGGCCGTGGCGGCCGGAGTGGCGAGAGCGGGCATCGGGAAGACTCCGGAATCGGATCTATTGCGAATAGCCTATGCGCTCTTTCACGAAATAGGCTTGCTCTCGTTGCTTATATCGAGCGCTCGCTGGCAATATTATTGCGCCTACGCCAGCTTCGGAGCATCATCATGGCCCGTCCCCTCGATCGCCTCGATTGCCGCATCCTGGAAGAGTTGCAGCTCGATGCCCGCATCACCAACCAGGAGCTTGCCAAGCGGGTCGGTCTCTCGCCCGCGCCCTGCTGGCGGCGCCTGAAGCGCCTGGAGACGGAAGGGTTCGTCGCCGGCTACGCGACGCTGCTGTCGGCCGAGGCCATCGGGCTGCCGGTGCAGGCCTATGCGCTCGTCTCGCTCGAGAACCACCACGCAGACACGGTGAGCCAGTTCGATCAGCTGGTGCGCGAGCGCCCCGAGGTGCTCGAGTGCCACTCGATGAGCGGCCCGAACGACTACCTGTTGCGGATCGTCGCGGCGAGCATGGACGCCTACGAGCACTTCCTCTCGACGCAGCTGCTGCAGCTTCCCGCGGTGCGCTCGGTCAACACCAGCTTCGTGCTGCGCACCAAGAAGTTCACGACACGCCTGCCGGTAGTCGAAAGCGCACGCGGATAGAGGTCCCATCGCACTCACCGAACACGGGGCGATCACCACAAGGCGCGCCCCACCCGAGCTAGAATTTCACTCATCATGAGCCGCTGGTCGCTGGTCTGGGCCAATCTCACGCGCCGCAGGACTCGTTCCGCCCTCACGCTCCTGTCGGTCGTCTTCGCCTTCACGCTGTTCGGCGTGCTCATCGCGCTGCGCCAGGCGTTCACGGAAGGCGCCCGGTTCGCCGGCGCCGACCGGTTGATCACCATGAGTGCGGTATCGCTCGTCAATCCCCTGCCGCTCGCCGACGCCCGCAGCATCGCCGCAGTGCCGGGCGTGAGCAAGGTCAATCCGCAAGACTGGGTCGGCGCGTACTACCGCAACCTCAACCACCCGATATTCGGCCTCGCCGTACGGGCGCGCAGCGTCCTCACCGTCTACCCCGGCGACCAGTTGCCGCCCGCCGAGCGCCGCGCGTGGCTCGCGGACAGGCGCGGGATCGTCATCGGCCCGACGCTCGAGA
This sequence comes from Pseudomonadota bacterium, assembly GCA_021777555.1. GTDB lineage: Bacteria > Pseudomonadota > Gammaproteobacteria > Steroidobacterales > Steroidobacteraceae > 13-2-20CM-66-19. The sequence continues at coordinate 48,815 of JAJYDK010000002.1, read as the reverse complement.
GGCAGTATGGCTGGCATATCGGGGAGCAGATTCCGCTGCGCTCGAACATCTGGCCGAACCATCAGGGCAACACCTGGGAGGTGACTCTGGATGGCATCTTCAGCCGCGTGCAGGGCAGCCACGACAGCCTGCTGCTGATGCACTACGGGTACCTCGACGAGGAGCGCCTCTTCGGCAAGCACATGGTGACCTTCTTCGTGCTGAGAATCGCTCACCCGCAGCAGGCCGGGCGCATCGCACGGACCGTGGACGAGCTGTTCGCCAACTCCCCCTACCCCACCCGCACCGCCACCGAGAAGTCCTTCCTCAGCAATTTCGCCAGTCAGTTCGGTGACATCGGCGCGATCGTGACCGGTGTGGTCGCCGCGGTGTTCTTCACCATGCTGCTGATCACGGGCAACACCATGGCGCAGTCGGTTCGCGAGCGCACCTCGGAGCTCGGACTGATGAAGGCGCTGGGATTCAGCGCGGCGCAGCTGTGCGCCCTCGCGCTCACCGAATCGCTGGCGCTGACCGTGATCGGTGGCGTAGCCGGCCTCGCGCTCTCGTTCGGGCTCGTCGCGAGCTTCGGATATTTCTCCTCGGCGCTCCTCACGCTGCTGCCGGGGCTCGAGATTCCGTCCTCCGCGATTCCACAGAGCGTGGCGCTGATGCTCGTGCTCGGGGTCCTCGCCGCCTTGCTTCCCGTCGTTCGGGTCGCGCGGCTCCAGGTCGCTGACGCTTTGCGGGAGGCCTGATGCGCTGGCTCATGCAATTCGCGGCGGTGAGCGCGACGAGCCTGCGGAGCCTGCACCGGCGGCTCGATTCTTCGCTGGTTGCGATCGTCGGCTTTGCCGGTGTGGTGCTGGTGGTGGTCGCGGTCCTGTCCATTCGCGCCGGCTTCCATGCGACGCTCGCCGACACCGGCTCACCCGGCGTCGCCATCATCCTGCACGGTGGCACCGGCACGGAGGTCGACAGCATCCTCGGTGGCCAGAGCATCCATGTCATCGCACAAGCGCCGGGCGTTGCCGCAAGCAGGGGCCGGCCCATGCTCTCACCGGAGCTGCTCGTGCAGCTCGATCTCGAGAAGCGCATTACGGGCACCGTGGCGGATGTCTCTTTCCGGGGCGTCACGCCGGAGGCATTCCCGGTCCACGACCGGATACACATCGTGGCCGGCCGCAATTTCACCCCCGGACTGGATGAGATCATCGTGGGCTCGCAGGCCGCACGGGAATTCCGCGGCCTGCGCCTGGGCGATGTGCTCGCGAGCGGCACCTATCGCTGGAAGGTCGTCGGCATATTCGAAGATGGCGGCGGGCTGCACGACTCGGAGATCTGGACCAGCCTGCCTATGCTGCAGGCGGCATACCAGCGTGGCGACTCCATCAGCTCGGTCTACGCAAGACTGAGCGACACGGACGCGTTCAACACTCTCAAGGATGCCCTGATCCACAACCCCCAGCTCAGTGTCAGCGTGCAGCGCGAGTCGCACTACTTCGCCGGACAGGCGCGCGACATGGCCCTGTTCATCGACATCGTCGGCGGCGTGATCGCCGCGCTCATGGGCGGAGGCGCGGTGTTCGGCGCCGTCAATACCATGTACACCGCTGTCGCGGCGCGCAGCAAAGAGATTGCCACCCTGCGGGCGCTGGGATTCGGGCGCGCGGTGGTGCTCGCATCGGTCCTGATGGAGGCGATGGCGCTCGGCATCGTCGGTGGCGCCTGCGGGGGGAGCACCGCCTATGCCCTCTTCAACGGGTTTGAGGCCACCACGTACAATCAGTTCAGCGTCGTGGCTTTCCGATTCTCGGTCACGCCGCACCTGCTGGTGGTAGGAGTGACGTACGCCCTGCTCCTCGGGCTCATCGGCGGCCTGCTGCCGGCGGTGCGGGCCGCGCGCATGCCCATCGCCGCGGGCCTGCGGTCCGCCTGAGCATCCCGATCACAGCACCTCGAACACCCCCGCCGCCCCCATTCCGGTGCCGATGCACATCGTGACGAGCCCATAGCCCTTCTCGCCCCGTCCGCGCATGCCGTGCACCAGGGTCGCGGTACGGATCGCTCCGGTCGCCCCGAGGGGGTGACCGAGCGCAATGGCGCCACCGTGGGGATTGACGAGCCTGGGGTCGAGGTCGAGGTCGCGGATGACGGCGAGCGCCTGCGCCGCAAAGGCTTCGTTGAGCTCGATCCATTTGAGCTCTGCCAATCCGATGCCGGCCTGCTCGAGTGCGGCGGGCACGGCCACCTTCGGCCCGATGCCCATGATCGCAGGGGGTACACCCTTGACGGCGAACGTCACATACCGCGCAAGCGGCGTGAGGTTGTAGCGTTTGAGTGCCGCTTCGGAGGCCAAGACCACCGCCGCCGCGCCGTCGGAGGTCTGCGAGCTGTTTCCGGCCGTGACGCTGCCCTTGGCATCGAAGGCCGCCTTCAATTTCGCGAGCGCCTCGAGCGAGGTGTCGGCGCGTGGCCCCTCGTCATCGCGCATCGTCTTCGTCGACACCTTGACCTCATGGGTCTTGAAGTCCGGGGTCCGCGTGGTCACCTCGAGGGGGGAGAGCTCGGCCCGGAAAGCCCCGGAGGCGGTTGCCGCCACCGCACGCCGGTGCGACTCGAGCGAGAAGGCATCCTGATCCTCACGGGAGACCTGCCACTGCCGTGCCACTTTCTCGGCCGTGATGCCCATGCCGTAGGCGATGGCGTAGTTCTCCTCCTTCGCGAAGATCTCTGGGTTCAACGCCACCTTGTTCCCCATCATGGGCACCATGGACATCGACTCGGCGCCGCCGGCGATCACCACATCGGCCTCGCCCAGGCGGATGCGGTCGGCGGCGATCTGGACGGCGTTGAGTCCGGAGGAGCAGTACCGGTTGACCGTGACGCCGGGCACGGTATCCGGCAGGCCCGCAAGCAACGCGCCGATGCGCGCCATGTTGAGCCCCTGCTCGGCCTCCGGAAAGGCGCAACCGACGACGACGTCCTCGACGCTCTTCGCCTCGAGGGAGGGAACCTGCGCCAGCACGCTCTTCAGCACGTGCACCAGCATGTCATCCGGGCGCACCTGTCGCAGCATGCCGCGGGGTGCCTTGCCGACCGGGGTGCGTGTCGCGGCGACGATGTAGGCGTCTTGGATCTGTTGGGTCATGGGGGAAATCTCCGCGATCTCAATTGCGCAGCGGCTTGCCGGTGGCGAGCGTGTGGGCGATACGCTCCTGGGTCTTCGCATTCTTCAGGAGCGCGAGGAAGTGCCGTCGCTCGAGCTCGAGCAGCCACTGCTCATCGACCTCCGTGCCGGCCTCGACATCGCCTCCCGTGACGACATCGGCGATCCGCGAGCCGATCTCGAAGTCGTACTCGCTGATGAAGTGACCCTCGAGCATGTTGACCAGCTGCCCCTTGATCGAAGCCGCCCCGGTGCGGCCGGCGACCGGGATGCGCCGGCCCGGGAGCGGGGGACGATAGCCGCTGTCTGCGAGCGCGAGCGCCTGCTGCCTCGCAACGTGGAGCAGCTCGTAGGCGTTGAACACCACCACATCGCTTGCGCGCAGAAACCCGAGCTCCTGCGCCTCGAGGCCGCTGCCCGCAACCCGGGCGGTCGCGATCATCATGTAGTAGTCCTTGAGCGCGGCGAAAAGATCGCCCTTGCTCTCGCGCGCCGCGCGCAGCGCGAACTCCTTGCAGCCACCGCCCGCCGGCAGCAGGCCGACGCCCGCCTCCACGAGCCCCACATAGGACTCGAGCGCGGCGACCACCCGGTCGCAGTGCATCGCGAACTCGCAACCCCCGCCGAACGCATACCCCTCGGTGGCCGCAACGGTGGGGATCTCGCTGTAGCGCAGACGCTGGGAGGTCGTCTGGAAGAGCGCGATCACACCGTCGATGGTCTTCCAGTCGCCCTTGGCGAGCGCCGGGCGGAGCGACTCCAGGTTCGCCCCGACCGAGAACGGCGCCTCGGTCTGCCAGATCACGAGTGCCCTGAAGCGCTCCTCCGCGAGGCCGATCGCGTGATTCAGCCCCTCGAGCACCTCGGGGCTGATCGAGTGCACTTTGGTCTTGAACGACACCACCAGCACCTCATCGCCGGTGGTGAAGGCGCGCACGCCGGGGTTTTCGTACACCGTCTCCCCGAGCTGCGCGCGGCCCTCGCCGATGAGCGAAGTGGGCGACACCTGGCGGCGATACACATCGAGCGTGGAGCGCTTGACCAGGGCCTGACCCGCGGCATCGTAGGAGCCCTCCCGGAAGTGCACCCCCGTGCGGGCCGGGTCGCGCGCCCAGGCCGGCAGCGGCTCCCCGGCCAGCGCCTTGCCGGCCTCGATATCCTCCTCGATCCAGCCCGCCACCTGCGCCCAGCCGGCGGCCTGCCAGATCTCGAAAGGACCGAGTTTCCAGCCGAACCCCCAGCGCATGGCGAGATCCACATCGCGCGCCGAGTGTGCAATGTCCTTCAGGTGATACGCGATGTAATGGAACGTATCGCGAAAGCACGCCCACAGGAACTGCGCCTGCGCGTGATCGCTCTCGCGCAGCCGCTTGAGCTGTTGCGCCGGGTCCTTGATCGCAAGGATCTCGGTCACGTGCTCATCGGCCTTGGCCCCGGCCGCGACATACCCGCCGCTGGCCGGATCGAGCACCTGAAGGTCCCTGCCCTTCTTGAGATAGATACCGCCTTTCGTCTTGGCGCCGAGCGCCCCGGCCTCGATGAGCTTCGCGAGCCAGGGGGGCGACTGGAAGAGCGTATGCCAGGGATCGTGCGCGAGACCCTCCCGCATGGTCTTCACGACGTGCGCGAAGGTGTCCAGGCCCACCACATCGGCGGTGCGGAAGGTGGCCGACTTGGCCCTGCCCAAGCGCGGTCCGGTCAGCTCGTCCACGACATCGAAGCGAATGCCGTACTTCCCCGCGTTCGCGATGGTCGCGAGCATCGAGAAGACTCCGATGCGGTTGGCGACGAAGTTCGGCGTGTCCTTGGCGCGGATCACCCCCTTGCCGAGGGTGGTGACGAGGAATCGCTCGAGATCATCGAGCACCCCGGGACTTGTGGCCTCGCAGGGAATGATCTCCGCAAGATGCATGTAGCGCGGCGGATTGAAGAAGTGCACGCCGCAGAACCTCGGGCGCAGCTCCCGCGGGCAGGCTTCGGCGAGCGCGGCGATGGACAACCCCGAGGTGTTGGTCGCGAAGATCGCGCGGTCGGCAAGATGCGGGGCGACCTTGCGATAGAGCTCGACCTTCCAGTCGAGGCGCTCGGCGATCGCCTCGATCACGAGGTCACAGCCTCCGAGCAGATCGAGGTGCTCCTCGTAATTGGCCGCCTGGATGAACCCGGCCGTCTCGCGACTCGCGAGCGGCGAGGGCGTGAGCTTCTTCAAGCCCTCGATCGCTTTGCGGGCGATGCCGCTCTTGTCCCCTTCCGTCGCCGGAAGGTCAAAAAGGAGGGTCGGCACCCGGGCGTTGACCAGGTGGGCGGCGATCTGCGCGCCCATCACTCCGGCGCCGAGCACGGCGACCTTGCGTATCCTGAACTTCGTGTCGGACATATTTTCCCCTCAGAACACCACTCTCTCGAGCAGCCCCTCGTCGTAGCGGGTGAGGCTCGGATCGAAATCATCCACCATGATCACCTCGCGCTTGAGTCTGCGGGCGCGCTCGATGGCCCGCCCCTCCTCGGCGCTGATGAGACCGGCATCGCAAGCTTCAGCGAGCCGCTCCCGTTCCGTGAACGCCGTGAGCTTACCCTCGCGCGCAAGCGAGCGCAGCTTGCGTTCGGTCTGTTCGGTATCGAGCACCGCGCGCAGCGCCGGCTCGAGCACCCCGAGCGGCTCGCGCTCGTCTTTGGGAACGTGCATACCGCGGGTGAGCCGCTCGCGAGCGCCACCGGGTGTCATCAGGGCGCGCACCACACGGGTCCCCATGCGATCGGAGGGCGCCTTGCGCGTGAGGCCCCAGGGAAACACGGCCCGGCGCAGGACCCAGGCGAGCGCACGGTTCGGCAGGTTGGCGAGAAACCCGTCCATCGCCTGCTGGATGTCGTAGAGCGCCGCTTCGACCGCCCAGGCGAGGATCGGGAAATCCTCCTTCGGCGCCCCGTCCTGCTCGAAATGCCAGAGGCAGGCGGAGGCGATGTACAGCCCCGAGAGCATGTCCCCGAGCCGCGCCGAGAGCTTCTCGCGGAACTTCAGCGTCCCGCCGAGGCTCGCCAGCGCCATGTCGGCGAGCAGCGCGAATGCGCTCGAGTAGCGGGTGAGCGCCCGGTAGTAGCGGCCGAGGCGCTCGGAGCGCGGCGCGCCGGCGATGAGCCGCGCGCCGGTCAGGCCCATCCACAGCGAGCGCACGAAGTTGGAGACGATGAACCCGAGGTGCGCCGTGAATGCGCGGTCGAACTCCTTCAGGTCGCCCGACTGCGCAGCGCGCAGCTCGCGCAGCACGTACGGGTGGCAGCGGATCGCTCCCTGCCCGAAGATGATCATGGAGCGCGTGAGGATGTTGGCGCCCTCGACGGTGATGGCCACCGGAATCGTCTGATAGGCTCCCGCCAGGTAATTGCGCGGACCCAGCACCACCGTGCGCCCGCCGTGGATGTCCATGGCGTCGTTCAACACCTTACGCATGCGCTCGGTGTTGTGATACTTCAGCATCGCGGAGATCACCGCGGGCTTCTCCCCGAGATCGAGTCCGGTGAGCGCGAGGTCCTGCGCCGCCTCCATCTGATAGGTGTGACCACCGATGCGGCAGAGCGCCTCATCGACTCCCTCGAAGCGCCCGATCGGCATCCCGAACTGATCGCGCACCCGGGCGTAGGCGCCCGTGGCGAAGCTCGCCACTTTGCCGGAGGCGACCGCGAGGGCCGGGAGCGAAATGCATCGGCCCACGGACAGGCACTCGATGAGCATGCGCCAGCCCTGGCCGGCGTACGCGGTCCCGCCGATGATCCACTCGATGGGAATGAACACCTCGCGCCCCCAGGTCGGGCCGTTCATGAACGCGGCGCCGCCCGGCCAGTGTCGCCGGCCGATGCACACGCCCTCATGGTCGGCGGGCACCAGTACGCAGGTGATGCCGATGTCCTGCTCGCCGCCCAGGAGCCGCTCGGGGTCATGCAACTTGAACGCGAGACCGAGGAGCGTCGCCACCGGCGCGAGCGTGATCCAGCGCTTCTCCCAGCTGACGCGCATGCCGAGCACGTTCTCGCGTCGCTCGCCGGTGCGTGGGTCGGTGTAAGAGCCGCGGCAGACATAGCCATAATCCGGGATCGAGCCGGCATCGGAGCCGGCCGAGGGACTGGTGAGCGCGAAGCACGGGATCTCGATCCCCTTGGCGAGACGCGGCAGGTAGTAATCCTTCTGCGCCTCGGTGCCGTAGCGCTGCAGCAGCTCGCCGGGACCGAGGGAGTTCGGCACCATCACGGTCACCGCGGCGGAGCCGGCGCGCGTTGCGATCTTGGTGACCACCTTGGCGTGGGCGTAGTTGGAGAACTCGAGCCCGCCGTATCTCTTCTCTATGATCATGCCGAGGAAGCCGTGCTCGCGCACGAAGCGCCAGACCTCCTGCGGCAGGTCCTTCAGCTCGTGGGTGATCTTCCAGTCATCGAGCATCGCGCAGAGCGCCTCGACGGGCCCCTCGAGAAAGGCCTGCTCCTCGGCCGTGAGCACCGGATGAGGGAAGGACCGCAGCCGCCGCCAGTCGGGCTTGCCGGAGAAGAGCTCCCCATCCCACCAGACGGTGCCGGCTTCGATGGCTTCCTTCTCGGTCTGCGACATCGCCGGGCGCAGGCGCCGGAACGACGCGAATACCGGGGCGATGAGCAGGCGCCGCAGCGGCGGGACGTTCAGCACCAGCGCGAGCGCGCCGCACGCGCTCACGAGGGGCGACGAGAGCGTGCGGCCGGCGCCGAAGGCGAGCTCAGCGAGCCAGACGGCGAGCGCCAGGGTCCACAGAAGGATGCCGGCCCGGAAGTAGGCCAGCATCGCCAACAGCACCACAGCCAAAGCGACGGACAGCAGCAATGCGCATCTCCCGAATGACACGCGTCCTGTGGGTCAGGACACCCATCCGGCGCCGCCGCGCGCTCGCGGTTACCTGTCCGAGCGCCCCGCGGGGGGCGAGGTCAATCCGGCCACGACGAACGGCACCATATGTTTGACGATCATGTCCGGGTCGCGTGCCGATACCGCCGAGCGGCCGAACACCTTGAGGATGTCGTTGCCCGCGAAGGCGTGGAACATGACGCTGAACCCGAGGTGCATGCGCCACTCCACCTCCTGCTCCGTGAGGCCCGGCAGCGCCCGGCCCAGCGCCCGCGTGTAGCGGGTGACCAGCTCGCCGTACTGCCGCGACATCGTCTCGCGCAGCTGGCGGTGGTTCTCCACCAAGACCCGCGAGAACAGGCGCACGAACATCACTCCTCCGCGCGCCGGATCTTTCGACAGCGCCAGCGCCGGCCTGACGTAGCTCCTCACCACCGCCTCGGCCGTGAGCGCCTCCTCACCCGCCGCGACCCTCCCCTCCAGGGTATCGAGCTCCTTCAGGCACTCGGTGGCCCAGGGTCCGAAGCGACGCAGGAACACCGCCTCGAACAGCGCGTCCTTCGAGCGGAAGTGATAGTTCACCGCCGCAAGATTGACTCCCGCCTGCTGGGTGATCAGCCGGAGCGAGGTCGCCTCCATGCCGAGCTCCACGAACAGGCCTTCGGCCGCATCGAGGATGCGGGTGGCCGTCTCGGAGTACTTCGGCTCGGAGCGAGCGCCGTCCCCGGCGGAAACGGATGACGTTATCGGATCCACAACTCGAACACTCGTTTGAAACATACGTTTATTTCATGCCAGAGTCAAGCGGCATCCGCCGCGTGCTGGCCCGGAACCGAAACCTCTTGTCCCCCGCTTCAAGTCCAGCGGCCGCGCTCGGCCGCCTGTCTCAGGCGCTGCGCCGGCTGCCAGCGTCGGCCATGGCTGGGCGCCAGGGCTTCCATGGTTTCGATCACTCTCTCCAGCCCCTCGCGCTCGGCCCAGAACATCGGCCCGCCCTCGTAGGCCGGAAAGCCATAGCCGTTCACGTAGACGATGTCGATGTCGCCGGCGCGCGCGGCGATCCCCTCCTCGAGAATCTTCGCCCCCTCGTTGACCAGGGGATGCAGCAGTCGCGCGAGGATCTGCGCATCGGGAATCTCGCGGCGTTCGATCCCGAGCTCGCGCGATACGCCCTCGATGAGCGCGAGCACCTCGGGATCACTGCGCCGGGAGCGGCCTTCGTAGAGATAGAAGCCCCGGCCGCTCTTCTGCCCGAGGCGGCCGGACTCGGCCATGCGCTGCAGGATGGGCGACCAGCGCTCATCCTCCGGGAGGGTGCGATTTCGCCGGATGGCCCAGCCGACATCGTTGCCGGCGAGGTCACGCATTGCGAGCGGCCCCATCGCGAAACCGAACGCCTCGATCACCCGGTCGATCTGCTCGGGGCTCGCCCCCTCCTCGAGCAGCCGCTCCGCCTCGGCGCCATAGTACTGCAGCATCCGGTTGCCGATGAACCCATCGCAGTTGCCGGCGAGCACCGGAACCTTGCCGAGGGTGCGGGCAAGGGCCATGACCGTGGCGAGCGTCCGGGGCGAGGTCTTCGCGCCACGGACATTCTCCATGAGCTTCATCACATGAGCGGGACTGAAGAAGTGCGTCCCGACCACCTGTTGCGGCCGGGAGGTGGCCTCGGCGATCCGATCGATATCGAGCGTCGAGGTGTTGGTTGCGAGGATGGCGTGCTCGGGCGAGTGGCGATCGAGCTCGGCGAAGATCCGGCGCTTGAGCTCCGGATCCTCGAACACCGCCTCGATGACGATGTCGACGCTCGAGAGGGCATCGTAGTCGGTGGTCGTGCCGATCAACGACAGCGCCCAATCGACCTTCTCGTGCGTGAGGCTGCCGCGCGCCACCGACGCGGCATAATGGCCGCGGATCCCGTCCATCCCGCGCTCGAGCGCATCCGGCGACACATCCAACAGGGTCACCGGGATGCCCGCGTTGGCGAAGCACATCGCGATGCCCGCGCCCATGGTCCCGGCTCCGACGACCGCCGCCCGACGGATCGACTGCGGCGCAACCTCCGGTCCGACTCCCGGGATCCTCCTCGCCTCCCGCTCGGCGTGAAAGACATGCATCAGGGCCTTGCGCTGCGGACTCTCGCGGCACTCGAGGTACAACTTGCGCTCGATTTTGAACGCCTCGGCGCGCTCCTTCGTGCAGGCCGCCTCGATGGCCTCGCAGACGCGCTGCGGGGCGAGCTGGCCGCGATATTTCTTCGCGACCTTCGCCCTCCAGGTGGCGAAGAGCTGCGGATCGACGTCCGCGATCTTCTCGGCGCGCGCGCTCGCCCGCGGCAGCGGCGCGCCCGAGCCCGCCAGGCGTTGCGCGAAGGAGACCGCCTCCGCGAGCGGATCGGCCGCGATTGCATCGAGGAGGCCGAGTTCGAGCGCCCGCGATGCCGGCAGCTGCGCTGCGCCGGTGATCGCCTCCAGCGCCGCCTCCGGGCCCGCGAGGCGCGTGAACCGCTGCGTCCCCCCCGCCCCCGGAATCAGGCCGAGCTTCACCTCCGGCAGACCCACCCGGGCTTCCGGCGAGGCCACCCGCGCATGACAGGTGAGGGCCAGCTCGAACCCCCCGCCGAGCGCGGTGCCGGTGATGGCGGCCACGATGGGCTTGCCGATCGCTTCCATCTCCGCCTGAACGTCAAGGAGAATGGGCGGCGCGAAGGCGAGCCCCGTGGCGATCTCGTTGATGTCGGCGCCGGCCGGAAAACTCCCCTTGGCGCCGATGACGATGCCGCGCACGGCAGGATCTGCGGCGGCGCGGCGGATGCCCTCCACCAGGCCCTCGCGCACCCGGAGACTGAGCGCGTTGACCGGCGGGTTGTCGATCTCCAGCACGACCACGTCGGCCGCGAGGCGATAGTTCGTAGTCATGGGGCTCCCCGATCCCGTAATGGAGCGATGGTAGCCGCGAAGTTCGCCCGGCGCGAGGGTCGCGCCGGGCGCAGCCGGATCAGTAGGTGATGATGTGCTGCTCGCGCAGCGCATCGAGCACGTGCCGCGCGGCCCGCTCGGGGCCATCGCGGGTCTCGAGCACCACCTCGGCGCTCTCGGGGGCCTCGTACGGCGAATCGATGCCCGTGAAGTTCTTGATCTTGCCCTCGAGCGCCCGGGCATAGAGGCCCTTCGGGTCGCGCCGCTTGCACTCCTCGATCGGGGTGTCGACAAACACCTCGACGAACTCCCCCGCATCGACCAGCTCGCGCACCATGCGCCGCTCGGCCCTGAACGGCGAGATGAACGAGCAGAGCACGATCGCCCCGGCGTCGACGAAGAGCTTGGCGACCTCGCCCACCCGCCGGATGTTCTCCACGCGGTCGACGTCGGTGAAGCCGAGATCGCGATTGAGGCCGTGCCGCACGTTATCGCCGTCCAGCATGTAGGTGTGCGCGCCGAGGGCGTGCAGCTCGCGCTCGACGATGTTGGCGATGGTGCTCTTGCCCGAGCCCGAGAGCCCCGTGAACCACAGGATCGCCGGGCGATGGCCGTTCAGGCGCGTGCGCGCGCTCTTGTCCACGAGCAGCGCCTGGCGATGGATGTTGGTCGCGCGGCGCAGGCCGAAGCTGATCATGCCGGCCCCGGCGGTGGCGTGGGTGAAGCGGTCGATGAGCACGAAGGCGCCGGTCTCGCGGTTCTCGGGGTAGGCATCGAAGGCCACCGGGCTCGCGGTGCCGAGATTGCAGAAGCCGATCTCATTGAGCTGCAGCGTCTTGGCGGCGATGTGCTCGAGCGTGTTGACGTCGGTCTTGTGCTTGAGGCTGGTGACCCGCGCCGGCACGAACCGGGTGCCGATGCGCATCAGGTAGGAACGCCCGGGAAGCATCGGCTCCTCGATCATCCACAGCACCTGCGCGGCGAACTGATCGACCACCTCCGGCCGCGAGTCCGACTGCGCGAGCACATCGCCGCGCGCCACGTCCACCTCGTCGGCGAGCGTCAGCGTGACGGCATCGCCCGCGCAGGCCTCCGACAGGTCTCCGTCCGCCGTCACGATGCGCGCCACGGTGCTCTCGCGGCCGGAGCCGGCCACCACCACGCGATCCCCGGGCCGCACCCGGCCCGAAGCCACCGTGCCGGAGAAGCCGCGGAAATCGAGGTCGGGACGGTTGACCCACTGCACGGGGAAGCGGAACGGCTTCTCCTCGAGCCCCTCGCCGACATCGAGCGACTCCAGGTGCTCGATCAGCGTCGGGCCCTCGTACCAGCGCATGTGCCCGGAGCGGCGGATGACGTTGTCTCCGTAGCGCGCCGAGAGCGGGATGGGCGTGATCGAGCTGAACTCGAGCGCCTTCGCGAAGCCGAGGTAGTCGGCGACGATGTGGTGGAATCGCTCGCCGGAGAAGTCCACGAGATCGATCTTGTTGACCGCGAGGACCACGTGCTTGATGCCGAGGAGCGAGCAGATGTAACTGTGCCGGCGCGTCTGGGTGAGCACGCCCTTGCGCGCATCGATCAGGATGACGGCCGCCTGGCAGTTGGATGCCCCGGTCGCCATGTTGCGCGTGTACTGCTCGTGCCCCGGGGTGTCGGCCACGATGAAGGCGCGGCGCGCCGTGGAGAAGTACCGGTAGGCGACGTCGATGGTGATGCCCTGCTCGCGCTCGGCCTGAAGCCCATCGACGAGGAGCGCGAGATCGAGCTCCGCGCCCGTCGTGCCGTGCCTGCGGCTGTCGCGCTCGAGCACGGTGAGCTGGTCCTCGAGGATCAGCTGGGTGTCATAGAGCAGCCGTCCGATGAGCGTCGACTTGCCGTCATCCACCGAGCCGCAGGTGAGAAAGCGCAGCAGCGCCTTCTCGGGTCCGCCCGCGCCCGCGGGACTCACGGTCACTTCGGTGTGTGCGCCAGAGGTCATCGCGGCAAGCCCTCAGAAATACCCGTCACGTTTCTTTTTCTCCATGGAGGCGGCCTCGTCGCTGTCGATGAGCCGGCCCGAGCGCTCCGAGGTGCGCATCGCGAGCATCTCGGCGATGATGTCATCGAGCGTCGCGGCGGTGCTCTCGATCGCGGCCGAGAGCGGATAGCAGCCGAGGGAGCGGAAGCGCACCATGCGCATCTGCACGCTCTCTCCCGCCCTCAGGGGCAGCCGCTCGTCATCGCGCATGATGAGCTGGCCGTCGCGCTCGACCACCGGTCGCGGAGCGGCGAAGTAAAGCGGCACCACCGGAATGTTCTCCGCACGCGTGTACTGCCAGATGTCGAGCTCCGTCCAGTTCGAGAGCGGAAAGACACGGATGGTCTCACCCTGGCTGATCTTGGTGTTGTAGAGGCTCCAGAGCTCCGGCCGCTGATTGCGCGGATCCCAGACGTGCCCGGCGGAGCGGAAGGAGAAGATGCGCTCCTTGGCGCGGCTTTTCTCCTCGTCGCGCCGCGCGCCGCCGAAGGCGGCATCGAAACCCCACTGGTCGAGCGCCTGCTTCAGCGCCTCGGTCTTCATGACCTGGGTATGGAGCTGCGAGCCCGAGGTGATGGGATTGATGCCGCGGGCCACCCCTTCCGGATTGGTGTGCACGAGGAGCTTCACGCCGTAGCGCGCCGCGATCTCATCGCGGTGGCGGATCATGTCGCGGAACTTCCAGGTGGTATCGACATGCAGCAGCGGAAAAGGCGGCTTCGACGGATAAAACGCCTTCAGCGCGAGGTGCAGCATGACCCCGGAGTCCTTGCCGATGGAGTAGAGCATCACGGGGTTGCGGAACTCCGCCACCACCTCGCGCAGGATCCCGATGGACTCGGACTCCAGGCGCTTCAGGTGCTGCGAGAGCTGCATTCGCGACAGTGTGGTGGTGGTGGTCATGCGAGATCAGGACGAGAGCGGGAAGAGCTCGAGCGGTCCGCCGGCGACGAAGTATGAATTGCGGAATTGCGGCTTGCCGTAGCGCAACGGCTCTCCGCCCGCAGCGAGCACGCGCCCGCCCGAGGCCGCGAGCACGGCGTGGCCTGCGGCGGTGTCCCACTCCATGGTGGGCCCGAGGCGCGGGTAGAGGTCCGCCTCGCCGGCGGCGACCAGGCAGAACTTGAGCGAGGAGCCCACGGAGACCCGATGCCGCACGGTGTAGTGATGCAGATAGGCTTCCGTCTCCGGGGTCGAATGCGAGCGCGACACGACGGCCGTCAGCCCGTCCGCGGGGACCGGCCGCACGTGCAGCCTCTCACGCGGGCCCGAGGGGCTCTGGTCCGTCCGGCGCACATATCGGAAGGCCTGCGCTGCGGTGACATCACCGGCGTAAAGCATGCCGCTCACCGGCGCGTAGACCACACCGAGCGCCGGGCGGCTGCCGCGGATGAGCGCGATGTTGACCGTGAAGTCCCCCCGCTGATGGATGAACTCCTTCGTGCCATCGAGGGGATCGACCAGGAAGAACGCCTCGCCCACCTCGGGGGTGCGGCCCTCGGCCACCGACTCCTCGGCCACCACCGGAATCTGCGGGGCGAGGCGCGCGAGATGCTCGAGGATGATGGCCTCGGAGGCCCGATCGGCCTCGGTCACCGGCGAGAGGTCGGCTTTGTGCTCGACCGTGACCCCGCTCTGATAGAGCGCGTGCGCGGCCACGCCGGCCGCGTGGGCCGCCCCGAGCAGGGCTTCGAGCAGTTCAGAGTCGCGGATTGATGACACCGGCGCATCCGTCATGAACGGGCGCCCAGTCTACACAATGAGCCGGCCGGCGGCCCGTCCCGCGGGCCGCCGGCGGCCAGATTTTTGGGCTATGTGACTAGGCTCTCACGTTCGCCGCAGACGCGCCCTACCCCTGCCTCGCGGCTTCGACCTGGATGTGCAGGCGCACCCACATCTGAAAGCCGAACGCCTTGCCGAAAGACATGCCGTAGTGGGCCCGATCGAACTCGGCGAACGCATCCGCGCCACAACGGTATTGGTGCATCATCGGCACCTCCTTGCACTCGAAGTGGCGGATGTCGAGCGTCAACGGCCGGGTCACCCCACGCAGGGTGAACCGGCCGATCACCTTGGTCGGGGCCCCGTTCTTGAAGTCCGCGAGCTTGCCGGTATAGGTGGCGGTGGGGTACTGAGCCACATCGAAGAGGTTGGGTCCCTGCGCGTCCTTGTCGAGCTGCGCGTTGCCGAAATCGTCCGAGGCCGTCTGCACGGTCACCTGCACCGTGCCGGAATGGGCCTTGCGGTCCATGACGATGGTGCAGCTCGTCTGGGTGAACATTCCGCGCCAGACGGACAGGCCCCCCATGTGATCCGCCGCGAAACTCGGGTGCGTATGGGCGGGATCACACACGTAGGTCACGGGTTTAGCGAAGGCGGTGCCGGAGAACACCAGCAACGCGAGCGGCAGGACGAGCTTGCTCAGACTCATGGAGGCTCCTCGTGGGTTGCAGGAACCCCGTGCGATGACCCGATCCGGGTCTTCGCACGGGGCAGGGTCCGAGAGCTTACCGGCAGGCGTCCCGGCCGGCCAGCAGTTACGGGGACTCAACCGCCCTGGAGGGGCGATGCCGCGAGGGGCACCCCGAGCGCCTGCGCCACCGCCGGATGGGTGATGCCGCCGGCATGCACGTTGAGCCCGGCCGCGAAGCCCGGATCCTTCCTGAGCGCCGCCTGCCAGCCATGATCGGCCAGCATCCTGACATAGGGGAGCGTCGCGTTGGTCAATGCGAACGTCGAAGTGCGCGCCACCGCACCCGGCATGTTGGCGACGCAGTAATGCACGACCCCGTCGACGACGAAGGTGGGCTCGGCGTGCGTGGTCGGTCGGCTCGTCTCGAAGCAGCCCCCCTGATCGATGGAGATGTCCACCAGCACCGAGCCGGGCTGCATGCTCGAGAGCATGGCCTTCGTCACGAGCTTCGGAGCCGCGGCCCCCGCGATCAACACCGCGCCGATCACGAGGTCGGCGTCCTTGATCAGCCGCTCGATGGCCTCCGTGGTGGAATACGCGGTGCGCAGCGAGGAGCCGAACTGCGCCGAGAGCTCGCGAAGCCGCTCGAGGGAGCGATCGACCACGGTCACATCGGCATGCAGGCCGACGGCAATCTGAGCCGCGTGCGTGCCCGCGACGCCGCCGCCGAGGATCACGACCTTGCCCGCCGGCACGCCCGGCACTCCGCCGAGCAACACGCCCCGTCCGCCGTTGGCCTTCTGCAGACTGTAGGCGCCCACCTGCACCGACATGCGGCCCGCCACCTCGCTCATCGGCGTGAGCAGCGGCAGCGCCCCATGGCGGGTCACCGTCTCGTAGGCGATGGCGGTCGCGCCCGATTTCATCAGCGCCTGCGCCTGCTTCGGATCGGGGGCGAGATGCAGGTAGGTGAACAGGATCTGCCCCGCGCGCAGCAGGGCGCATTCGGGCAGCTGCGGCTCCTTCACCTTCACCACCATGTCCGCGCGCGCGAAGACCTCCGCGGCTGTATTGACGATGGTCGCCCCCGTCGCCCGATAGTCGACGTCGGCGATGCCGATGCCGTTGCCGGCCCCGGCCTCGACCAGAACCTCGTGGCCCGCGGCGGTGAGCTCGCGCACCCCTGCCGGAACGAGGCCGACCCGATATTCATGAACCTTGATTTCGCGCGGAACACCGATACGCATGAGAGCACTTCCCCCGGGAGTAGATCAGGGCGAACAGCTTAGAAAGGGCGCACCGGCGAGGGCTTGCAAAAAAGAGCGACGGACGATTCGGAGAGGCAGATTCAGCCACTTTTATGGCCATTTGTGGCAGAATATTGCGTCTATGGAACTCGACCGCTTCGATCACGCCATCCTGCGCCGCCTGCAGCAGGATGCGCGCATCACCAATGCGAAGCTCGCCGGCGAGGTGAGCCTCTCGGAGTCCGCCTGCCTGCGCCGCGTGAAGGCGCTCGAGGACGCCGGCCTCATCGAGGGCTACACCGCCCTCGTCAGCCAGCAGAAGGCGGGCTTCCCGGTCAACGTGTTCGTGAACATCACCCTCGACCGGCAAAGCCAGTCGGGACTCGAGGCCTTCGAGGCCGCGGTACGCAAGATCCCCCAGGTCATGGAGTGCTACCTCATGACGGGCGAGCACGACTACCTGCTGCGCGTGGTGGTGGCCGATCTCGCGGACTTCGAGCGCATCCACAGCCTGTACCTCACCCGCCTGCCGAGCGTGGTGCGCGTGCACTCGAGCTTCGCCATGCGCACCGTCACTCGCACCACGGAGCTGCCACTGAGGTGATCTGGCGACGGCTCGAGTGCTCACACGCTCGCGAGCTTCGTCAGTCAACGTGATCGAGAAGCGCCTCCGTTCCCGAGCGGTTGTGCCAGCGGTCGAACCACAGTATCTCTCGCAGCGGCACTCGCGGCAGCCAACCCGCGGTCTCGAGCTCCGGCCGGGCGAAGAAATGCGACACGTAGCCCACGCACAGATAGGCGATGGGCCAGATGTTCGAGGGAATCCCAAGCGCCGCCCTGATGTCGCGGTGGCGCAGGATGCTCACCCAGCCCACGCCGATGTTTTCCGCGCGCGCCGCCAGCCAGAGGTTCTGCACGGCGCACACCGCGCTGTACAGATCCATCTCACCCTGGTGCGTGCGGCCGATCACGACCGGCCCGCTGCGCTTGCGGTCGCAGGTGATGCAGATGCCGATGGGCGCCTCGAGGATGCCCTCGAGTTTGAGGGTGCGATAGATGGAGCGCCGCTCATCATCGAACATGTCGGCAGCCTCGCGGTTGGCGGTCTGGAAGGCCTCCCACACGCTGCGCTTCACGACCGGGTCGCGCACCACGATGAAGTCCCACGGTTGCATGAACCCGACCGACGGCGCGTGGTGGCTCGCAGTCAGGATCCGTGCCAACACCTCATCAGGGACCGCATCGGGCAGGAACTGCCCGCGGACATCGCGGCGATTGTAAATGCATTTGTAGACGGCATCGCGCTCCGCGCGCGACAACGGATCGGCTTGAATCGGATTGGCGCTCATGTCTTCCCCTGCATGGCAAACGTTGAGCGGCCGTATTTCCGGGCACGGCGCTCCATGGCTTGCAGGCCGGTCTTCTGACTGAGGCTCAACCCGTCCGCGCGCCTTCCCGACCGAAGTCAGTGGCAGATTGCACGGATGGTCCCCATCACAGCGTTGGGCACGTGGCGGAATCGCACCGCCTTCCCGATTCTCCCGGCAGCGCCGGGCACCTGAAGCGGGCGGATTGTGCCATGTAATCACCGGGCGGTGGCGGTTGAAGGATTGATCTTGCGCAGGGTCCACGGGGTTTTCCGCGTGGAGTCCTGATGAAAATCAGCTCCCCGCCCCCCACGGGCGCCGCCGAGGTCACTCCCGATGCCGCACCTCGCGCATCAAGCGTGCCGCGCCCCTGGCGTGCGCAGCACGATCTTGCCGATGTGGGCGCCGGACTCCATGAGTGCGTGCGCCTGGGCGGCCTCGGCGAGCGGAAAGCTCGCGTGGATGGGCAGGCGGATGGATTTCGACTCGATGAGCGGCCAGATCTGCTCGCGCAGCGCCGCGGCGAGCTTTCCTTTGCTCTCCACCGACTGCGGGCGCAGGGTGCTGCCGCCCAACATCAGCCGCTTGCTCATGAGCTGCGACAGATCGATCTCGGCCTTGCGGCCGCCCTGGACGGCAATGACGGCAATGCGGCCCTCCACCGCGGCGGCGGCGATATCGCGTGCCACATAACCTCCGCCCACCATATCCAGGATGACATTCGCCCCCCGCTGCGCGGTCGCCGCCAGAGTCGCCGCGACGAAGTCCTCGCGCTTGTAGTCGATCGCCACATCCGCGCCGAGTGCGCGGCAGGCGGCGCATTTCTCGGCGCTACCGGCAGTCACGATGACATGCGCGCCGTAGGCCTTGGCGAGCAGGATCGCGGTGACCCCGATGCCGCTCGATCCGCCGTGAATCAACAGCCACTCGCCGGGCTGCAGGCGGGACCTCTGGAAGACGTTGAAATAGACGGTAAATACCGTCTCGGGGAGCACGGCGGCCTCCTCCATCGACAATGTCCCGGGCACAGGCAGACACTGCACCGCGGGCGCCGCCACATACTCCGCATACCCTCCCCCGGCCACCAGCGCGCAGACCCGTGATCCGACGGCGGGCTCCTTGACGGCGGCGCCCACTCGCACCACCTCCCCGGCCACCTCCAGGCCCGGAATGTCCGTCACGCCGGGCGGTGGCGGATAGCCGCCCTTTCGCTGCAGCACATCGGGACGATTGACGCCCGCGGCCGCCACCCGGATCAGCACCTCGTTCGCACCGACCTCGGGCACCGGTCGCTCGACAGCGCGCAGCACCTCGGGCCCGCCGGGCTGGGTAATTTCGATCGCGGTCATCATGGTCGATGGGTCTGTCATCGAAGCACCTCTTGCAGAGCGCGACTGCGCGGGGGGAAATCGCCGGAATGCTAGAGCGGCCCGCCTTGCACCGCCAGCGTCCCGGCGCGCCCCGCCACCGTCCCGGACTCGATCGGGCAGCGCGGCAGGCGCGCGATGTCGAGCGAGGCGGCGTAGGTCGCGAGATCGATGAGTCGATGGCCCCTCGCCTGCCACTCGCGCAGCAGCCGCTCGAAGCCCTCGAGGTATGCGCCGCCCTCGAGCTCGGCGTGCAGCGTGAACACGTGATCGTGCCCATCCTCGGTCAGCGACAGCAGATGGTCCACCGGTTCCTGCCCGCCCAGATCCTCCCGCCCGATGAGCTCATCGAGCGTCGGCAGCGTGGTCGGCAGTTGCGGCACCGCGATCTCCTGGCCGTCGACGAGCGGAACGAAGGGATTCGTGCCCCTCGTGTCCGAAACGTATCTCAAGCCCAGCGCGGCTTGCAGCCCGGGCACATGAGGGTTCATCTGCCAGCCGGCGGCGCCGTGGGTCACGGGCTCGCGCGCGAACACGCGCACGAACTCCTCCCGGGCAAGATCGAGTTGCCGGCGCGTCCACGCCTCGTCGGCCCTCGCCACGCCATCCTGCCACTTGATGTGGTCATACGTGTGAATGCCCACCTCGAAGCCGCGTCGTGCCACATCCTGCATCACGGCGGCGCAGCGCCGGCCGATATGCGGACCGGGCAGGAGCACGCCGTAGAGGAGAGTGCGGATGCCGTAGTGGCTGACGACCGAGGTGCGGCGCACCTTGCCGAGAAAGCCGCGGCGGAACACCCGCTTGATCGCCCGCCCGGTGTGATCGGGACCCAGGCTGAAGAGGAACGTCGCCTTCGCCCCGGCGCGCTCGAGGGCGGCCGCCAGCCGTGGAACGCCATCGAGCGTGCCTCGGTAGGTATCGACGTCGATCTTGAGCGTGATGGTGCTCACGACTCACACCAGCGGGATGGATTGTGACTGCCACTCACGGGCCGCTCTCGTGAGATTGACGGATCCGTTCTCATCGGCCATCGCGAGGATCCTGAGTACGCCCTCGCCACAGACCGCATAACACACGCCTTGCTCTGCGAAGAGTCTCGGTAGGCCCTGCACGCCGCGCATCGCGTCCACCCGGGTGCGATGGATCCACAACCTGCGCCCCGTGGCCTCGGTAAAAGCGCCTGGAAAGGGTGGAGCCACGGCCCGCACGAGGTTATGGATGCGCGTCGCCGGCCACCTCCAGTCGATGCGCCCGTCCTCGGGCCGTCGCCGCCCGAAGTACTGGCCGGGCTCGATACGCTGCGCCAGGCGAGGGGCGGTGCCGGTGAGCAGCGCCGCCAGGGAGCGCGCGAGAATGATCTCCGCGGCCGCGGTCACCTTCGCGTACACCTCGCGCGCGTCGTCGTCCGCGAGAATGGGCACGGCGAGCTGATCGACGATGTCGCCGGCATCGGCCCGGGCCACCATGTAATGCAGCGTTGCGCCCGTCTCGCGCTCCCCGTTCAAGATGGCCCAGTTGACCGGCGCCCGGCCGCGGTAATTCGGCAGGAGCGAGCCATGGATGTTGAGCGCCCCGCGCCGCGCGCACTCGAGAAGCGGCTCCCCGAGCATCGAGCGGTAGTAGAACGAGAAGAGGAAGTCCGGCGCGCAGTCCGCCACCTGCCCGAGGAGCCGCGGCGTGTTGGCCTCCTCGGGCGTGATGACCGGCAGACCATAATCACGGGCCGTATCGGCGACGCTCGCGAACCAGCGATTCTCGTTGGGATCGTCCGCGACCGTCACGACGAGCGGCACCTCGACGCCCCCCGACAAGAGGGTCTTCAGGCAGCGCACCCCGACATCGTGGTAGGCGAACACCACCGCGCGTGGGGCTCTCATTTGGGGCCGCCGACCTCGTGCTCGGCGCGCAGCATTTCGGTGTGATCGAGCTCGGGATGAGGCTTGAAGAGGGGCGAGAGCGGATCCCGGGCGCCCGCCTCGCTCATCTGGATCCCCCGCTCTTCGAGCACCGCGCCGATGGTGTAGCGGGGACGCTGGCGCACCTGCTCGTAGATGCGCCCGACGTACTCCCCCACCACTCCGAGGCTCACCAGCAGCACACCGATGAAGAAGAACGCGAGCCCAAACAGGGTGAATACGCCCTTGACCTCGGGACCGACGACCAGGCGCCGCACGGCCAGCACCACCACGAAGGCGAGCGAGAGCAAAGCAACCAGCATGCCGACCATGGTCACGAACTGCAGCGGCACGACCGAGAAGCCGGTCATCAGGTCGAAGTTCAGGCGGATCAGCCGATAGATGGAGTACTTCGACTCGCCCGCCGCGCGCTCGGCGTGTGTGACCTCGATTTCCACCGGGTGGCGGGCGAAGGTGTAGCCGAGCGCGGGCACGTAGGTGCTCACCTCGACACAACGGTTGATGGCATCGACGATGCTGCGGTGGTAACCGCGCAGCATGCACCCCTGGTCGGTGATGCGAATCTGCGTGGTGCGCTCGCGGACGCGGTTCATCAGTCGCGAGGCGGCCTTGCGCCAGTAGACGTCATGACGCCTCGCGCGGATCGTGCCGACGTAGTCGGCGCCCTGGTCCATCGCTGCGACCAGCTTGGCGATCTCCTCGGGCGGGTTCTGCAGATCCGCATCGAGGGTGATCACGTAGTCCCCGCGCGAGTGCGCGAAGGCGGCGAGGATCGCCATGTGCTGCCCGGCATTGCGGGCGAGCAGGACCACCCGCGTGACCTCCGGCCGGCGCTCGAACTGCTCGCGCAGCAAGGCGGCGGATCGATCCCGGCTGCCATCGTCGACGAAAACCACCTCGTAGCGGCGCCCGAGGGCGTCGAGCGCCGGATAGAGCCGCTCGAACAGCGCCGCAAGTCCCGCCTCCTCGTTGTAGACGGGAATGATGACCGAGACGGTCGCACTCAACGCCGCGCCTCCTTGAGGATATCGGTCGCCGCCTCGACGACGCGATCGACGTCCTCGAGCTCCATGGCCGGAAAGAGCGGCAGCGTCACCGTCTCGCGGCCGATGCGCTCGGCGTTGGGGAACTGCCCCTCGTGATAGCCCATCGCGCGGTAGGCGCTGAAGAGGTGCATGGCCGGGTAGTGTACGCCCACCCCGATGCCGCGCCCGGCCATGGCCTCGATGAACTCGAGCCGCGACAGGCGCAGCCGCTCGAGCGGCAGGAGCGCCGTGAGCATGTGCCAGTTGTGACCCTCATCGCCTCGCGCCGGCAGGCGCAGCGGCGCCTCCTGCCCCCAGAGCTCGAAGTAGCGCGCCGCGAGCACGCGGCGTCGCGCGTTGAATTCCTCCAGGCGCTTCAGCTGCCCGAGGCCCACACAGGCGGCGACGTCCGAGAGATTCGCCTTGCCTCCCGCGAACAGGGTGTCGATGTCATCGGCCGCGCGCTTCAGCTGACCGTGGAAGCGATGCAGCTCGAGCTCGCGCACTTCCTCCGGGGAGCCTCCCACCACCGCGCCGCCCTCGATGGTGGTGATGTTCTTGTTGGGATGAAAGCTGAAGCACACCAGATCGCCGAAGCTGCCGATGCGCCGGCCCCGGTAGGACGAGCCGATGGCCTGCGCGGCGTCCTCGATCACCCGCAGCCGATGCCGCTCGGCGAGGGCATACAGGCGGTCCTGATCCACCGGGAGTCCCGCGAAGTGCACCGGGAGGATGGCGCGCGTGCGCGGGGTGATCGCCGCCTCGGCCTTCGCGAGGTCGATGTTGCGGGAATCGAGCTCCACATCGACGAACACGGGCCTCGCTCCCGCGCGCACCACGACGTTGGCCGTGGCCACGAAACTCATCGCCGGCACGATGACCTCGTCCCCGCTGCCGATGCCACAGGCGAGCAATGCGTGCTCGAGGCTCGCGGTGGCGGAGGTCTGGGAGCGTACCGGCCGGCCGCCGCAATACTCCGACAGCGCGGCCTCGAACGCCTTGACCTTCGGGCCGCTCGCGAGCCACCCGGAGCGCAGCACTTCGGCCACCTCGCGGATAGTCTCCTCATCGATCGAGGGACGGGTGAAGGGCAACATTGGTTTCATCGTACGGATCCCGATCCTCGCGCCTCAGGAGCGCGCCACCAGCACCACACCGAAGACGATCACGAAGATACCGAGCACGCGCTGCAGGTTCGGCACCTCGCCGAGCAGCCACCACGCGAGTCCCACGTTGAGCACGTAGCCGAGCGAGAGCATCGGGTAGGCCTGGCTCACCGGCACCCGCGACAGGCCCACCACCCACACGATGACCGACACGCCATAGAGGCTCAATGCGAGCCACAGCCAGGGAACGGTCGCGAGCACGAGCAGGCGGCTCATCACCGTACCCTCCCCACCCGTGAGCGGCCCGGTGACATCGGTGGCCGCCTTCAGACCGAGCTGGGCGAAGGCGTTGAGCAGCACGCCGCCAAAGAGAAACGCGAATGCGCTCCACTTCATGTCCGGCTCACCGCCACGGTGAAACTATCCCGCGCGATCACCCGCCCGGGCAATCCCTTCTTGCGATAGTCCTTCCAGACCTGCGGATTGAAGAACGCGATGGCATCGCGGCTCGCCGTCCACTGCGTGAGGAACTGCTGCGGCGTCGCGGTCATGTGTCCCGGCTCCCAGTCCTCCCCCGGCCCCAACTCGCCGCGGTAGCTCACCAGGGTGAGGAGCCTGTGCAGGTACGGCGGAATCGTCTGGCGGTACTGTCCCACGCTGTAGAGCGCGGTACCCGGATGCACATCCGGCTTCACTTCCTGCACCAGCTGGTAGGCCGAGCGAGAGGGGGGAATCACCGTGTACTCGCAAAGCAGCGCCTGCCAGGCGAACACGTACATGAGCGCGATCACGAGGGGTCGCGCATAGCCTCCCGCTGCCACGTCCGCCGCGACCGCCGGTGTGTCAGCCCGCCCTCCCCAAGAGGCGGCCACGGCGATCACCGCCGCAAGCGCCGCCGCGACCGCCCAGGCCACTCCCTGCCCCGGAATGAATCCGTTGCGATGGCTCGAATAGACGAGCAGCCCCGCGGCCACGAACAGCGTCAGGCCCGCGGCCACCCGGGCCGCGCGCTCCAGGCTCCCGGGACGCCTCGCCACCATCACGCCCGTGAGCGCGGCGAGCGGCGGGAAAACGGGCAGGATGTAGGTCGCGAGCTTCGAGTCCGAGATGGAGAAGAACACCACCGTCAGGCCCGAGTACAGCAGCAGGAATTTCAGGGGCTTGAAGTGAGGGATCGGCCCCGCCCCCGACCAGGACTCGCGTGCGGCGCGCCACAGTGGCGCGAGCCACGGCAACGCCCCCACCGCGAGCAGCGCAATGAAATACCACCAGGGCTCGACCCTGCGGGCCTCATCCGTCAGGAAGCGTTGGAAGTGCTCGTGGATGAAGAAGTATTGGGCGTAGCCGGGGTTGCGCAGCGAGACGGCGATGTACCAGGGCGCCGCGATGAGCGCCATCACGGGAATCCCGAGCAACAGGTGCAGGCGCCGCCACGGGCGCACGTCGCGCTCGAGCACCGTATACGCCACGAGCCCGAGGCCCGCCAGCACGTAGACCTCCAGGCCCTTGGTGAGGAACGCCAGCCCCGCCATGGCCCAGGACACGAGCATCCAGTTGCGCTCCGCGCGCGAGCCGGGCTCGGCGCACTGCGCCCGCGTGAATGCGAGCACCATGGCGGTCAACCAGAAGGTGAGGCCCGCATCGAGCAGATCGAGGTGACCGATGATGCCGAAGTAGGGACTCATCGCAAGCAGCGCCACCGCCGCCACCGCGGCGCGCCGGTCATAGAGCCGGGCGAGCCAGGCGTAGATCAGCGCCAGGCAGGCGAAACCGAGACCCACGGTCCAAAGCCTCGAGGACGCGTTGCTCAACCCGAACACCGAGTACGCGGCCGCCGTCCCCCAGTACTGCAGCACCGGTTTCTCGAAATACTTCAGCCCATCGAGCCGCGGGGTCACCCAGTTGCCGCTCGCGACCATCTCGCGCGGGATCTCGGCGTATCGGCCCTCATCCGGATCGAGCATCGGGCGCACTTGCAGCGTGACGAACCACAGCGCCGCCAGCAGCACCCACGCCCACCACCCGAGCCCGGTGCGCGCTCCGGTCATTGATGTTCCTCCGCGAGGCGGCGCCGGTTACAGACTCGCCGTCGAGCCGGCGAGGCTGCTGAAGCTGCCGAGCTTGACGTAGTAGTCGATGGTGCGCCGGATCGCCGTGTCGAGGTTGGTCGTGGGGCTCCAGCCGAGCTCGCGCCTCGCCGCCTCGATCGCCGGCACGCGCACCTGGATGTCCTGGTAGTACTTGCCGTAGTAGTCCCCGGCGGAGACCTCGATGATCTCGGTCCCCTTGGCCGCCTCGCGCAGCTCGGGGAACTCCTGGGCGATCGAGATGGTGCGCTCGGCGAGCTCGCGGATCGAGACGCAGTTGGCGGGGTTGCCGATGTTGAAGATGCCGCGCGTGGCCTGGCCGTGCTTGTTCTCGATGATGGTGAGCAGGCACTCGATGGCATCGTCGATGTAGGTGAAGGAGCGCTTCTGCCGCCCGCCGTCGACCAGCTTGATCGGCCGCCGATAGAGCACGTTCGAGAGGAACTGCGTGAAGACGCGCGAGCTGCCTTCCTTGGGCTCCTCGATGTTATCGAGGTTCGGGCCGATGAAGTTGAAGGGCCGGAACAGCGTGTAATCGAGGCTGTCGCGCACGCCGTAGGCGTAGATCACCCGGTCGAGCAGCTGCTTGGAGGCGGCGTAGATCCAGCGCTGCTTGTTGATCGGGCCATAGACGAGCGCGCTCGACTCCTCATCGAGCACCGCATCGGAGGACATGCCGTAGACCTCGGAGGTCGAGGGGAAGATCAGGCGCTTGCCGTACTTGACGCAGTGGCGCACCACATCGACGTTGGCCTCGAAGTCGAGCTCGAAGACCTTCAGCGGATGGGTCACGTATTGTGCGGGATTCGCGATGGCCACCAGCGGCATCACCACGTCGCACTTCTTGACGTGATACTCCACCCACTCCTTGTTGATCGTGATGTCGCCCTCGACGAAATGGAAGCGCTCGTTCCTGGGGAGATCGCCCAACTTGTTGTCGGAGAGGTCGATGCCGTAGACCTCCCAGTCGCGCTCGCGCAGGATCGCGCCGGTGAGCGCGCTGCCGATGAAGCCGTTCGCCCCAAGAATCATGATCTTCAGTGCCATGGATGTCCTTCGTGCCCGACGCCGGTCGAGCGCGGCGTAAAAACACGAATTTTAGCAGCTTCGCATGGACCCGTGCTCGCGCCTTCGGCGCTCAGCCGAGAGCCGTGAGCGCCGAAGGCACGTGACGGCGCAGAAGCGCATTGCGCGCCTGCCACTGCGCCGCGGGCTCGAGCGTCTCGCGCCAGGTCACCTCGCCTGCCGCGAGCGTCGCCACCGGCAGCCCGTCGCGATAGAGCACGCGATTGCCGGCGAGCGCCGGCAATCGCGGCCCGGGGGTCAAGATGCCGACCAGGTTGAGCGGGTCGGCCGCGGACAGGGAAACGTGCGTCCCGTCCCGGGGCCGACGGCGCGTCTCCCTCAGCAGGCCCACCGCTTCGGGCGTCGCGAACTGCTCACCCGAGAGGCCGGCGACGAAGCGGCCCCCACGGATCTCCCCGCGCGCCTCGAGCCGCCGGTAGCAGCCGAGCAGCTCCCGCCACGGAGGCAGCCACTGAGCCTCGCGCGCGAGCAGCCGCCAGAACACCACGCCCCACCGTCGCAGCAGACTCCTCGCCACGAGCTCCACACCGTCGCGATCGGGTGCCAGCGCAGCCGGCATCGGGCGGTGCACCAGGGACCAGCGGCCGGCGCAGTCCATGCCGAACAGCGCCCGCCGCCGCCTCGGCCCGCTCGCAGGCCGGCGGGCCGAGGGCACCAACAGGGCGCGCAACCCGCCGAAACTGTCCGAATTGACGAGCCCCGAGCCCACCAGCTCCGCCAGCGCGTCCTCGGTCTGCGAGGGCAGCAGTCCCGCCGATTCCACGATCTCATCGAAGAACGAGGCGCCGTGCGTGCGCAGGTGCCCGAGCACCCGCAGGGCGTTCGGCCCGGGAGCGGCGCCATCGGCCGGACCGGCGAGCGCACTCCAGGCCCTCAGCTGGCGCCGGCCGAGGAGCGCGATCGGGGTGGCGCGCACGGGCCCTGCGGCCGGTGCGGCATCTGCCTTGCGTCGCGCGAGCCGCGTCCACACGGTCCGTCCGGCCAGGCATTGCTCATCGAGCCAGGCCGTATCGTATTCGTTGACCCGCGCCGGGAGGATCTCCGTCTCCCAGGCTGCCGCGGGCGCCTCGAAGCCCTCGAGCTGGGCGAGGACGGCCGCCACGGCATCGGGTCCCTCCATCCGAGCCTGCGGCGCGACGCGCTGCCACTCGAGGAGGAAGCGCATCAGATCGACGGGCTCCACGGGCTCGATCTCGGCGCGCAAGCGCTTGACGGTGTAGCGATGAATCCGGGCGAGGAGCCCGCGCTCGCACCATTCCCCCGCCTCGGCGGACCCGCAAGTGAAGCGCCCGTGCATCACCCACCCCTGCGACTGCAGGACCGCGAGCGCGGCCTCGACCGCTCGGCGCTCGAGGCCGAGCGAGTCGGTGAGCGCCTCGGCCGAGACCGGCCCGAGCCCCTGCAGCCGGCCGCGCAGGATCTCGACGAGCGCCCCCTCGGGGGGCAGACCCGGCGCGGCACCCCGAGGCGGGGTGATCTCGGGCGTCAATCCCGCCCGGGGAAGCAGCCCAGTGAAAAGTGGCAGCCGTTCCGCAGCGACCCACAGCGACCTCGACCCCGAGCTCAACCGGGTGGCGCGCCCCGCCGCGGTGAGCTCTCGCGCCCAGCCGCTCCAGCCCGGCGCGCCCCGCATCTCCGCGTCCGTGAGAAACGTGAGCCAACAGAGCGCATCGTGCAGCTCATCGGCATTGCCGGGCTCCGGCCAGGCCTGCGCGCGCACCCGCTCGATGGCCGCGGGATCGAGCGCCGCAAGATCGGACACGCTCTCAGGATCCAGCCACCGGCGGCTCAACACCGCCTGCGTGCGCCGCTCCTCAAGCGGCGCGTCATCGAGAAACGCGTACGGCCTCGCCGAGAGCACCTCCAGCGCGAGCGGCGATGGCTCGGTGAGGTCGCGAGCCACCACGCGGATCTCTCCGGCCTCGAGCGAACGCAGCAGCGCCTCGAAGCCCTCAATGTTCATCGCCTCCTCCAGGCAATCCCGTATCGCCTGGCGCACCAGCGGATGATCGGGAATCTCGAGCTCGCCCGTCAGGTTTTCCGCGCAGGCCACCTGGTCCGGGAACACCGTCGCCAACAGGTCCTCGGCCGCCATGCGCGCAAGCGGCGCCGGGACCTTGCGCCCTGCGCGCATCCTCGGCAGCGCGAGCGCGATCGCAGCGCTCCATCGCCAGCGCACGGGAAACATCGGCGCCGCGCACAGCGCCTGCACCAGAAGCGGCCTCACCGTGTTGGAATGCAGATAGCGCGCGACCTCGGCGAGCTCGAAACTGTGCGCGGTGGTGAGCGAGAGGACGATGGCATCTTCGGTGGCCGCCGCCTGCAGCTCGAAGTTGAATGAGCGGCAGAAGCGCTTGCGCAGCGCGAGCCCCCAGGCCCGATTCACCCGGCTCCCGAAGGGCGAGTGGATCACGAGCTGCATGCCGCCCGCCTCGTCGAAGAATCGCTCGAGGACGAGGGTGTCCCGGGTCGGCAGTACGCCGAGCGCCGTGCGCGCAGCCGCGAGATACGCGGCGAGCTGCGCCGCGGCCGGCGCGGCGATTCCGACTGCATCGACGAGCCAGCGCACCGCGGGCTCGAGGCCGCCCGCGAGCCGCTCTCCGATTTCCCGGCGCAGCCGCGAAACGCCCTCGGACAGCTCATCCGAGCGTCCGGGCGCCTCGCCCAGCCAGAAGGGAATGGACGGCGGCTGGCCACGCGCGTCCTCCACCCTCACCCGCCCCTGTTCGATGCGCTGGATCCGGTAGGAGCAGTTGCCGAGCTGGAACACATCGCCTTGCAGACTCTCGATGGCGAAGTCCTCGTTGACCGTGCCGATCGGCTGGCCCTGCGGCTCGAGCACGACCTGATAGTCCGCGGTGTCGGGGATCGTGCCGCCCGAGGTGAGCGCGGTGAGGCGCGCGCCGCGCCGCCCGCGCAATCTGCCGTTGACCGCATCGTGATGCACGAGCGCCCCTCGCCGGCCGCGGCGCGTGGCGAAACCCTCGGCCAGCAGGGTCACGATCTCATCGAACTCCGCCCGCCCGAGGTCCCGGTACGGATAGGCGCGGCGAACCAGGTGGAAGAGCTGATCGGCATCCCATTCGCGCGCGGCCACTTCCGCGACGATCTGCTGTGCGAGCACATCGAGCGGTTTGCCGGGGATGCGCAGCCGGTCGAGCTCGCCCCGGCGCACGCAGTCGATGAGCGCCGCGCACTCGAGGAGCTCATCGCGCGAGAGGGGAAAGAGGCGCCCCTTGGGCGTGCCGCCCAGCTGGTGCCCCGAGCGCCCGACGCGCTGCAGCAGCGCCGCGATGGATCTCGGGGAGCCGATCTGGCACACCAGATCCACCTCGCCGATGTCGATGCCGAGCTCGAGCGAGGCGGTGGCGACGAGGCACTTGAGCTCCCCGCGCTTCAGGCGGCCCTCCGCCGCCAGACGCAACTCCCGGGCCATGCTCCCGTGGTGCGCGCTCACCTGCTCATCGCCCAGGCGCTCCGAGAGGTGGCGGGCGATGCGCTCGGCGTGCCGGCGGGTGTTGACGAACACGAGGGTGGTGCGATGCTCGGCGGCGAGCGCCGCGAGCCGGTCATACACCTGGGTCCAGACCTCACCCGACATCACCGCCTCGAGCGGCGAGTCGGGGACCTCGATGCGCACGTCGCGCTCGCGCGTGTGCCCGCAATCCACGATGACGCAGTCGGCGGCGGAATCGGCTCCTCCCCGGCCGGTGCCGGTGAGAAAGCGCGCGACCTCCTCGATGGGACGCTGGGTCGCCGAGAGCCCAACCCGCGTCAGCGGGCGGCCCGTGAGCGCCTCCAACCGCTCGAGCGAGAGCGCCAGATGCAGGCCGCGCTTGCCGGCGACCATGGCGTGGATCTCATCGACGATGACGCTGCGAACGGTGCCGAGCATCCGGCGGCCCGAGTCGGACCCGAGGAGAATGTAGAGCGATTCGGGTGTGGTCACGACGATGTGCGGCGGACGGCGGCGCATGTCGTTGCGCTGCCTCTGCGGCGTGTCCCCGGTGCGAACCGACGTGCGGATCTCGAGCGTGTCCTGACCCAGGGCACGCAGCTCCTCACGAATGCCCGCGAGCGGTCCCTCGAGGTTGCGCTGGATGTCGTTCGAGAGCGCCTTGAGGGGCGAGACGTACACGATGTAGGTCTCATCGCGAAGGCCACCGTTCTGCACCCCTTCGCGGACCAGCTGGTCGATCGCCGCCAGAAAGGCCGCGAGCGTCTTGCCCGAGCCGGTCGGCGCGGCGATGAGTGTATGGCGCGAGGCGAGAATCGCCGGCCACGCCTGCTCCTGGGCCGGTGTCGGCGCCTCGAAGGCGCGCGCGAACCAGCGGGCGACGGCCGGATGGAAAGCCCCGAGGACGGAATTCACGCGAAGAGACTACACGCAAGCGGCGCCCGGCGCCGCCCAGCGGCCTAGAACCTCACGCCCACCGTGATCGGCACGAACTCCGTGGGCTGGGAGGTCTCGAGGCGCATGTAGCGGGCCTCGATGAAGAAGCTCTCGCCGTTGCGCAACGCGAAGTCCAGTCCCGCTCCCGCATTCCAGCTGAAGCGCGTGGTGTCGGCGCTCGCCACCACCACATCCCCCGGCACCAGGCCATAGTCGCAGTACCCGAAATAGGGATCGCAGTAATACCCGCCGAAGGCGACGGTCTGGGTGAGCGCGATGCGCCGGTGATTCACCCCCACGCCGGCCAGGAAGAACGCGGTGGTCAGGGGGCTCAGCCGCGAGCGCAGCTCACCGTCGACGTTCAGGCCGAAGACCTCTCCGTAGCCGTGATCGATCTCGATCTGATTCGCCACCTCGTTGATCGCGATCAGATTGCGCGTCGCATCGAAATGGCTGTACTCGAGATCGGCCCGCAGGGCGAACGGGCCCGGCTGCGGCTGCCAGGTGAGTCCGCCCCCGAGGGTGAAGCCGCCGTCGAAGTACTGCGAGGTCTGCCCCAGGGTGGGGCTGTAGCCGGCCTCGAGGTGCCAGTGGATGGGCTGCCAGGGCCGATAGACCTGCTCGTAATAGCTCTGCGCCGGCGCCCGGGCGCTCACGGTCATCATCAGGAGCGCGGCGAGGACACCGAAGGGTCGTTTGAGGGGGCTGATCACGGGATAGGACTCCTTAACCGTATTCCAGGGCGTGACATGCTGGCGGACGCTCCATCGAAACCGCGCTCCGCGCTCACCCGGGGTGCAGTTTACGCCTCACCGCCCGCAGGATCTCGCGCATCTCGTCGATGCCGAGGAGTGTCGCCATTCCGAAGAACGTGCCAGCACCCACCGCGATGACGAGCAGGAGCGCGGCAAGCTTCGGCCAGAACGGCTCGACCGCCCACCCGGCAAGCAGCCAGTGCGTGCCCCCCCAGCACACGAGGGCGAGCCCCGCGCACGCGAGGCTGAGCCTGCCCAGCATGGCGAGCATGGCGCGCGACTCGAGCCGCCCGAGGTGGTGGCGCATGATCGCGTAGAGGATGAGAAAATTCGCCGTGGCGACGCACGCGGTGGAGAATGCGAGGCCCGGCGGGCCCCAGTCGAGACGCACCGTCAGCAGCCAGCTCAAGAGGAAATTGAGCGCCACGGCGCACAGGCTCACCACCATCGGGGTCTTGCGGCGGTCGACCGCATAGAAGGCGTTGACGAGGACCTTCAGCGCCGCATACCCGCACAGGCCGAGCGCGTAGAGGCGCAGCGCCGCGGCCGTCTCGAGCGCCTGCGCGGCATTGAACCGGCCGTGTTGGTAGAGCACCGATACGATGGGACCGGCGAGCAGGATGAGCCCGATGCTCGCCGGCAGGGTCATGAGGAAGGCGAGGCGCATCCCGCGGGCGAGCTCGCTGCGCAGGCCCACCAGGTTCCCGGCGGCGGCGAGCCGCGACAACATGGGCAGCGCCACCGTGCCGAGCGCCACGCCGAACATGCCCAGCGGAAACTGCATCAGGCGAAAGGCGGCCTGGAGCCAGAAGACCGGTCCGTTGCCGAGCCGGGAGGCGAACACCGAGTTGACCACCACGTTGACCTGGGTGGAGCTCGCGGCGATCACCGAGGGCACCATCAGGCGCAGCACCGCCTTCACCCCCGGGTCGCGCCAGTGAAAATCCGGCCGGAACCGGTATCCGAGTCGCGCGAGCGAGGGCAACTGCACGCCAAGCTGCAGCGCCCCGCCCACCAGCGTCCCAATCGCAAGCCCGATCGCCGCCCGCGGACCGAAGTGCGGATCGAGCCACCAGCCGAGCCCGACCCCGGCGATGATGGTGCCGAGGTTGAAGAAACTCGAGGCCATCGCCGGCACGCCGAAGACGTTGCGGGCGTTGAGCATGCCCATCACCAGCGCCGCGAGGGACACGAGCAGGATGAACGGGTACATGATGCGCGTGAGCGTGACGGTGAGCGCCGCCTTGGCCGGATCGAAGCCCGGTGCGATCACCGCGACGATCCAGGGGGCGAGCACGATCCCGAGGAGGACGATCGCGCTCAATACGATGGTCGCGAGCGTCGCGATCTTGTGCGCCAGCGCCCAGGCGCGCGCATCGCCCTGCGTGGCGGCCGTCTTGCTGAAAGTCGTGACGAAGGCGACCGACAGCGCCCCCTCGCCCACCAGGTCGCGCAGCAGGTTCGGGATCCTGAACGCCATGGTGAAGGCGTCATTGATCGCCGGTCCGAACAGCGCCGCGAACACCTGCAGGCGCACGAGTCCGAGCACCCGGCTGCACAGCACCGCCAGCGAGATGACGCCGGCGGCCCGGGTGTTGAGTTTTTCGCCGCTCCGGGTCGCCGCGCCCGCCCGCTCGTGAGTCACTCTCGGCCTGCCCTGTTCGAAGACGCGGTGCCGCGCCCGAGGCAAGCATAGCCGCGGACCGGGCCGCGTGCGAGTCGTCGGGGCACGGGCCTCAGGGCTTGCGGCTCCCCACCTCGACCCAGATGCCCTGCTCGCAGCGCAGGCGGGTGCTGCCGCTCAGCACCTCGGCGCCATCCTCGTAGCGGATGTCGTTGAAATAACAGCCGCCGGCCTCATCACCCACCTGCTCGCGCAGCAACTCGAAGTCCTCCTCGGGATCGCTCTCGAACGGCGAGTTGCGCCGCTCGGGGTCGGCGGCGCCCACCTGCGGCGCCTCGTGGTGAACCGGTGTCAGAGTGTCTCGTGCCATGTGAGCTCTCCCCGGGGTCATTCAGTCGGATTGCGCTTCGGCCTCATCGCCGGCGAGGCGTACCACGTATCGTCCCCTCGCCCGTCCGGCGATCAATTCCTTGCAGGCGAGCGGGACCTCCTCGAGATCGATGACCGCCCGCACGATGCGGCGCCGCAGCCCGGCCACCTTCCAGTCACCGGCGAGCTTCTCCCACAGCGCGAGCCGCCACTCCCGCGGCACTTCCACCGAGTGGATGCCGAGCAGGCTCACGCCGCGCAGGATCAGCGGCATGACCGTGGTGTTGAGGGCCGCGGACTGGGCCAACCCGATGCAGGCGATGTTGCCCCAGGGCTTCACGGTGCGGGTGAGATACGTCAGCACCTCCCCGCCGAGGCTGTCCACCGCGCCGCCCCAGAGCGCCTTCTCGAGCGGCTTGCTGCCCAGATCGAGATGCGAGCGCTCGATGACGCGCTCGGCGCCAAGCTCGTGCAGATACCCCTCGGCTCCCCCTTTGCCCGTGATTGCGACCATCGTGAACCCGGCCTGCCTGAACAGCGCGAGGGCGAGTCCACCGACCCCGCCCGTGGCGCCCGTCACGGCGATCGGGCCGAGTTCGGGTGTCTGGTGATTCTCGAGCATCCGCCTCAAGGCGAGCGCGGCGGTGAATCCGGCCGTGCCGAGCGCCATGGCATCGAAGAGGCTGAGCGAGGCCGGCAGCGGCACGAGCGCCTGTGCGGGAAGGCGCGCCTGCTCGGCGAGCCCGCCGTCGAGCCACTCACCGAGTCCGGAGCCGGTCGCGATCACCCGATCGCCCGGCTTGAAGGCCGGCACATCGCTGCGCTCGACGATCCCGGCGACATCGATGCCGGCGGTGCGGGGGTAGGCGCGCATGATCGAGCCCTTGCCGGTGATCGCGAGCGCATCCTTGTAGTTGAGTCCGGAGTAGGCGACGCGCACGACCACCTCGCCCGGGGTGAGCTCATCGAGGGAGACCGACTCGAGCGATGCGAAGGAGCCGGTGGGCCCCTGATGAACGCGGATGGCCTTGAAATGCGACATGCGGGCACCCGGGATGGAATGAGCCGGTATTGTATCGGCCCGGGGGCGCGACGGACGACTGGGATAACCGCAACCGCGGCATGGATCGTGGCTCGCGCATCCAGTATCGTGAGGCAGTGAGAAGAACGTCACTCGCCATTAATTTTCAATAAGTTGGACGATTTTCATGACCCATGCTCTCATCTGTGATGCCCTCCGCACCCCCTTCGGCCGCTACGGCGGCGCGCTCGGCGCGGTGCGCGCCGATGACCTCGCGGCGATTCCGATTCGTGCGCTTCTCGAACGGCATGCGGGCGTGGACTGGGCGGTCCTCGATGACGTCTATCTCGGCTGTGCCAACCAGGCCGGCGAGGACAACCGCAACGTCGCGCGCATGGCGGTCCTCCTGGCAGGACTGCCCGAGAGCGTGCCGGCGTCGACCGTCAACCGACTCTGCGGCTCGAGCCTGGACGCGGTGGCCATCGCCGCGCGCACCATCGTCGCTGGAGAAGCGGATCTGGTCATCGCCGGCGGCGTCGAGAGCATGACGCGGGCGCCGTTCGTGATGGGCAAGGCGAGCGGAGCATTCGACCGCACTGCGCGCCTCGAGGACACCACCATCGGCTGGCGGTTCATCAACCCGCTCATCCAGGCACGCTTCGGCATCGACTCCATGGCGCAGACAGCGGAGAACCTGGTGAGCGAGCGCGCCATCTCGCGTGAGGATCAGGATGCGTTTGCGCTACGCAGTCAACAGCGCTACGCGCAGGCGCAGGCACGCGGCTTTTTTGCGCGTGAGATCGTCCCGGTCACGATCGCGCGTCCGAAGATGGATCCGCTGCGCATGGAGGCCGACGAGCACCCGCGGCCCGACTCCTCGCTGGGAGCCCTCGCGAAACTCAAGGGTGTCGTCCGTCCCGAGGGCTCGGTCACCGCGGGCAATGCCTCAGGCATCAACGATGGCGCCGCCGCCGTGTTGCTCGCAAGCGAAACGGCAGCCCGACGATTCGGCCTCACGCCTCGCGCGCGGGTCCTCGCGAGCGCCGTGGCCGGAGTGCCACCGCGCATCATGGGCATCGGCCCGGCGCCGGCCACGCGCAAGGTCCTCGAGCGCACCGGGCTCGCGCTCGCCGACTTCGATGTCATCGAGCTCAACGAGGCCTTCGCGGCCCAGTCGCTCGCGGTCCTGCGCGAGCTGGGACTGGCGGATGACGCCGAGCACGTCAACCCCAACGGGGGAG
The DNA here is from genome assembly GCA_021777555.1 of Pseudomonadota bacterium. GTDB lineage: Bacteria > Pseudomonadota > Gammaproteobacteria > Steroidobacterales > Steroidobacteraceae > 13-2-20CM-66-19. Next base: position 12,848 of record JAJYDK010000002.1, on the reverse strand, counting down.
CCATTGCCATCGGCCATCCGCTCGGGGCGAGCGGCGCACGGCTCATCGCCACGGCAGTGAGTCAGCTCGAGGCCACCGGCGCCCGGCGCGCCCTGTGCACCATGTGCATCGGCGTCGGCCAGGGCATCGCTCTTGCATTGGAGCGGGTGTAGAGAGCCGCTCGGCTCTCGCCTCGCACCGCATCAGGCGACACGCACCCGGAGTGTCTCGAGCCCGGTGACCCGGCCCTCCAGGAGATCGCCGGGCCCGACCGCGGCCACTCCCGCGGGCGTGCCGGTGTAGATCAGATCGCCGGCTGCGAGCGTCCACGCGGTGGACAGGTGCGCGATCACCTGGGACACCGACCAGATCATCTGGCTCAAAGGGCTGTGCTGGCGGAGCTCGCCGTTCACGAGGAGGGAGATCTCCGCGCTCGCAAGGTCGCCCACTTGGGCAACGGGCGTAATCGGCCCGATGGGCGCGGCATGATCGAACGCCTTGCCGATATCCCAGGGTCCTCGGCGCTCCTTCATCTGCGCCTGCAGGTCGCGGCGGGTCATGTCGAGTCCGACGGCGTAGCCGAAGACATGCTGCAGCGCCTCAGCCGGCGCGATGTCACGGCCGCCCTGCCCGAGTGCCACCACGAGCTCGATCTCGTGATGCAACTCCCGGGTCAGCGCCGGATAGGGCAGCTCGCCCGTGGCACCCGCCTCCACCGCGAGCGCCGCATCGGCGGGCTTCAGGAAGAATACCGGCGGCTCGCTGCCGCTCTGGCCCATCTCCTTCGCGTGCTCGGCGTAGTTGCGCCCGACGCAGTAGATGCGATGAATGGGGAAACGGGAGCCTGCGCCCACAACGGGCACGCTGGCGGGAGGCGGTGGCGGGAAGGTGTAGCGCATGCCGCAAAGTGTAGCGCAGCCGCACCGCGCACAGGATCCGCTGTCCGGCCTCGTGCCGCCACGCGCCCGGAGTCACCTGTGCGACGGGAAGCCACCGCCCGGTCGATCTCGAGATGATCGAGCAGAGCCGCGCAGATCGGGCGCGATCACCCGCCAGCCGAGGCGCGCGGCTCCGTCAGCCGTGCGCGCTAAGCGCCGCCACGCGCAACATCGCCTCGAGACTGCGCTCGACGTCCTCATCGGTGGTGCGCCAGTTGCTCACGCTGATGCGCATGGCCGTTCGACCTTGCCAGACTGTGCCGCCGCACCAGCACGTCCCCTCCTGCTGGAGTGCGGCTATGGTGCGTCGCGTTCGCTCGCCGTCGCCGAAGGCCACCAGCACCTGGTTCAACACGACGTCATTGAGTATCTCGTATCCGGCCGCATGGAGGCCTTGCGCAAAGCGCCGGGCGTGTCGGCAACAGTCTTCCACGAGCCGTGAAAGCCCAGCCCGGCCGAGGGAGCGCAAGGCGGCGTAAACGGGAGTCGCGCGGGCCCGGCGCGATTCCTCGGGTACGAACTCGTGAGGATCGCGCTCACAGCTCGATCCGACGATGTAGGCGGCCTCGAGAGACATGGCGGCTCTGTGCGCCTGCGAATCGGCACAGAACACGATGCCGCAGTCATAGGGAACATTGAGCCACTTGTGCCCATCGGTAGCAATGGAGTCCGCATGTTCGATGCCGCGCGTCAACGTCGCATACTCAGGCGACGCCGAAGCCCACAGGCCGAACGCGCCGTCGACGTGCAGCCAGGCGCCACTCTTCCTGGTCGCCTCCGCTATCTCACACAACGGATCGAATGCGCCGGTGTTCACGTTACCCGCCTGTGCGCACACGATGCACGGAGCACGCGTCGATTGCAGAGCCGCCCGGAGCGCATCGATCCGCATCCGTCCCTGGCCATCGGTCGCGATTCGGCGCACTCGCCTGCCGCCGAGACCGAGCAGCCGCAGCGCCATGACGATGGTGTAGTGCGCCTCGTCGCTGACGATGACATCGATAGGCGGCGCACCGCAGAGCCCCTCGACCTCGACATCCCAGCCCGCGCGCTCGAGCACTCGATGCCGGGCCGCGGCCAGGCCCGTGAAGCTGGCCATCTGGCAGCCGGTCGTGAACCCCACGCTCATGGAAGCCGCGAGCCCCGCGATCTCGCGCAGCCAGCCTGCCGTGATTTCCTCCACCACTGCGGCGAGCGGCGACATCGCATAGATCGCGCCGTTCTGATCCCAGGTGGAGACGAGCCAATCGGCGGCGAGCGCCGCAGGCAGATTGCCTCCGACCACGAAACCGAAGTACCGCGGTCCGCTCGAGGCGATCGTTGCGTGGTCTCCCGCATGCGCCAGCGATTCGATGATGGCCGGATCCGGCTCGCCTTCCGCGGACAACGGCCTGCCGAGCAACCCCCTCAGCTCCTCGCTCGTCCACTCGGCCGCAACGCGGCGATGTGAAACCTGCGCCAGGTAGTCACGACTGCGCGTCGCGGTGTATTCGAGCAACTCGGTGCTGCCCGCCGGACGCCGGTCTTCAGGACCCGCGGCCTGCTGCCGCGGTCTATGCGCGCGATCGCTCATCTCGAACCCTCCGCCCCGAGGAAACGCGCACGAACGGTAGCAAGACGCCTGACACCATAACAGTCACAGTGGTAGCGCAAATGGACCAGAACAGTTACGCTGATACCGCGCCCCCTGGTGCGCGCGCTCTCGAGGACTTCGGATGCACCCGACGCGCCGAAATGCAGTCATCTCGCAAGACAGCCCATACCGATACGAGGAGCTTGCGCAGTTCATCACGCGGCTAATCGACGGCGGCACCCTGCTGCCCGGATCGCGCGTTCCGTCGCTGCGGCAGATCAGCCGGGAGCGCCGTACGAGCCTCGCGACCGCGCTGCAGGCGTACCGGCTCCTCGAGGACCGAGGCGTTCTCGAGGCCCGCCCACAATCGGGCTTCTATGTCGCAAGAAGCACCCGCGCACGGCTCCAGGCGCCGGCCCTCTCCAAGCCCTCGCCGACGCCGCGCACGGTGTCGCTCTCGGCAGTGGTGCTGCGGCTCTTCGAATATGCCTCCGATCCCAGGTTCGTGCCGCTCGGGTGCGCGGTTCCGAGTCCGGATCTGCTCGCGGCGGGCCGGCTGGACCAACTCCTCGCCCGGGCCGCGCGCAGCCGGGGGATCGACCACAACCGATACACCGTCCCCCGCGGGGACCCGCCATTGCGGGCCGAGCTCGCGCGGCGCGCGGCGCGTTGGGGAGGCACGCTCTCTCCGGAGGACATCGTCCTCACCTGCGGCTGCACCGAGGCGCTGACACTGGCCCTGCAGGCGATCGCACAGCCCGGCGACACGATTGCCATCGAGTCACCCACCTACTTCGGCGTGCTGCACACCATCGAGGTACTCAATCTCAGAGCCCTCGAGCTGCCCACCGATTCCGTCTCGGGCGTCGACCCGGCCGCGCTCGAGCAAGCGCTGCGGTCCCGAGCCGTCAAGGCGTGCCTGTTCTCCTCGAGCTTCAACAATCCGCTCGGCTGCACACCCTCCGATGAGCGCAAGCTCGAGCTGCTGCGGCTTCTCACGCGGCACCGCGTGCCGCTGATCGAAGACGACATCTACGGCGACATCTTCTTCGGCGAGCGGCGGCCCACACCCTTCAGCGCGCTCGACCGCGAGGCCGACATCATCTATTGCAGCTCGTTCTCCAAGACCGTCGCGCCGGGCTATCGCATCGGATGGATGGCGCCCGGTCGGCACATGCAGCGCGTCATCGAGCGCAAGATGGCCTCCACACTCTCCGGGCTGCCGCTCCCCCAGCACGCCTTCGCCGACTACCTGGCCTCGGGCGGATACGACCGCCACCTGCGGCGCGTGCGCGGCGTCTTCCGCGACAACATCGAGCGCATGAGCCAGGCGATCAGCCGCTGCTTTCCGGCGGGCACCCGCGTCAGCCGGCCCGCCGGCGGGTTCGTGCTCTGGGTCGAGCTGCCCAGGCGCATCGACACACGGGAGCTCTTCGGCCTCGCGCTCGAGCGTGGCATCTGCTTCGCGCCCGGAGATGTCTTTTCCGCGACGAAGCGCTACGGTCACTGCATGCGCCTGAGCTGCGGGATCTCCTGGAGCTCGGGCATCGAGCACTCGCTCGAGACGCTCGGTCGCCTCGCGCACGATGCTCTGGCAGGCTGACCGGGAGCAGATCGGAATTGAATCCCGGGTCACGCTGGCGGCTGATTCTCGCGAGTCCGCCCGGAGGTCCGCAGATACGATCGCCCGGCACAGGTTATCCATTGACGAAGGTCGCTGCCGCTCTGGCACGGCGCCCGGATGAGGTGATGCGTACGACGGACCTTTTCGAGGACTCGCTCGCGGATGCGCTGCGCGGCTCGGGCCTCACTTTGCTGCGCGGCTTTGCGCTGCCCCTCGGGCGAGCCTGGCTCGAGGACCTCGAGCGGGTGACCAATGCCGCGCCATTTCGACACATGATGACCCCGGGCGGGCAGCGGATGTCGGCGGCCATGACCAACTGCGGCACGGCCGGTTGGGTCACGGACCGCACGGGCTATCGCTATGACCGGCTCGATCCCGACAGCGGGCGGCCGTGGCCCGCGATGCCGGACTCCTTCGCCACCCTCGCGCGCCGGGCCGCCGCCGAAGCGGGCTTCGAGGCCTTCGAGCCCGATGCCTGCCTGATCAACTGCTACTTGCCCGGTGCGCGCATGTCGCTGCACCGGGATCGCGACGAGCGCGACTATGCCGCGCCCATCGTCTCGGTCTCGCTCGGCCTGCCCGCGACGTTCCTCTGGGGAGGTCTCGAGCGGGTCGACAGGCCCCGGCGCATTCCGCTAGCGCATGGTGACGTCGTGGTCTGGGGCGGGCCGGCTCGCCTGGCATTTCACGGCGTGGCGCCCCTCGCGGACGGTTGCCACGAGACGCTCGGCCGCAGGCGGATCAATCTGACGCTTCGCCGGGCGCTGTGAGGCCGCCGGCTCACATGAGAGCAAAATCCACGGCCGGCGCATCGAGCCCGATGGGCCCGTACGGCGCCCTCGACTGGACCGCCCTCGCCGCCGAGCTCGATGCACACGGCCACGCCATCCTGCCGGGGCTCCTCTCGCCCGCCGAGTGCCAAGCCCTTGCCGCGCTCTATTGCGAGGACGGCCGGTTCCGCAGCCGCATCCTCATGAGCCGTCACGGATTCGGCCGCGGGGAATACAAGTACTTCCGCTATCCGCTTCCCACACTCGTGCAGGAGATGCGCGCCGGGCTCTACCGGCATCTGGCGCCCATCGCCAACCGGTGGAATGCGCGTCTCGCGAAGGATGTGCGCTATCCGCCGGACCTCGACACCTTCCTCGGGCAATGCCATGCGGCGGGACAGGAGCGGCCTACCCCGCTCCTGCTGCAATACGGGCCGCAGGACTACAACTGCCTGCACCAGGACCTCTATGGCGAGTGGGTTTTTCCGCTGCAGCTCACCGTGCTGCTCTCCTCGCCCGGCCGGGACTTCACGGGCGGAGAGTTCGTCCTCACCGAACAGCGTCCCAGGATGCAATCGCGCGCCGAGGTGGTGCCGCTCGATCAGGGCGATGGCGTGGTGTTCGCGGTGCATCATCGCCCGGTGAGCGGCTCGAAGGGAGACTATCGCGTCAACCTCCGCCATGGAGTGAGCCGCGTGCGCTCCGGGCACCGGCACACACTCGGCATCATCTTCCACGACGCGGCGTAAGACCCGATGGCGCGCTCAGCGCCCGCCGCTCACCGTGAGGATGCTGCCCGTGACATAGGAGGCGGCGGGTGAGAGGAGCCAGATCACCGCCTCCGCGGCCTCCTCGGCGGTGCCCGCACGTCCCATCGGAATGCGGCCCGCGAGCCGCGCAAGCCGTCCCGGGTCGCCAGCGGCGGCATGGATGTCGGTCTCGATCAGGCCGGGCGACACCGCGTTCACGCGGATCCCCTCGCCCGCCACTTCACTCGCAAGGCCGATCGTGAACGTGTTCACCGCTCCTTTGGAGGCCGCGTAGTGCACCCACTCGCCCGGTGAGCCGAGATCGGCCGCGCGCGAGGAGATGTTGACGATGGCGCCGCCCCGACCGCCGTGCTTGAGCGAAAGTCGCCGCACCGCCTCCCGGGCGCAGAGCATAGTTCCCGTGACGTTCACGGCCCAGAGCCGCTCGAGCATGTCCGCCGTCACGGATTCCACCCTGGAGAAGCCGCCGGTGATACCGGCATTGTTCACCAGGGCCTCGATCGGTGCGAACCAACGGCTCGCCTGCTCGAAAAGGCTCACCACATCCGATTCGCGAGCCACATCCCCGCGCACCGCAGTCGCGCGGCCTCCGCGGGAGCGGATATCCTCCACCAGCGATCCGGCCGCCTTCTCATCGGCCACGAAATTCACGACGACCGCGTAACCTCTCGCCGCGGCGAGCCGGGAGACCGCGGCGCCGATCCCGCGGCTTCCCCCGGTCACGATCAGCGTACCTCGAACGGTCTCATTCACGGACATTCCGAGCCTCCTGCGCCGCAGCCTCGATTCTGCACGCCCCGCCGGGATTGATCATCGCGCCTCAGCGCAGTCTCGGAAAGGTCCAGCAGGAGGGCCGCTGCTGCATGCCGAGCTTCGGGTAGTACTCCTCGGCGGAGGGCACCGCGATGAGAATCAACATGGCCTCCTCGCCCGCGCCCCGCTGGGTCTCGGCGATCAGCCGCTTGCCGATGCCCCGTCGCTGGTAGGCCACATCGACCGCGAGATCGGACAGGTAGCAACAATACGAGAAGTCGGTGATCGCGCGCGAGACACCGACCAGGCGATCGCCATCACGGGCGGTCACGAGGAGATCGGCTTGCCGGATCATGCGGCCGAGCCGCTCCAGGTCGTTCACCGGCCGCCGCTCACCGAGGGTGGATGCCACCAGTACCGCGCGGAATTCCTCCGCGGAGAGGTCCGGCTCAAGAGAGTAGGCAATCGACATGCGGTCCGCTCCTCGCTTTCAGGTTGTCCGCCCCTATCTTGCCACAGCGGCTCACGGGCTCCCGCCGCGGGGGCTCGAGGTCTGCCTCGGCGCCGCGCGCATACGATCGCTGCCGCGGAGCGCGCACGGTCCTGACATCAATATTGACATCGTCAATATCAAACATTAGGCTCGAGACATGCCCAGAAGAAGCGCGCCCCATGAGCCTGCGAAGCGCGGCTATCACCACGGCAATGCGCGCAATGCGCTGCTGACGGCCGCCGCCGGCCTTCTGGAGAAGCTCGGCGCCGCGAGCCTCTCGCTGCGCCAGGTCGCCGAGCGCGCCGGCCTCTCCCGCCAAGCTCCCTACAACCATTTCAAGAACAAGGAGGCGCTGCTCGCCGAGCTCGCACGGGAGGGGTACGAACGGCTCGCCGCCTCCCTCGCGGCCTCTCGGGACGCCCAGGGACGGAACTCCCTCGAGCGCGCCGCCGAGAGCTACATCCGCCGCGCGCAGGAGGCGCCCGCCCTGTTCCGGCTGATGTTCTCGCGGGAGCTCGTGGACCTCGCGCGCTTCCCGGCGGCCGCGCAAGCCGGCGCCGCCGCCTTCGAGGCGCTGAAGGACATCGTCGCCACCTGCGCCCCCGCCGATCGGGTCGCGGATCTTGCCCTGGCCGCATGGTCGCTGGTCCATGGTTACGCCACGCTCTGCATCGAGGTCGCTCTCGAGCCGGCCGATCGCCGCGCCGAGCGCGCCCGGCTCTTTGCCCGCATCCTCCGGGCCGCCGCGGCCACGAGCGACGCGCACCACTAGGACGCGGTATGATCCCTGGGAGTTTGCTTCATCGCGGCGCGCCCGAGGGAAATGATCCGTTTCACCATCCCGCGCCGCACGCTGGCGGCACTGGATCACCGGAGGATGTCCGCGGATGGATTTCCAAGGCGCTGAGGCGGCCGATCTCTCGACTCCCCGTTTGCGACCGCTGCTGAGTTATCTTCGCCGCCCGACATTCCCCGCCACCCCACCCGGGCGCCTGAGGGTGTGGCACTGGCTCGGGTGGCTGTGCCTGTTGCTGCTCGCGGCCTCCCTCGCCAGCGCCTTCACCCACCTCCTCGCCCTCGCCTACCACTGGCCTGTGCCGGCAAGCAGCGCGAGGGCGCGCTTCCTGGCCCACCCCTCGTGGGCGGTGATCACGATACTGCTCGTCGCGCCGGCCCTGGAGGAGCTCGGGTTTCGCGCCTTCCTCTCGAGCGCCCCTCGATTCATCTTCCCCGGCCTCGCATTCTTTCTCGGCTACGCCTACCTCGTGGCTCAGACCGAACTCACCCCGGTATCCGGGACCCTCTCCTCGGCCACGGTGCTCACGCAGTACTTTCTCGGGTTCTGGGTCTTCGTGCCGGCCGGGGCCATCAGCCTGCTGCTGCATCGCTACGCGCGCCATGCGGTGACGGTGTTCTTCCAGCGTTGGGCGGGCTGGGTGTTCTGGACGTCGTGCGTGCTGTTCGGCGCCGCGCACGCCTCGCTCTACACCAATCACTTCGTATGGTGGGGACTCGTACTCGCCCTGCCGCAATTCCTGCTCGGCGTCGGACTCGCCTACCTGCGGGTGAGCTTCGGCCTGCGCTGGAGCATCGCCACGCACTATGCGATCGACCTCTCCGCGATTCTCGGCTCGTGGCTGTACATGTCCGCCCCGCCATCCGGTCCGCTGCACAGCGGCATACTCGCGGCGCTCACTGCGATCGGCTTCGTGGTCGTGGTGTACGGACTCGTGGCTCTCGCGCGAGTGGGTCGACTGCACTGGTGAACCTTCCCTCGGGAAACCTCTGAGGTCCCTGTATGAATCGCCCACTTCGCAGTCTTTCACGCTGGAGCATTCCCGCCCTGCTCCTCGCCTGGGTCTTTCTCGGAGTGCCTGCCCACGCGCAGGCGGCGACATATTCGGTCACGGAACTCGGGACGCTGGGTGGGGCCACGAGCACCGGATATGCCCTCAACGAGCGCGGCCAGGTGACGGGCGAATCAGTCACCGCGGAGGGCGTGGGCCGAGCGTTTCTCTTCACCCCCGGCAGGGGCATGATCGACCTCGGAACGCTGAAGGGCCTCACGAGCAAGGGCTATGCCGTCAACGCCAGCGGTCAGGTCACCGGCGCGGCGGTGACTTCAAACGGACGGGTTCGCGCGTTTCTCTTCACCCCCGGCAGAGGCATGGTCGATCTCGGGACGCTCGGCGGCACGACAAGCATCGGTTGCGCGATCAACGCGCGCGGGGAGGTCACGGGCGAATCGACGACCCGCGCCGGGGCGGCACACGCCTTTCTCCACAGCCCTGGCCGGCGCATGATCGACCTCGGAACGCTGGGCGGCGCCACCAGCATCGGCTACGCCATCAACACGCACGGGCAGATCACCGGCGAGTCGGTGACCCGTGGGGGTGCCGGCCGCGCATTCCTCTACACCCCGGGCAAAGGCATGATCAACCTCGGGACGCTGGGCGGGGCAACGAGTGCCGGGTACGCGATCAACGCGAGCGACCAGGTCACGGGCGCCTCGGTGACCATCGACGGTGTGAGTCGCGCGTTTCTCTATTCCCCCGGCAAGGGCATGATCGACCTCGGGACGTTGGGCGGGGCCACCAGCACGGGCTACGCGATCAACTCGCGAGGCCAGGTCACCGGCGCCGCCGTGACCGCCAATGGCGCGGTGCACGCCTTTCTCTACACGAGCGGCGCGATGCACGATCTCAATTCGATGATCGATCCGTCCATCGCCGCCTTCCTCACCCTGACGGCGGGCCGGGGAATCAACGACAAGGGCTGGATCGTCGCCAATGGCTTCGACTCGCGCACCGGCGAGACCCATGCCTACCTGCTGCGACACCATTGAGGGCCAGCCGGAGTCCACCGCATGCTCCTGCAACACCTGCATTACTTCGCCGGCATCGTGTTCATCGCGGTGGCGGCACTGCTGCCCATCATAGATCCCTTCGCCGGCGCTCCGATCTTCCTCGCCATGACCTCGGAGCTCACCCCCGCCCAGCGGGCACGCGTGTCGAAGCGCGTCGCGATCAACAGCTTCGTGCTGCTCCTCGCCTCCATTCTGGTGGGCGCCTATGTTCTCGATTTTTTCGGCGTTTCCATTCCGGCGGTGCAGGTCGCTGGGGGCATCGTGGTATGCGCGCTCGCCTGGTCGTTGCTGAATGGCCCGATCGCTCCAGCCGTTTCCGCATCGGCCAACCCGGCGACAACCACGGCGGACGGTCTCAGACAACGCGCCTTCTACCCGCTCACCATGCCCCTCACCGTGGGCCCGGGATCGATCTCCGTCGCGATCACCCTCGGTGCGAACCCGCCGCGCGATCTGCGCGCTCTGCTCACCACCATTGTCGCGCACGTCGTCGGCGTGTTGATCACGGCCGTCGCGATCTATCTGTGCTACCGGTATGCGGACCGGCTCGTGCGGCGCCTCGGAGTGACGGGAACCGACATTCTCATCCGGCTGACGGCTTTCATCCTGCTCGCCATCGGAACTCAGATCATCTGGAACGGGGCGCGCTCGATGCTCCGTGAGGCGCTGCACCCGGGCGCCGCGGCCATGTCGATCACGCCCGCAGGAGGGGCGACCCGGGCCCCGACTGGGCACGCACCGCGACACTCGGCCGGCTGAATGATCAAGTCCTCAAGAGATCCGCCCAAGCGTTTGATTTTATTGTGATATGGGGCGTGACGGATTCGAACCGTCGACCAGCGGATTAAAAGTCCTGGTCGGCCACCTCTACACCCCATTCAACACCAATGAACTCAATCACTTCGTGGCGTGACACGGGGCCACTTGGGGCGCTTTTGAGGCACCAAGTGGAGCATAACTGGAGCAGACGACCGCCCGCGGCGGTGGTGTAAACACGGCCCTCCGGCCCGACCATAACCGCCCCCAGGAGGTACGTCATGGCTACCGCCGATCCTATTGGCAACGTCAGACGAAAGGCAACCTGTCGCAGGCGTACGAGAAGAGCAGTCGGGGCGGAGTCGCCCGCTCAGCAAGGGATCCATCATGTCGATCGCTCGTAGTCCACCCCTGCTCGACGAACAGTGGCGAAGACGGCGGCAAATGACTCCGGTGGAACGTCTGCTTGTGGCTCACAAACACTTGCTCATCGACCTGGATCGCGCCCAGGCGCGCAAACGCATCTGGCAGATCGACGAGGAGGAACTCGAGCAGCAGGTCGATACGCCTGCGTCTGCGGCGGCCGAGGAAGCCAAACCCGAGACCGGCGTGGCCGTGTCGGTCACTGTGATTCCCGCCGACGCGGACGGACAATCAGGTGAAAGTATTCGATCCTTACGAACTGCACGAGGTCGAGGAATCGCTGAAGGCCCTGAAAGACCACGACCAGGAGCGCGTGAAACTCGCACTCGCGCGTGCCGGCCGCAACGGCGGCTATCGCTCCGTGCCGTGGGCCATCGACAGTGACCCCTTTGCAGGGTTCGGCCCGAAGCTGGCCACTTTCGCTGAGGTGCTCCAGCATCTGCAGGTCCAGTGGATCTGCGCCACGCGGGCGGAACGCCCGGCCGATGCACGTATCGACCCGATTCTGCTGCACGGGCCGCCGGGCGTCGGCAAGACCTACTTCGCTCGTGTCCTGGCTGATGCCATCGGCACGCGAATGGAGGTCTACAGCGCCGGCACTGCACAGGATGCCTTCCAGCTTTGCGGCACGGATGCCGGGTGGAGCAACGCGCGGACGGGGCTGGTGTATGACTTACTTGCCCGCGGCGACTCCGCTGCGCCGGTGCTTGTCGTCGACGAAATCGACAAGATCCCGGTGTACTCGGCTGGTCGTCGAGACACACCCATCAATACGCTCCTGGACCTGCTCGAGCCGCTCTCCGCACGTCGGTATCGGGAACTCTCACTCCCGGTGCACATGAATGCGAGCCGAATGATCATTGTCTGCACGGCCAACGAGCACGACGCGATTCCGGTAGCGCTACGATCGCGGCTGACGGAGTTCACCATTGCGGCGCCCACCGTGGCGCAGCGAAGGTTCCTCCTGGAGCACGAGTTCGGGACGCTGTATGAAAGCCATCGTTGCTCTCCAGAACTGCGGCTGGACGCCTCCACCGCCAATCGCCTGGTGGAGACCGAGAACCTGGACGTGCGTACCATGCTCAGGATGCTGCGCGCCGGCTTCGCGCGCGCTCTCGCCGCTGATTCCAACCGCGTCGTGCTGCCTGAGCCGCCCACGGCCGGCCGGCGGCGGATCGGATTCATTTGAGGTATCCCATCAGGCCTGTCCCGACGTTGATCGGCGGTACGCCGATAAGTGACTGAAGGCATTGGTGAAATCGTGATTTTGAAGGTGTTAACGATTTCGGCCCCAGCAGGCGGCATTGTGATCCCCGAACGGGTCTCCAGGGGTCATGACGATGCACGCGGGGAAGCTGGTTTTTGCGCAGCTGATGGATCACCTGCCGCCGATGGTGTTCGAGCGCTGTGTGGCGCGGTACGGTGGCAATCACAAGGTGAAGAGCTTCACGTGCATGGATCAGTACCTGTGCATGGCGTTCGCGCAGCTGACTTTTCGCGAGAGTCTGCGCGACATCGAGGCGTGCCTGCGCTCGCAGGCCGAGCGGCTCTACCACATGGGCATCCGGGGCCGGATCTCCCGCAATATCCTCGCCAACGCGAACGCCACGCGCAATTTGCGCATCTACGCCGACTTCGCTCAGCGTCTGATCGGTATTGCTCGCAAGCTGTATGCGGAGGAGCCCTTCGGGGTCGATTTGGCGAACACCGCCTACGCGCTGGACTCCACGACGATCGATCTGTCGTTGCCGCTGTTCCCATGGGCGCCGTTTCGCTCGACCAAGGCCGCGGTGAAAATGCACACGCTGCTGGACCTGCGCGGCAACATCCCCAGCTTCATTCACATCAGCGACGGGAAGCTCCACGACGTGAACATCCTCGATCAGCTGATTCCGGAAGCCGG
>JAJYDK010000108.1 GCA_021777555.1 Pseudomonadota bacterium | reverse complement strand
GTGGTGATCGGCTCGCTCATCGCCGGGGCGGTGACGGGTTACTTCACGCTTCCCATCGCCGTCCTCGCGCACGAGATCAGCGAGTTCGTGGTGATCGCGAGCGGGCTGCGCATGCTCAGGACGTAGTATCCCAAACCTATGTTTGACTTTTTATCCTCAGCGAAGGAGTAACAACATGAGCACCCGGTACGGTTTCGGCAAGACGGTCGCATCTTCTTTCGATGCGGCAGTCGACAAGGTCACCCAGGAACTCCAAAAGGAAGGCTTCGGCGTGTTGACGGACATCGACGTGGCGGCGACGCTGAAGAAGAAACTCAACCAGGACATACCGCCCTACCGCATCCTCGGGGCCTGCAACCCGCCGCTGGCGCACCGGGCACTGGAAGCGGAACCGTCAATCGGCCTACTGCTGCCGTGCAACGTGGTGGTGCGCCAGGACGATGCGGGCAAGGTGCAGGTGGAATTCATGGACCCCAATGCGGTGCTCAATCTGGTGAACAAGCCGGAGGTCCATCAATTGGCCAGCGAGGTTAGGCAAAAGCTGGAGCGGGTCATGCAGGCCCTGTAACGCTCAAGAGGTGGGACATCATGCAGATAGGCAAAAGAGCTTCGATCCTGGCACACCTCCTTCAGCAATTCTGCATGCAATGTCATTTCAAAGGAGCGCTCGTTGTCGCGCGCTGAACGCCTGCTCAAATTGATGCAATGCCTGCGCCGTCATCGCTACCCGGTGAGCGGCGCCGTTCTGGCGTCCGAACTCGGCATCAGCCTGCGCACCCTCTACCGGGACATCGCCGCGCTGCAGGCCCAGGGCGCGCAATGCCCTGGCCAAGATCGCGGCCGTCTTGCCGACCGATCTGCGCAAGAGTCTTCATCGGTCCTGCGCAGGTCTGGGTCGAGTTCTGCACCGCTGGACTTGCTGGATGACTGCTCGCCCGGTGGGGCTGTTCGCGGAGATCCGATCGGATTCGTTCATGGCCGAGCCGCACCCAGCGCCGTCACGAGCTCGTCGATGAAGACCCGGACCTTTCCCGGCAGGTGGCGGCGGCTGAGGTAGACCGCGTGCAGGTGGAGATCCATCGTGCGGTAATCGGCAAGCAGCGGCACCAGTCGGCCGCGCGCCAGCTCCTGAGCCACGATGAACTCGGGTTGCATGACGATTCCGCAACCGGCGATCGCGAGGTCACGCAGGAGGTCACCGTTGCTGGCATGGATGGCGGGATCGACACGCACGCGGGTGACCGCGCCCCGCGCATCCGTGAATGTCCACTCGTCGCCAGCCCAAAGATAGCTGAAGCTCAGCGTGGCGTGATGAGCGAGCTCGCCGGGTGAGGACGGCGTGCCATGCTGTTCGAGATACTCCGGGGATGCGCAGACGACCATGGGGATCAGCGCAATTCGCCGGGCGACCAGATTGTCATCGAGCCGCCCGGTGATCCGCAGAGCGACGTCGATGCCGTCATTGGCAAGATCGACCAGGCGGTCGGATAGATCGATGTCGAGGCGCAGCTTCGGGTACTTCGCATGGAATGCGGGCAGGAAACGCCCCAGCTCGAGGATCCCGAAGGACAGGGGCGCGGAGATGCGCAGCAACCCCACCGGCTGGGCCGTCAGTTGTCCGGCCACGGCTTCGGCGTCCGCGATTTCCTCCAGGATCGTGCGGCAGCGCCCATGGAACTCCGCACCCGCGTCGGTCAGCGAGAGGCGGCGCGTCGTGCGATTGAGCAGGCGCGTACCGAGATGCGCCTCGAGCAACCCGACCTGGCGGGTGACCGCCGCGTTCGAGAGATCGAGTGCATCGGCGGCCCGCGAGAAGCTGCCGCGCTCGACGACCCGCACGAAGACCTGCATGGCATGGACGATGTCCATTCGGCACCGTGATTATTACGTTTATCGCAAATATTATTTGATCAAAGTCATCTATTTTTCAAGCTAATGCGGAGACCAGAATTCACCTCGAGACGCTCAAGCGGCTTCTCGAGATCCCTCACTCTTCAGGAGATCACTATGAAAATTCTGGTCATCGGCACTGGCAACATGGGTTCGGCTTTCGTCCAACAGCTCACCCGCGCAGGTCACAAGGTGAGCGTCACGGGACGCGACTCCGCAAAGGCTGCGCAGGTTGCCTCACGTCATGGCGCGCGCGCGCTTCCGGTCCAAGGCGCAGCGTCCGGCAACGAAATCGTTATCCTGGCAACCGGCTACGCGCAGGCCGTGGACGCACTGCGCGCGGCTACACCCGACGCCGGGCAGATCGTGGTGGACATCACCAATCCGCTCACCGCCGACTACATGGGTCTGACCATCGGCCACACGACCTCGGCCGCCGAGGAAATCGCCCGCGCTGTCCCGAACGTCCGCCTGGTCAAGGCCTTCAACACGGTCTTCGCGCAACTGCTCGCCGCCGGTCCCGACCTCGGCGCCGGCCGGCGCGTGACGACCTTCCTGGCCGGTGATGACGCCCCGGCAAAAGAGGCTGTGACCGCGATGGCTCGCTCGATGGGCTTCGAGGTGATCGATGCCGGCACGCTCAGGAACGCGCGATATCTCGAACCGCTGGCGGGCCTCAACATCTACCTTGGCTACGGTGCCGGCCTTGGCACCGGCATCGCACCGACCTGGGTGCGCAAGGACTGAAGGCGCGAGTTTCGACGCGACTGGTTCGGGCACCGGCTCCGGCGCTACGATCCCGCCGCATGACGCTGTCCCATCGATCGATCATCCGTGAGGTTTTTATGATCAAGACATCCACCGCGCCCTATGCCGCGCTGCTGCTACGCGTCAGTCTGGGCGTCCTGTTTCTGGCGCATGTGGCGCTGAAGATCTTCGTCTTCACCGTCCCGGGATTTGTTGCTTACTTCGCCACGCTCGGCCTGCCGGCGATCGCGGCCTACGCGATCATCGCGCTCGAGTTCTTCGGCGGTGTGGCCCTCATCCTCGGTGTGTATGCACCTTGGGTGGCGTTGCCGCTGGCGCTGGAGATGCTGGGCACCATCGTCATGGTGCATGGGGCGAATGGCTGGCTGTTCACCAACAAAGGTGGCGGCTGGGAATACCCGGCGTTCTGGGCCGTGAGTCTCGTCGTGCTCTTTCTGCTCGGTGATGGCGTACTCGCACTGAAGCCGGTTGGGCGCACGATTAAGTAGGAGGCCGGGTATAGGCGCGCGTGGACCTTCGCAGCCACCGCGCCACCCAAGTGCACCGCCCATTACCATCGTGCAGACTCACAACCTGCTGGGGCGCGTCTACATGGCGTTCGTCGCACCCATGCATAGGCGCATTGTGCCCGCCACGCTCGCGCGCCTGGAGCAGGGGCAAAACGCGACCCGCTGACAGGCTGGTGTAAATCCCAAGAACATCTGCATAACGGCAAGAATAGGCAACGTCCCAGCATGAAAGTTCTTGCGATTTCCGGCAGTCTGCGCGCGGCATCGATCAATTCTGCGCTGCTGCGCGCCGCCGCACGCCTGGCTCCGCCCGGCATGCTGGTCATGCCTTTTTCCGGAATTGGCGACCTGCCGCTCTTCAATCCCGATTTCGAGCCGCATGTGCCGCCATCGGTCGCCGCACTGTACGCCGAGGTTGCAGCGGCCGACGCGCTGTTGATCG
>JAJYDK010000053.1 GCA_021777555.1 Pseudomonadota bacterium | reverse complement strand
ACGTTCAACTCGGTCGACCCGTTCCGGCTTGAGCGCGATCTCCGATTCGATACACTCCAGCTCGTCGGGGACGCAGCGGATGGAACTGTTCCGGCTTGAGCGCGATCTCCGATTCGATACACTCCGGCCTGGTCGGCCATCGCCGCATTCACCGCGTTCCGGCTTGAGCGCGATCTCCGATTCGATACACTCAAGGGCGTTGCGGTGGAGTTGTTTACACCGGTTCCGGCTTGAGCGCGATCTCCGATTCGATACACTCGGCCTCAGCGGCGCCCCTAGCGGCGACCCTGTTCCGGCTTGAGCGCGATCTCCGATTCGATACACTCACATGGACGACCTGGTCGCGGCGTTCAAGAGTTCCGGCTTGAGCGCGATCTCCGATTCGATACACTCCGCGCTCGATGCCGGTGGCACGCTCTCCGGGGTTCCGGCTTGAGCGCGATCTCCGATTCGATACACTCCCCCCCTCTCAATCGCCATGCGCCTGATTTGTTCCGGCTTGAGCGCGATCTCCGATTCGATACACTCAGCCCACTCCATGGCAACGGTACGGAGTTGGTTCCGGCTTGAGCGCGATCTCCGATTCGATACACTCCGGCGCCGGCATCTACCTGGTCGACGTGGGGTTCCGGCTTGAGCGCGATCTCCGATTCGATACACTCCGGTTTTGCGCAAGATGCTGTTTTACATGGATTTTTTGCGGTTTTTGGAGGTGACATTCCGACGCATTCCACCTAAAACATCGCCAGTTGATCCGGATTTTTTCGCGCCCCGCGGCGCTTCCCGGCAGTGAAAGAGATCATCTTTTCATATTGCTTGTCGGTGAAGAAGAGGATGTCCACCTTCCCGCCCTCCGGGACCTCCTTCTCGATGCGGCGGACATGGGTCTGGGCCTGTTCTTTCCCCGAGCACAGACGCGTATAGATCGAGAACTGCGCCATCTCGAATCCGTCGTCCAGGAGCGCTCCACGGAAGGCCGCGGCCGCCTTCCGTTCCAGATCCGTGGTGACCGGCAGGTCAAACATCACCATCATCCACATCAGCCGATATCCGGTCAGTATCTTCACTTTCCGACTCCGTCAGCAATCGCTGCCTGAGCACCTCACCTACTGGCGCAGGGACAATTTCGAGCTCCTTCCTTTCCCCCATGAAGAGCTCTGCCAACGAGCTCGCCAGCCGCTGAATGCAGATCGCCAGCGGCGTGGTGCCGCGATCCGTATCGATGTCCAGAAAGAGCGTCTTCACGAGCTGCTTTTTAGCCTCTTGCGTAACCCCCTCCTCGCAGTCTGTGCCCGCCATTCCCAACCGGACCGCCGCATCAATGGCCGGCCTGAACGGCTCCATCAGATCGTCCGCCAGGGGCATCGGGTTCTTGTGGCTCGAGTGAAATACTCCAAGCCCGGGGTGAAGTCCGGCGCCAGCGACGGCTCGGGCTGCGGCCGCCCTGAGGACAGCGTAGCCGTAATTCAGCCGCGCGTTGAGGCCGGGAGCGTCCGTGTTGCGCTGGAAGCTCTTGCCGAAGAGCAACTTCCAATAGCGTCGGGCACCTTGCGCCTCGGTATTGCTGGGGTCACCAGATCTCACCTTGTCGACGAGTGACAGGAGTGGAGCCGGATGGATGCCGGCCGCCGCCAGGGCCGCAGCCTGCCACTGAAGTTTGCTCTGCACGAGCGCCTGCCAAGCCCGCTTTCGCAGCGGTACGCTTGCCGCCGCCTGCGCCCGGAGTCTCTCCCCCTGGGCATGATGTCCCGTCATCGGAACCAGCCAGGCGGCGGGGGTGAAATTTTTCCCGCATATGACGAATGCCGCGCCACGGGTGGCCAGAGAATCGACCAAGGAGCGGCTGAAACTGACCCCCGGCGCGGTCGCTATTACACCAAGGACATCGTCCAGGGGTACGCGCCCCAGCTCCTCTCCCTTTTGACTGACCAGCAGGAATCCGTCACGGCACGACAGGAATCGGCCGTTCTCCGCGATCTCAACTATTCGCTCCCTCATAGGCGTTATTCACTGGCCATACCTGTCCGAGGGGATCGACCACGACCTGCTGCGCCTGAAGCTTTTGGAGCCGAGATGCGGAGCAGTTCAGATACTTGAACCCGTCGGTGCGATCTCCGTCACGTTCCTTGAGATTACCTCCCTCTTGATGGCGAGCAAAAGTGACTTGTCCCTTCCGCATCTTCACAACCCGGAATACGCCTCGTTCCGCGTCGCTGTCCCCGTCCAAGCGAACGGTATCGTTTATGCATAGCTGCATGAGCAGATTGTCTTCAGTGGGCTCAGATTTGCCACGGGCGGCATCAAAGCTCGAAAGCACCCGGTCACGCCAGCGGCCCGTCTCCGTCGAAGTGAAGACTTGGTAGCAGTAGTTGCTATCCCCCTTGTATGCCTTATAGGGGATTCCGTCGGCGCTCCGGATGGAAATCACCGAAAGGGGCTCCACCACGCGTACCCGACGGATGCCCATTTGCGCGCTCAGTGCCTCGAGCGCCGCGGTGGCGTCTTTGCCGACCTTGCCGCGGATCACCTCCTGCACCCGCCGTCGAATTGACGGGTCGCGGATTCGCTCGGCATCTGGCTCGCCTTTGAGGCTGAGGAGCGGCACGCGATGCACTACCTCCACCGGGCCATCGGTGTCCTGGGAACCATTGACCAGACCGTACGCGGTGTCGTTGTGCAACCGCGCCCCGGTCCCATGGTCGGGCTTGTACGACACGGTCACTTTGCCCAGACCGAACTCGAGTCCGGAGCGATAACCCGGCCACGGCTCCTCGAGGCCGTCCAGAAAGCGGTGCATCTCCTGTTCGGCACCTCGCGCCGACAGCGTCGAGATGCGCTGTAGCAGTGCTCGGTCGGTCACGGCGACGATTGCTGCGTCGATCACGTGGTGTCGCTGATCTGAGCGATTCTTGCCGTCCGTCTCCGACAGCAGCGTGTTGAGCCCCCATCGCTTGCGCAGCAATGCGGTCATTCTCCCTGGAATGCTCCAGACCTGGTTGGATGGGCATACCGCGGTCAAATACTCCCTGGCGACACGGCTGACGAACGCGGTGTCGGTCAGATGTCGCGCCAGGAAATCCCCATCCGCCTGGTACTGCGCGAGCGCATCGGGTGCAAAGCGTCGTTTCTTGGGGAACGACATCAAGGATGCGCGGTTGAGGATCTGCTCCCAGTCATATCCCGGGGGTGAGTGCCCGAACGCGGCGAAAGGCGAGCGGTTCCCCTTGTCGCGGTTCGCCTTGCGCATCGAGACTGTCTTGTTCGACGTCGAATCATCGAGGGACTCCGAGAATGGAAGGATGTGCTCGATCTCGACCTCCTCGCTGAAGAGCCGGGCAAAGGAGATCATCTCTCCCGTGTACGGACAGCGGCGATCTGTCGGGCTCCGCGCCAGTTCCTCCCACAGCCGGACACGCAGCAAGTTTCCTCCATTGATCGGCAGCCTATGCTCCTCGAGGAGCTTTCGATAGCGATCGTTCTCTTCCTGGCGGCGCTGCTGTTCCTGCTCGACCTGCCGCTTGCGCTCCCTGGAAAGTTTCAGGTCCCGCGCCAGCTCGATGACGATCTGATCGGGACGGCCGAACTTGTCGATGACCGCATTGACCACGGCGCGCAGCTGATTGAGTGCGACATGGACCGTCGGGTTCGCGATGCGGCCGAAGCGCTTGTCCGGCGGGTCGCGGGGTTCGCCGCTGCCGGCGCCCACGTATTGCGGCAGCCACTCGGCGTAGTAGGGTAGACGGATGAGCTCCCCGCCGGCGTTGCGCCGGGTGTGATCATACCCGGCCGCCAGCGCCGCCGTATCGTAGGTCACGACATCTGACTCCAGATGCGGGAGGATTTTGAGAATCGCTTTGCGGCTCACGCTGCCGTAGCCATCCACCAGGCGCGTCCTGGCCGCCTGGACGGCCTGCTCGGCAGATAGGCCGTATCGTTCCCGCAAAGCGGTGGTGACCGTCTCTTCCTGCTCGGTGTCCAATAGAAGCTGAACGATCTCGTCTTGCTGCTCGAGCGGCAGCGCGAGCCATTGCGGACCGAAAGCGGTTTTGCGCGCCAGCTCGGCTCCGACTGTGTCGCCGCGCAGATCCTTCCGCTTGGCCGATTCCAGGTTGAACGTGGCATCCTCCGGCAGGCCGAGGAGCTTCCGGAGACGATCAAAAGGGCGCTTAGGGGTGCGTAGCAATTCTTCCGCCACGCGATCACGCTCCTCCCGGGTCAGCTGGCGCTCGGGTTGACCGGTCTGCAGGATCCTCAGGTGATTGGCTTCCTGAAAGATCCGGAATCGCTGGACAGACGGTAGCGCCAAGGGGGCTCGCCGTTCCTCCGGCTCGAAGGGGCACTTCCCCGGTATGACCGGACGCAGGCGGCGCTGAAAGAGCAGCGCATCCCTCAGAATGTCGCGGGCATGTGGGGTGAAGACGGCCGGATTGAAACGGCTCTGGGTCGCCCAAAGCGCATCGAACTCCTCGGCGATCATCGAGCGTTGCACATAGAGCTCGTACTGGCTCCGTGCCCCCTGCCCGTTCAGGCGCGCCCGCACGGGCTCGCGGTGCTCGTGCCGGCGGCCGAGCCACTCGCCGATGGTACGCGCACCGTCGGCACTCATCTGCTGCCGCACCTTTCCGATGGCCGTTGCAATCTTCCCGTGCTCGTCGTCTTCGGCTCGATCTATTTTGCGGTTGCTCTGGAAGCCACGCCGTTGATTCAGATGAAACAGCGCGCGCCCGAATTCGAATGGGGTCAACGGCGCATCGAGACCCCGCCGGCGCAGCTCGTACGGATCCAGAGAACGAAGCGCTTCGCGCTCCTTCCTGTCGGCCGGCATGAACCCGTGCTCGATCATCAGTCGCATGAGGCGCGCGCGTCGCTTGAGGAAGCGATCCCGACGGCGCCGCATGGATCGGGCGAGCCGGCGCGCCGCCGCAAGCGAGGAGCCGTCCTTGGGGTTGCGTCCGTCCGGGAAAATCCGCACGCCCATCCTCAAGAAGCGTGTCGGGCGATCGTCCTCGTCCAGTGCGACCAGGCTCCAGCCCAGCGAGTTCGTTCCTAGATCCAGTCCCAGCCGATACTTCTTCGTTGTTCGCACCCTGCACCCCCAGACGACCATCCGCGCTCGATTGACGAGCTATATCCGTGTTGAGTATTCTCCACCACGCATGATATCGAATCGGAGATCGCGCTCTTTCCGCTAACAAGCAGAAAGATGCACCAAATAGGCCCGGCTTGCCGGGCCTTCATTTTTTTTGCGCCTGCCCGGTATCTTAATCTTCCGCGATCCTCCGCCCATCCACCAGTCAACTGACTTCAGCAGGCCCGCTGCGCGTTCCACCCTGTGAATTCTGCGGTCAAGCCTACTCCTCCCCGATCGAGCGGAAGTCGAGTCCCAGCGAGCGCAGCTTGCGATACAGGTGCGTGCGCTCCATGCCGACGCGCTTGGCGAGCTGGCCCACCTTGCCATTGCACAGCAGCAGCTGCTGTTGCAGGTAGGCGCGCTCGAACTGCTCGCGCGCCTCGCGCAACGGCAGCGCCAGGAGGTCCTGCTTGACCAGCGGCTCCCCGGGCGACGCCTGCACGGCGAGCTCGCGCTCGACCTCTTCCAGCCCGATCTCCTCGCTCCCGCCCTGGATGAGCAGCCGATGCACCAGGTTCTTCAGCTCGCGCACGTTGTCCGGCCACGGGTAGTTGCGCAGCCGGTTCTGCGCGGCCACGCTGAAGTGCCTGAACGGCAGTCCTTCCGCATCGACGATGCGATCGACGTGATGGCGCAGCAGCTCCGGCACGTCCTCGGCGTAGTCCCGCAGGGGCGGCACTCTTGCGATGAGGGTGTTCAGGTGTCCGAGCAGGTCGCGCCGCAGCACTGCCCCCGCCCGATTCTCGATGCCGGGGAGCGCGGAGGAGACGAGCCTGGCGCGGATCTCGATCGGCTCGCGGCCGCCGACGGGAATGAACCGACCGGATTCCAGCGCGCCGACCAGCAGCCGTTGCGCACCCGCAGGCAGGTCCTCGAGCTCGTTGATGTAGAGCGTCCCGCCCGCCGCCTGCTCGAGCAGTCCCGGGCGATGCGCCTCGCCCTCGTCCGAGCCGAACAGGCGGCTTTCCGCGTCCGCATCGCGCAGACTGCTGGCGACCAGCGTGAGGAACGGTCCGCCGGCCTGCGGCCCCCGACCGTGCAGGTAGCGGGCGAAGATCTCGCGGCCCGAGCCGGGCTCGCCGATCAGCAGCACCGGCGAGGCATGAACGGCCATCTGCTGCAGCTCGGTCCGCAGCTGCTGCATCAGCTTGCTCTTGCCCGCCGGCGTCATGGGTCCCGGCGAGAAGAGCTTGCCCGCCTGGCGGCGGCGCCGGCCGGCATCGAGCGCCCGCTCCACGGTGCGCAGGAGCTTCGCGAGAGACAGAGGCTTCTCGACGAAATCGAATGCGCCCAGCCGGGTCGCCTCCACGGCCGTCTCAACCGTGCCATGCCCCGACATCATCACCACCGGGCAGCCGTCGGAGTTGGTGGAGGACCATTCCCGCAGCAGCGTGATGCCATCGACGTCCGGCATCCAGATGTCGAGGAGAACCAGGTCGGGCGTCTGGCGCGCGCGCGATGCGCGGGCCTGGGCCGCGTTGGCCGCGACATCGACCGCGTAGCCTTCCTCGGACAGGATCTCCTTCAGCAGCCCGCGGATGTCCGCCTCGTCATCGACCACCAGAATGTGCGCAGCGCTCATGCTCTCTCACTCCGCAAAGACTCTCGCCTCTCTCGCGTTCCGCCGCGGCTGCCGTAGGCCACCGGCAGCGCCACCCGGATGCGTGCCCCTCCCTCGGGACGGTTGTCGGCATCGATCCGCCCACCGTGCTCCTCGACGATCTTTTTCACGATCGCCAACCCCAGTCCCGTGCCCTTGGGCTTGCTGGTGACGTAGGGATCGAAGATCCGGCCGAGCTGATCCTGCTGGAAACCGGGTCCATTGTCACATACTGTAACGAGTGCGAACGCCCCTTCGGCACGTCCCTCGAGCCGGGTCGAGATCGTCAGGCGCGGCGTCGCGTGTCCCTCGAGCGCCTCCAGGGCATTGGTCACCAGGTTATTGAGGATCTGGCGCACCCGGCTTCGATCGGCCTCGATGGCCGACAGGCTCTCATCGAGCTCCAGCCCGATGGCCGCCCGGGGGTCCTGCGAGCGGTACAGGTCGGCCACCTCGGTCACCAGCTCATTGAGACTGAAGCGGCTGACGCGCATCTCGGGCGCGCGCGCGTATTCGCTGAAGGCATTCACCATCTGCTGCATGCTCTGGACCTGCTGCACGATGGTGTGGGTCGAGCGCTCGAGGATCTCCGCCTCGGGCGGAGCCAGAGTGCTGAGGAGCCGGCGGCGCAGCCGCTCGGCCGAGAGCTGAATGGGCGTGAGCGGGTTCTTGATCTCATGGGCCAGGCGTCGCGCCACCTCTCCCCAGGCGGCATCCCGCTGGGCCGAAAGGAGCGCCGTGATGTCGTCGAATACGATGACGTAGCCCATGTCGCCGCTTTCTCCCGGCAGCGCTGTGCAGGCGCACATCAGCGTGAAGGTGCGCCCCGATTTGCCGAGATCGATCTGCTCGCGCCACTCCTCCCGGCCACGGGCGAAACGCACCGCCAGCGCGGCCACGAACTGACCCAGCCGTTCGTTGCCGGCCGACAGGTCGGGCAGCGGCCTGCCCGTGGCGGCGGAGAGGTCGGTGCCGAGAATGGCGCCGGCGGCCTGGTTGGCCATGCGCACGGTGAGGTTGCGGTCTATGGCCAGCACTCCGGTGGACAGGCGCGCCAGAATGATCGCCAGCCGCTCGCGCTCGCGCTCCACGGCCTCCTGGCTGCGAGTCGCCTCATCATGGGCGCGGCGCAGCCGCTTGGTCATGTCGTTGAAGGAGTGCACCAGGAAACCCATTTCATCGCGCGAGGGCAGCTGCAGACGGGTATCGAAATCGCCTTTGCCCACCGCCCGCGTGCCGGCGATGAGGTCCTGCACCGGCCGCGCGAGGCGCTGCGCCGAGAGGATCGCCCCATGAATGGCCGCCAGCATCGCCAGCAGCAGCACCAGAGTGAGTGTCAGGATGAAGCTGTATTTCAGCGGCTCGCGCAATGCCGTGAGGTTGCCGTACTGCGAGTACGATCGCTGCACCGCGTCCGACAGCGCCGACAGCTGCGGCGGCACGGGGTACACCGCCATGAGGTAACGGTCATTGGAACCGCTGGAGAATTCCCCGAGCGGCACGCCGATGCGGATGATGAACCGGCCATCCGACTGCGGCTCGAGATCGACATAGGTGCGCCGCTCGCTCACCTGGCGCACCAGATCGGTCGGCGGAACGAGCGACACCTCCGCCAGCGGATCGCGCAGACTCGCCGCGAGTATCTGGTCGTTGGCGCCGTAGAGCACGAGCTCGAGCGCCGAGTCCGAGCGCCGGGCCTGATCGAGCCGGGACTGAATCTGCATCAGGCCGCGCCCGGTCAGCGAGCGGGCGAGCAGTGTCGCCCGTCGTGATTCGTCCTGCACGCGCAGATCGAGCGCCGAGCGAGACAGGACGAGCGCATCCTTCAGACCGTGCTTCACCTCTACGCGGAACCAGCTGTCGATGCCGCGGTTGAGGAATCCCACCGAGGAGAAATACACGATGAGCAGCGGCGCCACCACCAGCGCCCCGAAGATCGTCACGGTACGCGCCGTGAGACGCGATCCGGGCACGTGGTTGCGGTAGTCGCGCACCAGCAGCCACAGTCGCCGCGCCAGCATCACGATCAGCGCAAACACGCCGATCACGTTGAACAGCACGATCCACGGCTGCAGCCGGCTGAACTCCGAGGAATTCTGCGCGCTCTTGGCGAGCAGCAGCAGCGCGCCGAGCCCGATGCCGCTCCACAGCACGATGGAGGCGACCGCGCGTCCCCGTCCGCGAGGCGCGGGCGCCCCGCTCACACCGGAAGTGCCCATGTGTACCAGGGACTCTCGCGCTGCCAGTCATCCGTCCAGAAGAGCAGCGCGCGCAGCGAGGAGGGGAGCTTGCCGCGCCTCACTCCGGCGCGAACACTGATCGTATAGTGCCCGTCCTGCAGTTGCGACTCGACGAGGACCGGCCAGTCATCGACCCGCTCCAGGTAATCCAACGCCTTCTGGACGGTGGGGAAGGTGCTCTGGGCGCCGGTCTGCACGTTGCGCACCACGAAGCGCCGGGTCACGACGTGATAGGCCAGATCACGCTGCAGCGTCACGTCGATGACGTTGGAGTTGAACCAGAAGTGATGGATCTGATCGATCCTCACTTCCACGTCGAATGACAGGGTCACCCCGTTCTCGAGCGCCTTGAGGATGGTCGGGTTGAGCGGGTACGCGACGCGCGCGTTGAGCTCGATCACGCCATGATTGAGATTGACGTAGGCGGAATGGACCGCGAGGGCTCCATCGAGCGCGTCCGCCCGTGCCGGGCCCGATGCGAGCCACGGCATGCCGGCCGCCAGCAGCAACCACTGCCAGGCGATCAGTACGCCGGGACGCACAGCTCGGGGCCAGCTTCCCCGCGATGACCTCTTTCGTGGCATGGATGCAACGACGAAATGCGTAAGACCCTCGGGATCCGAACCTAGTGCGTTCCGGACGTTGTCTTTTCGAGACAAGCATAATAGAACCCGTCGGTCTCCGCCGCACTCCCGCACAGCAGCTGCACGCCCTGCCGGCAGGTCACCGCGCCCGGGGCAAGGTGCCCGGGGGGGATCACCGTCCGTGCCTGCGCCTCGAGGGCGAGGAAGCGCTCGATGACGGCATCATTCTCGGCCGGCAGCTGCGAGCAGGTGCAATACACCAGCCTCCCTTGCGGGGCGAGCATCTGGAAGGCGGACTTGAGAATCGCGATCTGGTTGTCGGCAAAGGCCGGGATGTCCTCGGGACGGCGCAGGAGCTTGATGTCCGGATGCCGGCGGATGACGCCCGTGCCGGAGCACGGCGCATCCACCAGGATGCGTTCGAAGGGTTGGCCGTCCCAGAACGTCGCGGGAGCGCGCATATCGCCCGCCACGAGGCGTGCCCGCAGCTGCAGGCGCTCGAGGTTCTCCCGCACCCGCTCGAGCCGCGAGGCATCGATATCCACCGCCCAAAGCTCGACCGCCCCCCCGGTCAGCTCGAGCACGTGGGCGGCCTTGCCGCCCGGGGCGGCGCAGGCGTCGAGCACTCGCATGCCGGGGGCCGCATCGAGCAATGGGGCGGCCAGCTGTGCGCCCGCATCCTGGACCGAGACCCATCCTTCGCGAAATCCGGGCACCGCGGTCACGGGCACCGGCCGATCCAGCACCACGGCGGGAAGCTGGGCGTGCTCCACGCCCCAGTCGACCTGGCGCCCGCCGAGGCCGGCGGCCGCCAGGTCCCGCACGTAGTCGCCCGGGGAGCGGCGCATCCGGTTGACGCGCAACGTCATCGGCGGATGAACGTTGTTGGCCTCCAGAATCCGCGGACTGTGCAGCGGCCATGCGGCGGTGAGAGCATCGGCCAGCCAGCGCGGATGCGCCGTGCGCCGGGCCGGATCCCGATCCACTTTCGCGAAGATCTCGCTCCGCTCCGCCACGAGCCTGCGCAGAACAGCGTTCACCAGGCCTCCGGCGTGCTTGTGCCGCAGGATCCGGGCCGCATCCACCGCCGCGTGCACCGTCAGCTGCGGCGCGTTGCGCGAGTACTCGAGTTGGTGAGCGGCGGCCGCGAGCAGGGCTCGCACCTCATTTGAGAGCGCCCGTGGCCGGGCCACGAGGCCCTCCACGGCAGGCGTCAGTCGCAGGTACCAACGCACGGTGCCCAAGGTGATGGCGCGAACCGCCGAGCGATGCGGACTCGCCTCAAAAGCCGCCAGCGCATCGTCTGCGGTCCGACCCGAGAGGATCGCGGCGATGGCGCGAGAGGCTTCCGCGAGCGCTACGGCGGCCTGTCCTGTGCCGGGGCGGGTCAATGGTCCCGGCCCAATGTCATCTGCGCCGACAGCCGCCGATGGCCGCTCGCAAACATGCCGGCGCCCTGGCGCGTTCCTCCCGGCCGTTGCAGCGTCAGCAGATCCAGGGACCCGCTCCCGCACTGCACCCGGATATAGCCCTCGCGATGATTGCCGTTGACCTCGAGGATGCGGCCCGGGGAGGCGCTCGCGGGGGACGGCGCATCGGCCGGCCCCAGGCGCGCGGTGTGCACCAGCAGGCGCTCCTCGAGACCGGTCTCTGGATCGACCCGCACGGTCTCGGCGACGGCCCAGGGGGACAGCGCCCGGATCTGCCGCTCGATCTCGGCCGCCGGACGGCGCCAATCGATGAGCGCTTCGCGCTTCTCGAGCTTGCGGGCATACGTCACGCCCTCGGCCGGCTGGGGATGCGCCACCAGTGTGCCCTGCGCCAGGCCCTCCAGGGCGGTGAGCAGCAACGGCCCCGAGAGATCGGCGAGCCGGTCCCGCAGCGTCGCGCCGGTGTCGTGCGGCTCGATGGGCACGCGCCGCTGCAGGAGGATCGGACCGGTGTCGAGGCCGGCTTCCATGCGCATGATGGTCAGGCCCGTCTCGGTGTCGCCGGCGAGCAGGGCCCGCTCGATCGGCGCCGCGCCGCGCCAGCGGGGCAGCAGGGAAGCGTGGACATTGAGGCACCCGAGCGGTGGCAGATCGAGCACCGCCTGCGGGAGCAGCAGGCCATACGCCACCACCACGAGCACATCGGGACGCCACTCGGCGAGCGGCGCCCAGTCCTCGGGGCTCCTGAGCGCCTCGGGTTGCCCGATCGGCACCCGGGCCTGAGCCGCGAGCTTCACGGGCGAGGCGGCCAGCTGCCGACCCCGTCCCTTGGGGCGATCAGGCTGGGTCAATACCCCGACGAGCGTGTGATGGGAGTGCAGCAGCTCGAGCAGCACGGGCAGCGCGAACTCCGGCGTGCCGGCAAACGCGACGCGGAGAGAGGGGGAATCAGTCACCGGATATCCGGACTCAGAGGGCGCGATGGGCGCTCGCGGGAGCCCCGCGCGCCCTGCGCTCTTTGTCCAGCTTCTTACGAATACGCTCGCGCTTGAGTGTCGAGAGGTAATCCACGAACAATTTGCCGCTGAGGTGATCCATCTCGTGCTGGATGCAGACGGCGAGCAGTCCGTCGCAGTCGCGCTCGTACACTTCTCCCGAGCGATCCTGCGCGCGCAGGCGCACGCGGGCGGCGCGCTTCACCTCATCGAATATGCCGGGCACGGAGAGGCAGCCTTCTTCCGTCGTGGCCTCGCCCTCGCGGGAGAGGATCTCGGGATTGATCAGCTCCAGGGGCTGATCGTGCGCCTCGGAGACATCGATGACGATGACCTGCTGATGGACATCCACCTGGGTCGCGGCCAGCCCGACGCCGGGCGCCGAGTACATCGTTTCGAGCATGTCCTCGACCAGCTGGCGCAGGCCGGCATCGAAGCGGGTGACCGCTCGGGCACGGGTGCGAAGCCGCGGGTCGGGAAACTCCAGGATCGTTCTGAGCGCCATGTAAGGGTTCGAGTCAGGATGGGATAAAGGGGTTCCGGCAGCCGGCCGTTCGGGGGGGATCCCCCGCGCCGCCGTGACCGGCCGCACAGCTTGACATGAAATCAGCGTGCGCGAGCCGATCACGTGCCATTATACCCGGCCATGGTGTCGAAGAAGATTACAGGCTCCCGCCTCCTTCTGGCGGGCGGGGTGTCGGCCATACTGGCCGCCTGTTCTTCCCTGCACGGCGCGCAACGGCAGAGTGCTCCCGCACCCGCTGCCAGTGCACAGCCCGCGGGGGGGGCAACCTCGACCGGCGGCCTGACGGCCACCCAGGCGGCCCTCTACGCCGCGGGAGCCCGGGAAACCGCGAGCGCGGCGGCGCCGTCTCCAGCACCCCGGATCCGATCCACTGCCCCGATGACCTACACGGTCAAGCGGGGGGACACCCTCTGGGGCATCGCATCAAAATTCCTGCGCGACCCCTGGGATTGGCCCGAGGTCTGGTATCTCAATCCCCGCATCCACAATCCCCACCTGATCTACCCCGGGGATGTGCTCGCCCTCGCCTACGGCCGCAACGGCTGGCCGCAGATCCGGCTCCTGCACGGCAGCCCGCTGCGGCGGCAGTCTGCCCTGCGGCTCGAGCCGCGCCTGCGCAGCACACCGCTCCCGGGCGCCATACCGATCATCCGCAGCTCGGCGATCGCGGCCTTTCTGACACGCCCCACGGTGCTCACCGCCGGACAGATCAGCCGCGCGCCCCATGTCATCGCGTTCCGCAGTGAACACCAGGCCGGCGGGTCGGGTTCGGTGACCTATGTCAGCAGTCTCGGACGCAACCCGCGCACCCGCTACGCCGTGATTCACGTGGGCCATGAGCTGAGCGATCCCGGCATGTTCGGGCGCAAGCTGGGCTACCTCGGCACCTACACGGCCACCGCACTGATCCGCGCACCGGGAAATCCGGCCACCGCCGTGCTGAGGGACTCCGCGCGGGAGACGTTCGCGGGCGACCGCCTGATCATGAGCGATGCCTCGACCCCGCTCACGATGGAGCCCCGCGCGCCCTCGCAGCCCGTGCACGGGAAGATCATCTGGATCGTCGGCGGCTCCGGAACGATGGACCTCGCGGGCCAGTTCGACATCGTCGTGCTCGACTGCGGCACCCGCGCCGGGCTCGTTCCGGGCGATGTGCTCGCGGCCGAACATTCCGAAGGCACCGTGCATGACACCCACGGCTCGTCCGCCGCGGTGTTTCATTCCTTCGGCGGTCTCGGCAAGGACTTCGCGCCGCGGGTGAAGCTGCCGGCCGAGCACGCCGCGACGCTGCTGGTTTTCAAGACTTACCGGCGACTGTCCTTCGCGCTGGTCGTCGCCTCGACCAACACCATCACCGTCGGGGACACGGTCCGGAATCCATAGCGGAGGTCGCGGCGGCGGCGATCAATTCCCGCGCTGATCCCTGCTCGCGTCATTGTCGAGCGCATCGATGGTCGTGCGCGCCGCACCGGCGAAGTCCCCCTGCCGGATCGACTGCCATACCTGCCGGTCCCGTCCGCGCACCGCCAGCATGCTCCAGAGGATGCACGTCAACCACGACGGCACATACAGAAACCATCCCATGCCGAAGGTCGCGAGGCTGATGATCGGGATCGCGATGGCGTTGATCGCCAGCATGATGAGCGCACCGGGCACCGTGGAGTAAAGCATGCCCAGCGGGCCGAAGAAGAAGGCGAGGAGAAAGGCGACGACCATGGACTTCGCCGGCCGCGCGACTGTGACGTTGCCGTTGTTGGACTGCTGATTCATTTCAGTCTCTCCCGAAGTTACGATGGCTGCGCGGGCCGCTGCGGCCCCATCCGTGACGCGGCGGGCAACGATCGAAAGCTCCCGGGCGCGGTCAGAACCGCGGCGGAGCCAGGTGCCCGGTCAGCGCCTGCAGGACGGGCGCGGTGAGCGGCCGCACACCCCGCCAGAGCCGGAACGACTCGGCCGCCTGCTCCACCAGCATGCCCCAACCCGGCACCGCGTGCGCACAGCCGAGCCCGCGGACCCAGCGAACGAACGCGGTATCACTCTTGCCGTAGGCCATGTCATAACAGAGCGTGTCCGGCCCGAAGATGGTCTGCGGCACCTCGGGCAACTCGCCGGTAAGACTCGCGGAAGTGGCGTTGATCACCAGGTCGAATGCGCCCCGCCCGATCTGGCCGAAGCCGGCTCCGCGGATGTTGCCGAGCGCCGAGAACGCCGATGCCAGCGCCTCGGCGCGTCCCGCGGTGCGGTTGGCGATCACGATGATTTCCGGGCGCAGCGCGAGCAGCGGCGCGAGCACCCCGCGGGCCGCGCCGCCCGCCCCGAGCAGCAGGAGCCGGCGGCCTTCGGCCGGCCATGTCAGGTTTTGAGTCAGGTCCTGCACGAAGCCCGCGCCGTCGGTGTTGTCCCCGAGCACGCTCCCGTCGCGCCGCGCCGCCAGGGTGTTGACCGCGCCGGCCTGCCTCGCCCGGTCGGTGAGCTCGCTGGCGAGCTGCATGGCGCGGGCCTTGTGCGGCAGCGTGATATTGAGGCCCCGGCCGCCTTCGGCGAAGAATTCAGCGACGCGGCGCGTGAGCTCCTCGGGCGCGACATCCATGAGGTGGTAGCGCATGGACTGGCCGGTCTGGCGTGCGAACAGCGAATGGATGAATGGCGAGAGGCTGTGGGCGACCGGATGGCCCACCACGGCGTACTGATCCACTGCCCCTTCCATGGCATCAATTCTGCCCGCAGGAAGCCGCCCTGTCATCCCTTTGCGACAGGCTCTTTCAGGCGCCGAATCGTCGTGCCGCCGCCGTGTCCCGCATCGAGGTGCTGGTGCAGCTCCGCCAACCATGACCCCATCGCCTCCTCCAGCTGGTAGGGGGGATTGACGATCAGCAGCCCGGAGCCGTTGAGCGCCACCCGCGAGTCGCGCGGGTAGAGCCACAGCTCGGCGAGCAGCAACTCTCGTCCCGCTTCCCGGGCGAGAGCGCTGTGCCATGCGGCGGTGGCGCGCTCGTCCTTGATGGGATACCAGATCGCCAGCACGCCGGTCGGAAAGCGGCGCAGCGCATCGCTCACGGCCACCCGCGAACGCTCGAAATCCTCCCAGGTATCCTCGTAGGGTGGATCGATCAGGATGAGGCCGCGCCGCTCGATGGGCGGCAGCGCGGCGCGCAACCGGACGTAACCATCGCCTGTGTCGACTTGGACGCGAGGGTGAGCCGGGATTGTCGCCAGAGATCGTTCCAACGCCCGCGCCTCCGCGGGCTGGCACTCGGTAAACACGGCGCGGTCCTGGGTCCTGAGTTCGCTGGCGGCGAGCCAGGGGGATCCGGGATAGAGCCGCGCGCCCCCGTGCCGGCGCAGCTCCGCGACGCGGGCCAGATAGTGACGCAGCTCCGGGGCGGCGCACTCGGCGGCCGTCAGCCGCGAGATGCCGGCGGAGGACTCCGCGGCGGAATCCGACAAGTCGTACATCCCGCGCCCGGAGTGAGTCTCGAGGTAGAGAAATCCCTTGTCCTTGCGCTTGAGGGCCGCGAGCAACGCAAGCAGTGTCACGTGTTTGTGAACGTCCGCGAAGTTGCCGGCGTGGTGGGCATGACGGTATTTCATCCGCGCAGACAGTATCACCGAAGGGCGTGCATTTCTGGACGTTTCCGGCGCATTTCCGGGGGACCTTTCCGGCGCCCACCGGCCTAAGCTCACCGGCCATGGCCAATGCCTCTTTGTGCCACAGGCTGGCGCGCGCCCCCGGACTGACCGCCGAGCACGTGCGCGCGCTGGTTGCTGAGGCGGGCGGCGACACCGACAGGCTATGCGAGCCCTCGGTGCTCGCCCGAGTCGAGTTGCCACCCGCCGCACGGCGCTCTCTCGCTGCGCCGGATCGGGCGGCGCTGCGCGCCGATCTCGAGTGGTGCGCAGCGAGCGGGGTGCAAAGCATCCTCTGCACGGAGGCGGCGTATCCCGCTCAGCTGGCGGCGATACGGGGCGCGCCACCGGTCCTGTACGTGCTGGGGTCCCTGGAGGCGCTCTGCGCCCCGCAGCTCGCCATGGTGGGCTCGCGCACCCCCACGCCCGCCGGCCGCGCCATCGCGCGGGAATTCGCCTCCGCGCTGGCGCGCTGCGGTCTTGCCATCACCAGCGGCCTGGCTGTCGGCATCGATGCCGCCAGCCATCAGGGAGCGCTCGAGGCCGGAGGCAGGACCGTGGCGGTGCTCGGCACGGGCCTTGATTGGATCTACCCCTCCGAGAACCGGGCTCTGGCGCGGCGCATCCGGGACTCGGGCGCCCTGGTCTCGGAATTCCCGCCGCGCACCCGGCCTCAGCGGCAGAACTTTCCCCGCCGCAACCGCATCATCAGCGGTCTGGCCCTGGGCACATTGGTCGTCGAGGCCACGGCCGACAGCGGCTCTCTCATTACCGCCCGATGCGCCGGCGAGCAGGGCCGGGAGGTATTCGCCATCCCGGGACCCATCCGCAGTCCCCTGTCCCGCGGCTGCCACAAGCTGATCCGCGACGGGGCGCACCTCATCGAGGCACCGGCCGAGGTCCTGCCTGAGATCCAATTTGAATATATAAATCAAGAACTTAATAACAATCCACCCGACTCGCCGGCAGCCCCAGCATTGGACAAGGAATATGAAATGCTGTTAGATGCGCTCGGTTTTGAGCCCGTGACGCTCGATACCCTCGTAGCGCGCTCAGGCTTGTCCGGCGAGTCGATCGCCTCCATGCTGCTGATCCTGGAGCTCCGCGGATGCGTCGCACCCTATCCCGGCGGCTGCTATGGCCGACTCGCGATGACCACAAAACAGACCATTAAATGACAACCGGCTGCGTTCTCGACGTCCTGATCTACGTCTACGACCACTACATGATGTCGGACCCGGCGGACATTCCCGGCCGGGCC
>JAJYDK010000107.1 GCA_021777555.1 Pseudomonadota bacterium | reverse complement strand
CGGCACCTGCGCCGTAGGCGAGGGGCAGCATGCCGAGCGCCGCGGCGAGCGAGGTCATGAGGACCGGCCGTAGTCTGCGATGGCCGGCCTGGACCAGCGCCTCGATGAGCTCCATGCCCTCGGAACGCAGCTGGCGGCAATAATCGAGCACCAGAACGCCGTTCTTGGCGACGATGCCGACGCCGATGATGGCGCCGAGGTATGAGACGATGTTCAAAGTGATGCCGCTCACCCAGAGCCCCACCATCGCTCCGAAGAGCGCGAGCACCGCGCCGAAGACGATGGCGATCGGCTCATGGAAGGAGCGGAATTCCACCACCAGTACCGTAAAGGCAAGCAGAATCGCCGCCAGCAGCACGGCGAGGAGGTTCTGGAAGGACTGATGCTGAAGCCGGTAGAGTCCTCCGAACTGCACGGTCCCGGGCGGCAACCCGCTGTCGCGGGCGAGCGTGGCGCGCACCTCGTGCATCGCGGTAGCGAGATCGATGCCCTCGAGCCGGGCCGAGACGAGAGCGTCCTGGCGCAGATTTTCGCCGTTCAACTCCACTTGGTTCGTGCGCTCATCCACCGTCGCCACTTGCTTCAGTCGCACGATTGCGCCGGTGGGTGTGCGGATCGGCAGATTGATGAGGGTTGCCAGTCGATCGATGCTCTGCGGATTGACCATCACACGCACGTCCACTCCCCGGTCGCCCTGCAATAGGTACAAGGAGGTGCTGCCGAGCAGAGCGTTATGAACGGCATCCGCGATTTTCTGCGTGATGAGGCCGAAGCGCGCGGCTTAGGCGCGACGCACTTTGAGGTCGAGGGGCGGACCGCTCACCATCAGCCCGTCGAAAGTATAGACGAGGCTCGGAATCCGCTTGATCTGCGCCTCGGCGCGCGACGCAGTCGTTTCGAGCCACCTGAGGTCCGGTGAGAACAAACGGATCTCGATCGGATAGGGCGCGAGCTGCCGCCTCGTCAATCATATCGGTCGGCATCAATGACCGAACCGACGCTCTTGCGGTAAAATCGGCAGCCACGTGCATGCCATTCAACCAGCTATACTGATCCTGTATGAAAGTTCTGGTCGTCGAAGACGAACACAAGACATCGGCCTACCTCAAACGTGGACTGGAGGAAAACGGCTTCATCGTCGACGTCGCGGAGACGGGAGAGGACGGCAGCCACTTGGCCGAAACGCAACCCTATGACCTGATCGTACTCGATGTGCTGCTGCCGGGGCGTAACGGCTGGAACGTCGTCACGGATCTGCGGCGCCGCGGGATCGAGACACCCGTCCTGTTCCTGACGGCGCGCGATGCAATCCGCGACCGCGTGAAGGGCTTCGAACTCGGCGCGGACGATTATCTCGTGAAACCCTTTGCATTCTCAGAACTCCTGGCGCGAATACGATCGCTATTGCGACGCGGACCCGCGAGGCAATCCACGGTGCTCCGAATAGACGATCTCGAAGTTGATCTCGCCCGTCACCGGGCTCTACGGGGCGGTCGGACCCTCGACCTTACGCCGAAGGAGTTCCAGCTCCTGTCTCTGCTGCTGCAGCGCAGCGGCGAGGTTCTCTCGCGCACGCTGATTGCCGAGCAGGTATGGGACATCAACTTCGAAAGCGACTCGAATCTCGTCGAAGTCCATATGCGGCGGTTGCGCTCGAAGGTGGACGACCCGTTCGAGAGGAAGCTCATTCAGACGGTGCGTGGCGTCGGATATGTCCTCGAAAAGCGGACCTGAGCGCCACGGAGTGGGGCGGCCCGCCTCTGCGCGATCCCCGTCGATCGCCCTGCGCATGACCGCGTGGTACGTGCTTTCCGCCTTTGCGCTGATCATCATCGCGACGGGGTCGCTCTATTGGGTTCTCGTCAATGGTATGTATCGGGAAGACGTGCACGATTTGAGGGACAATCTCGAGAACGCGTCGCTGCTGCTGAGTGCTTCGAGCGGCCAGCATGGGGTCTCGTTTCCTTTCGCGACGCCGCGGGCACGAGGACAGCGGCCGGACATTTACCTGCGGGTCTTGGATTCGAACGGGCAAGTACTGATCGAGACACCGGGTTTGTCGAGGCGTCTGCCTACGCCCTCGAAAACGGAGCTTGCGGCAATTCCCTCGGGTGGCGGTGCGAGCCATCAGATCCTCTCGCGGCAAGGTGAACCATTTTTGACGCTGATTGCACCGATCGCCGGAAGCCAGCCGCGGTTCCTGGAAGTCGCAATGGACCGGGCGCATGACGAGTTTCTCCTGGCGCGTTACCGCGAGAGACTGTGGCTGGTGCTCGGTGCGTCGCTGGTCCTGTGCGCGGTGGTGGGGTACCTCATCGCCCGCAGCGGAATGCGACCCATCAAGGGGATCAGTCGAACCGCCGAGCGTATCCGCGCCACCACACTACACGAGCGGATCGCAACCGGCGGTCTGCCGGAGGAATTGCGGGGCCTAGCTGAGACCTTCAACGGCATGCTTGACCGCCTGGAGCAGTCTTTCGCGCACATCTCGCAGTTCTCTGATGATGTGGCACATGAACTGCGCACTCCAATCAATAACCTGCGCGGTGAGATAGAGGTGGCGCTGGGGAAGGTGCGCTCTGCGGAAGAGTATCGCGATGTGCTTGGGTCCTGTTTCGAAGAGTGCACGCGCGTCGCGCGCCTGATTCGCACACTGCTCTTTCTGGCGCGCGCAGACACTGCCGCCGATGCCTTGCAGCGCGAGCCCGTCGATCTCAGTGAGGAACTCGCCAAGGTCGTAGAATTCTACGAAGCGGACGCGGGCGAAAGAGGCGTCGAGCTTCGCGTCGTGGGTGCGTCGGGCGTGCGTGCGGAGCTCGATCGGACGCTCTTTCAGCAGGCGATCGGCAATCTGATTTCGAATGCGGTCGCACATACGCCAAGCGGCGGCTCGGTTGAGCTTGCGGCGCGTGCGAGCGGGCAAAATATCCGGGTGACCGTGACGGATACGGGGTGCGGAATTGCGCCAGAGCATCTGCCGCATGTCTTCGAGCGGTTTTACCGCATCGAACAGTCCCGAACCGGTTCGCAGCAAAATGCCGGGCTGGGCTTGGCGGTCGTGAAGAGCATCGTGAACCGCCACGGCGGACGGGTGGAGATCGACAGCCGGGTCGGCGAGGGGACCCGGGTCGAGCTCATCGTGCCCTCGTCGGGCGCTACAGCACCCGCCGAGCTTACGAAATCGTAATCTCAGCGTCAGCATTACGTCATTCGCGAGGGCGTAGGCTCCTTCGACATGAAGGTGATCGCGCGCCCCGCTGCGAGGGTTTTCGCTGTTCTAATTGTCTTGCCGCTGGCCAGCTGCGCAACCTACCGGGCTCGTCCGATCCATCCCGAGGCGACGGCGCGCTCCCTGACTGCGCGTAGCCTCACCGACCCGCGGCTGCTCCACTTCCTCGCGATCGAGGAGCATCGCGCCGGACCGCCGCAGTGGAATCTCGAGACGCTATCTCTGGTGGCCGAATTTGAGCGGCCGGACATGCCGCTTGCCACCGCGCAATGGGGAGAAGCGAAGGCAGGGGAAATCACTGCCGCGGAGCTGCCCAATCCGACGCTCTCATTCCAGCCAGCTTACAACACGACTACGACCGTCCCATCGCCTTGGAAGGTGGGGCCGGTGGTCAGCTTCCTGATCC
>JAJYDK010000106.1 GCA_021777555.1 Pseudomonadota bacterium | reverse complement strand
TGGTAAGGGGCCTGGGCTCACCGATGTGAGGGGCGGGCGATGTCGTTGTGACCGTGCCAATGCTCGGTCACATCATGCATCGCAGCTACCTGCTCAAGTTCGAGCGAGACAGGTCCCGTTTCAGGTCTGTTCAAAGCTGGAAAAACGGGTCTCGCATCTTCCGTTCCTGACCGTTTAAGTTTCTGGGCATCGGTCAGAGGGTGGTTACGCCTACCCTTCTCGCGGGTGAAGTCTTGCGCGTGGGGTGCGGCGGCACGGATCAGCGCAGCCTGCCCGCTGTAGGCGCTGTCTCCCCACACCCGCCTTTCCGCCCCGTGCAAGGAGGTCAGGCAGGATCTTCGAGTCGTGCACGTGGGCGGCGGTGGCCACCCGCCGAATGAATGAGTTTGGTCTTGCTGTCGACCCCAGGATGCGCCTTCATCCCGAAATACCATTGGTTTCCCTTCTTCGCCTGGTGCATCTCGGAGTCGCAGGTCTTGGTCTTATTCTTGGTGGAGGAAGGCACGTCAATGATCGTGGCATCGACGATAGTGCCGCGCGAGAGGATCAAGCCCGAGGCCGCAAGATGCGCATTGACGAGCGCAAAGATCTGTTCGCCCAGACTGTGCGCTTCCAGACGGTGGCGGAACTTGCAGACCGTGGTCTCATCCGGAGCCCCTTCGCGCCCGAGATCGATCCCGACGAAGGCGCGCATCGCGCGCGAATCATAGGGCGCTTCTTCCACCGCCGGTTCCGAGAGGTTGAACCAGTGCTGGAGGAAGTAGACCCGCAGCATCCGCTCAAGACCCACTACCGGGCGCCCGGCCGGGGGACCCAGCGCCGACGGCGCCTGGGTCCCCCGGCCGAGAAACCAGTCAGTCGCTCAAGGCTCCGCCACAGCCGGAGCCTTGGCCTGCCGTACATCCGTAGCAATGGTCGGCAACTGCGATCGGATTGCCATCGAGCCGCGTATGTATCAGGTCGGCCAGGCGTACTCCCGGACGGCCTCCGAGACTCATCGGCAATCCAAGCATCTGGTTGAAATCGCAGTCGTAGACGCGGCCCTCCCAGTCGACGCTCACAAGCGAACGACACATGACTGATGCCAGATTTTCCGGCCGGTGCGCGGCTCTGAGCGTTTCCATGTAGGACTGGAATTTTCCCCGCGAGATTAGCGTACTTCCAAAGCGCTGAATCGGCATGTTGGCGATCGTGTAGAGCCGGCTGAACACGATGCCATGGCGCGTGCCGAGTTCATTCCGATATGCCGCTTCGAGGGCGTCCTGCGGTGAAGGCAGCGCCGCCCCGCCCGGGTTGTGCACCAGATTCAGCACAAGTCCAGCGTCGCGGCCGTACCCGAGTTCGTTCAATCGCTGCAGTGCGGCAATACTCTTTGCAAAGACGCCGGCCCCGCGCTGGGCATCGACGTTGGATTGCTGGTAGCACGGTAGAGAGGCGGTGACCTCGACGCGCTGTTGTGCCAGGAATTCAGCCAGATCCTCCTGTCCGGGTTCGAGCAGGATCGTCAGATTGCAGCGATCGATGACGTGAACGTCGCGACGACGCGCCTCCGTGACCAGCATCCGAAAATGGGGGTTGAGCTCCGGCGCTCCACCCGTCAGATCCATATTGCGGACAGTCGTTGTGTCCAGAAACGCCAGTACGTCAGCGACGGTGTCGCGCGACATCTGCTCCTTTCGCGATGGACCGGCAT
Organism: Pseudomonadota bacterium; assembly: GCA_021777555.1. Lineage (GTDB taxonomy): Bacteria > Pseudomonadota > Gammaproteobacteria > Steroidobacterales > Steroidobacteraceae > 13-2-20CM-66-19. Next base: position 1,970 of record JAJYDK010000106.1, on the reverse strand, counting down.
TCACATGGCAATGCAGGCAGGATTGGTTGCAGCGGTATCCGAGATTGATCTGCAGGGTCTCCAGATGTCCGCGCGCAAGCTGCGGAAAATCGGTATTGTTCAGCAAAGAAAGTGTGGCATGCATGGACGGACTCCGGCCGCAGAGGCGGGAAACTCTCTGTTTTATGGTATCAAACGTTGCAGCCAGCGTACGAGGTGGCGCGTGGCCGGACTGAAAAGCGTCTGGGCGAACGCCGTGTTTGCGGTACGGCGGTGGATCTGAGCGAGCGTGGGATAGGCGTGAATTGTGGAGGCAATCGTGGCTACCGATGCACCGGATTTCATCGCCAGCACCATCTCATGAATGAGCTCGCCCGCGTGCGGCCCGAGCATCGAGGCACCGAGCAGCTTGCCGCGATGCGTGACAAGCTTCAGCATCCCCTGCTCTTCGCGCTCGGCAAGGGCGCGATCGATCTGCGAAAACGGAAAACGCAGGATCTTCGGGTCGATCCCGCGGCTGCGGGCCTCGCTTTCGGAAAGCCCCACCTGCGCAAGTTCGGGATCGCTGAATGTCACCCGTGGCACCACGCGGTAGTCCACCCTTCGCCGCAGCCGGAATACGGCATTGGAAATGATGATGCCGGCCTGGTATTCGGCCATGTGCGTGAATGCGTACGGACCGCAGACATCCCCGCAGGCATAGATATGACGCTGCGAGCTGCGCAGCCGCCCATCCACTTCGATTCCGTGGGTGCTGTACCGTACCCCGGCGGCCTCCAGCCCGAGACCCTCAACGTTCGAACGGCGACCGGCAGCGACGAGGATGGCATCCGCCTCCAATTCCGCTGCGCCGCTGCAGTGGACAACCTTCGTTTTGCCGCGAAGCTCCACGCGCTCGACGTCCACTCCTGTGCGGACAGAGACGCCCTCGGACTCCAGGCAATCGCGCAGCATGGCGCACAGCTCGCTGTCCTCTCTGGGCAGCAGCTGCGTCAGCCGTTCTACGACCGTGACGTGACTCCCAAGTCGGCCGAATGCCTGTGCCAGCTCGACACCGATCGGCCCGCCGCCGAGCACCACCAGGCGCCGCGGCAGTGCGCGCAGGCTGAACACATCCAGGTTGGTAAGATAGCCGGCCGACTCGAGACCAGGCACCACAGGCACTGCCGGACGCGAACCCGTGGCGATGACGAAGCGCCGCGCACATACCGATTTTTCACCGACGCGCAACTCCCGCGGCGAGACGAATTCCGCCGCCTTGCCCAGCAGTACTTCGCATCCGTAGCCGCGAAAGCGCTCGGGATCATCATGGTCCTGGATGCGATCGATCACCTGCTGTACGCGTTCATTGACGGCTTCCAGATCGACCGGCAGCTTTTGTTCCGGCAGTCCGAACTGTGCCGCGCCGCGTATCAGTGCCGCAACCTTGGCGGCGTGTATAAGCGCCTTGCTCGGCACGCAGCCGTGGTGCAGACAGTCGCCGCCGAGGCGATCGGATTTTTCCACGAGAGTTACCTTCAGGCCGAGCTGTGCCGCTACGCTCGCTACCACGAGCCCTCCGGCACCGCCTCCGATTACTGCCAGATCATGCTGCTTCACGTGCCACCAGACCTTTTTTGCGGTTCAATCGGGATGCGACGACGGTACACCACATAGGAAATCGGTGCCCGATAGTGGTCATGGGCCCGATGCGAGGTGTCCATAAACCAGTAGCGCACTACCGCCTCGACAGCTGTCGGGCGAGGATGCGAGTGAATGGAAAACCCGATGTCGTAGGTGCGTGGCTCGAGCGGACGCAGACGGGTATCGTGCAGCTCAATGATGAATGGCCGCCAGAGCACGGATCGCTCCAAGGTAAAGACCTGTGACTTGAGGGTGTGTCCGCGGGAACCGAGTACGCGCAGCTCCACGGTCAGATGTCTGTCTGGAACACCGGTGGGGATGTAATGTTCGGCGCCGATGTTGGTGATGGTCAGCGCGTAGCGCTCCCG
>JAJYDK010000022.1 GCA_021777555.1 Pseudomonadota bacterium | reverse complement strand
TTCATGACGAGCAGAAAAAGCTTCGTGCCAGGTGTGTTGCTGCTGCCAGCCTGCTGTTGGGGGGTTGCGCTTGCGGCGGCCGCTCCGGGTGCCACGACGACCGAGGCCGCAGCGCCCGGGGTGCAGCTTCAAGCCATCACCGTCACCGCGAACTTCATCCGGCCGGGTGGCCAGAGCGCGCTCAAGATGAACGTGCCCGTGCGGGACGTGCCGTTCTCACTGGCCGATTACAGCCAGTCGTTCATGCAGGCGGTGGACACCACGAAGCTCACCGACCTCTACGGCTACATGTCCGACGTGCAGCGGGCCGGCCCATCAGGCTACGACATCACGATCCGCGGTTTCACCAGTGGCTCCACCGATCCAAATTCCGTATTGATGGATGGCCTTCCGGGCCTGCCGGCTCGCACCGCCTCCCCCGAGACCGCCGACATTGCCCGCGTTGAGGTAGTCAAGGGTCCGGCGTCAGTCCTATACGGCCAGGATCAGCCCGGCGGCTTCATCAACCTGATCACGAAGAAACCCCAGGCTCGCTACCAGACCAACCTCGAGCTGCGCGCCAATACCTATGCCGGAGCGGGCATTCCCTTCGGCCGCGACAACGGCTACACCGGTATCGTCGACACCACTGGAGCGCTCGACAGCGCTCACCGATTCCTCGGGCGGGCAATCGTTCAGTACACAAACCAGCAGTCGTTCCGGCAATTCGTCCTGGATAAGGACTTCATGGTCGCACCCAGCCTCACGTGGAACATCTCGGATCGCACGCGCGCGACATTGCTCCTCGAGTTCCGGCACGGCAACGACAGCTGGGACCAGGGTCTGGTGGCCCCGGGCTTCAAGAGCACGCTCATCGCTCCGATCACGACCCGCTACCAGAATCCGCAGGACAAGGAAATGGAGAAGGGCGAGACGGCGACCCTGCTGCTGCACCACGCCTTCTCGCACACCCTGAGCTGGGACTTCAATGCCCGGTCGGTGTATTCCGAGGACTACGAGTGGGGCTTCGACAACGGCACGGTGCTCAAGAATCTGACCACCATGGAGCGCGTTGACCGCCAGCAAGACAATCATCATCACATCAATTTCATCGATACCTCGGCCACCGATCTATTCCACACCGGGCCGATAGCCCACCGGCTGCTCGTCGGCGTCACCTACGGCGAGACGATCGAGGACTACAACCGCCTGCGCGACTTCAAGACGCCGCTGCTCGATATCAATATCTACGACCCCGTGCCAGGCTACAGCGACGTGCCACCGGCCACGGAGCCGCCGCAGGCGCACGAGTGGGCGAATTCCAGGCAGTACGGCGTCTATGCCACGGACATGATCACCTTCTCCGCCCACTGGAAGGGCGTGGTCGGTGCACGATATCAGTACATCAAACAGGAACAGAAGGAGCTGCGGCTGGTCAAGCCGATCCGGAGGAAGTCATTCAACGACGCGTTCCCCACGGGCGGCATCATCTATCAGCCGGACAAGGAGCTGTCTCTCTATGCGAGCTACAGTTCCTCCTTCGTGCCGCCGAGCCCGACCGCCGAATCGGTCATTCCGGGCCAGACCCTGCAGCCGCAGACGGCGACCCAGGAAGAGGTCGGCGCCAAGTACGCGAGCGCGAACGGTCGCGAGAGCGCGACGGTGTCCTTCTTCAACATCAAGGAGATCAATCGAATTCAGGAAGTGGGTATCACCGGCCTTTACGAGCAGATCGGCGCGGTGCGCAGCCGTGGCGCCGAGCTCGAGCTCGACTTCCGTCCGACAAACTGGTGGCAGCTGAGCGCCAATTACGCACTAGTCGACGCGCGCATTATTGATGATGTCAACAAGGCGGATATTGGCTTAATGCCGCTCAACGCGCCGCGCAACAGCGGCAGCGTTCTGTCGCGAATCCAGTTCCCGGGTCGATTCAATCGCTTCGGGTGGATGCTGGGCGTGGTCTACCGCTCCGAGAGGGTGGGCAATCTGCCGACCACGGCCATCCCCTACGCTTTCATGATGCCGGGCTATGCGACCGTCGACACGGGCGTCTATTACACGGCCGACACCTACAGTCTCTCGCTAAAGGTTTCAAACTTGTTTGACAAGCAGTACTTCCAGAGCGCCTTCAGCGCGGTGCGCATCACTCCGGGGGCGCCAAGGAACATCTCCCTGACCTTCAGCAAGAGCTTCGATTAAATCGGATTGGAGACCCATAGACCATGACTACGCGCTTCTCCTCGGCCCGCGGGCCTGGACGTCTCTTCGGCGGCAAAACCCCTTCTCGTTGCCGAATGGCGGCCGGGCTCGCGCTGGCCTTTTGCTCGACCGGCCTCGCGTTGGCCTCGGCGTTCGCCCAGGAGCCGGTGTTGAGCCGGATTCCAGAGTACAAGCCGGAGTATCACGTGGTGGGCCGCCTGCCGATCGCCGGCAGTCCGCTCATGGGACTGATCCCGAAGCTGGTCAAGGGATTCCAGAAGTACCAGCCGCAGGCGGAGGTCTCGATGAACTTCGAGACCGAGAGCGAGGGGGCGATCGGCATGCTCGATGCGGGTGTCTCGGAAATCGCGCCCATGGGCGATGACGCCAAGGTCACCGATCAGATGCCCTTCTACAACACCTTCGGCTACACGCCGACCGAGGTGTCGATCGCAACCGGCTGCTACAACATGCGGGGCTGCCTGTACGCATGGGCCATCATGGTGAACAAGAACAATCCCATCGCGCACCTCTCGATGCGCCAGCTCGATGAGATTTTCGGTTCGGCGCGCACCGGCGCCTGGCAGGTCGGCGGACCCGAGCATGCCATCCTGTTCACGGCCAAGTACGCGCGCAGCGCAAAGAGCAACATCAGAACCTGGGGACAGCTGGGCCTCAAGGGCAGCTGGGCAAACCAGCCCATTCAGACCTACGGTTACGTCGCGCCCGGCTTCGCGGTGGACTTCGAGCGCAAGGTGATGCACTGGTCGGACAAGTGGAACGGGAATTTCAGGGAATACGTCGAGGAGAAGGAAGCGGTGCCGGGGCCGGACGGGCGCAAGGTCTGGAGCCAGAACATGTACAAGGCGATCAGCGAGAACAAATACGCGATCGGCTGGGGGGCTCTGATGCACGTCGATGGCACCTGCGTCAACCCGGATGGCAGCAAGTGCCAAAATTACCCCAACGTCAAAGTGCTGGCGATCTCCTGGAGGAAATCCGGTCCGGCGATTCCGCTGACCCCCGCAAACGTGCGCAATCGCAGCTATCCGCTCATGCGCGATGCCTACATCTATGTCAACAGGACGCCCGGCCAGCCGCTCAACCCCAAGGTTCGCGAGTTCCTGCGCTTCGTGCTCTCCCGGCAGGGCCAGGAGATCATTCAGAGACAGGGTATCTACAGTCCGCTGCCCGAGTCGTATATCAGGAAGCAGCTGAAGAAGATCGACTGAAGCGTCCACGGCCGCGCGCCATTGCCCCGCGTCGAGTTCGAGTAACCCGATGAGCGCTGCGCCGCAGGTCTGGCGGGGCCGGCAATTACCTTTCAGGAGAGTCTGGTGAACAAACTACGTGTGTCCCTGTATGGAGTCGCGGTGCTGCCGCTCGTCCTGTGTGCGCTGGCCCCGGCGGCGCCGGCGCCGCAGGCCGGGGGGAATTCCGCGCCCTGGCTGAAGCTCTACCGCGCGAATGCGCTGTCCCGGAAGTTCCCGCATGGCTCGGCTGCGGAGCGGCGCGCGCGCATGCATGCCGTGGCGTACTCGCGGTTCTATACGAAGAAGTTCGACCTGAGCGGACTGCCGAACTACGTGCCGACGTCGCATCCGCGCGGGACGCTCACCATTTGCGGAAATAATTACGTCGGAGACTCGCCTCTGGGCGGGTGGTGGAAGAGGGCCTTCCAGAAGTACCAGCCGGGCATCAAGATCGTCTATCACCTGCAGACCGCGGCCAATGCGATCCCATGCCTCTACGAGGATCGGGCTGACATTGCCATAGGTCATCAGGCGCTGTTTTACGACGACCTGTCCAACCTGCGGCTGAAAGGATACCTGCCGACGAACATTTCCGCGGTCACCGGCTCCTACGACGTGATCGGCTGGCAGAATTCGTTCGCCATCATTGTCAATTCCGCCAATCCCCTCACGGGCGTAACCATGCGCCAACTCGATGGCATGTTCGGCTCGCAACGAGCCGGGGGCTGGGTAGGGACCACGTGGCGCCCGGACTTCGCGCGCGGCCCCGAGGACAATATCCGCCGCTGGGGCCAGATGGGTCTCAAGGGTGTGTGGGCAGACCGTGCGGTGGACACCTATGGATTCAGCCTGCGCTATTCGACAGCGCTCGAGTTCTCCGACGATGTGCTGAAGTCGAGCGACAAGTGGAATGGAAATCTGCTCGCATTCGGCAATTACAAGCGCGACGGCAGGACGTATCTCGAGAGCGATCAGATCATCGATCACGTGGCGCGGGATCCGGGCGGCATCGGCTACATCCGCTATCACGAGGATCTGCCGAAGACCGTGAAGGTGCTCGCGATTGCGAAGACATCGGCCGGGCCGTACGTGCCGCTGACGCTCGAGACTGAGCAGGCCCGTTCCTACCCGCTCTGGGGCGATCAGTCGTTCTGGGTGGAGGCCAAGCCCGGTCGGCGTCTCGATCCCAAAATCTTCGAGTTCATCCGCTTCGTCCTGAGCCGCCAGGGCCAGCAGTTGGTCGAGCGTGACGGCAAATACCTGCCGCTCACCGCCAAGGTGGCCGCCGGGCAGTTGCACAGGCTCGAGGATCTGGAGGTCGGCCGGCCCGTCGGGCAGACGACGCGATGAATGGCCGGAGCGGGCAGGCGGATATGTCCGAGCGGGCTCGCTTGCAGCTCTCACCGCGTCGCGCGGCGCTCGTCATGCTGTCGTGCCTGTGCCTGCCGGCCGCGCAGGCCCGTTCCCCTGAGGTCAATGTGCCGCCCTGGGCGCGGTACGTGAAATCACTGCCCCGCTACCAGCCGCGCCGCCAGGTGAGCGGCACGATCCGCAGCTGGGGGCACGGATTCCTGAAGGTGATGATGCATGACTGGGAGCGGGGCTTTCACCGATTCCAGCCTCACGTCAGCTTCAAGGATGATCTGCTCAGCAGCGGCGCCGCGATGGCCGGCCTCTACACCCACAGGGCCAACCTGGGTGTGTTGGCGCGCGAGATCGTACCGATGGAGGCGGCGGCCTATCGCAAGGTCGCAGGACAGAAGCCCTTCCCGGTCACGGTGCTGACCGGCGCCTACGCCGATCCGGACAAGATCATGGCACTCGGGGTGTTCGTCAACAGGGACAATCCGCTCGCGCGTCTGGACTTCCGGCAACTCGACGCGATCTTCGGAGCTCGGCCTCTGCGTGGGGAGGCGCACAGCATCCGCACCTGGGGTGAGCTCGGGCTCAAAGGCGCGTGGCGGAACCGTACGATCCATCCTTACAGCGGACCTTCCACCGACGAGGCGCCCTGGTTTTACTTCTCGCAGACCGTCATGCGTGGCAGCACCCTGTGGAACTGTGCGCTGCAGCAGCTTGGCGGGGCCGAGGGCCCGGGCGGTAAGCGCATCAACGGTTATCAACGCGCCGTCGACTCGGTCGCCGCGGATCCGGATGGCATCGCGCTCACCTCGGCCGGCTACCGCAACGCCGATGCCAAGCTCATCGCCATCGCCGTGCACCCGGCCGGTCCCTACATCGAGCCGACCCTGGCCAACGTGGCGGACCGAAGCTATCCGTTGTCGCGGGCCGTGAAGTTCTACATCAACGATGGGCCGAGGATTCCCCCCGACCCGGTCGTCGTGGAGTTTCTACGCTACATCCTCAGTCGCCAGGGCCAGGAGCAGGTGCTGCGCGAGGGCAGCTTCCTGCCGCTCACCCCGGCCATCGTGGCCGCGCAGCTGAAGAAGCTGCCCGCGACCCTGTAGTGCGAAGGAGATTCCGACATGATAGCGAGCCTCGTCCGCCGACACCCTTACAGGCGCTGGGCGCACGCCTGCCGCGCTGCCCTCGTGTCCTCGGCGTCCGCTGTGAGCCTCGCGGCCGCTGGCTCTGCGGTGGCCGCGGCGGCGGCCCCGGTGCTCGACCTTGCAGGCAAGATCCCCGTGCCGCAAATGACGGGGACTTGGGACCACATGACGGTCGATCCGAAGACCGAACGGCTGTTCCTGTCCGCCCAGGACCAGCAGCGCGTGTACGTTGTGCCTCTGAAGAAGGGAGCGATCCGCGGCCTCTCGGGCGGGTTCGACAGACCGCAGGGAGAGCTGTATGTGCCGTCTTTCGATCGCCTGGTGGTCACCAACGGACGCGACGGCGTGGTGCGCATCCTCCGCGGCCACGGCTATCGTACCGTCGCGACCCTCAAAGTCTCCGTCGGCGCGGACATGATTGCCTTCGACCCGAGGCACCGGCTGCTCTACGTCGAGTCCGGCGGCATCGACTCGAAGCGTGGGCCGGGCTGGCTCGCGCTGATCGATCCGGCCACGGGCAGGCTCGTCGGTCGCATCAATACCGGGTATCGCGCCGCGGCGCTCGTCATGGCGCGGCGCAGCCCCCTGCTGTACGTGGCGATTCCGGGCCTCGATCAGGTGGCGGTGGTCGATACCGATACGCGGCGCATCATCAGGCGTCTGTCGGTTCCCGGCCGGCCGGCCTCGATGGCTCTCGATGAGGCGCACGGGCGCCTGTTCGTCGCCACGCGCACCATTGCCGGAGACCCGCGGCCGCCCACTTTCAATGTGCTCAACCTCGCAACCGGCAGATGGATCGCGAGCCTTCCGAGCAAGGACGCAACCGAGGACATGTACCTGGACGCAGCGCACGGCCTCATCTACACGACGAGTTTGCAGGGCTTCGTGCAGGCCTATCGGCAGCTCGATGCCAATGATTACGCCCTCGTGGCCACGGTGCGGTCGGGCCCTCATTCGGGAACGTCGCAGTTCGTTCCGGGCCTCGACGAGTTGTGCGTGGCCGTTCCACCGCATTCGGGTGAGCCCGGGGCGGTCTGGATCTTCCGGCCCGTTGGACTTGCGCTTTGAGCCGGGTCCGTTCGGCAGCGGCACGGACATGAATGCAGATGCCCTTGGGGGATACCGTCGTGAGTGAGACGCGCCCTCAGGCGCTGCTGCGCGGCGCCGTCTTCGCGATTGGGGTGCTGTGCTGCGCAGCGGCCCGTCCGCAGGCCGCCAGCGCGCGTGCGTACGGTGTTTCCGAGTCATCTTTGTCTGCCGCGCACCGGGTGCGGGATGCAGTGCTGCCCGCCTACGCACCCGCGCGGCAGGTACGGGGGACGATCCGGATCTGGGGCTCACCGGAGGACGGCTCGCTCATCCGCGCGCTCGCGACCGGCTTTGCGCGGTTTCAGCCGCGCACGCGCGTACTCGTGACGCTGCACGGACCGGAATCGACGTTTGCCGGTGTGTACATGGATGTGGCAGACATCGCTTTCATGGCGCGCGAGATCCGCGTGCCGCTCGAGACGATGGCGTTCGAGTGGGTGCACCACTATCTGCCATTTACGGTGCAGATCGCCAACGCGGGGCTCGGCGACGGCACGGGAGTGCGGCGACCGGGTGTGAACCTCGCCTTCTTCGTCAGTCGGGACAATCCGCTTTCTTGTCTGACCCTGCGCCAGCTCGATGATGTCTTTGCAGCGGATCACCGCCGCGGAGGCGGTAACGCGCGTCGTTGGGGCGCGCTCGGACTGCAAGGCCGCTGGGCCGGCCGGCCCATCCATGTCTACGGTCCGGCGCTGAGCAATATCGCCGCGGTCTTCATGCGCCATGCCGTCCTCGAAGGAAGCTACAAGTGGAATCCGGCCTACCACGAGGTGGTCGGGGGTTGGAGGGCAGTGCTCGGGGCCGCGGCGCGGGACCCGGACGGCCTTGCCCTCGCACCGCCACTGCCGGGCAATCCGGCGTTGAAGACCCTGAAAGTGGCCGCCTCTTCCGCAGCGCCATGCGTGGCGCTCGATGCGCGTACCGCTGAGACGCGTGCCTATCCGCTCGCACGCTCCATCGATGCGGCGCTCGACCGCAAGCCCGGCACGCCCCTCAAGCCGCAGGTAAAGGAGTTCCTGCGATTCATCCTGAGCCGCCAGGGGCAGGACATCATTGCCCGTAATGGCTCATACCTGCCGTTGAGCGTTTCGACGCTACGGCGTCAGCTGCGGCGACTGCAATGAGGCTTGCGGCGGCCTTGCTTGCCCTGGGGCTGCTGTGCGGCGGCGCGGCCCGCGCTCTCGATCTGCCACCACCGTACCGGGCGCATCAGGCGGTCAGTGGCACGATCCGCATCTGGGGCCATGGCGCCTACGACCGCAAGCGCGATTTCATCGGGGCGCTGGTACGCGTCTGGGAGCGTGACTTCAGGCGCTATCAACCGGGGGTCAGATTCGAAAATCACCTGGTGGGTACCGCGGCGGCGATTGGCTCTCTGTACACGGGACGGGGTGACCTCGCGCTGATGGGGCGCGAGATCTGGCCGCCCGAGATCAAAGCATTCCGCGAAGTATTCGGCTATCCGCCCACCGGGGTCGATGTGGTGACCGGGAGCCTCGATGTGCGCAATCGCGATTACGCGCTGGTGGTGTTCGTGCATCGCGGCAACCCGATCCGGGGTCTCACGCTCGGTCAGCTGCGGGCGATCTTCAGCGTGGAGCGCGGGCCCAGGGCGCGCACGATCCGTACCTGGGGCGACCTCGGGCTCACAGGCGTCTGGCGCAATCGGCCGATTCACCTCTATGGACTTTCCCTCTCGCGCGGCTTCGCCCGCTTCTTCGAGCAGAAGGTGTTCGATGGGTCGAGGCTGTGGCGGCCCTCGTTGCGGGAGTTTCGCGACCGGAAAGGCTCGACGGGCGGGGCGAGCGACGGCGGACAGCGCATGGTGAACGCCATGGCGAATGACCCCGATGCGATTGGCTACGCCGGGTTGCTCTACCACAACGCCGAGGTGAGGCCCGTGGCGCTCTCCGCGCATCGCGGTGGCGCATTCCTCGACCCGACGCGCGAGACGGTGATGAGCCACGCCTATCCGCTGACACGGCTGGTTGCAATGTATTTCAACAAGCCACCCGGCCGGCCGGTCGCACCGAGACTGAGGGAGTTCCTGAGGTTCGTGCTCAGCCGTCAGGGGCAGCGGGACGTATTGCGCTTCGGCCGCGGCTACCTGCCGGTGCTCGCGCCGTCGGCGTCCCGGCAGCTGAGAAAACTGTCGGGGTCGATGTCCAGCGCGGCTGAGCTGCGCGCCCGCGGGGGCGCGTCTGAGGACCTGCCTCGTCATAAATTCCAATGAACGAACATGAAAGGTGCAGCCGATATGAATTCACGATTGCCCCCAGGGGTGCGCGCCGCGGCGGCGGTGGGCGCGCTGATTGCGCTCTCTGTGTATCCTGGCGCGCCGCCGGCGCGTGCCCAGGCGGACAAGGTGGCGCACGGGCTCGCTTTGCAGGCGGCCCGCGCGAAGTTCGTCGTGCTCAAGGCGAAGAAGGCCTTCTACACCAAGCGCTGGGATCTGAGCGCACTGCCCTCGTACCATCCGAAGCGGCAGGTGCACGGAACGTTGCGCATGTGGGGCAGCAATTACATCGAGGACAGCAACCTCGGCAAATACTGGGAAAAGGGGTTTCAGAAGTACGAGCCCGGCGTGCGCATCGCATTTCACATGAAGACGACGCTCGCCGCCGTGCCCTCGCTGGTGTTCGGCGTGGCCGATGTCGGGGTGGGGCGCAAGATCACCTTCGCCGAGCAGCTCATGTACGAGCGCTACAAGAACCGCGATCCGCTCATCATCTCGGCCGCGACCGGCTCTTACGACGTGACCGGCTGGCAGCCGGGCTACGGGATCCTCGTCAACAGGGGCAACCCGTTGAGCTGCCTCACCATGCAGCAGCTCGATGGCATTTTCGGCGCCGAGCGTCTGGGGGGGTGGAAGGGGACAAGCTGGCACCCCGAGGTTGCGCGCAGCTCACGGGAGAACATCCGCACCTGGGGGCAGCTCGGTCTCACCGGCGAGTGGGCCGACCGGCCCATCGATCCATTTGGACTCAACATGCGGTATCACCAGACGACCGAGATGTCGGACCTCATCTTGAAGGGCAGCGACAAATGGAACGACCGGCTGCGCATCTACGCCAATTACGTCACGAAAAACGGCAGGCTGGGACGGAATTTGAAGAGTGATCTGGCCCATGACCGGTACGGTATCGGCTGGGTTGCCGCCCCGACCTTCAAGCGCCCGCCGCAGCTGAAAGTGCTGGCCATCGCGCGCCACCCCGGAGGCAAGTGCGTGCCGTACACCCTGGAGACGATCCACGATCGCAGCTATCCGCTTTACAGCCAGATCTACATGTTTGCCAACTACGGCAAGAAGGGCTCGATCGAGCCTCTGGTGCGTGAATTCCTGCGCTACGTGGTGAGCAGGCAGGGTCAGGAGGCGGTGGAGCGTGATGGAAAGTATCTGCCGCTCACGGCCAAGGTGGCCTGGGCGCAGTGGCGAAAATTGCGCTGAGCCCGGGACGGCATCGCGGATGAGCGTGGCTGCCCCCCGGTGGCGAGTCTGCGCGCTCAGTGCCGCCCTCTGGGTGGCGGCGGCAGTCGCCGCGCGTGCGGCGGGTGCGCCGGATGAGCCGGCCGTGCCCGCCGCGTACGCCGCGCGGCTCGTCGCTTCCCTCCCGGCCTACCAGCCGTTGCGCCAGGTCGCGGGCACGGTTCGCCTGTGGGGACATGGCAGTCCCAAACACGACTTTCTCGGTCCTCTCGTGCGGCGCTGGGCCCGGCTCTTTCATCGCTATCAGCCCCATGTCAGGATCGTCAATCGGATGTACGGCACGGCCAGTGCGATCGGCGCGCTGTACACCGGCGCAGGCAATCTCGCCATCCTCGGCGAGGAGATCTCGCCGGCGGCCAGGAAGGCTTTCGAGCGTGAGCGGGGATATCCGCCGACGCGCATCGAGATCGCCACCGGCAGTCTCGAGACGAACTATTTCGATTATGCGCACATGGTGTTCGTCAATCGCGCCAACCCGCTCCGGCGCCTGACGGTGGCGCAACTCGCCGGAATCTTCGGCGATGCGCCGAGCCTTGGAGCGCCCACCGTTCGCACCTGGGGTGCGCTCGGTCTCAAGGGCGCATGGTCCGCGCGGCGCATCCACCCTTACTTCTGGAAGGTCAATCAGGATTTCGCGCTGTTCTTTCGCCACAGGGTGCTCGGCGGCGGCCACCGGTGGAATCCCGACATCCGCGAGTTCGTCACCTTCACCCGGCCGGACGGCTCGGTGGACGATCGCGGGCGGCAGATCCTGCAAGCGCTGGCCGGGGATCCCGCTGGCATCGCTGTCTCGAATATCCGCTTCGCCAACGCCAAGGTGAGGGCGCTGCGTCTCGCCTGGAGCGCTTCGGGTCCCTCTCTCGGGGCGACGCAGCGGACCCTGATCACGCAGAGTTATCCGCTGACTCGCATCATTCCCGCGTTCGTCGACCATGCCCCAGGCAGACCGCTCGATCCGGCGGTGGCGGAGTTTCTGCGCTTCATTCTGAGCCGCCAGGGTCAACAGGCGCTGATCGCGCAGAGCGGCTATCTGCCGCTCGGGCGGCGGCAGATCCGCGCCGAGCTTCGACGCATCGGGCGCATGAGTGTCCGCTCCCGGGGCCGTCCTCGGCGGCGTGGTACGCGAACCGGACCGGAAACCTCCGCGCGCGTCGCGTCTCGAGACACCCTGCGGGTGTGGGGCAATCCACTGCTCGCGGCACAGGCGCGCCGTTGGGCGAGGGGTTTCGAGGCGATCCATCGGCGCGCGCGGGTCGATCTGCACATGAGCGGCAGCGACACCGCCATGGCGGGACTGTACACGGGGCGGGCGGATGTGGCCCTCATCGGAAGGGCGGCAACGGATAGCGAAATCAAGGCCTTCGAATGGGTTTTCCGCCACGCTCCGGCGCGCGTGCCGATTCTTCTGGGCAGTCGCGGTACGACGGGGAAATCACCGGCGCTCGCTGTGTTGGTGCGCAATGACAATCCGTTGCGGCGAATCGATTTTGCGCAGCTTCAGGGCTTGCTCGATGCGCGCCCGCCGCCGGGGGTGGGGCGTGTGCGCACTTGGGGACAGCTCGGGCTCGAGGGTCCGTTGGCCGCGCACCGGATCGATGTGTACATGACCGACAGCGACAGCGGCACGGGGAGGTTCTTTCGGGACACTGTGCTCGGCGGCACCGGGTTGCTCGAGTGGTCGCATGTGTTCGAGCTCGGCGCGCGCGGCGGCCATGCCCGGATTCTTCGTGCTCTGAGCCGAGATCCCTTCGGTCTCGCGATCGCTGCGCTGCCGCGCAATGGATCGCCGGTGAAAGCGCTCGCGCTGGCGCGTAGCCCGTCTGGGCCGTATCGCCGGCCGACTGTCAGGAGCCTGCGCGAGGGCCGCTACCCGCTCGAGCGGACCGTTTACGCGTACTTCAACTCCAAGGCCGTCGGCACCGGGGCCGGGCGGTTCATCCGCTTCATCCTGAGCCGCCGCGGTCAAGCACGGATTCCCGCAGGCGGGTATCTCCGTCTGCCCATGCCCGCACTGCACGAGGCCGCTTCACGGGCACATCAGTAGCGCTTGCAGTGTCAACACCGGTGCTGGGCAGCAACAACAGGCAGGGCCTCGTGGCCCCCAATATCCGGCTCGGTCTCGGCGCGATATACGATCAGGCGAGCGGTCGGTCCGATCGGACGCCCCCAGGTATACTAGTGGGCCCCACGCACCAGGCGTTTCCCATGTCCACAGTACTTCCCCTCTCCGGCAATGTTCCTTCGGAGCGGACCGCGGGCCTCAATACCGTCGAGGAGATCCTCGAGGATCTGAAGGCCGGCCGGATGGTCATCATCATGGACGATGAGGATCGCGAGAATGAGGGGGACCTCATCATGGCGGCCGAGCTCGCCACCCCGGAGGCCGTGGCGTTCATGATTCGCCACGCCAGCGGCATCATCTGCGTGCCCATGGAAGAAAATCGGCTATTGAGTCTCGATCTTCCTCAAATGGTTGCGAACAATAGCGAATTGCATCGAACCGCCTTTACCGTCTCGGTCGACTTGATATCGGGGACCACCACTGGGGTTTCCTCGAGTGACCGTGCGGCGACCATTCGCGGGCTGGCCGATGCGAACGCCAAGGCGGCCGATTTCGCGCGGCCAGGGCATATCTTTCCGTTGCGAGCACGCCGGGGAGGGGTGCTGGTCCGTACCGGTCACACCGAGGCCGCCGTCGATCTGTGCCGTCTCGCAGGCCTGCAACCCGTCGGAGTGATCTGTGAGGTCATGAACGAGGACGGTTCGATGGCTCGTCGGCCCGACCTCCAGGCGTTCGCGCAGCGCCACGGGTTGAAGGTTGGCACGATCGCCGACCTGATCCGCCACCGTCTGCGCAACGAGCGCTCGATCGAGCGCGTGTCCGAGCAGATCGTGCAGACCGAGCTCGGGGAATTTCGCCTCTTCGCCTACGAGGACCGGGTGAGCCAGGAGGTGCACCTCGCGCTCACCAAGGGCTGCCTCGATCAGGACTCGCCCCTGGTGCGCGTCCACGTGGCCGATCCATTGCGCGACCTGCTCGGCATCCGGGCCGATCCACGCGCCTGGACGCTGCGTGACGCCATGGAGCGCGTGGCGAGCGCCGGCAATGGCGTGATCGTCATTCTGCGCGACCGGGAGTCCTCCGGCGATCTGCTCGGGTCGGTGCGGGCGCTCGCCTCACCGGGCGGCGCCGACCCCGGTGGCGCCTCCGGCGCCATGCCGGCGGCACAGCGCAGTGAAGTGCTCAAGACCTTCGGTATCGGTGCGCAGATCCTGAAGGACCTGGGTGTGAAGCGCATGCGCGTGTTGTCGGCACCCAAGCAGATACACGGCATTGCCGCGTTCGGTCTCGAGATCGACAGTTACGTTGGAGAGGATGCTTGAGCGCGCCACGCATGCTGGAAGGGGAGGTTGTCGCGCGCGGCCGCAAGGTCGCGATCGTTGCGGCCCGTTTCAATGATTTCATCGTCTCGAGCCTCCTCAAGGGGGCCACGAGCGCCTGGCTGGAGCGCGGCGGCGCGGCGGAGGATCTGCTCATCGCCCGCGTCCCCGGGGCTTTCGAGCTGCCGGTCGCCGCGCGCAGGCTCGCCGCCGGTGGGCGCTACGATGCGGTGGTGGCTCTCGGGTGCGTCATCCGCGGCGGTACGCCGCACTTCGAGTACATCTCGAACGAGTGCGCCCGCGGATTGCAGCAGGTCGGCCTCGATACCGGCGTGCCGGTCATTTTCGGAGTGCTCACCGTGGACACGGTGGAGCAGGCGATCGAGCGTGCGGCGGTGAGCGCCGGCAACAAGGGCGGGGAGGCGATGGAGGCGGCGCTCGAGATGGCGGGACTCATGGCGCGGCTGGGATCATGACGGCCGCGCAGATTTCCTCCCGCGAGTTCTCCCGGCAGCGCTCCCTCGCGCGCAAGCTCGCACTGCAGGCGCTCTATCGCTGGCAGATCAACGAATGTCCCTGGCAGGACCTGGTGCAGGAGTTCTCCGGCGCCGAGGACATGGCGCGCGCCGACCACGAGTACTTTCGCGAGCTGGTCGAGGCCATCTCGGGCTCGCACGCGGCGCTCGATGAGCAGCTCGGTTCGTGGATGGATCGCCCGCCGAGGCAACTCGATCCCATCGAGCACGCCATCCTGCTGATCGGCCTTTACGAGCTGCGCAGCCGCCTGGACGTGCCCTACCGTGTGGCGATCAACGAGGCGGTGACGCTCGCCAAGCGCTTTGGGGCGACCGACGGACACAAATACGTCAATGCTGTGTTGGATCGCGCGGCGCGTGCGCTGCGTCCCGACGAGCATTGACGCTCGAGAGGAGCCGGCTGGCATGCCGCTGTCGGAATTTGACCTGATCGAGCGGTATTTCCGCAGCTGCGGCGTGCGGCGCGAGGATGTCGAGCTCGGGGTGGGCGATGATGCCGCCGTGCTCGAGTGCCCCCCGGGACAGCGCCTGGTCGCCGCGATGGATACCCTGGTCGAGGGCGTGCATTTCCCCCGCGGTTGTCCCGCATCTTCCGTCGGTCACCGTGCGCTCGCCGTCAATCTGAGCGATCTCGCCGCCATGGGCGCGCGCCCCGCCTGGGCCTTGTTGGCCCTGACCCTGCCCGAGGCCGATGAGGCGTGGCTGGCGGAGTTCGCCTCGGGATTCGCCGAGCTGGCGCGCCTGCACGAGGTGGCGCTCGTCGGGGGGGACACCACGCGTGGACCGCTTTGCGTCACGGTGCAGATCCTGGGGCACATTTCGGGACCGGCGTTGCTGCGCTCGGGGGGCCAGCCGGGGGATGCGCTGTTCGTGTCGGGAACGCCCGGGGACGCGGCGGCGGGCCTCGCACTCGAGCAGGGGAGACTCCCGGCGCCCGCTCAGGCGGAGTATCTGCGCGAACGATTTCTGTACCCCACGCCGCGGGTGGCGCTCGGCAGCGTCCTGCGCGAATACGCAAGCGCCTGCATCGATGTGTCGGACGGACTGCTGGGGGATGCCGGCAAGATGGGGGCGGCCAGCGGCTGTGGCGCGGACATCGCCTATGCCGACCTGCCCGTCTCGCAGCCCTTGGTCGAGGCGGTGGGACCCGAGCGGGCCCGGGAGCTCGCATTGACCGGTGGCGATGATTACGAGCTGTGTTTCAGCGTACGTCCCGGGAACCTCGAGCGGCTGCTCACGCAATTGCCGCCGCAGCGGTGGGGCTATACCCGGATCGGCACTCTGCGCGCCACCCCGGGGGTGGGGGTCGTGCGCGATGGGGAGCCGATGGCCTTTGCGCATGCCGGATACGAGCACTTCGTCCGGGGAAGCTGAGGCAGCGCTCACGGTTAAGTGAAATCGCCGCAGGCGCTGTGCGGCCAATCCTTGGGGCGCATCACAGCCGGGCCGCTCGTGCGCAGCGTATCCTGGCGCATACCCCACAACCCCTTGCGAGACATGTCCCAAGCCTCAGGATCTGCCGCGTCTTCGCAATCCGGCGTGCGAGGCGCTCCGGCGCGGATCGGAAAGTACGAGGTGATCAAGGAGGTCGGCCGCGGCAGCACCGGCGTGGTCTATCTCTCGCATGACGCCTACTACGGGCGCGATGTCGCGATCAAGGTATACAACCTCGATTCGGGCGCGGACGCCCAGCGCTCGCGCTCCGCCCGCAAGATGTTCCTGTCCGAAGCCCACCTGGTCGGCATGTTGCAGCATCCGTATGTGCTGCCCATCTTCGATGCCGGCGAGGAGAACGGCCGTTGCTACATCGTCACCGAGTACGTGCATCACGCGCGGACCCTGTCCACCTACTGCCGCCCGGACAATCTGCTGCCGCTCGATGATGTCATCGAGATCGTTTTCAAATGCGCGAAGGCGCTGCACTACGCGCACACGCGCGGGGTGATTCATCGGGACATCAAGCCTTCGAACATCCTGCTGACGCAGGATGGCGAGGTGCGCATCATCGATTTCGGCATCGCGCTGGTCTCCGATGCCGACATTTCCCGGATCGAGGGGATCGCCGGCAGCCCCTCCTACATGTCGCCCGAGCAGGTCCAGAGTCTAGATCTGACGCCCCGCTCGGACATCTACTCCCTCGGGGCGGTCATGTACGAGCTGCTCACCGGCTCGCGTCCCTTCCGTGCGGGCAACCTGCACAAGCTCCTTCACCAGATCGTCTACGCGACCCCGCCGCCGATCCACAAGCTGCGGGCGGGGGTGTCCGAGGAGCTGGAGAACGTGGTCGTCACGGCGCTGCAGAAGGATCCGGACAAGCGCCAGCGCAGCGGACTTGAGCTTGCCGCCGAGCTCGCCCGAGTCCACCAGCGCCTGCGCCAGAGCAATACCCACCTCGATCTGCAGGAGCAGTTCGGCGTGCTGCGGCGCCTGAAGTTCTTCCACGAGTTCTCGCATGTCGAAGTGCGCGAGGTGCTGCGCGCAAGCGTCTGGCAGAACTATGCCCAGGGCGAGGAGATCATCCGGGAGGGGGATCTCGATGACCGCTTCTATGTCCTGGTCTCCGGCCAGTGTGTCGTCGAGCGTCACGGGCGGCGGATCGCCGCCCTCGGGACGGGCGACTGCTTCGGCGAGGCGAGCTACATTCCCGGGGCGAAGCGCACCGCCACGGTACGCGCCGACAGCGTGGTGACGGTGCTCAAGGTGAGTGCAACGCAGCTCGAGCAGGTCTCGATGTCCTGTCAGCTGCGGTTCAACCGGGTGTTCCTGCGCACCCTCATCGGGCGGCTGCAGGGCGCCGAGTAGCCTCCCGGCAAGCCTCCAAGTCCCGCGCGCGGCGCGTAGATCATGTACGCTTGCCCTCCGTGCACATTCTGCTCATAGAGGACGATATCGAGGCCGCCAGGTTTCTCATCAAGGGACTGCGCGACAGCGGCTACACGGTCGATCACGTCGCCAGCGGCCAGGAGGGGCTCGAGCGGGCGCTCGCCGGACGATTCGATCTCATCGTCACCGACCGGATGCTGCCGCATCTCGATGGCCTCGCCATCATTCAACATCTGCGCGGGGCCGGCCTCACCACTCCGGTGCTGGTGCTGAGCGCCCTCGGTACGGTGGATGACCGCATCCGCGGCCTGAAGGCGGGCGGCGATGACTACCTCACCAAGCCCTTCGCGTTCGATGAGCTGCTGGCGCGCATCGAGGCGCTGCTGCGCCGCCACGCGAGCGGCGCCGGGACGACGCGCCTGAAGGTGGCGGACCTCGAATTCGATCTGCTCGAGCGGCGCGTGACCCGCGGGGGACGCGAGATCGATCTGACCTCGCGCGAGCTGAGGCTGCTCGAGTTCCTGATGCGCCGCGCCGGGCAGGTGGTCACCCGCACCATGTTGCTCGAGGGCGTGTGGGATCTGCACTTCGACCCGCAGAGCAATCTGGTCGATGTGCACATCAGCCGCCTGCGCCAGTCGGTCGACCGCGGATCGGACCGCCCGCTCATCCACACGGTGCGCGGCTCGGGATACGTGCTGAGGGAGGAATCGTGAGGAAACCCTGGGGGAGGGATCTCTTCCATACCACGGCTTTCCGCATGTCGATGGGCTACACCTTTCTCGTCACCCTGGCGGTGGGCGTGACGCTCGGCAGCACCTACCTGCTCACCCAGAGCATCATCCAGGGCAATACCGACCTGATCATCGACACCGAGCTCGACAGCCTCCAGAACCAGTACGTCCGGCGGGGCATCCCGGGCGTCACCGATGAGATCAACGTGCGCATCGACAGCTGGGGTCGTATCGGCGCGGTATACATGCTCGCCGGTCCCGCGTTCACCCGCCTCGCGGGCAACGTGACAAACTGGCCGTTCGATGGCGCACCGGCGGAGCGATGGCCCGAGTTTCGCATCGAATCGATCGAGCCCGGGCAGCGCTCGGTGCATCCGGTGCGAGCCGGCGTGCGCAGGCTCCCCAATGGGGACTGGCTGCTCGTCGGCACCGACATGTCGCAGGATCGACGCTACTCGCGCATCTTTCAGATCGCGACGCTCTGGGGCATGGGTCTTTCGATTGCGGTGGCGGCCGTCGCGGGATTCGCGTTCAGCTTCCGCCTGACGAGACGTCTCGGCGATGTCACGGAAACCTGTGTGCGCATCATGACGGGGGAGCTCGGACACCGTCTGCCGGTGGGCGGCGCCAGTGACGAGTTCGATGCGCTCGCGGTGTCGGTCAATCATGTGCTCGACAGGCTGGAGGAGCAGACGCGGACGCTGCGCGCGACTTTCGACAGCGTGGCGCACGATCTGCGCGCGCCGTTGCACCGGCTGCGCGCGCGCATGGATTCGGTGCTGCGCCTGCCGGGTCTCGAGCCCGGGATACGCGAGCCGGTAGAGTCCTCGCTGAAGGAGGTCGATCGCCTGCAGCGCACGCTGGCCACGCTGCTGCAGATTGCGCTCGCCGAGTCCGGCGCGCCGCTCGCCTCGGTGGTCTCCGTGGATCTCTCGGAGCTCGCCGCCGAGCTGGTGGAGCTGTTCGAGCCCGTGGCGCGAGAGCGCGGGCAGGCGCTCACGGGGAATATGGAGCCGGGAGTGGGCGTCCTCGGGAATCGGCAGCTGCTCGCGCAGTTGATCACCAATCTGGTGGAGAACGCCCTGAAGTACGTGCCCGCGGACGGGCGGATCGAGGTCGGGGTGCGGCGGCTCCACGATGGCGTCCGCCTGACGGTGAGCGACAACGGTCCGGGTATGCCGCTCGAGGAGCGATCGCGCGCTGGTCAGCCCTTCGCGCGGATCGGCCAAAGGGAGGGCAGCGGTGGCGGGTTGGGACTGTCGCTGGTCGCGGCCATCGCACGGCTGCATCGTGCGCAGCTCACCCTGGAGAGTAATGATCCGGGCCTGCGCGTCGTGGTGGACTTCCCCGCCGCCCGGACCTGAGGCGGGTCAGGCGTCCTTGTCTCGCTCGATGAGCGCGTACGCCGAATGATTGTGAATGGACTCGAAGTTCTCCGACTCCACGACGTAGGCCGCGATCCGGTCATCGGCATTGAGCCGTGTCGCGACGTCGCGCACCATGTCCTCGACGAACTTCGGGTTGTCGTATGCGCGCTCGGTGACGAACTTCTCATCGGGGCGCTTGAGGATCCCGTACAACTCGCAGGATGCCTCGCTCTCGGCGACCTCGATGAGCTCCTCGATCCAGATGTGATGACGGAGCTTTGCGGTGATCGTGACATGGGAGCGCTGGTTGTGCGCCCCGTAGGAGGAGATCTTCTTCGAGCAGGGGCAGAGGCTGGTGACCGGCACCACCACCCGCACCCACATTTCCGTCTGGCCATCCCGCCGTTCCCCGATCAGGCTGGCCCGATAGTCCATCAGGCTCTCCACGCCCGTGACCGGCGCGCGCTTCATGATGAAGAACGGGAAGGTCATCTCGATGTGCCCGACGTCGGCCTCGAGCCGCGCCGTCATGCTTTCGAGCATGCCGCGGAACGACTCGACGGAGATTTCGCGCTCGGCATGCAGGATCTCGACGAAGCGCGACATGTGCGTCCCCTTGAAGTTGTGGGGGAGGCTGACGTACATGTTGAACGTCGCGATGGTGTGCTGCTCTCCGGCCGAGCGGTCCTTCACCCGGACCGGATGGCTGATGTCCTTGATGCCGACCTTATTGATCGGCAGATGGCGGGTATCGGCCCGCGATTGAACGTCCTCGACTTCCGCGAGAACCGTGCGCGCCGCCTTGGCCGTGCTGGTCGGAGAGCTCATGCCGGGTAGCGTACAGGATCACGGGGCGTTTCACCTATATCGAACGGGAGAAGAGCTTGCACCCGTGTCACCGTCCGGGTTCCTCGTCCGAGACCGTTCCCGGGCTAGGCGCCGCCGACCGAGCGGACGCGCTCGGGGGCCTGAAGCGACCACCAGTGCTCGACGCTCGCGATGAGACTGGCGGTGTCCAGGCCCGCGGCGGCCAGACAGGACTCGCGCGAGCCATGCTCGATGAAGCGGTCCGGGATGCCGATCTGCAGCAGCGACGGAGTCAGCCCCTCGGCGCACAGGACCTCGGCGATGGCCGAGCCGGCTCCGCCGGCGACGGCATTCTCTTCCAGGGTGACGAACGCACGGTGCCGCGTGGCCAGCTCGATCACCAGCGCCTCGTCGAGCGGCTTCACGAAGCGCATGTTGACCACCGTGGCGTCCAGGCGCTCCCCGATACGCAGGGCGCTCTCCACCAGGGGGCCGAAGGCGAGCAGCGCCAGGCCGCAGCGCCCCTCGCGCATGATCTGCGCCTTGCCGAGGGGCAGCGCGCGGAAATCCTTCTCGAGCGCCACGCCCGGTCCGCTGCCGCGCGGATAGCGCACAGCGGAGGGGCTGTCGAGCGTGGTGGCCGTGTAGAGCATCTGGCGGCACTCGTTCTCGTCGGCGGGCGCCATGACGACGAGGTTGGGAATGCAGCGCAGAAACGACAGGTCGTAGCTGCCCTGGTGCGTGGCGCCATCCGAGCCGACCAGGCCCGCCCGGTCGAGCGCGAATACGACCGGCAGATTCTGCAGCGCCACATCGTGGATCAGCTGGTCGTAGGCGCGCTGCAGGAACGTCGAATAGATCGCGACGACCGGCTTCAGGCCCTCCGTAGCCAGGCCCGCAGCGAAGGTGACGGCGTGCTGCTCGGCGATGGCGACATCGAAGTACCGATCCGGGAAGCGCTTTGAGAAATCGACCAGATCCGAGCCTTCGCGCATCGCGGGCGTGATGCCGATGATGCGCTCATCCTGCTCGGCGATCTCGCACAGCCACTGACCGAAGATCTGCGAATAGGAGGGGCCGGAAGGGGCTCCCTTGATCAGGGTGCCGCTCGCGGGATCGAACGGACCGGGGCCGTGCCACTTGATCGGGTCCGCCTCCGCGGGAGCATAGCCTTTGCCCTTGCGCGTCACGACGTGCAGGAACTGTGGTCCATGGAGCTTGCGTACGTTGCGCAGTGTTCCGACCAGCGCGCGCACATCGTGACCGTCCAGGGGACCGATGTAATTGAAACCGAGCTCCTCGAACAGCGTTCCGGGCAGCACCATGCCCTTCAGATGTTCCTCGGAGCGGCGCGCGAGCTCCCACACCGTGGGCATCTGGCGCAGCACCTTCTTGCCGCCTTCACGCAAATGGGCGTAGATGCGCCCCGAGAGCGCCGAGGCGAAATAGTTCGACAGCGCTCCGACGTTCTCCGAGATCGACATGTCGTTGTCGTTCAGGATCACGAGCAGATCGTTGGGGAGCGAGCCGGCGTGGTTCAGCGCCTCGAAGGCCATGCCCGCGGTCATGGCTCCATCGCCGATGACGGCCACCACGCGGCGCTGCGTGCCCTGGCGGGCGGCGGCGATGGCCATCCCCAAGGCGGCACTGATGGAGGTGCTGGAGTGACCGACGCCGAACGTGTCGTACTCGCTCTCCGTGCGCGTCGGAAAGGGGGCGAGTCCCCCGTGCTGCTTGATCGTGTGCAGGCGCTCGCGCCGGCCCGTCAGCACCTTGTGAGGATAGGCCTGGTGGCCGACGTCCCACACCAGCCGGTCGTGGGGTGTGTCGAAGACATAGTGCAGGGCGATCGTCAGTTCCACCGTGCCCAGGCCGGCGGCGAAATGCCCGCCTCGCGTGCTGACGGTGTGGATGAGGAACTGGCGAAGCTCCTCGGCGAGGACCGGCAGTTGCGTCTCCGGGAGCTTGCGCAGGTCGGAGGGGAGGTCGATTGCTTCGAGCAAGGGATAGTTGTGCGGGGCGCTCATTGGGCGGCAGTGTACACTGCGAGACGAATCACGATCCCTCTGTTGCGCATCTGCAACAAAGAGTTACAAGGGGTTACTGGGCCGGGGACTCCGGAGGCTGTGGTCCGTCGGTCGCGGCGAATGGCTCGGTTTCAGGCTGTCCATTGCGCTTGAGGAGGATTTCGACCCGCTGCTGCGCGGCTTTGAGCGAACTCTGGCACTGTCGCGTCAGTTCCACGCCACGCTCGAACGTGCTCAACGCCTCCTCGAGCGGCAAGTCGCCACGCTCCAGCCGCTCGACGAGGGATTCGAGCTCTGAAAGCGCCTGCTCAAAGTCGGGGGACTGCGGATGATCCGCCAAGCGAGATATCTCCCCACGGCCTACGGCCGGGATTTACGGGGGCTCGCTGCGCGAACCCGTCCATGACGCGGCGCGTCGCGCCGTATAGAATCACAGCCCGCGACCTTATACGGGAGCGTGCAATGCGGTCAATTACCATTGACGCGCCCGGCAAGCGCGCTTAAAGTCTTGGCTCCAGTTAGAACCAGTCTAAATTGGAGAGCGGCATGAATCTCAAAGGTAGTAAGACGGAAAAGAACCTGAAGGACGCGTTTGCGGGCGAGTCCCAGGCCAATCGCCGGTACCTGTATTTCGCGGCCAAAGCGGACGTCGAAGGCTTCAACGACGTGTCGGCGGTTTTTCGCTCCACGGCCGAAGGCGAGACCGGGCATGCGCACGGTCATCTCGAATACCTCGAGGCGGTGGGCGACCCGGCGACGGGCCTGCCGATCGGCGACACCAAGCTCAATCTGAAGGCGGCGATCGCGGGCGAGACCCACGAGTACACTGACATGTACCCGGGCATGGCCAAGGCGGCCCGCGAAGAAGGCTTCAGCGAGATCGCCGATTGGTTCGAGACGCTCGCCAAGGCCGAGCGCTCGCACGCCAATCGCTTCCAGAAGGCGTTGGACAATCTGTAGCGCGCTTGCGCGCGGGACTTGCGGGGTTCGCCCCTCGGGGGGCGAACCCCGTATGTGACCCGATCGCCGGGCGCGATCCTGGAGAGCGCCTGGCGTGGGCGGCTTGCCGTTAGTTGGGTGGCCCACGGCAGGGCCTTCCATCGCCTGCGGATCGCGATCTCATCATGAGCACCACACCTGAAGCACCCGGTGGACCGGCCCGCGAGGGCAGTCTCGAGGCGCCCACCCGCCATCCCATCGACTGGCGCAATCCGGCCTTCTACGACGAGGCGGCGCTCGAGAAGGAGCTCGCCCGCGTTTTCGACATCTGTCACGGCTGTCGCCGCTGCTTCAGCCTCTGCAACTCCTTTCCGACGCTGTTCGATGCAGTGGACGCCTCGCCGACCGGTGAGCTCGAGTCGGTCGAGCGCAAGGTGTTCTGGCAGGTCGTCGATCACTGTTATCTCTGCGACATGTGCTTCATGACGAAGTGCCCGTACGTGCCGCCTCATCCATGGAACGTGGACTTCCCGCATCTGATGCTGCGGGCCAAGGCGGTGCGGGCGCGCAAAGAGGGCATCAGCCTGCGCAACCGCGCCCTCGCGGCGACCGATGTCGTTGGCCGTATCGCGGGCGTGCCCGTGGTCGCGCAGATCGTCAATGCGGTCAATCGCTCCGCCGTGGGACGCGCCGCGCTCGATAAAGTGCTCGGCGTGGATGCCGGCGCGCCGGTGCCGCAATACCACTCGCGGACGGCCCGCAGGCGGCTGCGCCGTCTGGGCACCGTAGGCAGACCGCAGTCCGCCGCGCTCGCCATCCCGACACCCGAGACCACGGGCAAGGTTGCGCTGTTCGCCACGTGCTACGGCAATCGCAACGAGCCGGATCTCAACGAAGATCTGGTCGCGGTGTTCGAGCACAATGGAATCCCCGTGGCGCTCCTGGCACAGGAGCGCTGCTGTGGCATGCCGCGGCTCGAGCTCGGCGACCTGGAGGCCGTCGCAAAGCTCAAGGATCACAACGTCCCGCAGCTGCTGCAGGCCATCGAAGCGGGGTATGACATCGTGGCGCCGATTCCCTCGTGCGTGCTGATGTTCAAGCAGGAGCTGCCACTGCTGTTCCCCGATGAGCCCGGCGTCAAACGGATCGCCAGGCGCATCTTTGACCCGTTCGAATATCTGATGCTGCGTCATCGCTCGGGACTGCTGCGCACCGAATTCAAGACCTCGCTCGGCAAGGTGAGCTACCACGTGCCCTGTCATCTGCGAGTGCAGAACATCGGGTTGAAGACGCGCGATGTGCTGCGGCTCATTCCCGATACCACGGTGGAGGCCATCGAGCGCTGTTCGGGACACGACGGCACCTATGGCGTGAAGAAGGAGTTCCGCGCCGCCTCGATGAAGATCGGCCGGCCGGTGGCCGAGCGCGTGCAAGGCGCTGGCGCCGATCACTACGCGAGCGACTGTCCGATGGCGGGCCACCAGATCGAGAGCGGCATCGAGCCCCGGCGCGAGCCCGAGCATCCGCTGCGACTCCTGAGACTCGCCTACGGGCTGTGACCACTACCCGAAGGAGTGCGTCATGAACAAACTCACCCCCGCCGATCTCATGAACCTCGAGCGCTACGCGCGCGAGCGCGTGACATTTCGCGCGCACGTGCTCGAGCACAAGCGGTATCGCCAGCTTGCGGTCGGACCCAACATGACCTGGTGCTTCGAGGATCGGCTCACCATCCAGTACCAAGTGCAGGAGATGCTGCGCGCGGAGCGCATCTTCGAGCCCGACGGCATCGCGGCCGAGCTCGATGCCTACAACCCGCTGATTCCCGACGGTGGCAATTGGAAGGCCACCCTGCTCATCGAATTCCCGGATGCGGTGGAGCGGCAGCGTCAGCTGGCGCGGCTCAAAGGAGTCGAAAGCCGGTGCTGGGTGGAGGTGCGGGGCCACGCGCCGGTGTACGCGATTGCCGACGAGGACCTGGAGCGCTCGAACGAGGAGAAAACCTCCGCGGTGCACTTCCTGCGCTTCGAGCTCGCCGCGAACATGATCGCCGCTCTGCGCGGTGGGGCGGTGCTCACCGCCGGGGTGGATCACGAGCACTACCGTCACTGGGTGGATCCGGTGCCCGAGCGGGTCAAAGCCGCTCTGCTCGCCGACCTGGCCTGAGAGCCGAGCGCGAGGAGGCCCTCGTCCGGGCGCTCCGCGCCAGGATGCCTCTCGCGCCGGCCTTCCCTGACGGCAGGGCGCCCGGCGCGCGCATTCCCGCACGGTCCTTCGTCGCTTCGCGACTCACCCTCAGCTTGAGGGCAAAACCGGGTAAGATTCGCGCCTTCGAGCCTCAGGCCAGCGCGAGATCCCAAGACCCAGACGATGAGCACGTCCTATACCGCTTCCGACATCGAGGTCCTGAGCGGCCTCGAGCCCGTGCGGCGCCGCCCGGGCATGTACACCCACACCTCCCGGCCGAACCACCTGGCCCACGAAGTCATCGACAACAGCGTCGATGAGGCGATTGTCGGCCATTGCAGGCAGATCGACGTGGCGCTCTACAAGGACGGCTCGCTCGAGGTGGCCGATGACGGGCGCGGCATGCCGGTCGACATCCACCCGAAGGAGAAGGTGAGCGGAGTCGAGCTGATCCTCACCCGGCTGCACGCCGGCGGCAAATTCTCCGACAAGACCTACAAATTCTCCGGCGGCCTGCACGGGGTGGGCGTGTCCGTGGTGAACGCGCTCTCGAGGCACCTCGAGTGCTGGGTGAGGCGGGGCGGCAAGGAATACAACATCAGTTTCAAGGACGGCAAGGTCTTCTCCAAGCTCGAGGTCGTGGGCGCCGTCGGCCAGCGCAATACCGGCACCACGGTGCGTTTCTGGCCGGATCCGCAGTTCTTCGATTCCGACAAGT
Source organism: Pseudomonadota bacterium (assembly GCA_021777555.1). Taxonomy (GTDB): domain Bacteria; phylum Pseudomonadota; class Gammaproteobacteria; order Steroidobacterales; family Steroidobacteraceae; genus 13-2-20CM-66-19. The sequence goes on along the minus strand of JAJYDK010000022.1, from coordinate 40,288 downwards.
TCTCGGTGCCTCAGCTCAAGCACACGCTCAAGGCAAAGGCCGTGCTCTGCCCCGGGCTGCGCATCACCTTCACTTATGAGGCGACCGGCGAGAAGGACGAGTGGTTCTACACCGGCGACCTCGGCGCCTACCTGCTCGAGGAGCTCGCCGACAACGAGAGATTGCCCAACGAGCCGATCACCGCCGCCCGCGACGGTGAGAGTGATGCGGTCAGCTACGCGCTCGTGTGGGCGCCGGGCGCCGAGACCGCCATCGGCGAGAGTTACGTGAACCTGATTCCGACTCCGGAGGGCGGCACGCACGTCAATGGTCTGCGCTCAGGCGTCGCACAGGCGGTGCGCGAGTTCTGCGAGTTCCGCAACCTCGTGCCCCGCGGCATCAAGCTCACTCCGGAGGACGTCTGGGACAAGGTGAATTTCGTGCTTTCGGCGAAGATCCACGAGCCCCAGTTCGCCGGCCAGATGAAGGAGCGGCTGGCCTCGCGCGATGCGGCGGCATTGGTGGAGGCCTTCGTGCGCGATTCCATGGCACTGTGGCTCAATCGCCATCCGGATGCCGGCGAGAAGATCGCCCAGTTCGCCATCGCCAACGCCCAGGAGCGGGCCAAGGCCGCGCAGCGGATCGTGCGCAAGCGCATCGCGGGCGGGCCGGCGTTGCCTGGAAAGCTCGCCGACTGCGCGAGCCAGGACCCACGCCGCTCGGAGCTGTTCCTGGTGGAGGGCGACTCGGCCGGAGGCTCGGCCAAGCAGGCGCGCGACAAGGATTTCCAGGCCATCATGCCGCTGCGCGGCAAGATCCTGAATACCTGGGAGCTCGAGCCCGGACAGATCGGCGCCTCGCAGGAGGTGCACGACATCAGCGTCGCGCTCGGCGTCGATCCCGGTGCACACGACCTGAGTCAACTGCGCTACCACAAGATCTGCATCCTGGCAGACGCCGATTCGGATGGTCAGCACATCGCGACGTTGTTGTGTGCGCTGTTCCTGCGACACTTCCGGCCGTTGGTCACCAACGGGCACGTTTATGTGGCCATGCCCCCTCTCTATCGCATCGACGCCGGCAAGCAGGTGTACTACGCGCTCGATGACGGGGAGCGCGGCCAGCTCCTCAAGCGCATCGAGAAGGACAGTCCGCGCGCCAAGCCCACCGTGACGCGCTTCAAGGGCCTCGGGGAGATGAATCCGGCGCAATTGCGCGAGACCACCATCGATCCTCGCACCCGTCGCCTGGTGCAGTTGACCGTCGAAGGCCACGACGAGACCGATCAGCTGATGGACATGCTGCTCGCGAAGAAGCGTGCCGCCGACCGGCGCGAATGGCTCGAGAAGAAAGGTAACCTCGCCGAGGTGCAGGTGTAGCGCGGGAGTCGGAACGCTCCCTCGAGGCGATTTTCCAGGGACGCCGTACACCCATCCCTGGGCGCTCGCGCAAAGACATGCTGTTTTTGAGCGCCCTGGAAAATCACCCCGGCGGTCGTGTCCCTGCCCCGCTGATTCAGAAGGGTTCATGATGCAAGACCAGGAACTGAATTTCGAAGGCGTCGAGCGCCAGCCGCTGCGCGCCTTCACCGAGAAGGCCTACCTCGATTACTCGATGTACGTCATTCTCGACCGCGCGCTGCCCTCGATCGGCGACGGGTTGAAGCCCGTGCAGCGGCGCATCATCTACGCCATGAGCGAGCTCGGCCTCTCGGCCGTCTCGAAGCACAAGAAGTCCGCGCGCACCGTGGGCGATGTGATCGGCAAGTTCCATCCGCACGGTGATTCGGCCTGCTACGAGGCGATGGTGCTGATGGCGCAGCCGTTCGCGTACCGCTATCCCATCGTGGACGGGCAGGGCAACTGGGGCTCCCAGGACGATCCGAAGTCCTTCGCGGCCATGCGCTACACGGAGGCGAAGCTCACCTCGTACGCCGAGGTGCTGCTGGGTGAGCTCGCGCACGGCACGGCGGACTGGACACCGAACTTCGACGGCACGCTGGAAGAACCGGTGATTCTCCCGGCGCGTCTGCCCAACCTGCTGCTCAACGGCACTTCCGGCATCGCTGTCGGCATGGCGACGGACATCCCGCCGCACAATCTGCGGGAAGTGGCCAACGCCTGCATCCAGCTGCTGGAGGATCCGGAGGCGGGCACGGCGGCCCTGATGAAGCACATCAAGGGACCGGACCTGCCCACCGGCGCGGAGATCATCTCCCCGCGCGCCGACCTCAAGGCGTTCTACGAGACGGGAGTCGGCTCCTTCAAGGCCCGCGCGACCTACGAGCTCGAGGATGGCAATGTGGTCATCACCGCGTTCCCGTACCAGGTCTCCCCCACGCGGGTGCTGGAGCAGATCGCCGAGCAGATGCGCTCGAAGAAGCTGCCGATGATCGAGGACGTGCGCGATGAATCCGATCACGAGCACCCGGTGCGCCTGGTGCTCGTGCCCCGCTCGAACCGGGTGGATCTCATCGAGGTGATGAACCACCTATTCGCCACCACCGACCTCGAGCGCAATTATCGGGTCAACCTCAACATCATCGGACGCGACGGCCGACCGCGCGTGCTCGGTTTGAAGACCATTCTGAGCGAGTGGCTGCACTTCAGAGTCGCCACCGTCAGGCGCCGCCTGCAGCACCGCCTCGAGAAGGTGAGCCGCAGGCTGCACATCCTCGAGGGCTTGCTCGCCGTCTATCTCAATCTCGACGAGGTGATCCGCATCATCCGGCGCGAGGATGAGCCGAAGCCGGTGCTCATGAAGCGCTTCAAGCTCTCGGACGAGCAGGCCGAGGAGATCCTCAACACCCGGTTGCGCCACCTCGCGAAGCTCGAGGAAATGAAGATCCGGGAGGAGCAAAAAGCCCTCGCCGCCGAGCGAGCAGAGCTCGAGGGGCTGCTCGCGAGCGAGGCGAAGCTCAAGCGCCTGGTGGCCGCAGAGATTCGCGCCGATGCCGAGAAGCACGGCGATGCCCGCCGCACGCGCATCATCGAGCGGGAGGCGGCTCAGGCCATCGATGAGACGACGCTCATTCCCAACGAGCCGGTGACCGTGGTGCTTTCCACCGGCGGCTGGGTACGCGCGGCGAAGGGGCACGAGATCGATCCGCTCTCGCTTTCGTACAAGAGCGGCGACGCCTTTCAGGCGCTGGCGCACGGGCGCAGCCTGCAGCCGGCGGTGTTTCTCGACAGCACCGGCCGCACCTACGCGCTGCCGGCGCATTCGCTTCCCTCGGCCCGGGGCCAGGGAGAGCCGCTCTCCGGACGGTTGAATCCTCCAGACGGCGCCCGCTTCGCCGGCGTCATGATGGGCGAACCGGAGGACCTGTGGCTGCTCGCGAGCGATGCGGGCTATGGATTCACCGTGCGCCTGAAGGAGTTGATCACCGACCGGCGCGCGGGCAAGACGGTGCTCAACGTACCGGACCACTCTCTGGCGCTGCAGCCGGTCCTCGTGCCCTCACCCGATGCCCTGGTGGTGGCGCTGAGCAGCGAGGGCAAGCTCCTCGCCTTTCCGGTGAGCGAGGTGCCCGAGATGCCCCGCGGCAAGGGCAACAAGCTGTATGACATCCCGGGAAAGAAGGCCGCGGCGCGCGAGGAATGGCTTGCGGGCGTTGCGCTCGTCGCGCCGAAGGGGAGCCTCGCGCTCTGGGCGGGCGAGAAGCAGAAAGTCCTCGAATGGAGTGACCTGAAGGCGTATCGCGGGGAGCGCGCCCAGCGCGGCGCGCTGCTGCCCCGGGGCTGGCCGCGCACCGTGGACCGCTTGGAGGGGCGCCCGCCGGCGGGCGCGTCCGGGGCCGCTTGAGCAGCCCGCTCAGCGCGGGCGCGTGTCGCCCACGCTGCGCAACTGCGCGGTGCCGCTGTCGGTGGTCAGCACCACATCCTCGGGGGCGTTGACGAAGTAGCCCTGGATGTACTCGACGCCGAGCTGCCACAGCACCGCCATGGTGTTGGCGTCCTCGACCCGCTCGGCGATGGTGCGGATGCCGCGCTCGGTCGCCACTTCGGTCAGCGTGCGCACATGCTGTTGCCGTTCCTTGTCGCGCGAGAGCACCTGCACCAGGGATCCGTCGATTTTCACGAAATCGAGCGGCACCGACTCGAGCAGCATGTGCGAGCCGGCCCCCGAGCCGAAACCCTCGAGCGCGAAGCGAAAGCCCCACTGGCGCAGTCTCTCGGCCATGCTCCTCACCTGCGGGCAGGAGGCTCCCGTCGATTCGGTCACCTGGAAGCACACGCGCTGCGGATCGGCGCGGGTCGAGCGGATGTGACCGTCCAGCCAGGGTAGGAAGGAGGGATCCTGCACGGTGTCCTTCGAAAGCCGCACGAACAGGCAGGCGGGCCGATGCTGCGCGGCAAGGGACAGTGAAGTGCTGACCACCCAGCGGTCGATGTTCTTCAGCAGGTCGTTGCGCTCGGCTGCGGGCAGGAACTCCCCGGGCAGCACCTCCTTGCCCTGGCTGTCCACCATGCGCAGCAGCACATCGAACATCCTCGGGTCGCCGCCGCGCAGGCTCGCCACCGGTTGCTTCACCAAGCGGAAACGGTTCTCCAGCAGCGCGCTCTTGATCCGCTTGATCCAGATCTCATCTTGCTGGGCGACACCGCCGTCGCTGCCCCAGGAGGTGAGCACCTGATTGCCGCCACGCTGCGTGCCTTTGGCGCAGACCTCGGTCGCCGCGGCGATCTCCGCGTCGATGTTCTTCGATCCGGCGGGCACGAGAGCGAGCCCCACGGTGCAGGTGGCCGTGAGGGTCTTGCCGTCGATGTCGAGTGCACGCCTGGCGGTCTCGGCCACCAGCTGGCGCGCCCAGACCTGCAGGTCGCGCTCGTTGCCGCGCTGCAGCAACACGAGAAACCTCACCCCGCCGAATCGTCCGGCGATCTCCTTGGGATGCAGTGCTTCCCGCAGGAGCCTCGCGAAACCGGCGAGCACCTCTTCGCTCGCCGTGGCGCCCACCGCGCGCTCGATGGCCGCGAAGCGGTCGAGTTTCACGAGCGCCAGACACCTGAGGCCGCCTTGGACCGGCACACCAAGGCGCCCACGCAACTCCTCGATGAGCTCGCGGCGATGCAAGAGGCCGGTGGTCTGATCATGACGCACGGCCTGCTCGAGTTCCTCGCTGCGCTTGCCCTCATCGTGCGCTCTGACCGGCATCGTCAGCTGAATGAACGGCTGGCCGTGCTGCAGGGAGTCGCAGAGCGCAAGCCTGATCTCGATGCCCTTGACGGTCCCGTCGGCGCGCAGCACGCCGACGTTGAGCGAGTGCCCGCTCCAGCGGCCCTGCAGGCAGGCGGCGAGCGCACCTTTCAGCGCGGGGCGCGAGGGCTCATCGAACAGGTCCATCACCGGTTGCCCGAGCAGCTCGGCGCCTGCGCCGAACAGCTCGATCCATGCGGGGTTGGCATCGATCACGATGCCTTCCTGGACCTGCAGGATCGCCTCCGCCGGGTGCGGGGCGCCTGCCGGCGCTTCATGCTGCGAGGCGGAAACAACGGGCTCGGACAAGGTCTCTCCCGGAGGGGGCCCGATCCACGGGGAACGGGCGAAAAAGCGAGGGCCGCATTCTAGCCGACTCGGGTGACTTCGGCCGTCGCGAGGCTCATTTATGTGCGATCACGCTCATTTACGTGCGATCACGCACACCGACCGGCGGTGTGCAACACCCGCCCGGAGCCGATGGGCCCGCCCCGCCTCACAGCCGGGGCGGGAGCACGACCTTCGCCGGTGCGCCGGAGACTTCCCGGACCAATCGCGGCACGAGATAGCCGGGCAGCCGCGCGGCGAGCGCGCCGGCGAGCGAGCGGGCTCGCTCGTCGGGGACCGCGAAATGCGCCGCACCGCGGACCGGGTCGAGGGCGTGCAGGTAGTACGGCAGCACCCCTGCCTGGAACAACCGTTGCGACAGCTCGACGAGCACATCGGCCTCGTCATTGACACCGGCGAGCAACACCGACTGATTGAGCAGAGTGACCCCGGTGGAGCGCAGGGCCGAGCAGGCCTGCATCACCGCCCCGTCGATCTCGCGCGGATGATTGATGTGCAACACGAACACGACCGGGAGGGAGGCCGAGCGCAGCCAGTGCAACAGCGGCGCGTCGATCCGCGAAGGCAGCACGACCGGTTGTCGGGTGTGTACGCGGATGCGCCGGATGTGAGGGATGGCCGAGAGCGCGCGCGCGAGGCTCGCGAGCCGAGCGTTGCTTAACGAGAGCGGATCGCCGCCACTGAGGATGACCTCCTCGAGCGAGGGGTCCCGGGCGATCTCCGCCAACGCCTCGCTCCAGCGGGGGCCGCCACTTTGATCGGTGTAGGGGAATTCACGCCGGAAACAGTACCGGCAATGCACGGCACAGGTGGCGGTGGCGATGAGCAGTGCCCGGCCGCGGTATTTCTGCAGCAGGGCGGGTGCGCGCAGGGCCGCGCGCTCGCCGACCGGATCGGCCCCGTAGCCGGGGTGATCGGCGAGCTCCTCGCCCACCGGCAGGATCTGCAGCAGCAAGGGGTCGCGCGGATCGCCCCGACGGATGCGGGCGAGGAAGCTGCGCGGGACACGCAGGGGGAAATGGCCGGCCGCCGAGGCCGCCGCCGCGAGGCTCTCGGGCGGCAGGTCGAGGATCTCCGCGAGCTCCTCGGGACGGGTGATGGCGGTGGCGAGCTCCTGCTGCCACGTGGGAGTGTGCTGCTGGTCAGGATGGACCGATGCCGTTATCATACGCGGCCCTTTAATCGGATCGCGCATTCTGCCGCTCCGGGTGCGAGAAAGAAATGGCCAGCTATACCACTGCCGAGATTCGCTCGGGTCTGAAAGTGCTGCTCGACGGCGACCCGTACTCCGTGGTCGAGAACGAGTTCGTCAAGCCCGGCAAGGGGCAGGCGTTCAACCGCATCAAGGTCCGCAACCTCAAGACGGGCCGCACCATCGAGAAGACCTTCAAGTCCGGTGACTCGCTCGAGGCGGCCGATGTGGTCGACACCGAGATGCAGTACCTCTACCAGGACGGGGACTTCTGGCACTTCATGAAGCCCGACAACTTCGAGCAGTACACCGCGGGCAAGTCCGCCATGGGCGATAACGCCCAGTGGCTGAAGGAAGGCGTGGTGTGCATCGTGACGCTGTGGAACGGCGAGCCGTTGGTCGTCACCCCGCCGGCGCACGTGGAGCTGAAGATCGTCGAGACTGATCCGGGGCTGCGCGGGGACACCGCGACCGGCGGTCAGAAGCCGGCCAAGCTCGAGACCGGAGCGGTGGTTCGCGTGCCGCTGTTCATCGACCAGGGCGAGCACATCCGCATCGACACGCGCACCGGCCAGTACGTCTCGCGCGCCAAGCAGTAACCGCGGTTCCACCCGGCCGCAAGCCCGGGTGGTGCGCCTAACCGGCCGCGCCTGAAGTGCTGGCGGTGAGGAAGAGCGCCGCCAGCCGCTCGAGCCCGCGCGCGTCCTCCTCGTCGAAGCGCCGCGGGTGGGGGCTGTCGATATCGAGCACACCCAGGAGCCGCTCGCCGATGAGCGGCACCACGATCTCCGAGCGTGATGCGGAATCGCACGCGATGTGCCCGGGGAAGGCATGCACGTCCGGGACGACGATCGTCTCGCGCCGCTCGGCGGCCGTTCCGCACACGCCCCGCCCAAGGGCGATGCGCACGCAGGCCGGCTTGCCCTGGAACGGCCCGACCACCAGCTCCCCGCCGCGCAGGAAGTAGAACCCGGCCCAGTTGATCGCCGGCAGCGCATCGAACAACAGCGCTGCGGTGTTGGCCGCATTGGCGATGAAATCGGATTCCCCGGCGAGCAGCGTCTCGAGATCCGCCGAGAGCTGCGCGTAGCCCGAGCGCTTGTCGCTGAAGTCGTACTGTCTGGTCGTGAATGTCATGTGAGTCCTCCGGTCGGAAGGTTCCGGCACGCAATCCTCTGCCTATGCCCGTTCAATGGGGAACGGCAGCACTTCGTCGATGTGCGCGGCGCCCGTGGCGAGCATGAGGGTGCGGTCGAAGCCGAGCGCCACCCCGCTCGAGTCCGGCAGGCCGGCCTCGAGCGCCGCGAGCAGCCGCTCATCGAGCCCGTGGGCGGGCAGACCCAGGCGCCGGCGCTCATCGAGATCGCGCTCGAAGCGCGCCCGCTGCTCGTGCGGGTCGGCGAGCTCGTGGAAGCCGTTGGCGAGCTCCACGCCATCGCCATACAACTCGAAGCGCTGCGCGGCGCGCGGGTCGGCCGGATCGAGACGGGCGAGCGCCGCCTGGCTCGCCGGATAGCCGTATACGAACGTGAGGGCCTGATGCCCGAGCCGCGGCCCGATCCGCACGCCCATCAGAAACTCCAGCCACTCGTCGCGATCGGCGGACCCGGCGGTGAATCCCGCCTCCCGCGCCTCGCGCTCGAGCGTCTCGAGACTCGCCTCGAACGGATCGATCGCGAGCTCGCGGCGAAAGATCTCGCGATAGGAGAGCCGCTCGCTCCGGCGCCGCGCCCCCTCGGGCGAGAGCAGCTCGCGCACCAGCGCCTCGACCTCGCTCATGAGCGCATCGAGTGTGAATCCCCGGCGATACCACTCGATGAGCGTGAATTCGGCATTGTGCAGCCGACCCCGCTCGAGCGCGCGAACCACGTGACAGATCTGATAGATATCGCCGGCTCCGCCGGCGAGCAGACGCTTCATCGCGTACTCCGGCGAGGTATGCAGAAAATACGGTCTGGCACCCTCGGGCGCGCCGGCCTCATCGAAGCTCACGCGCGCCGAGTGGATGTGTACGTCCGTGACGGGCGCGTTGATCACCAGCGGTGTGTCCACCTCGAGCACCCCGCGATCCGCGAAGAATCGGCGCGCGAGCGCGAGGAGCTCCGCGCGCCGCTCGAGCATGGCCCTGGCCGCGGTCGGCCGCCAGTCGTGGATCGTCACGGCAGGGACTCGGCCGCGACCGCCGGGGCGAGCCATCCGAGCGTCTCGCCCACGCGAATGACGCTGCCGGGTGAGAGATCGGCGCTCCATTCGAGCGCCTCGCTCGGCAGCAGCACGATGACGGTCGAGCCCATGTTGAAGCGGCCGAGCTCCATGCCTTTTTCGAGTCTCGGCGCCGGCGCGGCGGGCAATGGCAGCGCGGCGGGGCTTCGTGGGCGCCGTGGAGTCACGTCTCCGTGCCAGACCGTGCTCATGCTGCCGACGAACAGCGCCCCGACCAGCACGAGGGCGAAGGCGAGCGGACCCTCCTCGAATACGAGCACCACCCTCTCATTGCGCGCGAACAGGCCGGGCACCGCGGCGGCCGTCGTGGCGTTGACGCTGAACAGCCGTCCCGGCACATACCATGCGGCGCGCAGGGTCGCGCTCGCGGGCATATGGATGCGGTGGTAATTGAAGGGGGCGAGGTAGAGCGTCGCGAATGCCCCGTCGGTGAAGCGCTCGCTCCACGGCGAGGCCCCCCCGAGCAGCGCCTCCACCGTGTACTCGTGACCCTTGGCCTGCATGATCCGCCCGGCCGCGAGGCGGCCGATCTGGCTCACCGTGCCGTCCACCGGAGAGGCGAGCGCTCGCGGAGCGGGATCCGAGGGACGCGCGCCAGGGCGCAGGTCCCGGGTGAAGAACGCATTGAAGCTCGCATAGCGCAGCGGCTCGGGCTCGGCCGCCTCGCTCATGTCGGGATGAAAATGACGCACGAAGGCGCCGATCAACGCGTCTTTGAGCGGCCTCAGGCGGCTGCGCGTGAGCCGGTGCACCACGCGCGACAGCGCGTGGTGCGGTAACAGGTATTGCAGCGCGACGAACATTCGCGCGCGCAGCGTCGGCGATTGCGAGGCGCCAGGCATGAGGCTGGATACTCCGAAGGTCAGGGGGTGGCCCGCAGTCGCGGCTCCATGCCTCGAAGCGCCGAGGCAAGCCGCCCCGCCTGGAAAGGAGGCGTGAACACCGCGGCCTCCCGGGCACGGGCGTCGAACAGGAACACCGCCAGGGTGTGTTCGAAAGTATAGCCTCCCCCCGGCAGGCGGATGGCGCCGGTATCGACTCCCAGGCCACGGGCGAGTCCGTCGATCTGGGCCGCATCGCCCGTGAGGCCGATGAAGCGGGGATCGAACTGGCGCAGGTAGTGGGCCATGACGGCGGGGGTGTCGCGCTGCGGGTCGATGCTCACGAACAGCACCTCGAGGCGTGGCAGGCGGGCCGCGCGGCGCACTCGAGAGAGCATGGCGAGCGTGTCCGGGCACTCATCCGGACAATGCGTGAAGCCGAAGTACACCAGGGTGATGTGGCCTTTCAGATCGGCGCGCGTGAACGGGTGGCCCTCACTGTCGGTGAGGTGAAAGGGCTCGATGGTCCGTGCTTGCGGGAGCCACGTGCCGTAGCCGGGCGGGCGCGGGAGGTTGTCCGGCCTGCCGGCCAGCCGGTACCCTGCGAACGCGGCGGCAAGACAGATGAGTCCCACCACGCTCCAAAAGAATCGAGAGGACATGAGTAAATTATCCCACAGTGGCAGAGGGCGCAGCGCCCCGCGGCGCCCCACGGTGCCGGTGCGCGAGCTCATCGAGCAGGGCGCCCGGCGGCTGCGGCGGGCGCGGGTTTTTTTCGGGCACGGGACCGACAATGCCCGGGATGAATCCGCGGCGCTGGTGCTGCACGCGCTGCGGCTGCCGCATTTCGACGCGTCGGTCTACGAGCGGCGGGTCACGGCCGAGGCACGGCAGCGCGTCCGGGAGCTCATCCGCCGGCGCATCGAGGAGAGGATTCCGGCGGTGTATCTCACCGGAGAGACCTGGTTCGCGGGACTCGCTTTTCAGGTCGATCCCCGCGTGCTGATTCCGCGCTCGCCGCTCGCAGAGCTCATCGAGCGTCGGTTCGCGCCATGGGTCGACCCACGCCGCGTGGGCCGTGTGCTCGACATGGGCACCGGCTCGGGGTGTATCGCCGTTGCCTGCGCCAAGGCGTTTCCCCGCGCGAAGGTCGATGCCGTGGATATCTCCCCCGAGGCTCTCGAGGTGGCGGCGATCAACGTGCGCCGTCACCGCCTCGGCCGTCGAGTGCGCCTCGTGCGCTCCGATCATTTCGGTGCCCTCGGCGGTGAGCGCTACGATATCATCGTCTCCAATCCGCCCTACGTGGGCAAACGGGAACTCGCGAGCCTGCCGCCCGAATACCGTCACGAGCCGCGGCTGGCCCTCGCAGCGGGCTCCGCGGGGCTTGATTCCGTGCGGATCCTTCTCGCGGAGTCGGCCGATTACCTCAATCCCGGTGGCGTGCTCGTCGTGGAGGTCGGAAACACCGAACGGGCCGTGCGCCGCGCGTTCAAACAGCTTCCATTCCTGTGGCTCGAGTTCGAGCACGGCGGTGGCGGTGTGTTTCTGCTGAGCGCCGAACAGTTGCGCGCACTCTAGAAATCTCAGGTCCCTTATGTCCGGCAACACCCTAGGCAAGCTTTTCACGGTGACCACCTTCGGAGAGAGTCACGGTCCGGCGCTCGGCTGCATCGTCGATGGCTGTCCGCCGGGGCTCGAGCTCGCCGAGGCCGACCTGCAGCGGGACATCGACCGGCGTCGCACCGGTACCTCGCATTTCGTCAGCCAACGGCGCGAGAGCGATCAGGTGCGCATTCTCTCGGGCGTGTTCGAGGGTCGCACGACCGGTACCCCGATCGGCCTCCTCATCGAGAATACCGACGCCCGCTCGCGCGATTACGAGAAGATCAAGGACCGCTTCCGTCCCGGGCATGCCGACTACACCTACCAGCAGAAATACGGCTTGCGCGATTACCGCGGCGGCGGGCGCTCCTCCGCGCGCGAGACCGTCATGCGCGTCGCGGCGGGGGCTATCGCCCGCAAGTACCTGGCCGGTCGCCTCGGGGTGCGCATCCACGGCTATCTCAGCCAGATCGGTACGCTCATGCTCGAGCCGCGGGATGTCGAGTTCGCCTACCGCAATCCGTTCTTCTGTCCCGATCCGGGACGCATCGCGGAACTCGAGGCGCTCATCTGGAGGCTGCGCGAGGCGGGCGATTCGATCGGGGCGAAGGTCACCGTGGTCGCAACGGGTGTACCGCCCGGTCTCGGGGAGCCGGTCTTCGGCCGACTCGATGCCGATATTGCCGGGGCGCTGATGAGCATCAATGCCGTCAAGGCCGTCGAGATCGGGGCGGGGACCCTGGCCGCCACCCAGCGAGGGAGCGAGCATCGTGATGAGCTCACACCCGAGGGCTTTGCGAGCAATCACGCCGGGGGGATTCTCGGGGGCATCTCTTCGGGGCAGGACGTGGTGGCGCACCTCACGCTGAAGCCGACGTCCAGCATCCAGGTCCCGGGTCGGACCATCGATCTCGAGGGGCGGGCCGTGGAAGTGGTCACGACCGGCCGGCACGACCCGTGCGTCGGCCTGCGCGCCACGCCAATTGCCGAGGCGATGCTGGCGGTGGTTCTCATGGACCATTACCTGCGCCACCGGGCCCAGAACGCCGATGTGCGCTCGAGCACCCCCGATATCGCGCACCGGGAACCCCGTTCCTGAGCCTTGCACGCGATCAGGGGATCGATCAGTCTACGAAGCGCGACACAGTTTGCCGCGCCATAATGAGTAAACATCCGCGGGTCGCGGGGGAATTTGACTTAGGGCCGCCCGCGGCTTTGGTATGAGAGCCTACTTTAAGTTATATTGCGCGCGCACTGGATGAGTCGCACAGATGCGACCATCCGATTGTTTTTACAAGAGTTTTCTCCCATCGACGCCTTCCGGGGTATGGTAATGATCGCCAAACGCTCAAGCCTGGCGGTGGCGCTGCTGCTGGTCGCACCAGCGGCTGCGCTCGCTTTGGGCCTCGGGGATATCCACGTCAGCTCCCGCCTCGATCAGCCGCTCGATGCGCGGATCCCCGTGCTCGATCTGACGCCGGGTACCCTGCAGAGCCTGACGGTACGGATCGCCTCCGATCAGACGTTCGCCCAGTACGGGCTGAGCCGGCCAGCCTACCTGGACGGCGCACGGGCCAAGATCATCCACACGGCCGATGGCCGGGTGGTCGTGCAGCTCACCTCGGACCAGCCGGTCACCGATCCCGTGCTCACCCTTCTGGTGAAGGCGAGCTGGGATCGCGGAGTGCTGATCCGCGAATTCACCCTGCTGTTGAGCCCGCCGGTCTATGTGCCGAACCAGGGCCATGCGACCCAGGCGGTTGCCCCGCCGGTCACCGGGACCGGCCAGCGAGAGGGGACGGTGCAGCCGCCCGCCGCCGCGCAGTCCCCGCCGCCCCAGACCGCCGCGCCGGTCTCGGCCGAGGCCGCCCCGCCTGCGGGCCAGCCCCACTCGCTGCGGGTGCACAGCGGCCAGACACTCTCGGGCATCGCGAGCCGCGTGAGCGGCACGCCGGTCCGCTCGGGCCGGACGAGCCAGTGGATGGTGGCCATTTACCAGACCAATCCGCAGGCCTTCGATCACAACATGAATCTGCTGCGCGCGGGGGCGGTGCTGTCCATTCCGGCGCGCTCGGCAGTCGCTGAGATCTCCCCGGCCTCCGCTTCGAGCGAAATACTCCGGCAGAATCAGGCGTGGCAGGGCGCGGCCCAGGCTCGCGCCGGTTCGAGCCCGGGGAGGCTGCGCCTGGTCGCACCGAAGGGCGGGGGTCAGTCCGCCAGCGCCGGGGGCAGGAGCCCGGGCAACGTGCAGGCACTGAAAGCCCAGGTGCAGACGCTGCAAAGCGAGCTCGCCCGCGAAAAGCGCCTGGTGCAGTTGAAGAGCGCCGCGCTCGCACAGTTGCAGGCTCAATCCGCCGCCCAGCCCGCCGCCAAGACCACAGCGGCCGCGCCCGCGGCGCCACCCGCACCGGTGCCTGCGCAGCCGCCGGGTCACGCCCTGACGGCCGCTCCGGTGGCGGGCCACGCGCCCACGCGCGTCTCGATGAAATCGCACCCGCCGGTGCAGTCTCCCTCCGCATCGCAACCTTCGCGCCCGGGCTCCCTCCTCGGGACCCTCAGGACCTACTGGTGGGCAGTCGCTGCGCTGGTCGCGCTGGTGCTCGGGCTTCTCGCCGCGCGCCTCCTGCGCTCGCGCAAGGAGCAGCAAGCGGACGAGGGATTCCTCGCCGGGGCGGCTGCGGCCGACTCCGGGGAGCATGACTACGCGGTGACGAGCGCACCTGCGCTGGCGCGCACCGCCGAGGGCTTTGATGTTGGCGAGGCCACCCGCGAGCATCCTCACTTTGCCGCGGAGGAGGGCGTCGCTCCCCTGGTGGCCAGGCATGTCACCGCGGACGAGACGATCAGCAGCGAGACGGCGCTCAATCTCGAGCAGGGCGACCCGCTGGCCGAGGCCGATTTCCATATGGCCTATGGCCTGTACGATCAGGCCGCCGACCTCATCCGCATCGCCATTCAGCGTGAGCCCGAGCGGCGGGATCTGAAGCTCAAGCTCCTGGAGGTGTATTTCGTCTGGGGCAACAAGGAGCAGTTCGTGCAGACCGCGCACGAGCTGGCCGAGTCGCGCGCCGAGGCGGCGCCGGGCGAATGGGAAAAAGTCGTGATCATGGGGCGGCAGCTCGCGCCCGATGATCCGCTGTTTGCCGATGCCGCGGTGAGCGGCGCAGCCTCGGCGGGGGTGGACCTCGATCTGGAGGGCGGTCAGGCCCGCGTGGATTTCGATCCCATGGGTAGCGGCTTCCCGGGTAGCACCGGTGGGGCGGCAAGCTCGACCGGCTCATTCGACCTCGATTTCGGGGCGGCGCTCGGTGAGACGGACAGCCACGTGGACACCGGCACCGTCACGGATCTGAACGCAGCACTGCCGGAGCTCGAGTCCACCGCCACGGAGACCGGTTTGACGCGGGAGATGCCCGAGCATCTGGCGGGCGCCGCTTCCGAGGGCAACGTCGATCCCACGGTGGAGCAGCCCGTGTTGCCGCTTGCGGAGCACGCGGCGCTGCGCCAGAAGGTCGAGGCGCTCAGCCCGGGCTCGGACCGGACCGCGGAGCTCGCGATCGATGATCTCGGACTCGATCTCGGAGCGTTCGAGACGGTTCTGCAGCCTGGATTGGGAGCCGATGGGGCCGATGCTCCGACGCTGGTCGCGGGATTGGACGAGCAGTCGCGACGTGTCCTCGCTCAGGCGGACGCCGCCGGTGCGACGGCCGTGACGCCCGGGCCGACCGGGACCACCAGCGCCTGGCAGATCGATGAGACCGAGCTCGAATCGCTCCTGTCCAGCGATTCGCATGAGGGGCATGACGCCTCCGCAACATCCCGGCTGACTGCGCTCGATGCCCCCGAGGTCGATTTCGATCTCGGTGCGGATGCCGGGCATGCCGAAGGAAACGGACACTCCCATGGAAACGGACTCGATTTCGATGTGGGCTCGGCGACCGCCACCGTGCCGCACGCGGATCTCACCGGGGGGCACGGATTCTCGGTGGACTCGGAGCTCTCCGACCTCGAGCCGGTGACCCCGAGCGAGGTCGGCACCAAGCTCGACCTCGCCCGCGCGTACATGGACATGGGTGATCCCGAGGGTGCGCGCAGCATCCTCGAGGAAGTGATGCACGAGGGCTCGGACTCCCAGCGCCAGGAGGCCGGCAGACTGTTGGAGTCGCTGCCCGGTTGAGGCGCATCGCCTTAGGCTTCGAGTACCTGGGAACCTCCTACGTCGGCTGGCAGACCCAGCCGACGCGTCCAAGCGTGCAGGCGCTGGCGGAGGCGGCCTTGTCGGCGGTGGCCGCCGAGCCGGTGAGTCTGGTTTGTGCAGGGCGCACGGACGCCGGGGTGCACGCCTGGGGTCAGGTGGCCCATTTCGACACCCATGCCGAGCGTACGATGCGGGCCTGGATGCTCGGGGCCAATGCGCAGCTCCCGAAGGACATCAGTGTCTCGTGGGCGAGGCCGGTGCCGGCGCACTTTCACGCGCGCTATTCGGCCGAGGCGCGCATCTACCGCTACCTCATCCTCAATCGCCAGACCCGCTCGGCGTTGTGCGCGCGCCGGGTGACTTGGGTGCATCGGCCGCTCGATGAGCGTGCGATGGCACGGGCGGCTGCGCTCCTCGAGGGCGAGCACGATTTCAGCGCATTTCGCGCCGCCGGGTGCCAGGCGAAATCCCCCATCCGCCGCATGGCGCGCCTGGTGGTGTGGCGGGAGGGGGACTGGATCACGATCGAAGCCACGGCCAACGCCTTCCTCCATCACATGGTGCGCAACATCGCGGGCCTGCTGATCGTCATCGGCAAGGGGGAGGCGCCCCCGCAGTGGGCCGCGCAGGTGCTGGCCGGGCGGGACCGGCGGCACGCCGCGCCGACGGCCCCGGCTGACGGGCTGTATCTCTGGGCCGTCCGCTACCCCGAGGCCTTCGCTCTGCCTGGGCCTTCGCCGAACGCCCCCCCTGTGCCCGGCGGCCAATCGGATATCATCGCCGGCTGACCGTCGGAGGGTCCCAAATGTCCTGGTTCGAAAAGATCATGCCGTCCCGCATCAAGACCGAGCGGCGTACGCGCTCGGTGCCCGAGGGGCTGTGGATCAAGTGTCCGGCGTGCGACGCGGTGCTGTACCGGGCCGAGCTCGAGCGCAACCTGTACGTGTGTCCCAAGTGCTCGCATCACATGCGCATCGGCGCGCGCGAGCGGCTCGATGCCTTTCTCGACCCGGAGTCGACCGAGGAGCTCGGTTCGCGCATCAGCCCCGAGGATCCGCTGAAGTTCCGTGACAGCAAGCGCTACAAGGACCGCCTCGCCCAGGCGCAGAAGTCCACCGGCGAGTCGGATGCGCTCATCGTGCTCGCCGGCCGGCTCGAGGGGCTGTCGGTGGTCGCCTGCGCCTTCGAGTTCCAGTTCCTCGGCGGCTCGATGGGCTCGGTGGTGGGCGAGCGCTTCAAGCGCGCCGTGGACCACTGCATCGCGAAACGCGAGTCGCTCGTGTGCTTCACGGCGAGTGGCGGAGCGCGCATGCAGGAGGCGCTCTACTCGCTCTTGCAGATGGCGAAGACTTCAGCCGCGCTGGCGCAACTGAAGGAGGCCGGCCTGCCGTTCATCTCGGTGATGACCGACCCGACGACCGGCGGTGTGTCGGCGAGCCTCGCGATGCTCGGAGACCTCAATCTCGCCGAGCCGCGCGCGCTCATCGGCTTCGCCGGTCCGCGGGTGATCAAACAGACCGTGCGCGAGACCCTGCCGGAGGGATTCCAGCGCAGCGAGTTCCTGCTCGAGCATGGCGCGCTCGACATGATCGTCGATCGACGCGAGATGCGCGCGCGCATCGCCGCGATCCTGCGCTTGCTCACGAAGCAGCCGCAGGCGGCGGCCTGAGCGGCCGGACCCGCCCGAGCCCGCCGGGAGGCCTTCGGTGACCGATTCGCTCGAGCAGTGGCTCTCGCGCCAGGAGGCGGCGCATCCCAGTGCGATCGATCTCGGCCTCGAGCGTGTTTGCGTCGTGGCGCGGCGGCTCGGTCTCGACAAGCCCGCCGCAACGGTCATCACAGTGGCCGGCACCAACGGCAAGGGATCCACGGTGGCGCATCTCGAGGCGCTGCTGCGCGCGGCGGGATGCTCGACGGGCCTGTTCACCTCGCCGCATTTCATTCGATACAACGAGCGCATCCGCATCGACGGAACGGAAGTCGACGATGAGTCGCTGGTGTGCGCATTCGAGCGGATCGAGGCGGCGCGCGGCTCCACCTCGCTCACGTTCTTCGAATACAACACGCTCGCGGCGCTGTGGCTGTTCGCCGAGCGGGCGGTTCAGTTCGCGCTCCTCGAGGTGGGGCTCGGCGGGCGGCTCGATGCCACCAACCTGGTGGATGCCGATGTGGCGGTGCTGTGCTCGGTGGGCTTCGATCATCGCGATTGGCTCGGGGACACGCTCGATGAGATCGGCGCGGAGAAGGCCGGGATCTTTCGCCCCGGCAGGCCCGCTGTGCTCGGTACGGAGCGAATGCCCGAGAGCGTGTACTCGGTGATCGAGCGCCTCGGCGCGGTGCCGGTGGTGGCCGATCGGGATTTCTCGTGGCGCCTCGAGGAGGGTGGGCGCTGGAGCTATCGGGGATTGCGTCTGCGGCTCGATGATCTGCCTCCCTCGAGCCTTGAGGGTCGGATCCAGTACCGCAATGCGGCCACCGCGCTCGCGGCGATCGAGACCCTGGCAGCCAGGGGCGGCGCGGCGCGCGCGGGCATTCCCCCGGCCCTCGATCAGGCCACCGTGGCGGGCGCACTGGGGCGGGTGCGCCTGCAGGGCCGCTTTCAGGTCGTGCCCGGGCCGGTCGAATGGATTCTCGACATCGCGCACAATCCGCCGGCCGCCGAGATGTTCGCGGCGCAGCTGCGGCAACGCCCCCACCACGGCCGCACGCTGGCGGTCATCGGGATTCTCGGCGACAAGGATGCGGCGGCCATCGGCGCGGCATTGGCTCCGGTGATCGACCAGTGGTACCTGTGCGGCCTGCCGCCGCCGCGGGGTATCGACGCTGCGGAGCTGGCCGGGCGGCTGGCGGCGGTCGCGACGGATCCCAAGCTCTCGGTCTCGGTGCTGGAGGCCTGCGAGGCGGCGCGCCTCGAGGCCCGTCCGGGCGATCGGGTGATCGTCTGCGGCTCGGTGCATACGGTGGCCCCGGCGTTGAAGTGGCTTGGGGTATACTGCGCGCAGTGAAAGAGCGACTGACGGGCGCCATCATCCTCGTGGCGCTGATCGTGCTGTTGGTTCCGGAGCTGCTGACCGGACCGCTTCGGGGCAAGCCCACGGCCGGGATTGCGGTCCGACCCTCGACCGTGTCCGTCGATTCTCCGGCTGGCAGCCGGTCTTCCCAACCTGAGCCGCCCATACGTTCCTACACCCTCAGTCTCACGAATGCCGCCCCGGTCACGGGTGCGACGGCCGCGGGCGGCTTGGCGGCCGCAAAGGCTCCAGGCGGGCAGACCGCCCCATCAGCGGTCCAGGCGAAGGGGAAAGTTTCCGCATCCCCGCCGTCCCGAGCGGCCGCAATCACCGCGGTAGCGCCTACGGCCACGGCCTCCCGGGGCGAGGCGCCCTCGGAGGCGCCCCCCGAGGTGACCCCGGCACGCCGGGCGAAGACCTCAACCGCAATCGCGGGCGGCCCGAAGAGAAGCTCGCGGGCCGCGATGGCGCACAGGCCGGCGGTGTCACCCGGGTGGGTGGTGCAGCTGGGCTATTTTTCAGTCCATGCCAATGCGCTGCGTCTCGCCCGCCGGCTTCGTGTGAAGGGGTTCCGAGTCTCGGTCTCCCCGAGCCGGGTGAGGGGCCGCATTCTGTGGCGAGTGTGGTCGGGACCGGTCGGCAGCCGGGCGGCCGCAGCGCATCTGGCGCGGCGATTGCGCTCGGCCGGCCTGCGGGGCGAGGTGCTCCCGGGGTGACGCGGTACCGAGCGGCGCACGAGGCGCTCTTGTACAATCCGCGCCCATTCACTCGGACCCCTCCGCTTGCGATGACGGCGCTCAGAGGGGTTTTCTCCCGCGCTTGCACTTGCGATGACGGGTCTCAGCGGATCACTGCCCAAGCCCTGACCATGAACGCAGCCGATTACGTGGTGATTGCCGGGATTGCCTTGTCCGCCGTGTGGGGAGCGGTCAGGGGCTTCTTGCGCGAGGCCATCGCGCTCGCCACCTGGCTGGTGGCGCTGTTCGTCGGCTGGCATTTCGCCCCGGCGCTCGAGCCTCATCTGGGAGGCCTGCTCGCGGACCCGGCGGTGCGGCCGTGGGCGGCGCGGATCATCATCGTGGCGCTCGTTCTGCTCGCCGGCATGATCATCGGCGTGGCCGTCGGCCATTTCGTGCGCCGGTCGATATTCGACGGGACGGACCGCTTTCTCGGCTTTCTGTTCGGCGCCGCCCGCGGGGCGGTGCTTCTCGGTGTGTTCGTCATCCTGGGACGGCTGCTGCACCTTGAATCGCAAGGCTGGTGGCACCATTCCTTCCTGATCCCCTACGGCCACGCAATCGCCAACGGTCTGCAGGTGCTGGTGGGGGCGAAACGGGTGTGAGGTAGCGCATGTGTGGAATCGTCGGTCTGGTCGGCACCGGTGTGGTCAATCAGCGCATCTATGACGCGCTGACGGTGCTGCAACACCGCGGTCAGGACGCCGCCGGCATCGCCACCAGCGGAGAGGCGGGCTTGAGCGTGCGCAAGGGCAGCGGCCTCGTGCGCGACGTGTTCCAGCAGCAACACATGCTCGAGCTCAAGGGCAACTTCGGCATCGGCCACGTCCGCTATCCCACCGCCGGCTGCGACAGCGCCTCCGAGGCGCAACCCTTCTACGTCAACTCCCCCTACGGCATCTGTCTCGCTCACAACGGCAACCTGACCAATGCCACGGAGCTCGCGGAAGTGCTGATCCGCGAGGATCGCCGGCACCTGAACACCCGATCCGACTCCGAGGTGCTGCTGAACGTATTCGCCTCCGAGCTGCAGCGCATCGGCACACCGCGGGTGACTCCCGCGGACGTGTTCACCGCCCTCGAGGCGGTGTACCGCCGCTGCCGCGGCGGCTTTGCGGTGATCGCCATGATCATCGGGCACGGCATCGTCGGATTTCGCGATCCGAATGGCATCCGGCCTCTGGTGCTCGGCCGGCGCGACACGCCCCGGGGTCCGGAGTGGATGCTCGCCTCCGAGAGCGTGGCGCTCGACAGCCTGTCCTTCCACTTGGTGCGCGACATCGAGCCGGGCGAGGCCGTGCTGATCGATGGGGCCGGGCGGCTGCTCTCGCATCAGTGCGTGACCGGCACCCGGCATACTCCCTGCATCTTCGAGTACGTCTACTTCGCCCGCCCCGACTCCAAGATCGACAACATCTCGGTGTACCGGGCCCGCATGCGCATGGGGGACCGCCTCGCCGAGAAGATCCTGCGCGAGCATCCCAATCACGACATCGACGTCGTCATCCCCATCCCCGATACCAGCCGCACGAGCGCGCTGCAGCTGGCGCAGCGCCTCGGGCTGAAGTATCGCGAGGGCTTCATCAAGAATCGCTACATCGGCCGGACATTCATCATGCCGGGGCAGGAGCAGCGGCAGAAATCCGTGCGCAGCAAGCTGAACGCCATCGATCTGGAATTCCGGGGCAAGAACGTGCTGTTGGTGGATGACTCCATCGTGCGCGGCACCACTTCCGCGCAGATCATCGAGCTCGCCCGGGAAGCGGGCGCGCACAAGGTCTACTTCGCCTCGGCCGCTCCGCCTGTCCGCTATCCCAATGTCTACGGCATCGACATGCCGGCGGCGCACGAGCTGGTCGCCAGCGGCCGGCGGGTGGATGAGGTGGCGCGCCTGATCGGCGCCGACTGGCTCATTTACCAGGACCTCGATGACCTCATCGCCGCCTGCCGGCACGAGGACTCGCGCGTCGAGGAGTTCGACACGTCCTGCTTCTCCGGTGAGTACGTGACGGGCGATGTGACGCCCGAGTACCTCGCGCGATTGCAGATGGAGCGCTCGGACGAGGCGAAGAAGCTGGTCCGCGAGGGGCGCGGATCGCTGAAACTGATCCACGCCTGAGCTCATGAGCCGTGCCGATGCGCGCCGCGAGCTGCTGAACGATCTGTTGCACGCAGGGCTTGCCAGCGTCGACGGCCGGCGTTGCGTGCAGGAGGCGCTCAGCCGGCCTCCGGGACGGCCCGAGGGCGGAGTCTGGGTTGCGGCCATCGGCAAGGCGGCCTCCGCGATGGCGCTCGGGGCGCGTGCGGCGCTGGGTGAGGCGCTGGAGGCGGTGCTGCTCATCACCAAGCCCGGGCACGTGGCGCCGGAGCTGCGCGACTGCCCGGCAGTGGAGATACACGAAAGCGGCCATCCGGTGCCGGATGAGCGTTCCGTGCGGGCCGGCCAGCGGTTGTTCGAGTGGCTGGAGAGCCTGCCGCCTCACGTCACACCGCTGTTTCTGATCTCGGGCGGGGCGTCGGCGCTGGTCGAGGTGCCCAAAGCTGGAGTGACGCTCGAGGAGATCGTGCGCGTTTCGCGTGAGGGGTTGGCGACGGAGCTGAACATCTCGGAGCTCAACAGCCGCCGTGCACGCCTCTCGCAGATCAAGGGCGGACGGCTCGCCGCGCGGCTCGGCGGCCGCGAGGCACGGGCGCTGCTCATCTCGGATGTGCCGGATGACGATCCGATGGTGATCGGGTCCGGAATTCTGGCGCCAGCGCCCGGCGGTGACCGCATTCAGCGCCAGGTGATCGCCTCGGTGGACATGGCGGTCGAGGCCGTCCTCGCGGCCGCAGCCGAGCGGCGGCTTTCCGCACGTCGCGCGGCCCGCAGGTTCACCGGGGATGCGGGCCGGCTCGCGGTGCAGTTCACTCACGAGCTCGCGCTCGGGCAGGTCCAGGTGCGCGTCTGGGGAGGGGAGTCGACGGTGCGTCTGCCCGCGCAGCCCGGCCGCGGCGGGCGCAACCAGCATCTGGCGCTTTCGGCGGCCCGCTTGATCGCCGGCTACCCGGATCTGATGCTGCTGGCAGCCGGCACGGATGGCACCGACGGCAGCACCGACGATGCGGGCGCGGTGGTCGACGCCGACACCTGCGGGCGGATCGCCTTGATGGGACTCGATCCCGATGACTGCCTGCGCCGCGCCGATTCCGGCGCCGCGCTGGAAGCCGCCGGCGCACTGCTGCGCACCGGTCCGACGGGCACGAACGTCGCGGATCTGGTGATCGGCCTGAAGCTGTCTGCAGACTGCCGGTAGGCCTCTGGCAACAATTGGTTACAAAGTGGGTCCGCGGCACGCTGAAATCGCACGAATTTCCGCCGCCGCGGTCGGAAGTTCAGGTATCTTTCATCCCACGAGGCCCGGCGATGTCCGATCGTTCCCACCTGTTGATCGTCGATGACGACCGCGAAATCCGTACTCTGTTGAGTCAGTACCTGGACAGGCACGGCTTGCGCGCGACGGCCGTGGCGGATGGGCGCGAGATGCGCCGGGTGATGGAGCGCAGCCACATCGATCTGATCGTGCTCGATCTCATGCTGCCCGGAGAGGATGGCCTGTCGATCTGCCGGGAGCTGCGCACTCATTCCCAGGTGCCGGTGATCATGTTGACCGCCCGTGGCGAGGACGTCGATCGGATCGTGGGACTCGAGCTGGGTGCGGATGACTATCTGGCGAAGCCCTTCAATCCGCGCGAGCTGTTGGTCCGAATCCGCGCCGTATTGCGCCGGGCGGCGCATGCGCCGCGCGATCCGAATCCGCAGACCGTGCACGCATTCACCTTTGACGGCTGGCGTCTCGATACCACGCGCAGAACTCTCGCGGGAAACGACGGCGAGGTGCAGTTGAGCGGCGGGGAGTATCGGCTTCTCGCGGTGTTGTTGTCCGCGGGCAACCGGGTGCTCTCGCGTACCCGGCTCGTCGAGCTGCTTCGGGGCCGGGAGGCCGATCCGTTCGACCGCAGCATCGATGTTCGCGTGAGCCGGCTGCGCCAGATCCTCGGGGATGACGCTCGGGCGCCTAGCATCATCAAGACCGTCTACGGCGAGGGATACGTCATCGGTGTCCCCGTGGAAACACACTGAGCGGAGTCCGGGGGGCGAGTGCGCGTTACGCTGTGGCCCCAATCGCTGTTCGGTCGGTTGATCGCCGCCACGGTGCTCGGAGTGCTCATTGCCGAGGCGGTGGGACTGTATCTGCTCACCCGCAACAGCGAGCGCATCGTGATCGAGGCGACCACGCGCATGTGGGCGCGGCGGATCACCGAGACGGCTTTGCTGCTCGACCGGCTGCCCTCGGCAAGGCGGGCGCAGGTCCTGGCGCGGTTGAGGGCGGGGGGCGAGCCAGGGCCGATGGGTCCGGGGTTCCTGCGATTGCGCCTGCGTGGGGCGATCCTCGACTGCGCATCTCCCGGACCCTGCACGCTGCGTGGGCGCGGCCCGGGTCAGGCATCGGGGCCCATCCGGATCTGGCGAGGACCCGGTGCTCGCGGGACGCCACCCCCTGATCGCGCGCCTCCTGCGGGAGGCCCAACGGCCTTCCTCGGCCCGCACGGTCCGCTCGCACGCCCCCGCTTCTTTCTCGCCGGAGGGAAGTTCGCATTTCGCAGGATGAGACCGGACTTCGTCGTGCGGCTGCCCTATCGCACCCATGCGCGACAGCTCCTCGAGCAGCATCTGCGGGCCGATCTCGGCGGCGGGTACCAGGTGAAGGTGGGTCCGGCGAGCACCGCGGCTGCGCAGGTCATCCGGATGCCGGCGCCGTTTTTCAGCTCGCCGGGCGGCTCAACGGACTTCTACGATGTGCAGGTCCGCGCTCCCGCGCACCCCGCGCTCGTGTTCCGCGTGGAGCGCCTTTATCCGCAGGTGCCGCTGTCGCGCCGCCTGGTCCTCAACCTGGTGCTGCTGGTGGTGGTGCTGGTGATGGCCTTGTATGTCGCAACGCGCGGGATCACCCGGCCGCTGTCGCATCTGGCGCGGGCCGCGCAGGCCATCGGAGACGGCGGCAGGGCGGCGCCGCTTGCGGAGAAGGGGGCTCGCGAGCTGCGCCACGCCGCCCGCGCATTCAACACCATGCAGGACCGGTTGCACCGTTACCTCGACAGCCGCACCCGGGTGCTCGCCGCCATGTCCCATGACCTGAAGACCCCGCTCACGCGGTTGCGGCTTCAGGTCGAGACCCTGATCGAGGACGCCGCGTTGCGCGCGCGCCTCGGCAAAGAGCTCGATGAGATGGAGAGCATGGTGCATGGGGCGCTCGCGCTGTTTCGCGGCCTGGACGAACAGGAGGCTCGCGAGCCCCTCGATGTCAGTGCGCTCATCGAGTCGGTGCGCAAGGGCTTCCTCGAGATGGGCGAGTCGGTCACCGTGTCAGGCCGGGCGCTCGCGCCGTTCCCCGGCCGGCCTCAAGCGCTCAAGCGCTGTCTGACCAACCTGGTCGGCAACGCCGTGAAGTTCGGCAAGCGCGCCGAGATCACCGTGCAGGATGGCGAGGCGTTGCGCATTCGCATCCGTGACGAGGGGCCGGGCATCGCGCCGGAGGAGCTTGAGCGGGTTTTCGAACCCTTCCACCGGGTGGAGGCTTCGCGCAATCGCGACACCGGGGGCACGGGGCTCGGGCTGAGCATCGCGCGGGATGTGGCCCAGGGGCACGGCGGCACGGTGATGCTGCGCAACCGGCCGCAAGGGGGGCTCGAAGCCGAGCTCATCCTGCCGCGCCGGCCGCCGCTCAGATTTCTTGAGAGACATTGAGATACGGGCCGCCGCTGCAATCATTGCTTACGGCGAGGCGAGGGCGCCGCGCGCTACAGTGACGCCAGGTAGAGGCCATCGACAGAGGACCGATCATGAGACGCAGTCTGATGTTATTGATGATGTTGGGTGTGACGGGCGTGGCGCTTGCCAATCCCCAGGCGGCCGCCGCGGGGCCGCCATGCGCGGGCCATTTCCGCACGATGATGCAGCGCATGGAGCAGCGGCGGATGGAGCGGCTCACCGTGCTGCTCGAGCTGACGCCCGCCCAGCAGGCTCGGGTGAAGGCGATTCTCGCCGAGGAGCACGCGAAGATGCGCCGCAGCATGAGGCAGGTGATGCGCCAGATGCGCGCCACCCACAGGACCGTTCACCAGGAGACGCTGACCCGGCTCTCGGGGGTGCTCAGTCCCGAGCAGATGAAGAAATTCAAGCTCCTCATGCCCGGACGGATGCACATCATGCGCCACATGGGCATGGGCGGCATGGCGGTTGCCCGGCCCCGAGCACCCTGAGCCGCCTCAGCGCGGGAGAGTGCGCAGCTCGTAACGGCCGTCCTGGTAGAGCAGGCAGCTGCCCTGCTCGTACCAGGCGCCGAGGACGATGCGCTGGGCGGGTTGGCCCTCGAGAAGGGTATCGTGTACACCCGGGCGATGGGTGTGGCCGTGGATGATCCGCCGCGCCCGCGTGGCGCGGAACGCCTTCTCCACCGCTCGGCCGTTGACGTCCATGATGATGGGAATGGTACGGGCGGTATGCGCTCGACTGCCGGCGCGCGCCTCGTTTGCGAACATCCGACGCGTGGCGAGCGGAAGGGTGAGGAAGCGCTTCTGCCATACCTCGTCCCTGACCACGGTGCGCAGTTCCTGGTAGGGATGATCGTCCGTGCACAGAGCATCCCCGTGGGTGAGCAGAACGCGCTCCCCATCGAGCTGCACGGTGACCGGATCGGGCAGCAGCCGGCAGCCGGTTCGCGCGCAGAACCGCTGGCCGATGAGAAAGTCCCGGTTGCCGTGCAGCACGAAGCAGTCGATGCCCTCGCCCGTGAGCCCGGCAAGCGCCTCGAGCACCGCCCCGTAGTCCTCGTCGTCATCTCCCACCCAGGTCTCGAACAGATCGCCGAGGATGTACAAGGCATCGGCGCGCCTCGCCTCGGTGCCGAGGAAATCCAGAAATTGCCTCTGGCTCTCTGGCGCCTCGGCATCGAGATGCACGTCGGAGACGAAAAGCATCCGCCCCCCCGGACGGGGCGGATGCGATGCGGGAGCGGTCGAGCCCGAGGTCACGATCCGGAGTTCGAGTCTCCAGCCGCCTGATCCGGTGGGGAGGCTGGCTTGGCCGTGGCTTTGCCGCCGGCGGGCGCTGGGGAAGAGGGGCCCGGTGCCGGCGCGGCGGATGGCCCCGGCGCAGGCGTGGCGCCCGGCTGAGCGGCCGGAGCGGGGGGGCTCTCTGTGGCTCCGGTGCCGGGCGGATTGACGAGCTCGATGCTCTCGATCACCACCGGGGTGAGCGGCGCGTTCGACTTGAACGGCCCGAAGGCCCCGGTGGGCACTTCACTGATGCGATCGACGACGTCCATGCCCTGAATCACCTTGCCGAATACCGCGTAGCCCCAGCGGGTGGGCAGCGGATCGAGCTCCGGGTTGTCGACCAGATTGACGTAGAACTGCGAATTGCCGGTATCGGGACCCACCGCGCGGGCCATGCCCACCGTGCCGCGCTTGTTCTCCAGGCCGTTGCCGGATTCGTTGACCACCGGGGGATCGGTGGGCTTGAGCGCATAGGGCGAGGTGGCATCGTGTCCGCCGCCCTGGATGATGAAGTTGGTGATCACCCGGTGAAACAGGGTGTTGGTGTAAAATCCCTTGTTCACATAGTGCAGGAAATTCGCCACCGTGAGCGGCGCCCGGTCCGGCCGCAGCTCGATCACGAACGAGCCCATGCTGGTGGTGACGCGCACCTCCGGGTTCGGCTGCGCGTTTTGCGCCCGCGCGGCGGGCAGGGCGAGCAGGAGGGCGCCGAGGAGCGCCAGCGGGACCACCGTGAGCCGTATCCGAGTCCACTGCCACTTATGCATCTGTCCTCCGGGCCATTTTGCGAAGCGGGCCATCTTATCAGCGCCACGGCGCCGGGGTTCGATGAGCCCGAGTCCGCCGATCGAGATTCTCGTACTATGGCGGGCTATGACCGGAATGGACAGCACCGGCGGCGAGACGTTCGCTCGCGGCCCCACGACTCGTTTCGCGCCGAGCCCCACCGGGGAGTTGCACCTCGGCAATGCGCGTACGGCGCTCTTCAACTTCCTGATGGCCCGCCGCGGCGGCGGGCGCTTCCTGCTGCGCATCGAGGATACCGACGCGGGGCGCAGCCACGAGCGGCACACCGAAGTCTTGCTCGAGGATCTCACCTGGCTCGGGCTCACCTGGGATGCCGGTCCGGGGCGGGAGGACGAGCACGGACCCTACTACCAGTCGCGGCGCGGGGCGATCTACCAGGGCTTCTTCGAGACACTCGAGAGGCAAGGGGCGGTCTATCCGTGCTTCTGCAGCGCGCTCGAGCTGGAGGCGTCCCGCCGCGCGCAGCTCGCCTCGGGCCGTCCGCCCCGCTACGCGGGAACGTGCCGGGATCTGACCCCCGGGGAGCGTGAGCGCAAGCGCGTTCAAGGGCTCGCCTCCACCACGCGATTTCGCGTGCCCGCGGGCCAGCGGATCGAGTTCGTCGACCTGGTGCACGGCGCGCAGAGTTTTCTCTCCGATGACATCGGAGATTTCGTCATCCGGCGCGGCGACGGCTCGGCGGCGTTTTTTTTCTGCAACGCCGTGGATGATGCGGGCATGGGCGTGACGCAGGTGCTGCGCGGGGAGGATCATCTGACGAACACCCCCCGGCAGCTGCTCGTGCTCGAGGCCTTGAGCCTGCCGGCACCCCGCTATGGGCACATGGCGCTCATCGTCGGCCCCGATGGGTCGCCCCTGTCCAAGCGCCACGGAGCGACCAGCGTGCGCGAGTTCCGCGAGCGAGGGTATCGTCCCGAGGCGCTCGTGAACTACCTCTTTCGCCTGGGACATTCCGGCGCCGAGCACGCGCTGCTCGACCTCGAGGCCATGGCTCGCGCCTTCGACCCGGCGCACCTCGGGCGCGCGCCCTCGCATTTCGATGCGCAGCAGCTCAGTGTCTGGCAGAAGGAGGCCGCGCATCGACTCTCGGGCGCCGAGGCGCTGAGCTGGCTGCGGACGCTCCTGCCGCCGGGGGTGGAGGAGGCCGCCGCAAACCAGTTCATCGCCGCCGTGCTGCCGAATGTGGTGCTGCCGGAGGACGCGCGGCCCTGGGTCCGGATCGTATTTGGCGGGCCGCCTGATTTGGAGCCCGCGGCCGAGCAGGCCATCAGGGCCGCCGGCAGCGGCTATTTCGCGGCGGCGGCGCAGGCGGCGGCCCAGTGTGGCAATGATCTGCCGGCGATCGCCTCGGCGGTGCGCGCCGCGACCGGACGAAAGGGCGCCGAACTCTACATGCCGCTGCGCCTTGCGCTCACCGGCTGCGCGCACGGTCCGGAGCTCGCCCCGCTCCTGCGGGCCATGCCCGCGGGGGCGGCGCTGGAGCGGCTGAAACGGCTCGCCTGAGCCTCGTGACCCCACCGATTCCCCGACGCCCGCACGACACCGAAATCCGACCATGATCCGCATTCACAACTCGCTCACCGGAGAGAAGCAGCCCCTCACGCCCCTCGTGCCCGGCGAGGTCCGCATGTACGTCTGCGGCCTGACGGTGTACAACTACGTGCACATCGGGCACGCGCGCATGTTGATTGCGTTCGATGTGGTGGCGCGGTATCTGCGCTGGCGCGGCTACCGGCTGACCTACGTGCGCAACATCACGGACATCGACGACAAGATCATCCGGCGCGCCGCGCAAAACAGTGAGCCGATCGAGGCGCTGACTGGGCGGTTCATCACCGCCATGTACGAGGACGAGGCGCAACTTGGCATCGCGCGCCCGGACTTCGAGCCGCGCGCCACCGCCCACATCCCGCACATCATCGAGATGGTGGGCCGGCTCATCGAGCTCGGCTATGCCTATGTGGCCCCGAACGGCGATGTGATGTACGCGGTGGCCAAATTCGAAGGCTATGGCCGGCTCTCGGGCAAGCGCCTCTC
This sequence comes from Pseudomonadota bacterium, assembly GCA_021777555.1. Lineage (GTDB taxonomy): Bacteria > Pseudomonadota > Gammaproteobacteria > Steroidobacterales > Steroidobacteraceae > 13-2-20CM-66-19. Next base: position 11,033 of record JAJYDK010000022.1, on the reverse strand, counting down.
GGACCTGCGCGCCGGGGCGCGCATCGAGGTGGACGAGGCGAAGCGCGACCCGCTCGACTTCGTGCTGTGGAAGCACGCCAAGCCCGGGGAGCCGACCTGGGACTCCCCGTGGGGGCAGGGCAGGCCGGGCTGGCACATCGAGTGCTCGGCCATGTCGATCGCCTTGCTCGGAGCGCATTTCGACATTCACGGCGGCGGCATGGACCTGAAGTTCCCGCACCATGAGAACGAGATCGCCCAGTCGTGCGCGGCCACCGGTGAGCGCTTCGCCGAGATCTGGATGCACAACGGCTTCGTCAACGTCGACAACGAGAAGATGTCGAAGTCGCTCGGCAACTTCTTCACCGTGCGCGAGGTGCTCCCGAAGCTGCGCCATCCGGAAGTGCTGCGCTACTTCGTGATCTCGAGCCACTACCGGGGGCCGATCAACTACTCGCCCGAGCAGCTCGAGCAGGCCGATGCGGCGCTGCAGCGGATTTACCTCGCGCTGCGGGGCCTGTCCGATGCCGCGCCGGCCGAGTCGTACCACACGGCAAAGTTCCGCGAGGTCATGGACGATGATTTCAATACGCCGGAGGCGCTGGCGGTGCTGCAGACGCTGACGCGCGAGATCAATTCGGCGAAGGATGCGGGCGATGAGCGGCGCGCCTCGGCGCTCGGCGCGGAACTGAAATCGTTGGCAAACGTGCTGGGTCTCGCCACGGTGAGCCCCGAGCAGTGGCTGCGGCAGCCCAAGGGTGGCGCGCCCGCCGGCGCCGAGACCGCATCGAGCGGCGGGCCGGCTTCGGGCCCCGATGATGCGGGAATCGAGCGCCGGATCGAGGCGCGGACCGCGGCGCGCAAGGCGAAGCACTGGGCCGAGTCGGACCGCATCCGCGACGAGCTTGCTGCGCTCGGAGTGATCCTCGAGGACAAGCCGGACGGCAGGACGGTCTGGCGGCGGGCCTGAGGGCACGGGCCCAAAACCGCCTGCGGGCGTGCTGTCGAGCGAAAGCGCGGAGCCAGGCTCCGGCTCAGCGCGTGAGCGGCTCGTGGCGGCGCTGGTAGGCCTCCAGGGTGTTGTGCATCAGCATGGCCACGGTCATCGGGCCGACCCCGCCCGGAACGGGTGTGATCCAGCCGGCGCGCTCGCGGGCTTCCTCGAACTGAACGTCGCCCACCAGTTTGCCGCTGTCCAGACGATTCATGCCGACATCGATCACGATGGCGCCGGGTTTGATCCACTCGCCGGGCACGAGTCCCGGCTTGCCCGCCGCGACGATCAGGATGTCCGCCTGGCCGACGTGGGAGCGCAGGTCGGTGGTGAAGCGGTGGCAGACCGTGGTCGTGGCCCCCATCAGGAGCAGTTCGAGCGACATCGGGCGGCCGACGATATTGGAGGCGCCGATGATCACGGCGTGCTGCCCTTTGAGTGGCGCGCCGATCGATTCGAGGAGCTTGATGACCCCGTAGGGCGTGCAGGGCCGGATGAGGGGGATGCGCTGCGCGAGGCGCCCGACATTGTACGGATGGAAGCCATCGACGTCCTTGGCCGGGTCGATCTTCTCGATGACGGCGGTGGAGAGGATCTGGTCGGGCAGCGGCAGCTGCACCAGGATGCCGTCGATTTCGGGATCGAGGTTCAGCTCCTCGATCAGGGCGAGCAGGTCGATCTCGGAGGTCGAATGGGCCAGATCGTGGGCCACCGAGCGGATCCCCACCTCCTCGCAGGCCTTGCGCTTGTTGCGCACGTAGACCTGGGACGCCGGATTGTCGCCCACCTTGACGACGGCCAGCGCCGGGCGCCTGCGGCCGCGGGACACGGCCACCTCGACCGCGCTGCGGACTTGACTCTTGACCTCTCCGGCCAGCTTGCGGCCGTCGATCACCTGTGCCGTCATAGAGCTCGTGGACCTGTTCTTTGTGGGACTGGCCATTCTCGCATATCATGCCCGAACGGCCGGAAGATCAGATCCGTCGCCCGGGCTGTCCGGGAGCGTCATGGCGGATTCCGGCGGGTACCGCTCAGGTCGGGGCATGGCGCAGTCTGGTAGCGCATCTGCTTTGGGAGCAGAGGGTCGGGAGTTCGAATCTCCCTGCCCCGACCAATACTTACGAAGGGACGCGGAAGGGTCTGTGTCCGCGTTTGTGTCCGCTTTCGGTTTCGAGCCTTCCCTGTGGCAGTCATGGCGAGTGTAGTCGCCGTCCTGGACGTGTTCACTCACGCCAGAGCGGCTTTACCACGCAACACCCTGCCGAGGTGTCCCGTGGCTGCTATGAATCCTGCAGTGCCCGAGGCGCAGGGCCGGCCGGCAAATGTGGAGGTGGCATCGCATGGTGGAACCGGTTGCCGCTCTCGGAGCGGCGGCAATGGATCGAGGTTGCCGACAGTGCCGTGCCGGCGGATGCATGGGGTGCAAGGGGTCCCAAGTTCAAATCTCGGCGCTCCGACCAATCAAAAAAAGCAATCTTCGAAGTGACTGTGGTCAAGTCTGTGGTCAATTCCAAGAATTGGCCGGCTCGGGGTGATCAACTGGGGAGTCCGGCCCACTTCGCCACACGAGAATTATTCCGATTCCGTTTTCCGGGTTGGATGGAGCCGGAGCGATTACCAAGCCAAACCGGGTTGCCTTGGCGTTCGGCTGATACCAGCTCGGCCCGCGTATGCGCGCAAGTCCAGAGAAGATCCATGTGGCTCATATGCAGGGCCCCGGACGCCTTGCGCCTCGCCCTCGGAAAGCCGGAGTGCTTGATGAATCGGCATACGCTACGCTCTTATCTCGGCGACTCTCTGCGTGTTCAATAAGGTGCAGCCGTGCAGTACGCACACTCTCTTCGGGAGCGGGACGAAGCAGATTGGGAGTTGCTGTCAGTGCATCTGGCGGAGGTGGGCAATCGGGCGGCTGAGTTCGCCGTGCGCTTCGGTGCAGACGAGATCGCCCGCGCCGCTGGCCTACTGCACGACATTGGCAAGTGCTCCGATCAGTATCAGAAATACATCCGTGGTAGGGCGCCGAGCCCCGATCACAGCACGGCAGGTGCCCAGGTTGCCGCGCGCAGGTACGCCGCCCGTGACCAAGCTGTCTTCGGCCGGTTGATCGCGTTTGCGGTGGCGGGCCATCATGCTGGACTTGCCGACGGAACTGGGGGCAACGCCGCCACGCTCGATGCGCGACTCGCCAAGGCGGTGCCGCATTATGACGGCTGGGAAGCGCAGACTCACGGCCTCTCCGAGCGGCTCAGAGCGCGTCTGCCGTTCAAGCCGGAGCGCAAAAGTGACCCCGGCTACTCGCTTGCCTTTCTGTGCCGGATGCTCTTCTCGTGCCTGGTCGACGCGGATTTCTTGGCGACGGAGCGCTTCTATGCACAGGCCGCCGGTGAGAGGATCCAACGCGGGGACCATGCGCCGCTATCCGTGCTGCAAGCGCGCCTGGATGAATACATGACGCGCTTGGTCAAGAAGGCCGAGCCCGGGCCGATTGACAGGCTGCGCGCCGACATCCTCGTGCACGCCCGCGCAAAGGCGGCTCTCTCCCCCGGTCTGTTCACCATGACCGTGCCAACCGGCGGCGGCAAGACGCTCACCAGCCTCGCCTTCGGGCTTAATCACGCCGTGCGGCATGGGCTCGAGCGGATCATCTACGTAATCCCCTACACCTCGATCATCGAGCAGACCGCCCGCGTATTTCGCGAGGCTCTCGGCGAGGAGGACGTGCTCGAGCATCACGGCAATGTCGATTGGGAGCAGCCGTCGCGCGAGGATCCCGGACGGGCCGACGATGAAGACCCCACCGGCTTGCACAAGCTCCGCCGCGCCGCCGAGAACTGGGATGTGCCGGTCGTCGTGACCACCGCAGTCCAGTTCTTCGAAAGCTTGCACGCTGCGCGCCCGTCGCGTTGCCGAAAGCTGCATAACCTCGCGCGCAGCGTCGTCATCCTGGACGAGGCGCAGACGCTGCCCGTTCATCTGCTGCGCCCCTGCATCGCTGCGATTGACGAGCTCGCGGCAAATTATGGCGCGAGCGTGGTTCTGTGTACCGCGACCCAGCCCGCACTGAAGCGACAGGATAGCTTTACCGGCGGACTCGACATCCCTGAGGACCGTGAGCTCGCCCCAAACCCGGAGGAGCTCTATCGGAACCTCAGGCGCGTAAAGGTGGAACATGCCGGGTGTGTGCCCGATGCGGTGATCGCCGCGCGCTTCGCTGAGACCGAGCGGATGCTCTGCATCGTCAACAGCCGCAAGCACGCGCGGGCACTGTACGGGATGATCTCGGGACTCTCCGGCGCGCGCCATCTCACCACGTTGATGTGCCCCCTCCATAGGCGCGTGATGCTCGCAGACATCCGGACGGCTCTAGCAGCTGGGCGCCCGGTACGGCTGGTCGCGACCTCGCTGATCGAGGCCGGTGTGGATCTGGACTTTCCGGAAGTGTGGCGCGCGGAGACAGGACTGGATTCTCTGGCACAGGCGGCAGGCCGCTGCAATCGCGAGGGAAAGTTGCCGGTGGGTCGCACAGTCCTGTTCGAGGCGGTTGACCACAAGCTACCGCCGGTGTTCCGCCAACCGGTAGATGCGATGAAGGAGGCACTGCGTCACCATGGCGAGGACCCGCTCGGGCTGGAGGCGGTGCGCCAGTATTTCCGGACGCTCTATTGGGTCAAGGGAGAGGACGCGCTCGATGCCGCGAAGCTCGATGGCGAGCGCTATCCCATCATTGCGGCTATCAAGGAAAGCTTCGACGCCAGAAGCCTCAAGATTGACACCCCGTTCGCGAGCATCGCCGCAGCCTTCCATATCATCGAGGACATTATGGATCCGGTGATCGTCCGATGGCACGGCGGGAACGATCCGGATGAAGTGCCGCAGCTGCTCGACGCGCTTCGGTTCGCCAAGCGACCGCCCGGGGCGGTGCTGCGACGCCTGCAGCAATTCACCGTCTCGGTACCCGTGAGAGCGCGATTGGCAATGATCGCGAGTGGCGCCGTCCAGCCGGTCAACCCAGATTACGGCGATCGCTTCGTCGCGCTGGTCGCCGACGGCCTGTACAGTGATCAAACCGGCTTGTCGCTTGACCCATTCGGAATGAGCATCGAAGCCGGATTCATGTGATCCGCTGATCTTTGAACAGAGTGGGGCTTGCGCACGCGCCGCCGCTGTGCAAGGCTTTCAGAAAAGGGGGAATGGATGGCCTACGGCGTCCGGCTGCATGTCTGGGGTGATCATGCGTGCTTCACCAGGCCCGAGATGAAGGTGGAGCGCGTCTCCTACGACGTGATGACCCCTTCCGCGGCGCGCGGCGTCCTGGAGGCGGTACATTGGAAGCCGGCGATTCGCTGGGAAGTCACGCGCATCCACGTGCTGAAGCCAATACGGTTCGTCTCGATCCGCCGCAACGAAACCTCGCAAAAGGCATCGACGCATAGTGCCGCGATAGCGATGAGGAAGGGCACGACCGCCGAGCTCGGCATCGACGTCGCGGCAACCCGGCAGCAACGTGCGGCGACGTTGCTGGCCGATGTCGGCTACGTGATCGAGGCGCGGTTCGTGCTGACCGACAAGGCGGGCGAGGAAGACACCCCCGCCAAGCACATCAGCATGTTCAACCGCCGCGCGCGGGAGGGACAGTGCTTCCACCGCCCCTGTCTAGGCACGCGTGAATTCCCCGCCGACTTCCGCCTGCTCGAGGAGGGGGAAAGCTTACCGCCCTCTCTACTGCCCGCGACTGACCGCAATCGCGATCTGGGGTGGATGACCTACGAGCCCGGCTACACAGCTGAGATGCCGGCACGTTTCTTCCGCGCCCGGCTCGAGGATGGCGTGCTCGAAGTGGAGAAGCTGCTCGCCCAAGGGACGGCTGGATGACGGTTCTCCAGTCGCTCGCTAGCTATTATGAGCGCATGGCGGCGCGCGGGGAGGCCGAGCCGCCCGCCTTCAGCCGCGAGAAGATTAGCTTCGCCGTTGTGATCGATTCAACCGGTGAGCCGGCCGCGGTCATGGACCTGCGCGACTCGAGCGGAAGAAGGTCGGTGCCAATTCTGCGGGACGTTCCTGCCAGCCAGAAGCGCACGGTTGCAATCGTGGCAAACTTTCTGTGGGACAAGACGGCCTACTCGCTCGGCGTTACAGCGGGTGAGGGTAAGCGGACGGCGCAGGAACATCAGGCCTTTTGCAGACTTCACGACGCGCTACTCGTTGACGAGCGTGACGAGGGCTTGCTCGCTCTGTCCCGTTTTTTGAAGAATTGGGTACCGGAACGTTTCAACGCTCCCCCCTTCATTCCCCAGATGCTGGACACGAATGTCGTCTTCCGGCTTGATGGCGATGTCGATGAGCGAGGTCAGCCGCGCTTCATCCACGAGCGTCCCGCGGTATTGCCACTGATCGAGGCGCGTTCGGGCGAAGGCGAGACAGGGTTTTGCCTGATTACTGGCAACCGGGGGCCGATCGCCCGGCTCCACCCAGCGATCAAGGGCGTGGACGGCGCGCAGACGGCGGGCGCAAGGCTCGTCTCCTTCAATAAGGACGCGTTTGTATCCTACGGCAGGACGCAAGGCGCTAACGCCCCTACCGGACAGGCAGCAGCAGCGCGCTACGGTGCGGCGCTCAGCCGCCTGCTCGATCGCAGCAGCCGCAATCGAATTCGCATTGGGGACGCCACCGTCGCGTTCTGGGCGGACGCGAGCGCGGCCAGGGACGAACCCGCCGCCGCCGCGGCGGAGGCGTTCCTGGCCTCCTTATTGGGTGGGGTCGAGAGGCGGCAGGATTACGATGCGCAGCAAGCCGCAAAGCTGCGCGAGGCGCTTGAGCCGCTTGCACAGGGGCTGCCTACCCGCGTCGGCATGGATGCGCTCTATCCGGAAACGCGCATTCACATTCTGGGCTTATCCCCCAATGAGGCGCGGCTGTCTGTTCGCTTCTGGCTCACCGAGAACCTCGGCGAGCTGGCATCCAATCTCGCCGCGCACGAGCGCGATTGCCGGGTCGAGCCACTGCCGCGACAGTGGGGCGCTGGGCCGTCAATCAACCGGCTATTGGTCAAAACCACGGCTGCGCAGGAGAAATGGGACAATATCCCGCCGCTGCTGGCTGGCGAAGTGAGCCGCGCGGTGCTCGGCGGTTCACACTATCCGCGCACGCTGCTTTCAAACGCTATAATGCGGCTGCGCGCCGGGGATGATTCCCGCGTGGGCTGGCATGCGGCGGCGATCCGTGCCGTGTTGATGCGATCGGATGGGGGAGGGGGTGCGCCCGTGAGTCTCGACAAGCAAGAAACGAATGCCGCCTACCGGCTCGGCCGGATGTTTGCCGTGCTCGAAGAGGCGCAAGAGCGCGCGTTGGGCCGCGGTGTGAATGCAACCATTCGGGACCGATACTTCGGCGCCGCCTCGGCTACTCCGGCACGCGTGTTCCCGCTGCTGCTACGGGGTGTACAGAACCATCTCGGAAAGCTGCGCAAGGAAGAGCCACGTGCGGCCACGGTGATCGAGATCAAGCTTGGCGAGGTGATGGAAGGTCTGACCTCGGAGCTGCCGCGTTCTCTGCGGCTCGAAGACCAGGGCCGCTTCGCTATCGGTTATTACCACCAGCGTTCCGCCCGTTTCGCGAAAAAGGACGGCGCGCCCGACGAGCAGGGGGACTAGATGTCTGAAGCCAGCCCGGCGCTTACGAGGCGCCACGATTTCGTGCTGTTCTTTGACGTGACGAACGGTAATCCGAATGGTGACCCGGATGCCGGCAACCTGCCGCGACTCGATCCGGAAACCAATTGCGGGCTCGTCTCCGACGTCTGTCTCAAGCGCAAGGTGAGGAACTTCGTCGAGCTCTTTCCGCCCCAGCCGAACGGCAAGGGATATCGCATTTATGTGACCGAGGGCGCAATCCTCAATAACAAGCATCGCGAGGCCTTTTCGGCTATCCGAGGCGACAGCGAGGAGGTCAGGACGGCCAAGAAGCTCAGCCCCAAGGGCGACGAAGAGGCGACGAAGATTCGCCAGTGGATGTGCGATAACTTCTTCGACATCCGCGCCTTCGGTGCCGTGCTTTCGACCGGCATCAATGCGGGTCAGGTCCGGGGCCCGGTGCAGGTCACCTTCGGGCGCTCGGTCGAGCCGGTGCTGCCGCTGGAGATCGCGATCACGCGCATGGCAGCCACCAACGAGGCGGAGAAAACACAGCGTGAGGCTGCCTCCAACGAGGACGAGCGCACGGACAACCGCACAATGGGTCGAAAGCACATCATTCCATACGGTCTCTATCGCGCTCACGGCTTCGTTTCCGCGCCACTGGCCAGCCACGACATCAAGGGGACTGGCTTCACCGAGGCCGACCTCGACCTGCTCTGGACGGCGCTACGCGACATGTTTGAACATGATCGTTCAGCGGCGCGCGGCGAGATGGCCACGCGCAAACTCATCGTCTTCGAACATCAGAGCGCGCTCGGAAACGCGCATGCGGACAAGCTGTTCGAGCGGGTCAAGGTCTGGCGCAAGCAACCGAACGCCGACTCGGCCGATCCGCATGCGCTGCATGCGATCGGCTCGCCCGAGATCGACAACTGGCCGCCGGCGCGCCGCTTTGCCGATTATGCCGTGACGATCGACGAGACGGACCTGCCGTCCGGAGTGCGCATCAGGCAACTGTGAGGAGCCGGTGGCACGTTGGCGATGCGCATTGCAGTGACGAGCGAGACACCGCCGAACGAAGAGGACTTCCTCGTCCCGATCTCCGCACTGCAACATTATCTGTTTTGCCCGCGGCAGTGCGCACTCATCCATGTCGAGCAGCAATGGCTCGAGGACGGTGCGACTGTGGAAGGGCGCATACTGCATGAACGGGTGGACCGCGGCGGAGCGGACCGGCGAGACGGCGTGCGCACGGTACGCAGCCTCACGATCCGCTCGCTCGCGCTCGGGGTTATCGGCAAGGCCGATGCGGTCGAGCTGCACGGCCGGCCGTCAAACCTACGTCCTTATCCGATCGAGTACAAGCGGGGCCGTCCCAAGGCGCACCACGCCGATGAGGTGCAGCTGTGCGCGCAAGCGATGTGCCTAGAGGAGATGTTCGGCGTAGAGGTGCCCGAGGGCGCGCTTTTTTATGGGCAGAACCGCCGCCGCACGGTCTTGCGGTTCGATGACGAGCTTCGTGCGCTGACCGCAAACACTGCGGCTGCTGTGCGGGAGATGCTCGCACAAGGACGCACACCGCCGCCCGTGCCGATGCCAGCTTGCCGGCGGTGCTCGCTCGAGCAGCTCTGCCGGCCCGGGACGATCGCGGCCTGCCCGAAGATCAGTCGCTGGCTGGCGCGCCAGATCGCCGACTGAGCGGATGCGCAGGCATCTCAACTCGATTTATGTGACCAGCGAGGACGCCTGGGTCCGCAAGGACGGCGCCAATATCGTCGTCGAGGTGAACGGCGCCGAACGTGGACGTGCACCTATTCACATGATCGGCAGCCTGATTTGCTTCTGCCGCGCCGGCATGTCGCCCGCATTGATGGCGGCCTGCGCCGAAGCCGGGGTGGCCGTCTCCTTCCTTACGCCCCAGGGCCGCTTCCTTGCTCGCGTGGAGGGGCCGCGGACTGGCAATGTCCTGCTGAGGCGCGCTCAATATCGCGCGGCTGACGATGAGACCAGGGCACTCGCCTTCGTCCGCGGCTTGATCGCCGCCAAAGCCGCCAACCAGCGAACAGTCGTGCGCCGCGCGCTGCGCGATCATCGACAGACGCTATCGGCGCAAGCGTGCGCCGCGCTCGAGCAGTGCGAGCAGCGACTGGGAGACACGGCGCGCCGGACCCTTTCCGCCGCAAATGTCGCGGCGCTGCGTGGCCTCGAAGGCGAGGCGGCCAACGCCTATTTCGCGGTTTTCTGGCATCTGGTGCGTTGTGACGATCCCGCCTTTGTCTTTCGCAACCGCTCGCGCCGTCCGGCGCTCGACCGCGTCAATTCGCTGCTCAATTTCCTCTATGCCATGCTCGGCCACGATTGCCGTTCGGCGCTTGAGGCGGTTGGCCTCGATCCGCAGGTGGGCCTGCTTCACGCCGACCGTCCCGGGCGCGCCAGCCTGGCTCTGGACCTGATGGAGGAGTTCCGCCCCGTGCTCGCGGACCGGCTCGCTCTGAGCCTCATTAACCGGCGTCAGCTCGCGGCGAGCGATTTCGTCGTTGAAGAGGGAGGCGCGGTCCTGCTCACGGAGGCGGCGCGCAAGGCGGTTCTCGTCGCCTGGCAAGAACGCAAGAAAGAAGAGCTTCGTCATCCCTTCCTCGGTGAACAGGTGACGCTCGGGCTCGTGCCACACATTCAGGCACAGCTGCTCGCGCGCCATTTGCGCGGCGATCTCGATGGCTATCCGCCTTTCATCTGGAAATGACCCGCGATGCTGATGTTGATCACCTATGACGTGAGCACCGAGAGCGCGGCGGGGCGGAAGCGGCTGCGGCGCGTCGCACGGACTTGCCTCGACTATGGCCAGCGCGTGCAAAATTCCGTTTTCGAGTGTGAGGTCGACCCCGCGCAATGGGCAACGCTGCGCAGCAAGCTACTCGAGGAGATTGATCCGGCCGCGGACAGCCTGCGTTTCTATGCGCTCGGCAAAAAGGGTCGCTCGCGGGTCGAGCATGTCGGCGCCAAGCCTCCGTTGGATCTTGCGGGGTCGATCATCTTGTAACGGGTTGCTTGCCGGGCGCGCGAACCTGAAGCTGCTGCCACTGTCCTGGTCGGTCCGCGCCGGGTCCAAGTCTATGAAATATCTGCAAAAAAAATGAAGATGCTATTGTCCTGGGCCGGCAGAGAGGTGGTCGACGTGCGGGATTCGCGCGGCTGGATCGGTTGGACCTTCTTAATCAACGGGTAAGCTTGGCACTGTCGCCCCCCGCGCGGGGGCGTGGATCGAAACAACATCATGCGAGCGCGGTTGTTTCCGTTTCGCGGTCGCCCCCCGCGCGGGGGCGTGGATCGAAACCTGGTACCCGCAGAGGATCGTCGCCTGCTCTGCCGTCGCCCCCCGCGCGGGGGCGTGGATCGAAACAGTTGCGCCCGCACGGCGTAACGACGGC
>JAJYDK010000105.1 GCA_021777555.1 Pseudomonadota bacterium | reverse complement strand
GCGTTTGGTGGCGAGATTGGCTTGGGCGTAGTGTGCCGTGGTATCAATGCTCGCGTGTCCAAGCCAGCTGCGAATGACGGTGATATCGACGCCGGCGGCCACCAAGGCAACTGCCGCGGCATGGCGAAATGTGTGCGGCGAAATGTCTTTCTTTGCCAAAGATGGTGTCGTTTGCGTCGCGGACTTCACGTACTGCGCCAGCTTGAATCGCACGCCGGAAGCACCGAGCGGCTGGCCAAGGCGGTTGACAAACAGTGGCTCGTCATCGGGGCGTGGTTGACGACTCAAGAGTGCCCGTAAAAGCTGAATGGTTTCGGGCCACAAGGGACAAATGCGTTCTTTGCGACCTTTGCCGACGAGGCGTACCGTTGCCGGTGCGGCAAATCGAATGGCGTTTGGGCACACATCGAGTGCCTCTTGAATCCGCGCTCCGGTGTTGTACAGGAACGACAACAGCGCATGGTCGCGCTGACCGGAAAGCGTGCGGCGATCAGGTTGAGCGAGAATCGCCTCGACCTCGTTGGCATCGAGATAGCACAGCGCAGGGCGAGCAGCACGCTTGGTGGGGATGTGCAAGACGGCGCTGCATTGCGCGAGCGCTGACGGCTCGCGCGCGGCGAGGAACGCGAAAAACGCCCGCAGCGCCGCCAGGCGACAGTTACGCGTACCAATCGAACCGCGACGAACGCGTTCACCGTCCTCAAGGAAGTCGAGCACGATTTTATCGGTCAAATCCTCAAGACAGAGCTTGGTCACCGGCCGGTGGCATCGCTCGGCGGCAAAGCGAAGGAACAGTCGCCACGTATCGCGATAGGAACGGATGGTGTGCGGTGAAAGGTTGCGCTGTTGGGTCGCCCACTCGTAAAAAAACGCCCGCAGCAGCCGCGGCAGATCCGCTGCCCCGTTCATGATGCGCCGCCTTCGAGATGCAGCACGTTGGCACCGCCTGCGGCGCGGTAGCGTTCGCAGGCGTGCTGCAGTAACTCCTGGGTGACCGTGAGGTAGGTGAGTGTTGAGTGCAGGCTCTTGTGTCCGAGATAAGTCACCAGATATTGCAGTCGCGGCCCCGCGTCGATCCCTTCGCGGTACCACGCGAGCATGCGATTGACCACAAACGCGTGGCGCATGTCATGGATACGCGGACCCGTGCGGCCGCGGCCTGTCTTCAGCCCCGAACGGCGCAGCACGGCCACCAGCATCTTCTCCGCGCGGACCAGGGAATAGCGGCCCTTGCCCCGCGCGTGCCAGAAAAGTGGCGAATCCGGATCGGCGGGACCGCCAGCGCGTCGGCGTGCGTCGAGATAATCGCGAAGCGCACTGAACGCACTCTCCGCGAGCGGCAGACGTCGGGATTTATAGAACTTGGTGTTGCGGATCTCAATGGCAGACTCCGCCCAGAGCACATCGCCTACGTTCAGGCGCAAGATCTCGCCGAGCCGAAGTCCGGCACAGTAGGCAAGCACCACCATGGTGTACAGGGTCGCTGGCAACAGCGGCCAGCGCGGTGCCGGCCACGTGCGGGCGATCTCCAATACCAGGCTCACCTCGGCGGGCGAGTAGATGTAGGGCCGCCGATACTGTTGCCGGACCTGTCGCTGCAGTCGCGGGTCCCGGGGCAACAACGCCGCCGTCGGGTCGATACGCCGCATCGCCCGACTGAGTTCGGCCGCGAGCTCCGCACAGTTCCAGGCATGGGCAGTCGTGGGTGGGAATTCACTCCACGCCTGCACCATCGTTTTAAGCGGTTGGCCGGTGAGATCGGGACGTGTTTGAAGGAATCGGTCGAAGGCGGCAAACCGCACCTCTTGGCGGACATAGCGGTACCCCATCGCCCGCATCAGCACGAGGTGATCCTGCATGAGCGGCCCGAGCGGGCTTGCCCATCGCGGCAACGGACGCAGTGCTTTAAGCGCCTGGGTCGGATCGGTGCTGGCAAGCGCCCGCACGATGGGCGCGAGCCTGCGTTCACCATATCGATCGCGAATGGTCCCGAACGGGTTGGCGGTGAGCGCGCCATCTCGAACCAGGACATCGAGAAAGCGATTGACGATGCCGGCACGATCGATGAGAAGGGAAAGCGGGATCTCGCGCGCTCGAGCTTGAACCCAGGCGGTCACGGCACTTTCGCTGAGATCATCCCCATTGCCGCGCCTGAGGATGAACCGCTGAAAGGCCGCGAGCTCCATGCGGTATAACCGCCGCGTCTTGTCGGTGCGCACGGTCAGTGATCGCGCATATCGATCAATCACGGTATGGCCGTCATCCAGCCATCGGCTCATGGCGCACCCCCCGCGATCGGCAGCGGCAGGGCAACGGTGCGCAACTCCTCGCTGTCGAGCTTGAGATATACGGCGGTCGAGCGGCTTGCCCGATGTCCCAGCAGGTCGCTGATCGTCTTCATCGGCACGGCGGCGCGCAAGAGCCCGACGGCATGAGCGTGTCGAAACAGATGCGGACCCCGTTTACCGGTAGGCCGAACGCCCGCCGCGGCCATCCGTCGGCGAACGAGCGCGTGCAAAGACGATCCCCTACTGAAGCCCTTACGCGGTGCTGACGTGCGAATGAATACCTCACGGGCGGTGGTCTTGGGACGGCCGCTTTGCAAGTAAGCCAACAACGCCTCGCCAACGGCCGGCAGTAGCGGCAAAACGGTGGTGCCGCGGACCTTCGCGTGACGAATGACAAGGGCATTGGCGCGCCAATCGATATCATCCAGGGCCAGCCGGACGATCTCACCCGCGCGCAGTCCGTACCTAGCCAGCAGCGTGAGGATCGCGAAATCGCGCCGACCGCATGCCGATCGATCCCGGCGGGTCGTCTTCAGGATCTGCACGATCTCCTGGGGTTTGAGTATCGATGGAATGTTCTCAAACTCGTAGAGGGTCGGATGAATCATTGAGCGGGAAAGATCGACGGACAGGTGTCCGGCACGATGCAAAAAGCGCAAGAAACTGGCCAAACGAAGGGAGACCAGCTTTAACGTCGTTCGCCGAATTCCGGCGGATCGAAGCTGTAAATACTGATCAATCTGCCGAACCGACATCTGAAGGCGGTCATCCTGGCCGCCCTGACGGATATACCAGGTCAGAAATCGTTGCGTCTCCTCGAGGTGCCCGTCAATGGTCGAGGCGGCGAGGCCGCGACAGTCCGCCAGCCAGCGGCGGTAGTCGCGGCACAGTGTCTGCGCGAGTGCTTCGCCCCGGTTCCTCGGCAGAGGCGCGGGTGGCCACGGTGGACGCGAAAAGCGTAGCAGCTGGACCACCCCGTCGGTGCACCAGGTTCGCCAAGCCTTCCTGTTGTTCGGCCTGCGCCCGTGGCGGTCACGGTAGTCTTGAAGTTGGCGGCGCATAAACATCGCCACGTTCGCTGGCTGCACTGCGTCGAGTGCGATGCCGCGCTCTCGTAGGTACTGAAGGAACCCATGGGCATTCGAACACAGATGCTCAATGGACTGCGCGCAATACCCGACCGCCTGCAGGCGGCGACGCAGATCATCGAGCAAGCGAAGCTGCTGAGAAAAGGAAAGTGGCATGGCTGTATCTCCTGAGCGGATGAAGTACCACACCCAGGATGCGCCTCAATAATGGTGAGGTCACATAAGCTATTTGCACGGTAAATGCCGCGCACCAACGGTCTCCTGCGCATTACTCGGTACTGCTGATTACTCGACTAATCACCAGCT
>JAJYDK010000021.1 GCA_021777555.1 Pseudomonadota bacterium | reverse complement strand
GGGATTCCTGACGCCTCATTTTGGTGCAAAGCTTCGAATGCCTGCGCTAAATTAGTGCATGACGCCGTGCAAATCATTCCTAACCCATTGATTCAATGCCATCCGTGACTTGGCATGCGGCATGCACTATCTTGGTGCTCCGCTACCCAAAGCTCTAGAGCGGTAACGAGTGACCGGTCGCCTGCCCCAGGACTTTACGCAGCGGCGGCTCGGGCGCCGATGCGGCGGGCATCACCTAATTCCTCCGGAGGCGATATGACACCGACCGATGTAATCAAGTTGATCAAGGAAAAGGAAGTCAAGTTCGCGGATCTGCGGTTCACCGATACCCGCGGCAAGGAACAGCACGTGACCATTCCGGCGCGGCTGGTCGATGAGGACCTGTTCCGTGACGGTAAGATGTTCGACGGCTCCTCCATCGCCGGCTGGAAGGGCATCAACGAGTCGGACATGATCCTCATGCCCGAGGCGAACACGGCGGTGCTCGATCCGTTCTTCGACGAGACCACGGTCAATCTCCGCTGCGACGTCATCGAGCCGGCCACCATGCAGGGCTACGAGCGCGATCCGCGCTCGCTCGGCAAGCGTGCGGAGGCGTACCTGAAGTCGACCGGCATCGCCGACAGCGCGATGTTCGGTCCCGAGAACGAATTCTTCATTTTCGACAGCGTCCGTTACGGCAACGAGATGCGCGGCAGCTTCTACGCCATCGACTCCGTGCAGGGTGCCTGGAGCTCGGGCACTGAGTACTCCGAAGGCAACACGGGACACCGCCCCGGCATCAAGGGCGGTTACTTCCCGGTGCCGCCCGTCGACGCCTACCAGGACATCCGCTCGGCCATGTGTCTCGCCCTGGAGGAGCTCGGCCTGAAGGTCGAGGTGCACCACCACGAGGTGGCCACCGGCGGCCAGGGTGAGATCGGCGTCGGCGCCGGCAACCTGGTGATGAAGGCCGACCAGGTGCAGATCCTCAAGTACGCCGTGCTCAACGTGGCGCAGCGCTACGGCAAGACCGCCACCTTCATGCCGAAGCCGCTGGTCGGCGACAACGGCAGCGGCATGCACGTGCACCAGTCGCTGCAGAAAGACGGCAAGGCGCTGTTCGCGGGCGACAAGTACGGCGGGCTTTCGGACCTGGCGCTGTACTACATCGGCGGCATCATCAAGCATGCCAGGGCCCTCAACGCCTTCACCAACGCCGGCACCAACAGCTACAAGCGCCTGGTTCCGGGCTTCGAGGCGCCCGTCATGCTCGCCTACTCGGCGCGCAACCGCTCGGCCTCGATCCGCATCCCCTGGGTGTCGAACCCGAAGGCCCGCCGCATCGAGGTGCGGTTCCCGGATTCGAGCGCGAACCCCTATTTCGCCTTCGCCGCCATGATGATGGCGGGGCTCGATGGCATCCAGAACAAGATCCACCCCGGCGAGCCCGCGGACAAGGATCTCTACGACCTCGAGCCGGAAGAGGCCAAGCACATCCCGACCGTCTGCCACTCGCTCGACATGGCGATCGAGTACCTCGACAAGGATCGCGAGTTCCTGACGCGCGGCGGGGTGTTCACCAACGACGTGATCGACGCCTACATCGGCCTGAAGATGCAGGAGATCACCCGGTTCCGCATGGCCACGCACCCGATCGAGATGGAGATGTACTACAGCTGCTGAACGGACGGTGAGCGAGACACCATCATCGATGGCCGCAACGGCCTCCCGACACGGGAGGTCCGCAGTGGATGGAGTACCTCCGGGGACACAGGACGTGTCCCCGGAGACTTGTCATATTCCCACGCCTTTGAACCCGGAGGCGGATCGGGCTATGCTGCACCCTCATGCGCGCCACCCGATTGACTCGCTCCCGGTCGCTCGTCCTGGCTGCCCTCCTCTGCGCGGGAGGCGCAGCGCTGGCCGGACAGGGCCAGATCACGGTATACAAGTGGGTCGACGCCCACGGCGTCATCCATTACAGCGATCAGCCGCATCCGAACGCCAGGAAGGTGCAGATCACCGGCGCCCAGACCTACTCAGCGCCGCCTGCTGCGGCCGAGCCCGCTTCACCAGCAACCACCGCCCCGCAGGCCGCTGCCGCGCCGGCCTACCGCAGCTGCACCATCGCGCAGCCTCACGACCAGCAGATGCTGATGAACGTCTACAAGGCCACCGCGGTCGTACAGACCGATCCTGCGCTGCACGGCGACAACCACGTCCGGCTCTTCTTCGATGGCCGGCAGATGCCGGGCCACGGACCCTCGTTCACCTTCCCGGTC
The DNA here is from genome assembly GCA_021777555.1 of Pseudomonadota bacterium. Classification (GTDB taxonomy): domain Bacteria; phylum Pseudomonadota; class Gammaproteobacteria; order Steroidobacterales; family Steroidobacteraceae; genus 13-2-20CM-66-19. The sequence goes on along the minus strand of JAJYDK010000021.1, from coordinate 64,533 downwards.
AATCGAGGCCAGCATACGGTCTCGGCGGTCGTGGTGGATGGCTACGGGCAAATACTCTGCGAGACCTCCACGGTCACGTTCTACGTGCACCAGCCGTCGGTCCTCAATCCGCACAGTCCGCTCTATCATCATCCTCCGCCGCGCTAGGGGCGTATCCCAGGGGGCGCCGTGGCCTTTGACCACAGCACACCCTCCGCGCTCGCGCACTTCGATCCGGCGGGTCTCCTCGACGCCCTGTCGACTGGCATCATCGTGTTGGACGCGCAGCTGTGCGCCATCTACGCCAATGTCGCCGCCCAGGACCTGCTCGCGTTCAGTCTCAACCAGGCGCGCGGCCGGCCGTTCACCGATTTCCTGCATGAGGCCAACGGGCTGAAGACCAGCCTGCGGCGGGCGCTCGAGACCGGAGAGGGCATCGCCGACCGCGAGCTCACGGTGCGCCTGGCGTCCGCCCCACGCGAGGCGCGCACCCTCGATGTGACCATCACCCCGATCGAAGGGCCGGTCACGGGCACTCACCTGCTGCTCGAGCTCGCCGACGCCACGCAGCGCCAGCGCATCACCCGCGAAAATGACCTGCTGGCGCGACTCGACGGCAGCCGCCTCATGATCCGCCAGCTGGCGCATGAGATCAAAAATCCGCTCGGTGGCCTGCGCGGCGCGGCGCAACTGCTCGAGCGCGAGCTGCCCGCTCCCGGGCTGAAGGAATACACGCAGGTCATCATCGGCGAGGCGGATCGCCTCGCCGCGCTGGTCGACTCGATCGCGGGACCGAAGCGTGTGCCGCAGAAATCGCTGCTCAACGTGCACGAGATCTGCGAGCACGTCTACCGGCTGTTGCGCGCCGAGGCGGGCGAACAGATCGTCATCGACCGCGACTACGACCCGAGTCTGCCGAACGCCTCCCTCGATCGCAATCAAATCATCCAGGCGCTGATCAACGTGATGCGCAACGCGCTGCAGGCGCTGGGCGGGCATGGCCGGATCGTGTTGCGTACCCGCGCACTGAGCGGCGTGAGCATCGGCTCGGCCAGGCACCGGCTGGTGGCGAGCGTGCAGGTGCAGGATGATGGCCCCGGCGTCCCGCAGGAGTTGCGCTCGAGTCTGTTCTATCCCCTGGTGACCGGGCGCCCCGACGGCACGGGCCTGGGACTCGCGGTCGCGCAGGAGCTGGTCTGCCGCAATGGCGGACTGATCGAATTCGACAGCGAGCCCGGCTGCACGGTGTTCACGCTGCTGCTGCCGTTGGGGGAGGCTTCATGACCCCGGCGCTTCGAGTCTGGATCATCGACGACGACGCCTCCATCCGCTGGGTCCTCGAGCGCGCCCTGCGCAACGCCGGGATGACTCCCCGCGCCTTCGAGGCCGCCGAGCCCGCACTCGATGCGCTGCGGCGCGATGCGCCCGATGTGCTGATGACCGACATCCGCATGCCCGGCCGATCCGGCCTCGAACTGCTCACCCGGATCCGCGAATCGCGACCGCTGCTGCCGGTCATCGTCATGACCGCCCACTCCGACCTCGGCAGCGCCGTGTCCGCCTACGAGGGCGGCGCCTTCGAATACCTGCCGAAACCCTTCGACATCGACCAGGCGGTCGCGTTGGTGCGGCGCGCGGCGAACGCCCAGCCCCAAGGCGCGCCCGACGGCGATACCGAGACGCGCATCCCGGAGCTGCTCGGCACTGCGCCCGCCATGCAACAGGTATTCCGCGGCATCGGCCGCCTGTCGCGCTCGAGCGTCTCCGTGCTGATCACCGGCGAGTCGGGCACCGGCAAGGAGCTGGTGGCGCGCGCGCTGCACGATCACAGCCCGCGTGCGGGCAAGCCGTTCATCGCCCTCAACACCTCGGCCATTCCCGGCGACCTGCTCGAGTCGGAGCTGTTTGGCCACGAGCGGGGCTCGTTCACCGGCGCCGATGCCCAGCGGCGCGGCCGCTTCGAGCAGGCCGACGGCGGCACGCTGTTTCTCGACGAGATCGGGGATATGCCGGCGCATATGCAGACGCGGCTCCTGCGGGTGCTGGCGGAGGGCGAGTTCTACCGCGTCGGCGGCCAGACCCCGATCTGCGTGGACGTGCGCGTCATCGCCGCGACGCACCAGAACTTGCAGGACCGCGTGACGCGGGGCCTGTTCCGCGAGGATCTCTATCACCGCCTGAACGTCATCCGCCTGGAGCTGCCGGCGCTGCGCGAGCGCGCCGAGGACATTCCGCTGCTGCTGCGGCACTACCTGCGCCTGGCGGCCCGCGATCTCGGCGTGGAGGCGAAAGTGCTCGCGCCGGAGGCCGAGGAGAAGCTATCGGGTTACCTGTGGCCGGGCAACGTGCGCGAGCTCGTCAACATCTGCCGGCGGCTGTCGGTGTTGGCGCCGGGGAGCGAGATCCACGTGGATGACCTGCCGCCGGAGATCGGCGCCGCCGGCGACCCCGCCTCGGACTCCGACTGGCAGAAGGCGCTGACGGCCTGGGCGGACCGGCAGGCCATGAACGGCCAGGGGGCGCTGCTCGATCAGGCGCTGCCGGCGTTCGAGCGCATCCTGATCCGTGCGGCGCTCAAGCGCACCCAGGGTCACCGGCAGGAGGCGGCGAAGCTCCTCGGCTGGGGTCGCAACACCCTCACCCGAAAGCTCAAGGAGCTGCAGCTCGATATCCCGGAGGTGTCCGGGTAATGGCGATACTCGCGTCCCCGCCGGCCGCGACCGGTCGAGTGCTCCGTTGGGCTGAAGGGCATCCATTCCGGCCCGCACCAGGCTCAGGATCCGCTCGTCGCCCAACGGCGAAGCCGATCGAACTCATCGCTCCCGGGTAGCCGAACCCTTCAGCTCCGTCGGCGGGTATTCATTGGCAATGCGCTCGTTGATGTGCGCAGCTGAGTCCTGCGGTCGTGCATCGAAGCCAAGCATGTCTTCGCGGAATCCTCGAGTCCGCACGACCCCAACCGTCAGCCCCACCATCATCCAGCACGCGCCGACGACCTTCGCTGGCAGACTAAGATTGAGCCACAGGAGCAGGCAAGTGGCGAAGCCGGCGACCGGGGGCCAGAGGTTCCGCAGCCGCCGCTCGCAGCTGCGCACGTAATATCGCACGCCGGCGGCTGCATTGACGCCCATGAACGCGGTCAGCGCGCCGAAGTTCAGTATTTCGGCCCCCAGGCCGTAGGAGATCAGAAACGCTCCGCAGACTGCGATGAGGCCGACCAGAATCACGTTGTTTCGCGGTATGCGGTGCTTCGAGTCCAAGGCGCCAAAGAATGTGCGCGGCAGAGCGTTGCTGCACCCCATGCCGTAAAGGAGTCTGGAAGCGCCCAATTGCGAGCCTATCCCGGAGCCAATGCCGGCCACCAGCAGCGCGAGATTCATTGCCACGTACAGCCACGGACCGGCCGCTCGCGCTGCGACCTCGACGAACGCCGTGTCGATGTCCTTGAAAGGCAGCGCCTGCGGCCACACGAGTTGCGCCGCGTAGACCTCTATCGCCGAGAGAAGGCCGACCACCACGCAGGTGCCCACCGTCGCGAACAGGATGTTGCGTCTTGGGTCCTCGACTTCCTCCGAGAGTGTCGAGATGCCGTCGAAGCCGATATAGGTGAGTACGGCGATCGATGTGCCTCCGAGAACCGCGCTGATGTGGAAAGTCTTGGGATCATAGAAGGGCTTGATCAGGAATCCCGGCGAGCCGTACCCGTGACGCCAGACGTATCGTGCCGCGCAAACCAGAAACGCCAGCACGACCGCGCCGGTCGCTGCGGCGAGCACGCCGCTGATGCGCGCCGAACCCTTGATGCCGATCAGATTCAGGGAGGTGAACAGAGCGAAGAAAGCGATTGCCCACACGGGGTACGGGACGTGCGGTGCGAAATTCATCGCCGCCCGACTGCACCAGACGATCGAGATAAGAGGATTGAGCACGTAGTCGATGAGCATCGCCCACCCGGTCACGTAACCCAGGATGGGGCCGAATTCCCGAGTGACGTAGGTGAACGCCGATCCAGCGCTGGGATACGCCTGCGCCATGCGCCCATAGCTGATCGCCGTGAAGATCATCGCGAGCATCGCCAGCAGGATCGTGGTGACCACATGGCCTGATGCCCGTGCGCTGAGAACACCGAAGACCGGCATAGGCGCCGTGAGCTGAATCACGATCACTCCATAGAGGATGAGATCCCATCGATTCAGCGCTCGCTTCAGGCGCATCGGTTACCCTGCGCTCAACCGGCGGGTCCAGGATGAGTCCGCGCACCGGCGGCCGTGGCCGGCGCGGGCAACGCCATCGCACCGGGTAGATCGGTGATGCCAAAAAGGTCTTCATGCAGCCTGCTCAGCGCTATCGCGAGCGCTCCCGTGATCGTGGCTCGGTTGCTGAGGGCGCTGGGGCGGATTTCGATCGAGCGGGAGCATACCAGCGACAACTGTTGGGCAACCCTCCCCGCGAACTCAGGTCTGCCGCCGATCGACCCACCGAGGATCAACAGCTTCGGATCGATCGTGGCGATCACCATGGCGGCCGTAAGGGCCGCGAGTCGTGCGGTCTCGGTGATGGCCGCTGTAGCAAGCTCATTGCCCCGCTCCATCAGTTCGAAGAGCGAGGGCACATCCGCATCCGGGGAGCCGCCGGCAGCCTTGTACCGGCGCAGAATCCCACCGGCGGCCACCTCGTACTCGAGGCATCCCTGGCTGCTCGCCTCGGGCATGTTGGAATTCCCGGGGAACGGAAGATAACCGATTTCCCCGGCCGCTCCGTGCGCACCCCGGACCAGACTTCCATTCACGTAGAGGCCGAGGCCGATGCCCGTGCCCAGGGAAATGAGGGCGACATTCGCGAAGCCTTGGGCGCATCCGTGCCAGATCTCGCCCAACAGCGCCAAATTCACGTCGTTCTCGATGCGTACCGGACTTCCTAGCCTGTCGCTCAGGAGGCCGATGACGTCGATTTGATTGAGGCCGCTGATGTTCGGGGCAAGCTCGATGGCGCCGGTCTTCGGATTCACCACTCCCGGCGTCGCGATGGTGATCGACCTGACCCGGCGCAGATGGGTGCCCATATCGCGGGCGAGCCGGCTGGCGAGCCGTTCGATTTGATCCAGAACCCTGAGACCACCTTGCGGATGCGTTGGCTCGACGGCTTCGCAGCGCACCTTACTCGATATGTCCGCGATCGCGACCCGAAGATTCGTTGCGCCGACATCGACACCCAAGGCGTGACCGGCTTCTGGGCTGAGCTCATAAAGGACGGCCGTGCGGCCGATATTCCCGCTCGTTCGTCCAACCGGGCGAACGATTCCCTGCTGCTCGAAGCTCTCTATCACCTCGGAGGTCGTCTGCTTGGACAAGCCCGTCACTTTCGCGAGGTCGGCGCGGGATATGGGACCCTTATGCAACAGAACCTCGAACATGCTGCGGCGCGACAGAAGACGGCTGACGCGACCGGGCGCGGCTTGGCGTGCTAAGGCCACAGAAGCTCCTTTTTGTTCGATGAACAAGCGAACGATAATAGCCGGAAATGCGCCTTCTGAGGTACATCTCGCCACGTCCTGGGCGCATTTTCCTCGCCAAAAAAGCTGAAGCCCTTCAGAGGTGCTTGACATTCGGCCACTGTCACGCGATATTTAATTCGGACGTCGCACGAAATAATAGGGTCGCGTCCACGCATTGAACCATCGCAGAGCGGATGAATAACGCGCATGCGCCGGAAAATATGTGTTGCGCGGCGGCAACATAAATTGTCAGGTTGCGTGCGACATTTGAAAGTTTTCCGCATCGATCTGAACTTCGGCGTTCAAGACGATGCGATCGATCTGCAGTCAAGTTCGGGGGGGGAAGATGAACAAGACGACCAGCTATCGCCGCAATCTCGTCGCGAGCTTCGTGGCTTCCACGCTCGCAGTCGGCTCCGCAGCGTTCATTCCGCACACCGCGCAGGCGCAGATTGCGAATGCGACGCTGGAGGGGCATGCCGCACCGGGCACCCGCATCATCGCCATCAACATCGCCTCGGGCGCCCGGCGCGAGGCAACGACCTCATCGGCCGGCACCTACGCCCTGGTCGGTCTGCCGCCCGGCCGCTATCGGGTGAAGGCCGGGACGCAGGAACAGACTTTGACTCTGAGCGTCGCTTCCACAGTCATCTTCGACTTCACCCACACGAAGCTGCGCACTGCGACTTTGCAACAGGTTGTCGTGACCGGCCGTCGCCTCGTCGAGGTGCGCACCCCCGCGGTCGGCGGCCTCGTGTCACAGCGGACCATCGAGACGATCCCGCAAATCACGCGCAACTTCCTCGAGTTCGCCGACACCGTACCGGGAGTGACCTTCACGGTCAGCGGCAATGGCGATACCGCGTTTCGCGGCGGCGCGCAGGAATCCGAGAACGCCAACGTCTATATCGATGGCGAGAGCATGACGGACTTCGTGCAGGGCGGCATCGCCGGCCAGTCGGGGCCGGACAAGAACCCGAACGAGGGCGACCCGGGCAATCCGTTCCCGCAGTCGGCAATCGCCGAGTACCGTGTGATCACCTCGAACTACAGCGCGCAATACGCCCAGGTCGCGAGCGCCGCCATTGCCGCGAAGACCAAGTCCGGCACCAACACATTCCACGGCAGCTCGTTCGCGGATTTTACCAACCAGAACCTGCGGGCCGATACGCCCGCGGAGGCGAACGCGACGACGCCGGGCGACCCCAAGGCGTTGGGGGGCGAGAGCCTGGAGTACGGCGCATCGTTCGGCGGCCCGATCGTCCAGAGTCTGGCGCACTATTTCGTCGCCTATGAGCACAAGGACCTGGCGCTGCCGAATACCGTGTTTCCCGGCAACAGCGCACCCGACGTGGCGGCCCTCAAGCCGCTCCTGCCGGCAAGCGTCTGGTCGCAGTTCGGCCCGACCACCAACCCCTTCAGCGAGAACCTGCTGTTCGCCAAGCTCGACTGGGAACCGGGGGTCAACGACCGCCTGGAGCTGTCCGAGCTCTACCGCTTCGAGAGCCAGATCAGCGGCGCCGCCGGCCAGACCGCCGCCTCGGCCGCCAACTCCGTGGACAATCGTTTCAGCCGTTTGGGCCTTTACTGGCTGCATGCGGGGAACAGCTGGACCAATGAGGCGCGTGTCAGTTACGAGTCCTCGGGTCAGACACCTTTCGCAGGGTCCACGAACCCGCAACTGACCTACGATTGGTTCTACAGCGGCGGCAACACCACGCTCATCAACGTCAACGGCGAGAACGTCTACTCGCAGTTCAAGAACAAGCAGCAGGTGTGGAGTCTGTCCGATGACTTCACGCTTTCCAACCTGAGCTTCGCCGGGACGCATACCCTCAAGATGGGCGTGAGTTTCGCGGGGACCAAGCTGGCCTACCAGGATGCGGGTCAAGGGTCTCAGTTCTATTACGCGGTGGACTCGACCGGCACCTACGCCACGCCGTTTCAGGCGAGCTACACGGCGCTCTATCAGGGTAACAAGCAGGTCGAGGCGCACTCCAACGACAATCTGTACGGCCTCTACCTGCAGGACGACTGGAACGTCAATCCGCATCTAGAGCTCAATCTCGGAGTTCGTTACGATTACGAGACCGTGCCCGCCTGGGAGCACTTCGTGACACCGGCCGGCGTCGTCGCCGGGTTCAGTGCGCCATACCCGGCGCAGCCCGCCGGCTTCCCGCAGCCGACACCGGGCGAAACCTACGCGCAGGCGCTCGCCCTCGGGGGCACCGACATCGCCAACTACATCAGCACCGGCAGCAACCGCTCGCCGCAGAGCAACGAGATCCAGCCGCGGCTCGGATTCTCGTACGACATCCAGGGGAACCAGCGCTACGTCATCTTCGGCGGCTATGCCCGCGCCTACGATCGCAACATCTTCGACCTGATGTCGCTCGAGCTCACGAAGTCGGCCCTGGCCGAGCCCAGTGTGAATTTTTACGGTGGCGGCTACAGCTTCAATAATTGCGTGACGCCGGCCGAGGCCGGTCCAACCTGCCTGGCATGGAATCCGGCCTACATGAGTCTCGCCAATCTGCAGGGGCTCAACACCACCCCGTTCGGCGAGATCGATATGGTCAACAACCATATCAAGAACCCGTACTCGGACCAGTTCAGCCTGGGCTTCCGCACCCGCCTTGGCGAGTGGGACGCGAGCATCACGCTCTCCGAGGTCAAGAGCTACGATCGTATCGTGGGGCAGCTCGGCAACCGCTTGGCGAACGGCGGATACTACGAGCCGAGCAGCTGGGGCAGCGCGGGCGTTAACCCGGCCTGGGGCGGTGTCCCGGGGACCACCGGGAACCTGGTGCTCTGGAACAATGGCGGCAAGGACACCGACAAGGAGGTCCTGGTATTCCTCGACAAGCCCTACACCCGCGCGTCCGGCTGGAGCGCCACCGTCGCCTATACCTACTCGGACGCGTACCAGAACGACTACTACTCGTACTTCGGCAACAACAACTACCTGTTCGACCTGCCGAAAGTGTCGATGTATCCCATGGTGCCGAGCAGCGTAATCCCGAAGCACCGCGTGGTCATGACGGGCTCGATCGACGGGCCTTGGGGGATGACGTACGGGGCCAAGCTCACCCTGGCCACGCCGATCGGCTTCGGCGCCTCGGCGCCCTGCCCCACGACGATTCAGCAGTGCAACGGCTACTGGGACTTTCCGCTCACTGGCTTCCCGCGCGACGCCTGGGGCGAACACAATCTCGACCTGCAGGCCACAAAACATTTCGGCCTGCGCGTGTATGGCCTGCGCGGGTACGTGCGCTTCGACGTCCTCGACCTGTTCAATACCCCACAATACTCGAGTGCGATTTTCAACCCGATGGTCGGCGGCGCCTCGGTTCCGCCGCAGTACGTGACCAACGGGCCGATCTACGGGGTGCCTCTCACGCTCAAGCTCGACGCGGGGATCAGTTGGTAGTCTGGCATGCCGGTCGCCGGGGCGCACTCCCGGCGATCGCTCGATGCCGGGAGGACGCCGATCCAGTCTGGGACAGTCTCTTCCCCGCAATGGCAGTTGCGCGCGGTGGCATGTAATTCGACCGATTCCGGGTAGGCGTCCACGATGAATGACAACAGCATCCGCCGGCTGGTGATCGTCGGCGGCGGAACGGCCGGCTGCATGGCGGCAACGGCGACGCGGCGCATCGAGGGTCGGGTCGTGGACGTGCGCCTGCACCCGCTAACCGGCTTCGTCGACACACTGGTGCTGCAGGACGGCCGCACCATTGAGATCCCGGAATCGCTGCGCGAGTACATCGCACTCTTACGCGACAGCGCTCGCATCATGCCGAAGAGCGATGAGCTGTTCGCCATCGTCAGCCGGGCGCAGGTGATGATTGGACAGCGCCTCGTACCCCACCGCGGCCCGCCCGCGGTCGACCGCCTGACGGATGCCGAGCTCAAGAAGTTCGTCCATCACGTCCAAGAGGTCGTCCGCAGCTGTCTTGCGGTCGTGCCCCCGCACGAGGCCTTCATCGCCCGGCACTGCCAGGCGCCGCTGGCGACGGTGCCATGGAATTAAGGCTCGATCTCTTGATGCAGCCGATCCAGCGGTATCTCGGCCACCGACGATGGCCTGAAACGTTCGCCGTCGTGGCGCTCTTTGCGTTGCTGTCCATCCTGTCGCGTGCTTTTGCCACGGAAGTCGTGCGCATCGACGCACGTGCCTCCGGCAGGCCGTTTCCACACTTCTGGGAGGAGATGTTCGGGTCCGGCCACGCGGCTCTCGCCATGCGCGCGGACTATCTGCGCGACCTGCGCGCCGTCAAGCGGATCACGGATTTCCGCTACGTCCGGTTTCACGGGATTCTTGACCATGGCGTCGGTGCGTACACGAGGGACTATCAGGGGAAACCCGTGTACAACTTCTCGAACGTGGATACGATCTATGACGGCCTGCTCAGGCGCGGGGTACGACCTTTCGTCGAGCTGAGTTTCATGCCTCCGGCGATCGCGGCGAACCCCGACGACCGGTACGATTTCTGGTACCGGCCGAACGTCTCGCCACCGCAGACGTATGCGAAGTGGGCGGCCGTCATTCGCACCTTTGCGCACCATCTGGTCGCGCGCTACGGCATCCATGAAGTCTCCCAATGGTATTTCGAAGTCTGGAACGAGCCGAACGAGACTTTTCGCGGCGGCACGTGGCGGCAGCACACGTATTTCGACCTTTACGATGCCACCGCGCGGGCGCTCAAGGCCGTCAGTCCGCGTCTGAGAGTCGGTGGGCCAGCGACCTCCCACACGGCTTGGATACGGGCATTTCTGCGTCACGTGGCCGCGCATCGCGTGCCGATCGATTTCATCTCGACGCACGCCTACGCGGACGATTCCAGCGTGGCGCTGTTCGGCAAGCATTTCGCGGTGCCCTACGACGATCGCGTGTGCCTCGCCGTCAAACGAGTGCGCCGCGAGATCGATCACTCTGCGCTGCCGGGTCTGCCGCTTTTTCTCACCGAGTGGAGCGTGATGGGTGCGGATAACGCGCGTGACACGACCTACGTGGGACCGGCAGTCGCCGACACGATTCGCGAATGCGACGGCAGCGTACAGATGATGTCATTCTGGACGTTTTCCGATGTTTTCGAGGAAGATGGACCGAACCCCGGCCCCTTTACGGGCGGCTTCGGCTTGCGCGCCTACGGTGGCATCAACAAACCGAGCTATTACGACTTCGCGCTACTGCACCAGTTGGGCGGCGAACGCCTCGCGAATCCCTCGCACGACGCCATCGTCACCCGCACGCGCACTGGCGGACTGGCGATCGCGCTGTGGAATCTCGTGGATCCCGGGGCGAAGGGAACGACCAGGACGCTTCGGCTCGAGATCCGCGGGGTGCCCGCGGAAGCGCCGGTCGCGATCGAGCGTGTCGACGACCACCATGGCAACGTGCTGCCCGTCTACCGCGCGATGGGCAGTCCACGCTATCCGACGCCCGCGCAGGTTGCGCAAATGAACGCCGCGACCCGGCTGCCGCCGGCGCGGATCGCGCATTTGCGCGGCGGCGAACTGTCCTTGACCTTGGAGCCCGACGCGCTGCTCCTGATCAGGGTCGGCGCGGATGCCTCGTACGGGAAGGCGGCGTCAGGGCAGCACTGAAGCGCGCGGTGATTGCGGACCAAGGCAGGGGGACGTGCATGTGTTCGACTGGACGAGCTGAGGAGGGTGAGGCAACCGTGATGGCAAGTGAATGGGGAGTGGGGGGTACGTCCGGGCGTGCAGCGGCGGCGGGCTTGCGGGCGATTGCGGTCATGGGCGTTTTTGCGTCGTTGGCGCTGGTCCCGGCAAGGAGTTCAGGCGCCGGCCAGTCGCTGGAAACGGCAACATCGGCTGCAACGCCACTTAAATTGGGCCCGGAGGCGGTCATCGCGACCGGCAACGATTGGATTGCCCTGCCGGAGATCCGCGCCAGTGACGGGGCGGTGGTGAGCTTCAACGTGCTTTCGATGCGCGAGCGCGGCTTGCTCCAGGTCCAGGGCTCGCCGGAAGTGAACTCGGGCCCCGAGAGTGGGCTGACGCCGGCTCTCGCCCCATGGGTTGCGGTCGGCGCGGAGCCTCCGGGGCTGCATGTCAGCGCGTGGCGGTTGATCGATTACTGGATCCCCGTCGCCACCGCCCGTTCCGGGTCCGTACATATCAGGATCACGTACGTCACGCCGCCCCACGCGCGGGCGGCATGGATACGGGTCGCGCTCGTCAACCAGGGCAAGGAGGCGCAATCCGTGAGATTCGGACTCACCGCCCGCTGGGGCGGACTGGCGCGCGTGGTTTACGCGCCCACCATGATCATCGGGCAGCGCCTGCAGTCGAGCGCCCCCGCGTTCATCAAGCGCACCCACTTGTTCAGCTTCCTCGAAAATGACACGGTATTCGCCTGGGCTCTGAAGCACCCTGACTGCGCGCACACTCGCGAGGCGGGCGATAAGTACACGGTCGAGTGCCGGCGCAGTCTCGCGCCCGGCCAGAGGGTGGCGGCGAATTTCATACTGTCCGTGGGCCTGGACAGGACGAGCGCACAATACAGCGCGAGGGTGCTCGGTGCGGAGCTGGCACACCGGGGCGATGCGGCCGTGCTCGATAGCGAGCGTGCCTGGCTGGCAAGCCGGCTGCGCAGCACCGGCCGTCCCATCCTCGATGAATTCATCAACCGCAATCTGCTCTTTTCCTCGTTCTTTGCCTGGGGGCGAACCCTCGATACGGAACAGTTCGTCGGCGTCACCTCGCGATCGCCACGCTACTACGTCGCGGCAGCTTACTGGGACCGGGACGCGATGCTCTGGAGTTTCCCGGCGCTGCTCGCGAGCGATCTCGGGCGCGCCCGCCGCGCGCTCGATGTGGCGCTTGGTTTGCAGCTACGCGATGCCGGTACACACAGTCGCTTCATCAACGGGGTCACTCTCGAGCCCGGCTACGAGCTCGACGAGAACGCGGCGCCGATCGTCGCCCTGGCCGAGTACTGGCGCAAGACCGGCGATACGGCCTTTGTGCGCCATCACCGTGCGGCGCTGGCGAGACTGCTCACGAAGCTGGCCGCGCATCGAGGGCTGGCGGGTTTGTACTGGACCGAGCAGGATTCGCAGGATGAGAATCGCCGCTGGCCCTACGAGACTTACGATAACGCCCTCGTGTGGCACGCGCTGCGGGGTGCCGCCGCCATGTATCGTGCGATCGGAGAAGGAGCGGCCGCAGAGGCTCTCGATGCCCGCGCACGGCACCTGCACCAGTCGATCATGCGCCACCTCGTGGCGAGCGGGGCGCCGGGGGCGAGCGGACCGATTTTCGCGTTCGGCTGGAATGGCAAGCGCCACAAGTTCGATGACGTGCCGCCGGGATCGATCCTGAAGCTGCCGGCGTTGGGATTCATCAGCCAGGACAACCCGGTGTTCCGCCGAACCTACCGGTGGCTGCACTCGACATTCTTCAAATACTCCAACATTGGCAAGCCGTACGGACTTCCGGGCAGCTACCGGCTGCCGTACACGAGCAGCTGGTCGATCGCCGATCATTTGCGGTTGCGGACGGGTCGGGCGCAGGCGCTCAAGATCCTGCTCGCGAGCCCCTGGGACGGGGGGATCATCTCCGAACAAGTGAATCCCGTAACCGATGCCAGCATCCCGGGCGGCGGCGCGTTCGCAACCGCGGCGGGCTACGTGGCCGCGACCGCGTGCGACCTCTATTGCCGCCCACGGTCGCCGGCTGCACCTGCCGCACCGGCGCTCGGGAAGGAGGCGCCATGAGCGGCCGGCTGACCCGTGCCCTGCGCATGAGCCGTTCGAGCTGCGCGATCCTGCTGCCGCTCCTCGTCTGCCACGGTCTGGCGCGTGCCCGGGAGACGCCCCGTGCGGCCAGAGTGCCGGCGGTGGAGCAACTGCGGATCGATGCACGCGCGCCGGGGCGGCCTTTCCCCCACTTCTGGGAGAGGATATTCGGCTCCGGCCGGGCGGTGCTGGCGCTGCGGGCCAACTACCAGACGGATCTTGCGATGATGCGCTCCGCCACAGGCATTCGCTACGTGCGCTCCCACGGTGTGCTGGATGACGATGTCGGCCTGGTCGAGCAGCACACCCGGCTCTTTTACAACAGCTCCTCCGGGCGGGGCTCACCCTACAATTTCTCCTACATCGACCAGATCTATGACGCGCTGCGCGCCCACGGGGTGCGCCCGTTCGCAGAGCTCGATTTCATGCCGAAGGCGCTCGCCGCCGATCCGCACATGCGGCAGTCATTCTGGTATCACCCGATCGTGTCTCCGCCACGCAGCTATGCCGCCTGGGACCGCATGATCCGTGCGCTGGCCAGGCATCTGATCGCCCGTTACGGCATCAACGAGGTCTCGAAGTGGTACTTCGAAGTGTGGAACGAGCCGAATCTCGACTTCTGGGGCGGCGTTCCCAAGCAGCAGACCTACTTCACGCTCTATGACCACACGGCGCGGGCGCTGAAGAGCGTCAATGCCCGTCTGCGGGTCGGCGGTCCGGCGACGGCCCAGGCCGCCTGGGTGAGCGCGTTCCTCGCCCATGTGGCCAAGGTGAGGGCGCCCATCGATTTCGTGAGCACCCATGTGTATGCCAACGACACGGCGCAGAACGTCTTCGGCACGCGCCAGCGGATCGGGCGACGAACCATGGTGTGCCGCGCGGTGCGCAAAGTGCACGAGCAGATCGCGCGCTCCCCGTATCCGCACCTTCCGCTCATCTTCTCCGAGTACAACGCGAGCTACGCCAACGAGCCGGACGTGACCGACACACCCTACATGGGCCCATGGCTGGCGACGACCATCGCCCAGTGCGATGGCCTGGTGCAGGCGATGAGCTACTGGACGTTTTCCGATGTCTTCGAGGAGGGCGGTGTCATCCGCAAGCCGTTTTACGGCGGTTTCGGTCTGATCGCCGAGGACGACATCCCCAAGGCGGCGTTCAACGCCTTTGCGCTGCTGCACAAGCTGGGCCATACCAGGCTCGATCCCACCGCGCGCTCGGCGCTCATCACGCGGACGCTCGATGGCGGGCTCGCCATAGCGCTGTGGAACTACGCGCCGCCGGATGGCACCGGGTCCAGGTATACGCCGCCGCCTGCAAAGCGCCCAATGCGGACCTTCGCCCTCAGCGTGCAGGGCATTCCGCGGTCTTCGGCCGGGATGCTCTGGCGGGTCGACGATCGGCACAGCAACGTCCTGCAGGCCTTCGATGCGATGGGACGACCGCGATGGCCGACGCCGGCGCAGATCGAGCGGCTCAGAGCGGCAGGGCAGCTCGCGCGGCCCGAGCGCGTCAGGTTGCATGACGGACGGATCCAGGTGGCTGTGCCGCAGCACGGCTTGGCGCTGTTGCTCCTGGAGGCACGCGCGCAGGTGCTCTCCTCTGGCGAGGAGTCGATCAAAAGCGGCAGCGCAGCCAAGCCCATCCATTTCGCCCGTGCCGCAGCCCGACCCACGGTAAACTCGCCAGGCTCGCCCAAGGAATGATCCACCGTGCCGAGCTGGTAATGCGCGTCAAAAAATCGACCTGCCGGCGCGGGATCAGACTCGCAGCGTCCCGGTCAGCTCGGACACGCTGTTGAGGCCGTGCTCACGCAGATAGTCCGCGATCCCGGCATTGATGCGCTTGCAGACCATCGGATCGTAGAAGAGCGCGGTGCCCACCCCGACCGCCGTGGCGCCGGCAATCAGGAATTCGATGGCGTCCGTGGCGCTGACGATGCCACCCTGGCCGATGATCGGGATGCCGTGTCTGCGCGCCACGTCGTACACCTGGTGCACCTTGAGCAGCGCGATCGGCTTGATGGCGGGCCCCGAGAGTCCACCCTGGATGTTGCCGATCACCGGCCGGCGTGTGCAGGCGTCGATGGCCATGCCCATCACGGTGTTGATGACCGAGAGCGCGTCGGTCCCCGCCTCGATGCAGCGGCGGGCGTTCTCGCGGATATCCGTCTGGTTCGGCGAGAGCTTGGTGATGAGGGGCTTGCCCGTCACCCGGCGGCAGGCCTCGACCACCTGGGCCGACATGTCGGGGTAGTTCCCGAAGGCCACGCCGCCCTCCTTGACGTTGGGGCAGGAGATGTTGATCTCGATGGCGTCGATCGGCGACTGATCGAACAGGCGCGTGACCTCGGCGTATTCCTCCACCGTGGAGCCCGACACATTGGCGATGAAGCGCGTCTCGGTGAACTCGAGCGTGGGGAGGATCCGCTCGATGACGTGCACCGCGCCCGGATTCTGCAGGCCGATGGCGTTCAGCATGCCCGCGGGCGTCTCGCACACGCGGTGCGGTGGATTGCCGAGCCGGGGGGCGAGGGTGGTGCCCTTCAGTACCACGGCGCCCGCGTCCTGGTTGGAGAAGCCCTCGATGCGCGTGTATTCCTCGCCGAAGCCCACACAGCCGGAGAGCAGCACGATGGGCGAGTCGAAGTGCAGTCCGCAGAACTTGAATTTGAGGGCGTCGCTCATCGGGCGATTATGGGCCATCAGCGCATCGGGCGTCCGTCACCGTCACCCGGACGGTGGATGTGGATCTGGATCCGGCCCTTGGGGCCGATCAGCCAGGATGCGAGCCACCCTACGATCCAGACGACGAGCGCGGTCTCGAAGGCCGCTGCGAACCCCGCGACGTGAAATCCCGGCAGCATCCAGGCGACCAGCGCCAGCATGCCCGCGTTGACCACCAGCAGGAAGATCCCCAATGACAGCACGGTGAGCGGCAGCGTCAGCAGGATGACGATCGGACGCACCACGGCGTTGACGACTCCCAGCAGGAGTCCGGCCAGCACCAGGGTGCCGGCGTCCTCGATGCGGATGCCGGGCACCCATCGCGTGGCGAGCCAGAGGCCGAGCGCGCTGATCACGGCGCGCAGTATGAAGGCGGTCACGGGTGCTCCCGATGAGTGTCGTGCAGCAGGGCCTTGAGGCGCGTCAGCGCCGCCTGCCAACCGGTTCTGAGACGCATGTAGTGAACATCCCATTCGGACGAGCCCGGAACGCCCGAGCCCAATAGCCGCAGGATGGTGCCTGCGCGCGCCGGTTCAAGGACGAAGTCATCGACCAGGGCGCTGTCCGCCGGCGGAAGCGAGGCCGCGGGCAGATAGATGAGCCGCAGCCGCCGATCCGGCTCAAACACATCGATGCAGGCCTCGAACTCCGTCACCCGATCGACGCAGGCTCGGAACAACCCCCCGGGGCGCGCGGTGATGCGTGCATCGGGCGAGCACCACAGGGCGAGCAGGGACGGATCGGTCAGCGCGCGCCAGACAGCCTGCACGTCGGTGCGAAGGTCGAGTCTATGGGCATAGCCCCGGGTCTTCTCCATGGGTGCTATTGTGCCATCACCCGGCGCCCGGTTTCGCCTATGCTGGGGGCTCACGCGGGAGGTTCATATGGCGCTCGTGCATCTGGTCATCGCCCTGGCCCTGGTGGAGTTTTTCGCCTTCGGCGCCGCAGTCGCCAAGGCGCGCGCAAAGTATGGCGTAGCGGCGCCCGCAACGACGGGGCACGAGATCTTCGAACGTTATTTCCGGGTGCAGATGAACACGCTCGAGCTGCTGGTCATGTTCATCCCGGCGATCTGGATCTTCGCCCGATACATCAGCGCGCCGATTGCCGCGGCACTCGGCGCCGTGTTCCTGGTCGGCCGAGTGATCTACTTCCGATCCTATGTGAAGGAGCCGAGGTCCCGTGAACTCGGGTTCGCGCTCTCGGCCGGACCGGTCATGATCCTTCTGATCGGCGCGATCTTCGGCGCGGCGCGTAGCGCCTGGCCGCACGGCTGAGGCGGACTACCCGATCTCCGACTTGATCGGCCGGGTCATCAGCTCGCGCACCGCATCCCGGGCTGGCACGCCCTCGTAAAGAACCCGATAAATGCTCTCGCAGAGCGGCATCTCGACGCCGGCCCGAGCGGCGACATCGCGAAGCGCGCGCGCGGCGGGATAGCCCTCCACCACCTGGCCGATCGCTTCCAACGCCTCCGCGGGTGTCCCGCCGCCCGCGAGCCGCAGGCCGAACCGGCGGTTGCGCGATTGATCATCGGTGCAGGTGAGCACCAGGTCCCCGAGGCCCGCCAGGCCCATGAAGGTCTCGCGGTGCGCCCCAAGCGCCACACCGAGACGCATCATCTCCGCGAGTCCGCGGGTGATGAGCGCAACCCGCGCATTGGCGCCGAAGCCCAGGCCATCGGACAGGCCTGCGCCGACCGCCAGCACATTCTTGACCGCCCCACCCACCTCGACTCCTACGATGTCGGTGGAGGTGTAGACACGGAAATTCGTCGAGGACAGATCCTGGGCCAGCGACTGGGCGAAAGCCGCTTCCGGGGAGGCAACGACCATCGCGGTGGGCAGCCCTGCGCCGACCTCGCGTGCAAAGGTCGGTCCCGAGAGGACGGCGACCGAGCGTTTCGGACCCAACACCTCGCGCGCCACCTGGTGGGGAAGCAGGCCGGAGGCCAACTCGAAGCCCTTGGTGGCCCACGCGAGCTGCGTTTCGTCCGCGAGCAACGGGCGGATCCCGGTGAGCATCGCGCGGAAAGCGTGGCTCGGCACCGCGATCAGCAGATCCCGCGCACCGCCCAGCGCGCGCGCGAGATCCGCCTCCACGGCGAGCGATTCGGGAAACGTGCCCGAGGGCAGGTAGCGCTCGTTGCGCCGCTCCCGAGCCATGACCGCGAGACGCTCGCGGTCACGACCCCAGAGCCGAGTCGGACGCCCGCTGCGTGCGAACTGCACGGCGAGCGCCGTTCCCCACGAGCCCGCGCCCAGCACGGCAACGGGCAGCTCATTCCCGGCGGTGCTCATGCCTTAAGGACTTGCGGGCGGCCGCGCCGCTTCAGTTCGCCTGTTCCACCGGGATGGACTGCGCCGGGTTCTGGTTGGCCGCGTACAGCGCGTCGAAGTTCACGGGGGGCAGCAGGAGCTGCGGGAACCCGCCGAGGGTGATGAGCTGCGAGACCTGCGCCCGCGCATAGGGGAACAGCACGCCCGGGCAGATGGCGCCGATGGCGCGCTTGGTGTCCTCTTCCGTGAGGTTGCGCAGCACGAACACGCCGGCCTGCTTGACCTCCACCAGGAACACCGTGGTGTCGCCCTGTTTGGCCGACACGGTCACCGTCAGGACGACTTCCTGAATCTCGGGCGCGAGCACGCTCACGCCGGTGTGCAGATCGAGATTGATCTGCGGATTCCAGTTGCCTTCACCGCGCGGGCCGTTCGGGGCCTCGTACGAGCAGTCCTTCAGGTAGACGTGCTGCAGGTGCAGGATCGGGCCGGTGGCCCCTTCGGGTGCCGGCGCGGTGCCGGCGGCTTCATTCGCCATGTGTCAGACTCCGGGTTTCAACAGTTTGTCGAGGCCGCCTTGGGCATCGAGCTCGTAAAGATCGTCGCATCCGCCGACATGCGTCTCGCCGATGAAGATCTGCGGGACCGTGTGCCGCCGGCTGCGCGCGAGCATCTCGGCGCGCGCCTGCGGGCGGGTGTCCACGTCGATTTCCTCGAAGGCGATCCCCTTGCGCTGCAGCAGCTCCCGGGCGCGCGCGCAATAGGGACACCAGGCGGTGGCGTACATGAGCACTCTAGGCTGGTTGCCCGGCCCTTCCCGGGCCTCGCCCCTGCGGGGCCCCGGCTGCGCCGCGTTCAAAATCGCTCCCGGCGATTTCTCATGCCTTCTGACCCGCATCCTTCTCCACCGGCAGATGCTCCGCGCGCCACGCCGACAGCCCGCCGCGCAGATTGACCGCCTGGTCGAAACCTTGGGCGCGCAGCTGCCTCACCGCGGCGGCGGCGAGCGAGCCGCGGTCACAATATACGATCAGCGGCTTCTGCTTGTGCTTCTTCAGCAGCTCGCCGCCCTTCAAAATCTGCTCCCCGTCCATGCGCCGCGCGCCGGACAAGTGGCCCGCCGCATACTGGTCCTGCGGGCGCAGGTCGATCGCCAGCGCGCCGCGGTTCATCAGCTGGATCGCCTCCTGGGGCGACACGGAGGCGAAGCTTTCGCCGCGGGCACGCATCTCGATCACGATCGCGAACACCGCCACCGCAAGGGTCGCCGCGACCAGCCAGAGATGAGCGTGCGCGTATAGGATGAGATGGTCCATGAAAGAGGTGCAGAAGACCGTATCGGCCGAAAAAAGGTCGCGCATTATAGCGTCCCTATGCAATACGGCATGGCTCATTGGCAGTCGAGGTCCCGCTCGAGGATGGCGCGTACCCCGATCCACCTGATTCTGGGTGCGCTGATGCTCGGTCTGGGGCTGCCGCCGGCATCCGCAGTGCCTCCCCGGGTCGCGGCCCGCCATGCCCAGGCGCAGCTGCGGGCCGTGCAGGCACAGATTGCGCGCGTGGCCCGGCAGGTGAGCCAGTCGAAGATCGAGCAGGGGCGCCTGACCCTCGCGCTGCGCACGAGCGAGAGAACGGCCGGAACGGCGCGGGCGGCGCTCGAAACGCTCCAGCAGCGCCGGGCGTCCGATGCGGCCCGGCGCGCGGCTTTGGCCGCCGAAAAACAGCAACGCGAGACGGACCTGGCGCGCAACCGCAACGCCTTGACCGGGGAGCTGCGCGCGGCCTATCTGATTGGCCGGGAAGGGCCGCTCAAGCTGCTGCTCAACCAGGGCGCCCCGGGCCGCATGAGCCGGATGTTTGCGTACTACAGCTATTTCAGCCAGGAGCAGGCGCAACACATCCATGACATCGAGACGGACCTGCGGCAGGTCGATCAGCTCGACGCCCAGTTGCGGGACGAGGATGCGCAGCTCGCCACCCTGCAGCGGCAGCGCCAGGCGCAGTTCGCCGCGCTCGAGCAGGCCAACACGCGCCGTGAGCACGTTCTCGCCACCATCGAGGCGAGGACACGCACCGGCACCGAGCGCCTCGCCCTGTTGCGCCGGCAGCAGATGGCGCTGCAGTCATTGCTCGCTGCGCTGCGCCGCGCCGAGGCGCGGTTGCCGGCCGAGCACGAGCACTTCGGACGCCTGCAAGGCCACCTGCCCTGGCCGGTGGCCGGAAGGCTCATCGCCCGCTACGGCCAGGCGCGGGCCGGCGGTCTGCGTTGGGACGGGGACGTGATCGCCACCCGCATGGACGCGCCGGTACACGCCGTGGGGCCGGGCCGGGTGATCTATGCCGACTGGCTGGCGGGCCTCGGCCTGCTCATCATCATCGATCATGGCGGGGGCTACATGAGCCTCTACGGGCACAATGACCATCTCTACGCGCAAGTGGGCCAGCAGGTGGCCGCCGGCCAGATGATCGCCGAGGCGGGCGACAGCGGCGGGGCCAGCCGACCGGAACTGTACTTCGGCATCCGCCGCGGCACCCGGCCCGTCGATCCGCGGCTGTGGCTGGCACGTCACGCCCGGTGAGCCCGCCCCGCAGCCCACAATGATCCGGCCACGCGAACGAAGCGGGTAAACTGCCCCCATGATCGCCTGGCTCATCGACCTCGTGCTGCACCTCAACCGTCACCTCGCGGCCCTCCTCGCCCAGGTCGGCCTCTGGACCTACCCCATCCTGTTCGGTGTCATCTTCGCGCAGACCGGGGTGGTGGTGGCGGTGTTCCTGCCCGGGGACTCGCTGCTCTTCGGCGTCGGCGCGCTCGCGGCCGTGGATACCACCGGCACCCTGAGCGCTCCCGTCGCCTCGCTGGTGTTGGGTCTGGCGGCGGTGCTCGGCTATGCCGTCAACTACGGGGCGGGCCGGCTGATCGGCCCACCCGCCTTCAGCGGCCGTTACCGGCTGCTCAAGGTCGAGTACCTGCGCCGGGCCGAGGCGTTCTTCCTGCGCCACGGCGGCAAAGCCATTGCCGTATCGTGTTTCATCCCCGTCATCCGCACCTGCATGCCCTTCGTGGCCGGCGTCGGCCGGATGCCCTACGCGCGCTTCCAGGTCTACAGCATCCTCGGCGGATTCCTGTGGGTGCTGCTGCTCCTCTGGGGCGGGTATTTCTTCGGCAACGTGCCGATCGTCAAACACAACTTCGGGCTGGTTACCGTCCTCATCATCGTGGTGTCGCTGATCCCGGTGGTGCTGCCGTTCCTCAGGCGGCGGCGCGAACCCGCGGCATCCTAGAGGCTCAGCGAGCATGCGCGGGTCTCGCAACCCGCGGTCTCGAAGCATCTTGCGGCACTCAAATCGGCTGGCCTGGTGCGTGCGCGCTGCGAAGGACGCGAGACGCGCTATCGCGCCGAACCCAGGGGACTCGCACCACCCATCGACGGGGTCCGGCCGTACGCGGCCTTCCGGGGCGAGCGGTCCGTGCCGGATGTGACCACCCGAACGCCGACACGACGATAGTCTGCGCCAACACCCCACTTGCGCGAACCTGGGTCGAGCTCGAGCATGCGTTGAACGGAGAATGAGAAATCCCCATGAGCATTGCGCTTTGCGAATATATCCGCCTCTGGCGGGGCTGATATCATTCCCAGGTGGGCGCCATTTTCGACTACATCATCGTCGGGGCCGGGTCCGCAGGCTGTGTGCTCGCCAATCGGCTGAGCGCCGATCCGGCGATCCAGGTGCTGTTGCTCGAGGCGGGCGGCCGGGATGACTCCTTCCTCATCGGCATGCCGGCCGGAATCGGCCGGCTGATCACCCCTGATGTCAATTGGCTGTACCAGACGGAGCCGCAGGCGCACCTGAGGGAACGGCGCTTGTTCTGGCCGCGCGGCAAGACCCTGGGCGGATCGAGCTCCATCAACGCGATGGTCTACATCCGGGGCCAGCGGCAGGACTACGATCAGTGGCGGGACCTCGGAAATCCCGGCTGGGGCTACGACGAGGTGCTGCCGTATTTCCGCCGCTCGGAGAACAACGAGACCCTCGATGGCGAGCTTCACGGCCGGGGCGGCCCGCTCAACATCTGCGAGCGGCGTTACACCAACCCCTTGAGCCGGGTGTTCGTCGAAGCCGCGGCCGCGGCCGGCCTGCCGCGCAACCCGGATTTCAACGGCCGTGAGCAGGCGGGGGCCGGACTCTATCAGGTGACGCAAAGAGCCGGCCGGCGATGCAGCGCCGCCTCCGCCTACCTGCACCCGGTACGCGGGCGGCCGAATCTCACCGTGCTGACCGGCTGCCTCGTGCACCGCATCCTGATGCTGGGCGGGCGGGCGGGAGGCGTCGCCTATGCGCGCAAGGGTGTCCTCAGCGAGGCGCGCGCGGGGCGCGAAGTGCTCCTTGCGGCCGGCGCCATCAATTCACCGCAATTGCTGTTGCTCTCCGGGATCGGACCGGCGCAGGAGATCCGCTCCTTCGGCATCCCGGTGCATCAGGATCTGCCCGGTGTCGGCAGGAACCTGCAGGATCACCTCGACATCAACGTGATTCATGCCTGCACCGAGCCGATCACTCTCGATGGCTCGGCGAGCGGACTCGGCGCATTGCGGACGGCCATCCGGTTCGCGCTGTTCAAGAGCGGCCCGGGTGTCAGCAACGTCGCGGAGGCCGGCGGCTTCCTGTGCTCCGACTCCGCAGCACAGACGCCCGACGTGCAGCTGCACTTCATCCCCGCGTATGTCGTCGATCACGGCCGCCGGAAAATGCCCGGCTACGGCATGACGCTGCACGTGTGTCATCTGCGCCCGAAGAGTCGCGGAGAGATCCGGCTCGCCTCCGCCGACCCGGCGGCCCCGCCGCGAATCGATCCCCGGTATCTGTCGGACCCGAGCGACCTCCCTCCTCTCATCGCCGGAGTTCGCCGCGCCCGCGACATCTATGCGCAGGCGCCCTTCCAGCCGTACCTCGGCCAGGAGGTGTTCCCCGGACCGGACAGACAGTCGGATGCCGAGCTCGGGGAGTTCATTCGCGCCGCCGCGGAAACGGAATACCACCCGGTCGGAACCTGCAGGATGGGCAGCGACGCGCAGTCCGTGGTGGATCCGACGCTCAAGGTGCGCGGTGTCGAGGGACTTCGCGTCGTGGATGCCTCCGTCATGCCGACCCTGGTGAGCGGCAACACCAATGCGCCCACCATCATGATCGCGGAGAAGGCTGCGGACATGATCCTCGGCCGCGGCGCGCCCCGGTGAGGCGCAGCTGAGAACGGCGCGACCGGCACATCAGGGCACAGGTTGATTCATCATGCGGTTCGACTATCTGGTGTTCATCGGAACTTTCGAGCCGTTTCACAACGGCCACCAGGCGGTGATCGCGCGGGCGCTCGCACTGGCGCGCAAGGTGATCGTTCTGGTGGGCTCGGCCGACGAACCGCGCACCACGCGCCATCCGTGGAGCGCCGTGGAACGGGCCGCGATGATCCAGGCCGCCTGCGGGCAACAGGCCTCCCGGCTTCTGATCCGACCGCTGCGCGATCATCTTTACAACGACGCGCTCTGGGTCGAGGACCTCCAGCGCATCGTCTCGCAGACGATCCAGTGCGACGGCGAAGGCGGGCACGTCGGGATCATCGGCCAAGAGGAGGACGCCGCCAGCGGCTACCTGCGCATGTTCCCGCAGTGGGCGTGCGTCAACTCACCGAAGGTCGAAGGGGTCTGCGCGACCGATCTGCGCGAGCATCTGTTCGGCGGCGCCCTGGGCGATGTGGGCAGGGACTCGTCGATCGAGGCCGCGGTGCCCGAAGCGGTCTTGCACATGCTGCACGCATTCCGCGACGGGCCACAGTTCTCCCAGCTGCTGCGGGAGCGCCACTACTTCAAGGAGTACCGCAAGGCCTGGGCGAGCGCGCCTTATCCGCCGAACTTCGTCACGGTCGATGCCGTGGTCATTCACTCCGGACACGTGCTGCTGGTGCGCCGAAAGCATGAGCCGGGCAAGGGCCTGTGGGCCTTCCCGGGCGGATTCGTGGATGTCGCGGAGACGATCGACGAGGCGGTCATCCGGGAGCTGCGGGAGGAGACCGGAATATCCCTCCTCACCGAGGCGCTTCGCCTGGCGACCCGACACAAACAGGTGTTCGACCATCCCGAGCGATCGCAACGCGGCCGCACCATCACCCACGCCTACCACTTCGATTTCCCCTGCGGCGATCTGCCGCCGGTGAAGGGCGCCGACGATGCCGAGCAGGCTCGCTGGGTTCCCCTCAGCGAGGCACTGCAGATGCAGGCTCAGTTCTTCGACGACCACTTCCACATCCTCGAGCACTTCATCGGCTGAGGCGCTCCGGACTCCCGCGCGGTGGGTAAAATCGCACCCATGCGCACTCAGCCCCTCGCCGGCCGCACCATCGCCGTTCCCGAGACCCGGGAGGTCGAGGTTTTTGCAGGGCTGCTGGAGCGGCGTGGGGCGCGAGTCCTCCGCTGCCCCATGGTGGCGATCCACGACGCGCCCGACCCCGGGCCCGTGCTCAACTGGAGCCAGCGACTCGCCGAGGGCGGCTTCGATGACCTGATCCTGCTCACGGGAGAGGGTCTGCGGCGCATTCTCTCCTGCATCGATCGCCACGAGCCGCCGCTGCGCGCGGGTTTCCTCGACGCCTTGTCCCGAGTCCGCAAGATCACCCGAGGTCCCAAGCCGGCCAAGGTCCTGCGTGAGCTCGGAATGACATCGGACATCGCGGGCGAGCCGGCCACCACCGACGGCCTGGTCGCGACCCTGCGCTCGCATGACCTGAGCGGCCGTCGCATCGGCGTGCAGCTCTACGGCACCGAGCCCAATCGCCCGCTGGTGACCTTCCTCGAAGGCGCCGGCGCGAACGTGTGCACCGTGGCGCCGTACGTCTACGCGGATGCCGCGGAAAATCAGGCCGTGCGCGCGCTGCTCGAGCAGCTTCGCTCGGGTGAAGTCGACGCCGTCGCCTTCACCAGCTCCACCCAGATCGAGCGGTTGATCGCGGTGGCCTCCGAAGACATCGTCCGGTCCGCGCTGGCTCGCACCCTGGTGGCGGCAGTCGGTCCGGTCGTCGCAGACACATTGAGCCGCCACGGCATCACGCCTCGGCTCATGCCGGAGGAATCTTTCTTCTTGAAGCCGCTGACGGCCGCACTGGAGAAGGCGCTCGGCGCCTCCTCCAGTTAACCCATGCCGCGCACGGCACCCTTTCCATTTACTTTCATGCACTCATTTCTGGAATCCAGCTGAATGTGAGTCAATATCCGCTGCAGATTCTCGGCGCGGCCCTCACCGTTCACCTCGCTCAACCGGATCCCGCCCGCAGTGCGCCGAGCGGCGGCTGATTCACGACCGAGCGGGTCGCCAGCCAGCCGCTCGCCGCCACCAGCACGATTCCGCCGCCGAATCCGATCGCGCAGGCGACGGGGCTGAACGTGTAACGCAGATCGAGCACATGGGTCGTCAGGAACCAGGCGGCCACCGATGCCCCCGCCGCCGCGAGCAGGCCGGCCAGCGCGCCGAGCGCCGCGAACTCCGCCAGCACGCCCTTCAGCACCGTGGCGCGGCTCGCGCCGAGGGTGCGCAGCATGGCGCTCTCATAGCGCCGCTCGTCGCGGCTCGACTGCACCGCGGCGAGGAGTACCGTCAATCCCGCCAGCAGCGTGAACACGAAGACGCTCTGCACCGCCAGCACCGCCTTGTCCATCACCGCCCGGACATCGTTGAGCAGATCGTCGATGTCGAAGATGGACACACTGGGGAAGGTTCGGGCGAGCTGCGCCAGCGAGCGCGCCTGATCCGGGGTCAGATAGGCGCTGGTCAGATAGGTGCCCGTTTCCTTCTCGAGCAGCCCCGGCGCGAACAGGATGAAGAAATTGGGCTGGAAACTGTCCCATTTGACCTTGCGCACGCTCGCCACCCTCACTGTGAAGGAGTCCCCGGCGACGTCGAAGGTCAGCTCGTCCCCCAGACGCAGACCGAGCCAGCGCTCGAATTCGGTGGCGATCGACACCAGCGGCACGCCTCGCTCCGAGGGCGTCCACCACCGGCCCGCGACGATGCGATTGTCGCGGCCGAGGGTGCTGGCCCAGGAAAGATTCTGCTCGCGTGTGGCGAAGTGCTCGCCCCGGCGCCCCGGAAACCGCATGGACTCGACCGGCCGCCCGTTGATGGCCGTCAGGCGTCCCCGGATCATCGGCAGCATGCGCGAGGTGCGCGCGCCATGCGAGTGCAGATAGGCGATGAAGGCAGCGCGGCTGTGCGGCGGGATGTTGATGAAGAAGTAGTTCGGCAGGTCCGCCGGGAGCGATCCCCGCCAGGCCCCGTCCAGGTCGTTGCGGATGATCCCCAGCAGCAGCAGCGCCATGATCCCGACACCGAAGGCCACGACCTGCACCACGCTGTCGGTGCGCCGCCGGCCCAGGTTGGCGATCCCATAGCGCCAGGCCACCCCCACGTGGCCACGCAGACGGGCCGCGGCCCTCACCAACAGCATGCCCGCTGCGAAGAGCAGCGCCAGGAACGCCGCCAGGCCGGCCGTGACCTCGAGGAACAGCCGCATATCGAGGACGACCCACGCGATCAGCGCAGCGATCACTCCCGCCGAAGGACCGAATGCGAGCAATACCGAGAGCGGAGGCGGCCCGATGTCACGGCGCAGCACTCGGATCGCAGGCGTGCGGGACAGCTGCCAAAGCGGTGGGAGCGCGAAGCCGGCGAGCAGCGCCACCGCGGTGAGCGAGCCGATCGCAACCGGCGTCAGGCTCGCCGCGGGCAAGGTCCCCTGGGCCAACACGCCCCGCAGCGCATACACCAGCCATGCCTGGGCCACATAGCCGATCGAGGCGCCGAGGAGCGAGGCGATCGCCGCCACGGCGAGAAGCTCCAGGGTGGTCAGCCACAGAGTGAAGCGTCGCGTGGCTCCCAACGTCTTCAAGAGCGCAACCAGATCCAGATGGCGGGCGACGTACCGCCGTGCCGACATCGCCACCGCCGCGGCGCACAGCAGCACCGCCACCAGGCTCGCGAGGCTGAGGAATCGGCCGGCGCGATTCACCGCGCTGCCGATCTGCGGGCTGGTGTCGGCGATGTCGCGCACCTGCTCGCCCGGGCGCAGATGCGCCCGGAGCCAGGTCTCGAAGGCCGCGACCCGTCTGCGGTCACCGGAAAACAGTGCGCTGTACCGCACCCGGCTGCCGGGCTGGATGAGCTGTGTGCGCGGCAGGTCCGCGGCATTCATGAGCAGGTTGGGCACCAGGCTCGTGAACGTGCCGCCCTGATCGGGGCGTGAGATGAGCACCCGCCCCACCCTGAGCGTCGCGGCCCCGATACTGAGCTGCGAGCCCACGTGGCCGCCGAGGGCGGCGAGCAGCCTCGAGTCGGCCCACACCACCCCGGGAGGCGGAACGGCGCTGGCCGGCGTGCCTCGGGCGAACAAGTGAGCGGCCACGAGGACTTTGCCACGCAGCGGATAGCCCGACGTGACGGCGTAGAGATCCGTCAACTGGCTCCGCTCGCCGTCGAATACGACGCTCAGCATGCCGGTGCCACGCGCCTGGTCGAGGCCCATCCGGGCCGCCCGCGCAAACACGGTGTCTGCGATGGGTCGCGCGGATTCCACGCGAAGGTCGGCCGCAAGCACCTGCGTCGCCTGCATCGCCACCGCGGCGCCGATCCGGCTCACCAGGAAGCCCACGCCGGTCAGCGCCGCCACGGCGATCGTCAGCGCGAGCAGCAACACCCCGAGCTCGCCGGAGCGCCATTCCCGGCCGAGCATCCGCAGCGCGAGACGGATTGAGCGCATGGTCAGACGATGCGCCCGGCGTCCATCCGCAGCACGCGCCGGCAGCGCGTGGCGAGATCCTGGTCGTGCGTGACCAGCACCAGTGTCGTGTGCGAGTCGGCGTTCAGCTCGAACAGCAGCTGACCGATGCGAGCGCCGGTGGCGGAGTCGAGATTGCCCGTGGGCTCATCGGCGAACAGCACGGCCGGCCGCGTGACGAAGGCCCTGGCCAAGGCGACACGCTGCTGCTCGCCACCCGAGAGTTGGCGCGGGTAGTGGCCGGTGCGGTCGGCGAGGCCGACGCGGCGCAGCGTGTCGAGCGCCGCATCGCGCGCTCCGGAGTGGCCGGTGAGCTCCAGGGGCAGCATCACGTTCTCGAGCGCCGTGAGCGCGGGGATCAGGTGGAAGGCCTGGAACACGAAGCCCACACGCGCGGCCCTGAGCCGTGCCCGCCCGTCCTCGTCGAGCGCTGTGAGATCGTGCCCCTCGAGCAGCACGCGTCCGCTCGTCGGCAGATCGAGACCGGCGAGCAAGGCGAGCAGGGTCGATTTGCCGGCCCCCGAGGGACCGACCACGGCCACCGACTCGCCGCGGGCGATGTCGAGGGAGACATCCTGCACTATAGTGAGCGGGCCTTCGGGACTCCCGACCTGCTTCACGAGGCGCTCCGCCGTGAGAACACCGCCGACCATTCCGGGCGCCTGCCCGGCGCCTGCCCGCCCGCCGGCGAATTCCCCCCGTTGGTGGGCTTTCGTGTCAGCTCTGGGGTTGATGCTCATCGCGCTCCAGTGTGCGGCGGCCACCGACCGGACCATCCTCGTGCTCGGTGACAGTCTGAGCGCCGCGCATGGCCTGCGCCCCGAGCAGGGTTGGGTGGCGCTGCTGGCCAATCGCCTGCGCAGTGAAGGGTACCGGTACACCCTGGTCAATGCCAGCGTCAGCGGTGAGACCACCACCGGCGGTCTCGAACGGTTGCCCCGCGAGCTGAGAGTCCACCGACCGGGCATCATGATCCTCGAGCTCGGTGCGAACGACGGCCTGCGGGGCCTGCCGCTCACCCTGGCCGAGAAGAACCTCGCCGCCATCGTGCGCATGGCGCAGGCCGCCGGGACGCGCGTGCTCCTGGTCGGCATGCTCATTCCGCCCAATTACGGACCGCGTTACACCAAGCAGTTCGCGGCCCTGTACCCGGAGCTCGCGCGCACCTATCACCTGCCCCTGGTGCCCTTTCTTCTCGACAAGGTGGCGCTCGAGCGGCGGCTGATGCAGTCGGACGGACTTCACCCCACCGCCGCGGGCGAGCCGCTGGTGCTCGATACGCTCTGGCCGTACCTGAGGCCGATGCTGACTCGCGCACGCCGGGCCCACCGCGGACGCGGCTGATCCCAAGCCGCACCATCGACCTTCCGCGGGGAGCCGAGCCCCGAGTCTCTCCAGTTGGTGGCGGAGGCGACCTGCGCTATCGTTGACGCCTTTCGGAACCGGAGACCGTCCCATGACAGCGCCCGCCCCGACCGTTTCGAGGTCACCCCGTCCCGGCCGTTTCCCCCGCAAAGCCACCGGGCTCATGCCGAGGGCCGCGGCTCTGGCCACGATCCTCGCTTTGAGCTGCCCTGCGGCCAGTTTCGCCGCGCCGCCCACCGCGCAGAAACATCTCACGCAACAGGACTTGCTCGTGAGTCCGGAGGCGGCCTCTGCGGCAACACCGCCTGCCGTGAAGCAGGCTCTGCAGGCCGCCATCCACGGCGCCTGGCGCACACCCGCGTTCGTGGCGCGCGACCCATACCGGCACCCCGAACAGACGCTGGAATTCTTCGGCATCCGGCCCGACATGCGCGTCGTGGAAGTGCTTCCGGGCGGCGGCTGGTACACCGAAATCCTGGCGCCCTTCCTGCGCGATCACGGTCAACTGATCGAGGCCACCGATCCGGTGGCCGGCACGAGCGGCTGGGCGCATCGCTCGGCGCTCGCCTACGACCACAAGCTCGCCGCCGACCCGGCGGTCTATGGCAAGGTGCGCCTCGAGCCCTTCGAGCTGCCCGGCTATCTGCATCTCGGGGCGCCGGATTCGGCCGACATGGTGGTCACGTTCAACAACATGCACGATCTGATGTTCGCGAACGTACACCACGAGGTGACTCCCGTCTTTCTCGAGAAATTCCTGCGCAGCGCCTTTCGCGTGCTCAAGCCGGGCGGCGTTCTCGGCATCGTCGGCCATCGCGCCGCGCCCGGCACGCCGCTCGCCCAGTGCTTCCCGTTGGCGCGCCTGCCCCAGGCGTTCGTGATTCAGGAGGCGGAGAAGGCCGGCTTCCAGCTCGGCGGGACGTCCGAGATCCTCGCGAATCCGAAGGATCCGCGCGACATTCCGGTGTTCATGCTGCCGCCGTCGCTCGCGGACAAGACTCCGGAGGCCCGCCGCAAGTACGCAGCCGTGGGGTACGCCGACGACTACACGCTGAGGTTCATCAAGCCCGCATCCTGAGCCGCCGCGGACCCGCCGGCCGGGCCGGCGGGTCCGTCATTCATTGACCCTGCTCGAATCGGTCATCGCGACATTCCGGGCCTCCCGGCCGGCGAGGGAGACGAGGGCGAGCGAGACGGCCACGATGCCGAGCGTCCAGGCGAGCATCGAGGCGTAGTCGTTTCCGTGCCGCTCGGCGATCCCCGACTGCACGGGCGCGAGCAACGCCACCGCGAAATTGCCGAACTGATAGGCGAAAGCCGGCAGCATGGCCCGCACCCCGGGCGGTGAGAGTTCATTCAGGTGCGCGGGGACGATGCCCCAGGCGCCCTGCACCATGAACTGCATGAGGAATGCCCCGAGCGCGAGCCACGGCACGCTCGGGGCGTAGGTCCACAGCGGTATGACGGGAAGCGCCAGCGCCGCGGCGACGGCGATCGCCTTGCGCCGCCCGAGGTGTTCGGACAGCGAGCCGAAGAAGATGCCGCCGAGCAGGGCCCCGACGTTCATGATCATGAGCAGGTCATCGGCCGTGGCGTCGCCGAGGTGCAGCTGCCTCAACAGGAACGGCTTGTACAGGTCCTGCGAGCCGTGCGAGAAGGCGTTGAAGAACGCCATCAGCACGATCATGTACAACACGACGGGCAGGTTGCTCCTCACGGCGCGCCACAACTCACCGGGCGAGGCCCGCCTGCGGTGCCGCCCGGCGAGCCAGGCGGGCGATTCCGCCACGCCGCGCCGGATGTAGAGCACGAACAACGCCGGAATCGCGCCGATCACGAACAAGCCGCGCCAGCCCACCGCCGGGAAGAACAGCCTGGAGACCGCCGCGGCGAGCAGGTAGCCGATGACGTAGCCTTCCTGCAGCAATCCGGAGAAGAATCCCCTGCCCTCGGCCGGCAGCGTCTCGAACGCCAATGCCGCGCCCACGCCCCATTCCCCACCCATGGCGAAGCCGAACACGGCGCGCAGCGCGAGCAACGTGGTGAGATTGGGCGCGAACGCGGAGGCCAACTCGACGAGTGCGAACGAGAAGACGTTCAGCATCAGCACCGGGCGGCGCCCGTACTTCTCGGCCAGCCATCCGAACACCAGCGCGCCGACCGGCCGCAGGGCGAGGGTGAGGGTGATGCCGAATGCCACGGCCGAGACACGGGCATGGAAGTCGGCGCCGATCGAGCTCAGCGCCACGATGAAAATGAAGAAATCGAACGCATCCAGCGTCCAGCCGCCGAGGGCCGCGAAATAGGCGTGCCGTTGCGCTCCGGTCAGCTGGGAGAATCGCTTGAAGAATTTCACGACCGTTGCTCGAGCGCGGCCCGGCCGCGGAAGGCGCAGAGTAGCGAAGCACCCGGCCGGAATGCCATAACTAATTCTGATGCGTTGCCCGGCGGTGCGGGCGCCGAAGCCCGGCCGCGGGCCTCTACCAGCGGTCGATCATTCGCGGGCTTTCCTTGGCCGCCCTGGAGGACCCGAACCGAGGCCGCTCACTGCACGCCGGCCATCAGCCGCTTCACCCGGGGGGTGAGCAGCAGCAGCAGGACACCGCCGGCGGTGCTCCAGAGAAAGAGCTTCAGATACAGCGCGGGGAGCGTTGCCAGGTGATGGGCGTTGTAGTCGCCCGAGAGCAGTCCCGCGAGGAAACTGCCGAGCGCCAGGGTGAGGAACCACAGCCCCATGGTCTGGCCGGCGAAGCGCTTCGGCGCGAGCTTCGTGGTGGAGGACAGGCCTACGGGCGAGAGACACAGCTCGCCGCAGGCGTTCAGGAAATAATTGGCCGTGAGCCACAGTAGCGACACCTTCACGCCGTGCATGACACGCAGCGCCGCCACGTACATCACCAGCATGCCCGCGCCCATGAGCAACAGTCCCCAGGCGAACTTCCCCGGCGAGGACAGGTCCCGGCCGCGCCGCCCGAGACGCACCCACAGCGCCGCGAACACCGGGGCCAGCGATATGATGAAGATCGGGTCGATGGTCTGAGTGACACCGGCCGGCATCCTCCAGCCGAACACCTCCAGATCGGTGTATCGCTGCGCAAAGAGCGTGAACGACCCGAACATCTGCATGTAGGCCATCCAGAAGACGGTGGAGGCGGCGAACAGCGCCATCATGGCGAACACCCGGTCGCGTTCCTGACGGTCGAGGCCCCCGAAGAGCGCCATGTACAGCAGATACGCCGCCATCAGAATGCCGACCGCCCAAGACACCCGGGCGTCAAGCGCCACCGCGTTCACCGTCACGGCACCGCTCAACATCAGCGTCGTGACGGCGCCGATCACGACCGCGAAGAGGCCGAGGGCCAGCCAGGAGCGCGGCCGGGTGCTCACCGGGGCGGCGCCGGCGCGGCCGAGGTAGCGCTGTGTCGCCAGGAACTGGGCCACACCGAACAGCATGCCGAGGGCGGGCAGGGCGAAGCCCGCATGCCAGCCGTAGCGTTCGGCGACGATCGGCACGAATATCGGGCCGAAGAGCGAGCCGATGTTGATGCCCATGTAGAAAATCGAGAAGCCGGCGTCGCGCTGCGAGCCGTCCACGGGATACAGCTCGCCCACGGTCGCGCTCACATTGGGCTTGAGCAGCCCGACGCCGAGCACGTTGAAGACCAACCCCAGGAAGAAAAGACGCGTGCCGCCCGAGGCGAGCAAGGCGTTGCCGGCGGTGATCAACACGCCGCCCGCGGTCACCGCGAGGCGCCCGCCGATCAGCCGGTCCGCCACCCAGCCGCCGAGGAGCGAGAGCAGGTAGGTGCCGCCGAAGTACAGGCCGACGATGGCGTTGGCGCTCTGGTCGCCGAATCCGAGGCCACCGCGGCCGCTCGCCGCCACCATGAACAGGATCAGGATGGACTGTATCCCGTAATAGGTGAACCGTTCCCACATCTCCGTGAAGAACAGCGTTGCGAGTCCCCGCGGATGACCGAACAGCGTGGCCGTCTCGGTCGTCGGGGTGGTCGTTTCCAGGGCTTTCGGTGTCGAGTTCATATCCAGGATCTTGTTCTTGGGAGGATCGCGGAGTTTCCCCGGGGCACTCAGGACGCCGCGGCCCGCTCCTCATCGGCCGCATCGCGCTTGATGCGCATCAGGACGCTTGCCATGAGGACGCCGCCTTCGTAGAGGAAGTACATCGGCACGGCCATCATCGATTGCGAGACGGCATCCGGCGGTGTGATGAAGGCGGCGACGATGAACACCCCGAGCAGCACATACCCGCGGATGGCTTTGAGCTTCTCGAGCTTCACCAGATTCAACAGCACCAGCAGCACCACCGCCACGGGCAGCTCGAAGGCCGCGCCGAACGCGAAGAACATCACCAGCACGAAATCCAGGTACTGGCTGATGTCGGTCATCATCGCCACGTCCTTCGGCGTCGTGGCGGCGAAGAAATGGAACATTGCGGGGAACACCGCGAAGTACGCGAACGCCATTCCCGCGTAGAACAGGACGATCGAGGAGACCAGCAAGGGAAGCGCGAAGCGTTTCTCGTGACGATACAGGCCCGGCGCCACGAAGGCCCAGACCTGGTAGAGCACGTACGGCATGGCGCCGAAGAGTGCGATGAAGAAGGCCAGCTTGAACGGGGTGGTGAACGGCGCCGCCACACCGGTGGCGATGAGGTGACTGCCCTTGGGCAGCATCTTGAACAGCGGACGGGCCAGCAGCGTGAAGAGCTTGTTGGCGTAGAAGGCGCATGGAGCGAATGCCAGTCCCACCACGACCAGGGCACGGATCAGCCGTTCCCGCAGCTCGAGGAGATGGGAGATGAGCGAGCCCTCGGCGAGGCTCTCAGGCTCTTGGCTCATGCGCATCCGCCGGGGGGTGGGCCGGTGCGGTCTCAGCAGGGCCCGGCATACCCGGGGTCCCCTGCGAGGGCGCAGCGGGGTGCGATGGCTCGGTGTACACGGGGGGATCCGGCGGCAAGGGCGGCGGCACCGGGCGGCTGCGGCTGTCCTCCAGGTCGATTTCCTCCTCGAGCTGGTCCTGGAACTGGCGCGCCATGGCGCGCGCCCGGCCGACCCAGCGGCCGACCTTGCGGACCACGCCCGGCAGCTTCTGGGGCCCCAGCACGATGAGGGCCAGGACCAGAATCACCAGGAGTTCGGAGAAGCCGAAGTCGAACATGTCGCTTCAGAGTCCGCACCGGGCGCGATGCACCGGCGCGCTCGCAGCCCGGCGTATCGCGCCGGAGGGGCCCCTGCTCACGGGCCCTCAGGCGTGCCGCTCGTTCTTCGGCGTCTGACTGCCGCTCTTGAGCGTCTCGGGAAACTCGGCGTCAGTGCCTTCGGACCGGATCTGCCGGGGCGAGGCGGTCTCTTCCTTGTCGCCCTCGTTCACGGCCTTCTTGAAGCCTCGCACCGCATGGCCCAAATCGTCGCCGATGCTGCGCAGCTTCTTGCCCCCGAAAATGATCAGCACCACAACCAGGATGACCAGCAGTGTCTTGAAATCGAAATCCATAAGCTCTGGACTCCGCTTGCGCGTGAATCAGGAAAAACTGATCCATCATAGGCCAATTGCCGGTCTGCGGCCGAGAAATGTTGGCGCATCCCGGTAGGGGAAATTGCGGATTCCCATCGCCCCCTAGGCTCCCCCGGACTCGAGCCAGAACGTCACCGGCCCATCGTTGACCAGCTCGACCTGCATGTCCGCCCCGAACTTCCCGGCGGCCACCGGCGCGTGGGCCGCGTTCGCCCGTTCCAGGAGGTAGTCGAACAGCACCCTCGCCTCCTCGGGGGCTGCGGCCGTGCTGAAGCCGGCCCGGGTGCCCTTGTGGGTGTCCGCCGCAAGGGTGAACTGCGGCACCAGCAGCAGTCCTCCGCCGGCCTCGCGCAGGGAGAGGTTCATCCGTCCCGTCTCGTCCGGAAAAATGCGATAGGCGAGCAGTCGCTCGAGCAGGCGATCGGCGGCAGTCCGGTCATCCCCCCGCCGCACACCGATCAGCGCCAGTATTCCGCGCTGGATCGCCCCGAGCGGCGTCCCGTCGGCGCTCACCTCAGCCCGCCGCACGCGTTGAATGAGCCCGATCATGGTCGGGAAAGCCCCCGATCACCCCATGCCCGCGGAAAGATCCGGGGTTCCCTGCTCGCTCCGCTGGCGCTCGAGGCGGACACTCCGATAAGATTCGACACTGCTTTGCGCACCTGGCCGGAGATCACGATGTCGGAACTTTGGCTGCGTTCATCTGTGCGTTCGGGCGTGCGGGTCGCCACGGCGGTCCTCCTCGCCATCACCTGCGTCGGTGCCGCGGCCTCTGCGCAGCAGCCGCCCGTGGGCAACGCACAGCGAGGGAGAGTGCTCGGATACACCTGTCTGGGCTGTCACGGCATCAAGGGCTATCGGAACGCCTACCCCAACTATGCCGTACCGCGGCTGCGGGGCCAATCGGTGCCGTATCTCATCCATGCGCTGCAGGAATACCGCAGCGGCAACCGCGCCTACCCCACCATGCATCTGCAGGCACTGTCGCTGTCCGGCCAGGACATCGTCAATGTTGCCACGTACCTTGCCGGCCAGCCGGTCGCAGGCGCGAAACCCGTGGCGCCCTCGGAAGTGCCGAAGGCCGCGGCGGTGTGCACCTCATGCCACGGGAGCGACGGGATCGGAGTCTCGCCCCTGTATCCGACACTCGCGGGCCAGCACGAAAGCTACCTGATCCGCGCTCTGCTCGAGTACCAGTCCGGCTACCGCAAGAACCCCATCATGCACTCCATGGAGGCCACGCTGAGTCCGGCGGACATCACGGTCGTCGCCGCGTACTTCAGCCACCTCAAACCGGGTCTGCACACCGTGCCCCGGCCCGACACGCGCTGGGCCGCCAAGCGCTGAGACAACATGGCCTGGGGAGGGTGACCCCTCCCCAGGCCCAGGCTCTCATCGCTCTCCACCGGACCTGAGCATCCTGCCGCGCTCCATCGCGCGGGCCACCGTCCCGGTACCCGTCGCCGGCCCGCCCTGGCCAGCTCTCTCGCGGGCGGCCATTGCGCGGCGCACTCCCTGCTCCGCGCAAACCCTGGCTCTGCATCCATGGCCACCCGTTCGCCGCATCCGGCGAATTCCTGGCACTCTCCTTCCCGACTACTGAACCTGCAGCGGTACGAAGGTCCGCACGCCATCGCGCTGGATGAGCAGCGCCACATGGCCATGGGACTTCGACACCACCGTGTGCAGCTGCACGGCGCTCGAGACCGGCAGCCCATTGGCCGAGACCACGATGTCACCCGGCTGAATGCTGGCGTCCTGCGCCGGACCGCTCACCCCTTCGACCAGCAGGCCGCCGTGCACGTTGGCCTGCTGTTGCTCATCGGGCGTCAGCGGGCGCACGACGAGCCCCAGGCGGCCGCCCGGACGGTGCTGGCTCTGGGTCGTCGCCAGGGTATGGCTGCCCATGGCGCCGAGCTTGACGTTGATCTGCCTCTGGGCGTGATTGCGCCAGATCGTCAGATGCACCACCGTGCCGGGCAGCAGGCTCGCGACACGCACCGGCAGCTGCGCCGAGGTCTGGACCTTCTTGCCGTTCATGGCGAGGATGACATCGCCCGGCTTCAGGCCGGCGGCCGAGGCGGCGCTGTTGGGCTGGACGTTGGCGACCAGGGCGCCCTCGGGCTCCGGAAGACCGAAGGAGTCCGCCAGTCCCTGATCCACCTCCTGGATGAAGATGCCGAGCTCACCGCGGCGGACGTGCCCGGTGGCGATCAGCTGATCGGCCACGTGCATGGCCACATTGATCGGGATGGAGAACGACAGTCCCATGTAACCGCCCGAGCGGCTGTAGATCTGGGAGTTGATGCCCACCACCTGGCCGGCCATGTTGAACAACGGCCCGCCGGAGTTGCCGGGATTGATGGGCACGTCGGTCTGGATGAAAGGCACGTAGCCGGAATCCTGCAGCGTGCGGCCCTTGGCGCTGACGATGCCCGCGGTCGCGCTGTTGTCAAATCCGAAGGGCGCGCCGATCGCGAGCACCCACTGGCCGACCTGCAGCGAGTCGGAGTCGCCGATGTGCACCGTGGGCAGGCCGCTGGCGGAGATCTTGACGACCGCCACGTCCGAGACCTTGTCGATGCCGACCACCTTGCCCGGGTATTCGCGGCGGTCGCGCAGCTGCACCGTCACCTTGCTGGCGCCGGCGACCACGTGGGCGTTGGTGAGAATCACCCCGTCGGAGCGGATGATGAATCCAGAGCCCTCGCCGCGGACCGGCGCCTGCTGCGGCGCCTGGAAGGGGAAATTGTGGAAGAACGGCGCGAACGGACTGTTGGGGCCGAACGGACTCTGCTGACCGGCGGACCCGGAGGGCTTCTCGATCACGCTGATGCT
The DNA here is from genome assembly GCA_021777555.1 of Pseudomonadota bacterium. GTDB lineage: Bacteria > Pseudomonadota > Gammaproteobacteria > Steroidobacterales > Steroidobacteraceae > 13-2-20CM-66-19. The sequence continues at coordinate 26,728 of JAJYDK010000021.1, read as the reverse complement.
CACCACCGCCGGGCCATACTGCTGGACCAGGGAGGTGAAATTCGGCAACTGCACCTGCGCGCCGCCAGCGGATGAGGCCACCGAAGGAGTATTGGCGGCGTCGGCGGAGCGCAGGGTGTAGAGGGCGGTGAGGGGCGCGGCGACCAGCAGCGCGCCGAACGCCGCCGCGACCAGCGGGTTTCGAAGAGCGGTCCTAAAGGTCATATCAGCCTCTGGTGATTCGAGTGTGCGGATACCGGGAATCGGGATTCAGCATAAGGCATGCAATATTAAGTGACGCTTAAATGGGCCCGGCGGTTCCGTGGCGCTCACTGGGCGCGCCGGTCGAGCCAATACGTGAGGCCCTGGGTATTGAGCTCGAGATCGCCCGCGAGGAGCTCCCGCAGCCGCTCATCGGACACCGGGCAGCGTTGCCGGTGCGCCAGGTCGCGCCACAGGGCCCACATCGCCTCGCGGATCGCGGCATGCCGGTCCGGCGCCCCGGCGCCGTCGCGCGCGAGGCGGGTCAGCTGCCGGACCTGCGCCTTCAGCGTTTCCGCCAGGCGCGCCACCTCCGTCACGCGGCTGTAATGCATCAGATATACCGCCTTGGGCGTATACGAGAGCATTCGGTCGATGGAGGCGCACAGCTGATCCGGATCGAATTGCGTCGGGGTGGTGGTCGGGATGATGAACGCGCCGGCGGGGCCGTCGAGCTCACGGTAGGAGATGCCGAACGTATCTCCGCTGAAGACATTGCCGAGGGCGAGGTCGACGAAGACCTGATGGTGCAGCGCATGTCCCGGGGTGTGCAGGATCTCGAGAGCCCGGCCCGCCAGGCTCAGCCTTTCCCCGTCCCGGGTCTCGCGCACGCGCTCGGCCGGGATGGGCACGATCTGCCCGTACAGCCGGCGGAAGCGCTCCTCCCCATACACCGCCTGGGATCCGGCGATCAGCCTGGCCGGGTCGATCATGTGCGGTGCGCCCCGCGGATGCAGCACCGCCACGGCGTTCGGCAGAGCCCGCATCAGAGTGCCCGCGCCACCGGCGTGATCCAGATGGACATGGGTGAGCAGCAGGTAATCGACCGCCTCGGGCGGGATCGCGAGCTCGCGCAGCGCCGACAGCAGATACGGAACCGAGTCATTGGTGCCGACGTCCACGAAGGCGGCGCGGCCGGCGTGTCGAACGATATGCGCGGCCGCATGTCCGGGATGCAGATACTCGGTGTCGACCGCGGTGATGTCGTCCGGATGATGCGTCAATCGCGCGCGAGGCAGGGAAGAAGGCTCGGTTCGCATGTACAGATGGTAGCGGCTTGCGATAGCTTAAAGATATGACCTTGAAGAAGTCTCCTGGCCGGGCGTTCGCCGCCGTGGCGCCGCTGGCTATTGTCTTCGCTCTGGGCCTGCTCCCGCCGGCGCCGGTTCGGGCGGCGTCCTTCTACTATCGCGTACAGGGGCCGCTCACCTTCAGCGGTATCCCCCCATCGAGCCCAACGCTGACCAAGCGTCTCGAGCGTTATGCACCCTGGCCGGGAACGCGGTTTCTCGAGTGGCTTCCCGAGGGAGGCATGCTGGTGGCCGAGCGCCTCGGGGACCGGGTGCGGCTCGAGAGCCTGACCGCCGCACTCGCCCCGCCCCGAACCCTGGCGTCGATGAGTCTTCCGGTGCCCTGGGCGCGCTCCCGCGGCGGCTCACTCGCCTACGTGCGCCTGTCCGATGGGCATCCGCAGCTCTACGTGGAGGTCGGGAAGGGGCCGGCGCGCCAGGTGACCCAGGGCGATCAGCTGCGTGGCACCCCCCGCTGGTCCGCCGACGGGCGGAGCATCGCGTTCTACGGTGCCGGGCCCGGCGGCAGCCAGGGTGCGGTGTATGTCGAGAACATCGAACAGGGCGGCCTGCCGCGTCTGGTGGTCGGGGGCCTCGAGGGCCGCTGGCGGCTGCTCGACTGGTCGGCGGATGGCCAGAAGCTGCTGCTCGCCGATGTCACCCGGCCCGAACACGACCTTCTCTATGTGGCCACCCTGGGCGGCGGCGCGCCGCAGCGGTTGAGCGTTCCCGCGGCACGCATCCCTTCAGCCCGTTTCGCCCCGCAGGGCTCGGCCGTCTACCTGGTTTCGGACCAGGGCGGCGAGTTCGAGCAGCTGTACCGGTTCGATCCGGGCACAAGCGTCTTGCAACGCGTATCCACGGACGTCCCCTGGGACGTCGAGCGATTCGCAGTCAGCGCCGACGGACGCTACACCGCCTACACGATGGATGACGACGGCTGCAGCGTTCTGACTGTCATCGACAATCGGCTCCAGCTTGCGCTACCGGTGCCCTGGTTGCGCAACGGTGTCATCGGGGCCCTGGGCTTCGGCCGCGGTCACCGGCTGGCGATCTCCTACCAGTCGGCGCGGCGTCCTCCCGGCGTGTATGTCTACGACGCCGACCGCAGAGTGCTCGAGCGCTGGACGCGTCGGCCCGCTACCCGCCCGCCGGTGGCCGCGCGCCTGATCCACTACCCGACCTGGGACCGCGTGAACGGCAACTGGCGGATGATTTCCGCGTACGTGTATCTGCCGCCGGCGCCGGGACCGGCGCCGGTGCTGATCCTGCTGCACGGCGGGGTGGATTCGCAGTTCCGGCCGCGCTGGCGGCCGTTCATCCAGTTCGTCGTCAACGAGCTCGGCTTCGCGGTCATCGCCCCCAACGTGCGTGGCTCTTCTGGATACGGAAAAACCTTCCGCTCGCTGGCCGATGGCTGGCAGCGCGACGATGCGGTTCGGGACGTCGGCTCGCTGTTGGTGTGGATCGGCATGCAACCCGGGCTCGACATTCACCGCACCGCGCTCATGGGGCGCGGATACGGCGGGTGGCTGGCGTTGAATTCGCTAGCGACCTTCGATGGGCACCTGCTCGGGGTCATCGACGTGGCCGGCATGGCCGATCTGACCGACTATGTGACGCATGCGCCCGCGGGACGCATCGAGGAGCGTATCGCGCAGTTCGGGAACACCGAGGATCCGTCGGTGGCGGATTTTCTCAGGCATATTTCGCCGCTCGGCGAAGTGGCGCGCATCCGGCAGCCGGTACTCATCGTGCAGGGGCTGAAGGGGACCGGCACCCGGGCGAGGAACTCCCAACAGCTGGCCTACCTGTTGCGATATCACCGCGACGAGGTGTGGCTGCTGACCGCGAGCGATACGGGCAACGATTTCAGCGTCCCCGCCGACCGGCAGGCGCTCAGAATCACCGTCGCGCAGTTCCTCGAGAGCCTGCTCAGTCGGCGGCCGCGAAGGTAACGCTGACGGAGAGGCCCGGCCCGGCGGGGCTGCCCGGGCCACTGGCCGTCCCTGGCGGCAATGCACCGTCTCCCAGTGTCATCTCCGTCTTCGCGTATGCGGGTCTCAGAGGCCCTCGCATCCTGCCCGGTCGCGCGTCGCTGCGCGACTCGCCCAACTCGATACGTGCGCCATGCGCGTCGGCGATCGCCTTGACGATGGCGAGTCCCAAGCCGCTCCCTGGCGCAACGGTGCCGGGCCGGCGGTAGAAGCGGTCGAACACACGCGTGCGCTCCGCGGGAGCGACGCCGGGGCCGTTGTCGAGCACCACGAGGCGCACCTCGGCTGGAACCGACGAGGTTCGCTCCACCGAGACGTCTACCCGGCCGCCCGATGGCGTATAGCGCACCGCGTTATCGACAAGGTTGCGGATCAGCGTCGCGATGGCCTCCCGGTCCCCGAGCACGTACGCCGGCAGCGCACCGGCAATGCCGAGGTCGATCCCTCGCGCATCCGCGAGCGGCACCAGTTCCGCGACCACCTCCCGCGCCAGCTCATCGAGCGCGACGCGTGTATGCTCCCGCTCGGCGCGCGGCTCCTGGCGGGCGAGCGAGAGCATCTGCTCCACGAGGCGGATGGATCGCTGCACGCCCTCGGAGAGCTTTCCCATGGCATCCGTGCGCTCTCCTTCGGTCGATGAGCGCTCCAGCGCATCCAGCTGCAGGTGCAAGGCGGTGAGCGGTGTGCGCAACTCGTGAGCGGCATCGGCCATGAACGCCCGCTCCCGGTCGAGCGCCACCGTCAGCCGCGCCAGCAGGTCATTCAGCGCGCTCACCAGCGGCTGCACTTCCTCGGGCAGCCGCGCGCTCGAGAGCGGCTCCAGGGCGCCGACACGGCGCGCCTTGACCGAGGAGGCGAGCCGCTGCAGCGGCTGCAAGGCGTGACCCACGGCGAACCACACCATGAAACCCAACACCGGGACCGCCAGCGCGAACGGCAGGAGCGTGCGCATCGCGAGCTGTATCGCCCACTGGCGGCGTACGCTCATCAACTGCGCGACCTGAATCACCCGCGTCGGGGATTCCACCGCATAGGCCCGCCAGCGGCCCTCGCTGGTGGCGACCGTGGAAAAGCCTATGGTGGTGAAGTTCGGCAGCACGGCGTGCGCAGGCGAGAGGTAGATTCGCTGGCCGTCGATCGTCCAGACCTGCACCACGAAACCGTAAGCGGCCGCCCGGGAGGGGATCGACTGTGACCAGAGGTACTCCACCGGCTGGTCGCGCAGGATGAGCGCGGTCTGCTCCAGGTGGTAGTCGAAGAACGCGTCGGCCTGGCGCAAGGTGTTGCGATACACGACCGTCCCGCCGATCAATCCCACGATCGCGATGCCGCCCAACAGCCAGGCGAGCAGCCGTGCCCTCAGCGAGGCCATCGTCATGCCGGCCGTACCCGGTAGCCGACGCCGCGCACGTTGAGGATGTACTCGGCGCCGAGCTTGCGGCGAAGGCCGTGGATGTGCACCTCGATCGCATTGCTCTCCACCTCCTGGCCCCAACCGTAGAGGCGCTCCTCGATCCGCGCGCGCGAGAGGATGGTTCCGGGGCGCTCCATGAGCAGCTGCAGCAGGGCGAACTCCTTGGGCGAGAGAGGGACGGCGTGTCCTTCGCGCCGCACGGTGTGCGCGGCCGGGTCGAGGACGACCCCGAGGTGCTCGATGGCGGGCGCGGTGCGGCCCGACTTGCGGCGCAGCAGGGCGCGGATGCGCGCGGCCAGCTCATCCAGATCGAACGGCTTCACCAGGTAGTCGTCGGCGCCGGCATCCAGGCCCTGCACCCGGTCGGAGACCGCATCCCGGGCGGTGAGGATGATCACCGGAAGCGCACCCCCCCGCGCGCGCAGTCCCGTGAGGACGGCGAGCCCGGATTTGCGCGGCAGACCGAGATCGAGGAGCAGCACGTCGAAGGGCTCCGATCTGAGGGCCGTCTCGGCGGCCTCCCCATCATGTACCCAGTCCACGGCGAAGCCTTCACGCTTGAGGCCCGTGCGGATGGCCTCCCCGATCATGGCGTCGTCCTCTACGAGAAGCAGCCTCATACGTGCGAAAATCCCGTCCCATGCATCCCGCACCCAACATCGCCACCCTCATCCACGGCGCCGCCGCGCTCGGCGTGGCGCTCAGCGAGCATGACGCCCTGCGGCTGCTGCAACTGCTGGAGGAGCTGGAACGCTGGAACCGCCGCTTCAATCTGACAGCGATCAGGCACGGTCCCGAGATGGTAACGCATCACCTGCTCGACAGTCTGGCGGTGCACCGCCATCTGCACGGCGCCACGGTCGCCGACGTCGGCACCGGTGCGGGCTTTCCGGGACTGCCGCTCGCGCTCGTCAACCCCGAGCGTCGCTTCACCCTGATCGACTCCAACGGCAAGAAGATACGCTTCGTCTCCCACGCGCTGCGCACCCTCGGACTGGTCAATGTCGAGGCTCTGCAGGCCCGGGTCGAGTCGCTGCGGCCGGACCAACCGTTCGACACCGTCGTGGCCCGCGCGTTCGCACCGTTGCCCGAGATGCTCGAGCGCATCGCACCGCTGTGCGGGCCGCAGACCCGGGTCCTCGCCATGAAGGGCAAGTGGCCGGCGGCGGAGATCGAGGGCCTGCCCGGCGGTTGGGGGATGGAATCCCACCCGCTCACCGTGCCGGGCCTGGACGAGGAGCGGTGCCTCATCATCCTGAGCCCGACCGCGCTCCAGGCTTAGCCGCGGCCGTCAACGGCAGTGCCGTGGTTTCCTTGATCACCGAGAGCGCGATGAAAGAGTGGACCGACTGGACGCCGGGAAAGCGTGACAGATGATCCAGGAAGAATGCCTCGTACGCCTTGATGTCGCGGCAGACGATGCGCAGCAGGAAGTCGGTCTCGCCCATGAGCGTGTAGCACTCCTGGATTTCGGGGTGCTCGCGCACCGCCTGCTCGAACCTCAGCAGCGCATCGCGCCCGTGGCCGCTCAACTTCACCTGCGAGAACACGAGCACGTTGAGGCCCACCTTCTCCCGGTCGAGCACGGCGACCCGGTTGCGGATCACGCCCAGCTCGTTCAGGCGGCTCATGCGCCGCCAGCAGGTGGAGGCGGTCATGCCCAGCCGTTCGGCGATCTCGGCCGCTGACAGATCGCCATGGCTCTGGATCAGGTCCAGTATGCGGACATCACCCCGGTCGAGGTCTGTTTGCATCGATCGTCTCGCTCGATAAGCCCGACATGCAATGAATGATTCATCCTGGCGTTCGATAGAGCAAGCTTTGTGAGGCGCCTTGCGCGACCCGGGGGGTATGGTGGCGGTCCCCGGGGCGGACTCGCCCCGCATGACCGCGGAGCGCGAGCGATGGATCTGTACACGATGCCGGATTTCGACGGCCATGAGCAGGTGGTCTTCGGTTACGACGCCGCCACGGGATTGCGCGCGCTGATTGCCGTTCATTCCACGGTGCTCGGGCCGGCGGCGGGCGGATGCCGGATGTGGCCCTATGCCTCGGCCGCAGAGGCGCTGACGGACGCGCTGCGGCTTTCACGCGGCATGAGCTACAAGAACGCCATGGCGGAGCTGCCTCTGGGGGGCGGCAAGGCCGTCATCCTGGGCGATTCCCGCAAGGACAAGACCCCCGAGCGGCTGCGTGCCTTCGGCAAGCTCGTCGATTCGCTGGGCGGGCGGTACGTCACGGCCGAGGACGTGGGAACCAGCACGGCGGACATGGAGCAGGTGGCGTGCGCAACCCGGTTCGTGAGCGGCCTGCCGCGCAAGACCGGCGAAGTGGGCGGTGATCCGGGGCCGAAGACCGCGTTCGGCGTGTACCTTGGCATCAAGGCCGCCGTCCGGTTCCAGCTGGGCCGCGATCTGGAGGGCGTCACCGTGGCCGTGCAGGGCCTCGGCGGGGTGGGCCAACCCCTGTGCCGTCTGCTGGCCGGCGACGGAGTCCGCCTCAAGGTGGCCGATGCCCGGGCGGACGCCGCACAGCGGATCCGCGAAGAGCTCGGCGCCGAGGTGGTGGCCGCCGAAGCCATCGCCTCTGAAGCGGCCGACGTGTTTGCGCCTTGCGCACTCGGGGCGGTGCTCAACAGCCGCTCCATCCCGCTGCTGCGGGCCCGCGTCGTGGCCGGTGCCGCGAACAATCAGCTCGCGCGCGAGGAGGACGGCGCCGCCTTGATGAGCGCCGGCATCCTGTATGCGCCGGATTACGTCATCAATGCCGGCGGCATCATCAATGTGTCGCACGAGTACCGCGGTGGCGCCTCCGAGGCCGGCGTGCGCGCCGATATCGAGAAGATTCCCGGCCGGCTCACCGAGATTTTCGAGTGCGCGCGGCACGGAGCGCGCCCGACCAGCATTGTGGCCGACCAGATGGCGCGCGAGCGGCTGAAGCGGGCCGCCTGAGGGGCCGCTTCGTCGACAGCGTGAGTGCCGCCCCGGAGCGCGGCCGAAGAGCGGATTCTCCCGGGCGCTCCGAGCGCGATATCACAGCTTGGCGGTGGCGGTGAAGTACACTGCCCGCCCATGAAGCGCGTCATCGCCATTGCCAATCAGAAGGGCGGCGTCGGCAAGACCACTACCGCGGTCAACCTGGCCGCCTCGCTCGCCGCCACCAAGCGCCGCGTGCTGCTGCTCGATCTCGATCCGCAGGGCAATGCGACCATGGGCAGCGGCATCGACAAGTCGCAGCTCGCACAGAGCGCCTGCGAGGTGCTGCTCGGGGAGGCCGAGCTCGCCCCCAGCCTGCGCCTCATCGAGCAGGGCGGCTATGCGCTGCTGCCGGCCAACCAGGATCTCACCGCGGCGGAAGTGCGCCTGCTCGGGATGGCCTCGGGGCGCGAGACGCGCCTGCGCGAGGCGCTCGCCCCGGTGCGAGAGGCGTATGAGGTGATCCTCATCGACTGCCCGCCGTCGCTCAACATGCTCACGCTCAATTCCCTGGTGGCGGCCGACAGCGTGCTCATCCCCATGCAGTGCGAGTACTACGCCCTGGAGGGGCTGTCGGCGCTCATCGGCACGATCGAGCAGATTCGCGCCACCGTGAATCCGTCCCTCGAGGTCGAGGGGATTCTGCGAACCATGTTCGACCCGCGCAACAACCTCGCCAACGAAGTCAGCGCCCAGCTCATCATGCATTTCAACGAGAAGGTGTTCCGCACCATCATTCCGCGCAATATCCGCCTCGCCGAAGCGCCCTCCTTCGGCCGCCCGGTGCTGTTCCACGACAAGGAATCGCGCGGCGCGCTCGCCTACCTGGCGCTCGCCGGGGAGATGATCCGGCGCGATGAGCAGGGCAAGGGGCCCCCGGGTGAGGACTTCGCGGAGCTTCCCGGCGCCGAGGCCCCCGTGCCGGGCACCCCGTCATGAGCCAGAAGAAGCCCACCCTCGGCCGCGGGCTGGCCGATCTGCTCGGTCCCTCGGTGCGGCCGGCGCCCGTGGGCCTGACCCCGGGACCCGGCACGCCGGCGCCCGTCGCGGACGAGGAGCTCACGCGGCTGCCGCTCGATGTGCTGCAGCGCGGCAAATACCAGCCGCGGGTCGACATGCATCCCGAGACCCTCGAGGAGCTGGCCGGCTCCATCAAGGTCCAGGGTGTGGTGCAGCCCATCGTGGTACGCCCCCTTGCGCCCGTTCCCGGGGAGTCGCAACGCTACGAGATCATCGCCGGCGAGCGTCGCTGGCGCGCGGCGCAGATGGCAGGCCTTGCCGAGATCCCGGCCATCGTGCGGCGGATTCCGGACGAGGCGGCGATCGCCGTGGCCCTCATCGAGAACATCCAGCGGGAGAACCTGAACCCGCTCGAGGAGGCCCGCGCGCTGCAGCGCCTCATCGAAGAGTTCGAGCTCACCCACGCGCAGGCGGCGGACGCCGTCGGGCGCTCCCGCGCCGGCGTCAGCAACCTGCTGCGGCTGCTGGAACTCGCCCCGGAAGTCAGCGAGCTCATCGAGCGGCGCCAGATCGAGATGGGCCACGCGCGAGCCCTGCTCGGCCTGGTGCAGCGCCGCCAGCAGACCGAGATCGCGCGGCTCGTGGCGAAGAAGGGCCTCTCGGTCCGTGAGACCGAGGCTCTGGTGCGGCGCATGCAGCAACCCGGCCTCGAGAAGCCCCCCGCGCCGCGCGACACCGATGTGCGACACCTGGAGCAGGAGCTCGCGGAGAAGCTCGGCGCCAAGGTCGCCATTCAGCATACCCAGGCGGGCAAGGGCAGGCTGGTGGTGAGCTACAACAGCCTGGACGAGCTCGACGGCATCCTCGCGCATATCCAGTGACCCGGCGCCCAGGGGGAGGACCTGAGGCCGGCAGGGGCGTACCGTCGGAATGATCATCCTTGAGCAGACCGGGATGGCCCCCCCGGGGGGGGGCGGGCGGAACTGGTCCGATCCGGCACAATAGCGACCCGTCTTTGCCCCTGTCCGCGCATAGGTAGAAATGCGTGGATTTCACATTGGATTTCACACCCTTGTGCAGTAGACGCTCATCGGGGCGGTCAATATAATCGCGCGGCTTTTCGGTCCGGCGGGATAAGGCCCTCGCGGACCGGGCATTGCGGCGCATAGCGCCATTGGCGAGGCGCAGCGAGCGCGGGGCCGGTTCCAGGCCCGCGGTCGCTGTGCAGGGTCTCGCGGAAATCGCCTCGGTGATCTCCGCCAACGAAGAAGTAGGTGAGTGTGATCGACCTGCCCCATGCGCGGCGGCTGGCTTTCGGCGTCGTGCTGGGCCAGGCGACCGTAACGCTGATCGCGGTGCTCATCGCCTGGGTGGCGAAGGGGCGCCTGTCGGCGTACTCGGCGCTGCTCGGTGGCGGTATCGGGACGGGGGCGAGTCTGGTGATGGCGCTCGTGGCCTTCGGAAGGGGGGCGGTGGACGCGCCGCGTGCATTGCAGTCGTTCTACCTGGGAGAGGCTCTGAAGCTCTTCCTCGTGATCGGCCTGTTCGTGGCGGCCTTCCGGATACCGAAGGTCGCACCGCTGGCAATGTTCGCGGCCTTCGTCGCGACCTTTATCGTGTATTGGATGGCGCTCGCCGGGACCCTGTGGTCCGGCGTGCGGTTGCGCGGGCGCTCGCCCGGCCAGGTGCCGCCAACGTCGGTGGGCACCGGACATACAGTGAGAGATTGACGCTACATGGCAGCTTCGCAAACGCCGACGATCGGTGAGTACATCGGGCACCATCTCACCTTTCTGACCAACAAGCCGCAGGTCTCGCTCGTCAACTTCTCGGTCATCGACTACGACACCGTGTTCTTCTCGGTGCTGCTCGCGGTGCTGTTCGCGGGCAGCTTCTATCTGGTCGCGCGCCGTTCGGTGGCGGTCTCGGCCGGCAGCGCGCCGCGCGGATTCCAGAGCTTCGTCGAGCTCATCGTCGACTGGGTGGACACCCAGGTGAAGGATGTCTTCCACGGCACCAGCGGGCTGATCGCGCCGCTCGCGCTCACCATCTTCTGCTGGGTGTACCTGTTCAACTTCATGGACCTGCTGCCGGTCGACCTGCTGCCGGACATCGCCGGCGGAGTCGGGCTCGCTCACCTGAAGGTGGTGCCGAGCACAGACCTGAACGGCGTGTTCGGCCTGTCGCTGACGGTGTTCCTCCTGACCATTTTCTACAGCTTCAAGATGAAGGGGCCGCTCGGCTTTCTCGCAGAGCTGACGCTGCATCCCTTCTCCAGCAAGAACGTGTTCGTCCAGGCGCTGTTCGTGCCGGTCAACTTCGTGCTCGAGTTCGTGACCTTCATCGCGCGCCCCGTCTCGCTGGCGCTGCGTCTCTTCGGCAACATCTTCGCCGGGGAGATGATCTTCGTGCTGCTCGCGCTGCTCACCCTGATGCATGGGTACGCGGGGCTCGAGACGGCAAGCGGCTGGGCGATGATGCTCCTGCAGGCGGTGCTGACCTTCGCGTGGGAGGTCTTCCACCTGCTCATCATCACGATCCAGGCTTTCATTTTCATGGTGCTCACCATCGTGTATCTCGCGATGGCGCACGAGCACCACTGACCAGTTGTCCTTTCCTAAAACCGCATGCCTGCCTGAGGAGAATCGAATGCAAAACGTCGCACTGATCCAAGCCATGACCGTGCTCGCCGTGGGTATCATCTTCGGCATGGGCGCGCTCGGGACCGCCATCGGTTTCGGCATTCTCGGTGGCCGCTTCATCGAAGGCTCCGCCCGCCAGCCCGAACTCATGCCGGCCCTGCAGGTGAAGATGTTCCTGGTCGCGGGCCTGCTCGATGCGGTCGCCATGATCGGCATCGGCTTCGCGCTGTTCTTCACCTTCGCGAATCCGTTCATTGCCGCGCTGCACGACCTGCACTGAGCCGGGTCCATTGCTAGAGTGCTGCCCTTGAGGAGGCGATCGTGCACATCAATCTGACGCTCATCGTCCAGATGCTGGTATTCGCCGTGCTCATCTGGTTCACGATGAAGTTCGTGTGGCCGATGATTCTCGGTGCCATGCAGGAGCGCGAGCGCAGGATCGCTCAGGGCCTGGCAGCGGCCGACAAAGGCGAGGAGGAGCTCCGCCAGGCGCGCACCGGCGCCGAGAGCATTCTGCGCGAGGCGCGTGATCGGGCGGGAGCCATCATCGACCAGGCGCAGCGCCGCGCCAATGAAATGGTCGAAGAGGCTAAGAGCGCGGCGACCCAGGAGGGCCAGCGCGTGCTGAGCGCCGCGCAGCAACAGATCGGCCTCGAGGCCTCCAAGGCGCGCGAGGACCTGCGCCGGCAGGTCGGCGAGATCGCCGTGGCGGCCGCCGCGAAGCTCCTCGAGCGGGAGATCGATCCCCGCACGCACGAGGCGCTCATCCACCAGCTGGCGGCGCAGATCTGACAGGGGACACGATGGCCGACAAGAGCACCATTGCCAGACCCTACGCAAAGGCGGCGTTCGAGGTCGCGGGCGCCGCCCGTCTCGGCCCCTGGTCCCAGGCTCTCACCGCGGCCGCCTTCGCCGTGGCCGATCCGCGGGTCGAGGCGCTGCTCGGCAATCCGCGCATCCTGCCCGGGCAGCTCGCCGACCTGGTGATCGACGTCTCGGGCGGGCAGCTCGATGAGGATGGACGCAACTTCATCCGCACGCTCGCGGAGAATCGACGCCTCGACTGCCTGCCGGAGATCGTTGCGCTGTTCGAGCAGCTCAAGGCCGAAAGCGAAGGCACGGTGGACGTCACGGTCACCTCCGCCGTGCCGCTCACCGAGGCGCAGCGAGGCGAACTCGCCGCAGCGCTCGAGCGCCGGCTGAAGCGCACCGTGCATCTGCAATGCGCCACGGATCCCCAGCTCATCGGTGGGGCGGTGCTGCGCGCCGGCGACCTGGTCATCGACGGCTCGCTGCGCGCCAGATTGCGGCGCATCGCCTACGAGCTCACGGCATGAGCAACGGCGGACAGGGCTTTTCTTACCGGCGCGCCTTGCGCGCCACCACATCGTCGAGGTTCGCCTCCGCGCGAGCCCCGTTGAAACCTGCGCGAGGCGCGTGAGGCATACATGGCCATCAAGGCAACCGAAATCAGCGATCTGATCAAGCAGCGGATCGAGAACTTCAAATCCGTCACCGAGGCGAGCAACGTCGGCACCATCGTGTCGGTCACCGACGGCATCACGCGTATCCACGGGCTGGCGGACGCCCGCTACGGCGAGATGCTGGAGTTCCCGGACAACACCTTCGGACTCGCGCTCAACCTCGAGCAGGACTCGGTGGGTGCGGTGGTGCTGGGCGCTTACGAGCATCTGCGCGAAGGTGACACGGTCAAGACCACCGGGCGCATCCTCGAGGTGCCGGTGGGACCGGAACTGCTCGGCCGCGTGGTCGATTCGCTCGGCCGGCCGATCGACGGCAAGGGGCCGGTGAATGCCGGCCGCACCGCGCCGATCGAGCGCGTGGCGCCCGGCGTCATCTACCGTCAGTCGGTGAGCCAGCCGGTGCAGACCGGCTACAAGGCCATCGATTCCATGGTGCCGATCGGCCGCGGACAGCGCGAGCTGATCATCGGCGACCGCCAGACCGGCAAGACCGCGCTCGCCATCGACACCATCATCAACCAGAAATCCTCCGGCGTGAAATGCGTCTACGTGGCGATCGGCCAGAAGCAGTCGACGATCGCCAACGTCGTGCGCAAGCTCGAGGAGCACGGCGCGCTCGCGCACACCATCATCGTGGCCGCCCCCGCCTCGACGCCCGCCGCCCTGCAGTACATCGCCGCCTACTCCGGCTGCACCATGGGCGAGTACTTCATGGACAACGGCCAGGACGCGCTCATCGTCTATGACGATCTGTCCAAGCAGGCCGTGGCCTACCGCCAGATCTCGCTCCTGCTGCGCCGGCCGCCCGGACGCGAAGCCTTCCCTGGCGACGTGTTCTACCTGCACTCGCGTCTCCTCGAGCGCAGCGCGCGCGTCAACGCACAGTACGTCGAAATGGTCAGCAAGGGCGCCGTGAAGGGCAAGACAGGCTCGCTCACCGGGCTGCCGATCATCGAGACCCAGGCGGGCGACGTCACCGCGTTCGTGCCGACCAACGTCATATCCATCACCGACGGACAGATCTTCCTCGAGACTGACCTGTTCAACGCCGGCATCCGCCCGGCCATGAACGCCGGCATTTCGGTGTCGCGTGTCGGTGGCGCGGCCCAGACCGACATCATCAAGAAGCTGGGTGGCGGCATCCGTCTGTCGCTCGCGCAGTATCGCGAGCTCGCCGCCTTCTCGCAGTTCGCCTCCGACCTCGACGAGGCGACCCGCAGGCAGCTCGAGCGCGGCCAGCGCGTCACCGAGGTGATGAAGCAGAAGCAGTACGCGCCGATGTCGGTGGCGGAGATGGCGCTGTCCATCTACGCCGTCAACAACGGCTACATGGACAAGGTGGAGCTGAAGAAGGTGGTCGCTTTCGAGGCGGCGCTGCAGGGATTCGCCCGCGCCAGCTACCAGGCCATGCTCGATCGCATCAACAAAGAGCCGAAGCTCAGCAAGGAGAACGAGGCGGAGCTGAAGAAGTGCGTCGAGGACTTCCTCGCCACGGGTACCTACTGAAGGCACAGCCATGCCAGGCACCAAGGAAATCCGCGCCAAGATCACGAGTGTCAAGAACACTCAGAAGATCACCAAGGCCATGCAGATGGTGGCCACCAGCAAGATGCGCCGTGCCCAGGAGCGCATGCGCGCCGCGCGGCCCTATGCCGAGAAGATGCGCAACGTCATCGGGCACCTGACCCAGGCGAACCCCGACTACCGCAGCCCCTACCTGCAGGGCCGTGAGACGGTCGCCAATGTCGGCATCATCGTGGTGTCCACGGACCGCGGGCTCGCAGGCGGACTCAACGCCAACGTCTTCAAGCAGACGCTGTTCCTGATGCGCGAGTGGCAGGCCAAGGGCGCGGGAGTGAAACTGTGCGTGGTCGGCGCCAAGGGCATGGCGTTCTTTCGCCGCCTGGACGTGCCGATCCTGGCGCATGTCACGCACCTCGGCGACCGGCCGCACGTCAAGGACCTCATCGGCACCGTCAAGGTCATGCTGGACGCATACCGCGCGGGCGAGCTCGACCGGCTGTTCCTGGTGAACGCCGAGTTCGTCAACACGATGACCCAGAAGCCCTCGGTCACGCAGCTCCTGCCCGCGCAGTCCCTCGACACCGAGGCACTGCAGGAGCACTGGGACTACCTGTACGAGCCGGAGGCCGCGCAGATCCTCGACGACCTGCTCATGCGCTACATCGAATCCCAGGTGTATCGCGCGGCCGTCGAGAACGTCGCCTCGGAGATGGCGGCGCGCATGGTGGCCATGAAGGCCGCCTCCGACAACGCCGGCAAGCTCATCGGCGAGATGCAGCTGATTTACAACAAGGCCCGCCAGGCCGCGATCACGAAAGAGCTTTCGGAGATCGTGAGCGGCGCGGCAGCAGTTTAGGCTCAAGAGAGACAACACATGGCAACCATGGCCGAAGGCAAGATCACCCAGATCATCGGCGCCGTCATCGACGTCGAGTTCCCGCGCGAGGGCATCCCGCGCGTCTATGAGGCCTTGAAGCTCAAGGACCACGATCTGACCCTCGAAGTGCAGCAGGAGCTCGGCGATGGCATCGTGCGCACGATCGCCATGGGGCCCTCAGAGGGCTTGAAGCGCGGCCTGGCAGTGGTCGCCACGGGCGCTCCGATCACCGTGCCGGTCGGCAAGCCGACGTTGGGCCGCATCATGGACGTGCTCGGCACGCCGCAGGACAACCGCGGCCCGGTCGAATCACCCGACCAGCTGCCCATCCACCGCCCGCCGCCGTCCTTCGAGGAGCAGGCCGGCGGCCAGGACCTGCTGGTCACGGGCATCAAGGTCATCGACCTGCTGGTGCCGTTCGCCAAGGGCGGCAAGGTGGGCCTGTTCGGCGGCGCCGGCGTCGGCAAGACCGTCAACATGCTGGAGCTCATCAACAACATCGCCAAGCAGTACAGCGGCCTGTCGGTGTTCGCGGGCGTGGGCGAGCGCACCCGCGAGGGCAACGATTTCTACCACGAGATGATCGAGTCCGGCGTCATCGACCCGAAGGAGCTGTCGAACTCCAAGGTGGCGATGGTCTATGGCCAGATGAACGAGCCGCCCGGTAACCGTCTGCGCGTGGCGCTCACCGGCCTCACAATGGCCGAGCACTTCCGCGACGGCGTGCGCGAGGACGGCGGCAGGGGCCGGGACGTGCTGCTCTTCATCGACAACATCTACCGCTATACGCTGGCGGGCACCGAGGTCTCGGCCCTGCTCGGCCGCATGCCCTCGGCCGTGGGCTACCAGCCGACGCTCGCCGAGGAGATGGGCGTGCTGCAGGAGCGCATCACCTCGACCAAGACCGGCTCCATCACCTCGATCCAGGCGGTGTACGTCCCTGCCGACGACCTGACCGACCCGTCGCCGGCCACGACGTTCGCGCACCTTGATGCGACCGTGGTGCTGTCTCGCCAGATCGCCGCGCTCGGCATCTACCCCGCGGTCGATCCGCTCGACTCCACCAGCCGCCAGCTCGATCCGCTGGTCGTCGGCGAGGAGCACTACAACACCGCGCGCGGCGTGCAGGCGGTGCTGCAGCGCTACAAGGAGCTGCAGGACATCATCGCCATCCTCGGCATGGACGAGCTGTCCGAGGAAGACAAGCTGACCGTGTACCGCGCCCGCAAGGTGCAGCGCTTCCTGTCGCAGCCCTTCAACGTCGCCAAGGTGTTCACCGGCCAGGACGGCAAGATCGTGCCCCTCGCCGAGACCATCCGCGGCTTCAAGGGCATCATCAGCGGCGAGTACGACCAGCTGCCCGAGCAGGCCTTCTACATGGTCGGTGGCATCGATGAGGCGGTCGCCAAGGCCAAGACGCTCCAGTAAGAACCGATGGTGCATCCGGCAATTCAGACAGGTCTTTTCGGCGCGTCCTCGCGCCGCTGCGTTTTCGGGGCTCGCTCTTCGCGAACCCCGCTGAACCCTGCGCGTAGCGCATAAGGAGCGCCCCATGGCCGAGCCGCATACCATTCAGGTCGACATCGTCAGCGCCGAGGGCGAGATCTTCTCGGGCCGGGCGACGATGGTGGTCGCGCCGGCCTCCCAGGGCGACATCGGTGTGGCGCCCCGGCATGCTCCGCTTCTCTCCATGCTGAAGCCGGGCGAAGTACGGGTTCACACGCCGGATGGCGCCGAGCATTTCTTCTTCGTCGGCGGCGGGGCCATCGAGGTCCAGCCCAACAAGGTCACGGTGCTCGCCGATACGGCGATGCGGGCCAAGGACATCGACGAGGCGGCGGCGCTCGCCGCCAAGCAGCGCGCCGAAGAGGCCCTCAAGGACCGCAGCGGCCACATCACGCAGGCCGAGGCCCTCGCCGAGCTGGCCCGGGCGGCCGCGCAGCTGAAGATCATCGCGCGGTTGCGCAAGATGCACAGCTAGGCGGGCCGGCCGTCATAGGTCATGATGGCGGCATGACCCGATCCCACTCGACTCCCCTGTCGGTCGTGATCCTCGCGGCCGGCGAGGGCAAGCGGATGAAATCCCCGCTGCCCAAGGTGCTGCAGCCGCTGCTCGGGCGGCCGCTCCTCTCTCATGTCATCGACACGGCCCGCGAGCTCGACCCGCAGGCCATCCTGGTCGTGTACGGCCATGGCGGCGAGCGGGTGCGAAGCGCGCTATCGGCCGGGCCGGTAACCTGGGTGGAGCAGGCCGAGCGCCTCGGGACCGGTCACGCCGTCCTGCAGGCCATGCCGAGCGTGCCGGACGATCACCTGGTGTTGGTGCTCTACGGCGACGTTCCGCTGCTGAGCGCCGCCACGCTCGCCCGCCTGGTCGCCCTCGCGGGCCCCACGCAGCTTGCCCTGCTCACCATGCAGCCCGAGGACCCGGCCGGTTACGGCCGAATCGTTCGCGACTCGGGCGGCCATGTGGCGCGCATCGTGGAGCAGAAGGATGCCTGCGCCGGGGAGCTCGCCCTTCGCGAATGCAACACCGGCGTGCTGGCCGCGCCAGCGCGATTGCTGAAGCGCTGGCTCGCGGGCCTCGGACGCGACAATGCCCAGGGCGAGTACTACCTCACCGACGTCATCGGGATGGCGGCCGCAGAGGGTGTCGTGGTCAATCCCCTGGTGCTGGCCGACCCGATCGAGGCGCTCGGCGTCAATGACAAGGCGCAACTGGCCACGCTGGAGGCGGTTTGCCGGCGCAACACCGCGCGCGAGCTGATGCTGGGCGGAGTGACCGTCGCTGATCCGGCGAGGCTCGACGTGCGTGGCCGGGTGACACATGGCGCCGATGTCTTCCTCGACGTCAATGTCGTCCTGGAGGGTCGGGTGAAGCTGGGAGACCGGGTGCGCATCGGCCCCGGATGCGTCATCCGCGACTGCGAGATCGGCGATGACACGGAGATCCTGCCGTTCTGCGTCCTCGAGGGTGCCTCGATCGGCGCCTCCGCCCGGATAGGCCCCTTCGCGCGTACGCGGCCGGCTACCGTGCTCGCCGACGGGGTGCATATCGGCAATTTCGTCGAAGTGAAGAATTCCTCGCTCGGGACCGAATCCAAGGCGAATCACCTGTCGTACGTGGGCGACGCCGTGGTCGGCGCGCACGTCAACATCGGAGCGGGCACCATAGTCGCCAACTACGACGGCGCCAACAAGCATCGCACCGTCATCGAAGACGAGGCGCACACCGGTTCCAACAGCGTGCTGGTTGCGCCGATCACGGTGGGCCGGGGCGCCACGATCGCCGCGGGCTCCACCGTCGCCGGCGAGGTGCCGGCCGGCAAACTCACCATCGCGCGGGCGCGCCAAAGCACCCTCGAGGGCTGGCAGCGGCCGACGAAGCGGAAAAAGACCTGATGGCTCAAGCCGGCCGGACCCGCCGCGGCTTGCGCCGCCAGGACCGCCAGAGCCCATGCAGGCGTGCCTCGAACCTCGTGCCGGTCTCGGCATACAGCTCGCGTCCGAGCGCAAAGGCCTGCGCCCTGAGCTGCTCAGCGCGCTGATCGATCAGACTGAGCAGCTGACGCCGGCCGGCACCGACCGATACCCTCACCGCGACCGTGGCGCGCAGCACCCACAGATCGTGGTTCTCGCCCAGGGTGTCGGCGAGGCGGTGTGCCAGGCCGGCGCACCGGGCCACCGCGGGACCGAGCGGCTCGAGGACCTGCAGCTGGTGCCAGAGGTACTTGGTCTGCTTGCGCCACTCGTGCAGGCGGGCGGCGGTCGGGTCGGCCCGCGCCAGGATGAGCGCGCGGCGACCCTGCCCGTAGACGCGCGCCAGCCCGGCACCCAGCACGGCCCAGCCCTTGCGTCCGACGCGCCAGCGCCCGGCGCGACGGTGTGCCTCGCGGAGGGCCTGGAGCGGCCCCACGAACGAGCCGTTCTCTCGCAGCAGCTTTGCCCGGATTGCGGCGCGCTCTTGGCGCAGCACATGCTGAAGCTCGCCGATGCCCGTGGGAAGGGCACTGCCGCGGGAGCGGCGAGCCAGCCCGTCCAGAGTCTGCAGCAGCACCCGGGCGTCGCGGATCTCGCTGAAGGGACGGGCGATGTCCCGAAGGGCGGCATTCTCGCGCCGATAGGTGGCGCCCCCTATCGCGGGCCGCAGCAGGCGCAGCATCGCCCGAGCCTTCTTCAGGCTCTTACGGGCCGCGTGGACCGCCTTGTCGGACAGCGGCTGGCGCTTGAGAGCCTGGAGCGCCTCGGCGATCTGCGCGCGGGCGATGCGCCGCGCACCCTGGGTGCCCGTCTCGCTCCGGTGCAGTCTGGTCATGCCCGTAGGCTAGGGCGCCACACGCCCGCCCGTCCATCCGCACCCGCCGCAGAGCGTGCCACAGGCTGAGCACGGTCTCACGGTCCGCGGGGGCGCCGCTCACTCTCCCGCCCAGGAATCAGGCAAACTGCGGCCCCTCAGCCTCCGTCACTCGCGGGGGCCAATTGGAGGCTCCCTAGGTATGTGCGGAATCGTCGGAGCGATCGCCGAGCGGAACATCGTCCCCATCCTGATGGAAGGCCTGCGGCGACTCGAGTATCGGGGGTACGACTCGGCGGGGCTTGCCGTGGTCGAGTCCGGCAAGCTGGTGCGGCTGCGCACGGTCGGCAAGGTGAAGATGCTCGAGGAGGCGCTCGAGAGCACACCGGCGAGCGGCCGGGTCGGCATCGCCCATACCCGTTGGGCGACTCACGGCGTGCCGAGCGAGCGCAACGCCCATCCCCACCTCTCACTCGGGGGCCTCGCCATCGTCCACAACGGCATCATCGAGAATCACGATGAGCTGCGCGAGGACCTGCAGCGACGCGGCTACCGCTTCACCTCCGAAACCGATACCGAGGTCATCGCCCACCGCATTCACTTGCACCTCGAAACACTCGGCGACCTGTTCAAGGCCGTACGCGCCACCGTGGCGGAGCTCGAAGGCGCCTATGCCCTGGCGGTGGTGAGCGAGCAGGACCCCGAGCGCCTGGTGGTGGCGCGCGCGGGCTGTCCGGTCGTGATCGGTCTCGGGGTGGAGGAGAACTTCGTCGCCTCGGATGTTGCGGCGCTGTTGCCGGTGACGCGCCGTTTCCAGTTCCTCGAGGAAGGCGATGTCGCCGAGATCCGCCGCAAGACGGTGCGCATCATCGATCACGACGGCAATGTCGCCGTGCGCCCGGTGCGTGAGAGCGAGCTCAGCGCGGACGCCGCCGAGAAGGGTCCCTTCCGCCACTTCATGCTGAAGGAGATCCATGAGCAGCCGCGAGCGATCGCCGACACGCTGGCCGAGCGCGTGGCGAACGGCAGGCTCCTCGAAGCCGCATTCGGTCCGGCGGCGACCGATGTGTTCAAGCGGGTCGCCGGAGTGCACATCGTCGCCTGCGGCACGAGCTATCACGCCGCATCCGTCGCGCGCTACTTCGTCGAACAGATCTGCCGCATTCCCTGTGCCGTCGACATCGCCAGCGAGTACCGGTACCGCAATCCCCTGGTGCCGCCCAACTCGCTGTTCGTCACCATCTCGCAATCCGGCGAGACCGCCGATACGCTCGCGGCGCTGCGCCTCGCGCGGCAGTCGGGCTACCTCTCAACCCTCGCCATCTGCAACGTGCCCGAGAGCTCGCTGGTGCGCGAGTCGGAGCTGGTGATGCTCACCCGCGCCGGCCCCGAGATCGGCGTCGCCTCGACCAAGGCGTTCACCACCCAGCTCGCAGCGCTGTCGATGCTGACCGTCGCGCTGGCGCGCTACCATGGCGCGGATGCCGAGCGGGAGCATGGCCTGGTAACGCGCCTGGTGGAATTGCCCGCGCTCATCGAGAAGGTCCTCACGCTCGATCCGGTCATCCATCGGCTCGCCGAGCGCTTCGCCGACAAGCGCCATGCGCTGTTCCTCGGCCGCGGAGCGCTCTATCCCATCGCCATGGAAGGAGCGCTGAAGCTCAAGGAAATCTCCTACATCCACGCCGAGAGCTATCCCGCGGGCGAGCTCAAACATGGCCCCCTCGCGCTGGTGGACGCCGACATGCCGGTGATCACCGTGGCGCCGAACAACGACCTGCTGGAGAAGCTCAAATCCAACCTCATGGAGGTCCGCGCCCGTGGCGGCGAGCTGATCGTGTTCGCCGACCCCGAATCGGGCATCGAGCCGAGTGACGGCGTCACGGTGATCGAGATGCCGAAGCACGTGACCTGGTTCCAGGCCCCGGCCGTCTACACCGTCCCGCTGCAGCTGCTCGCCTATCACGTTGCCGTACTGAAGGGCACGGACGTCGATCAACCCCGCAATCTCGCGAAGAGCGTCACGGTGGAGTGAGGCGCAAGTAGAAAGAGACAATTGTTGTCGGATGTAATTAAAGTCGTTTCCTCGGGAATAAAGTTGTTTCCTCTGGAATAGAGTCGTTTCCTGTCCGGATGACATAATATCTCGGAGCTGGTCCGGCGTAGCCAATAACCTTGTGAAGTGTTCCTTTGTGCGCCTCTATTGAATCTCGAGTGGGTGATGCGGCCTTCAGAGCCCGCATCGGCGCGGGCAAATCGCGTCGACGTCAATATGCCCGCTCCCCTCTACTGATGACCGCGAGTGGACTTACTGACTGCGAGCGCGCAGCTGTACGTGGCAGACGGATTGACACCTTTAAACGCCGAACAAAGATAGACCTTGTCGTTACAGGCAGCATTCCAGGTCCCACTGCCATTCCACTCCAGATGTATATTCGAAATCCTATTATCTGCAGGATGGCACCCCGTGTGCCCTGCACTAATCATTTGCAGCGCGTGCGCCATTGCAGGCGATTTCTGTATCTGACTTACGCTTACGCAGGCAGTGGAAAGCAGCACTACTAGAGAAGCCAAAATAGCCAATTTCGCATGTCGTGAAATCATGACTACACAACCTCCTGCGGCGCCAGTATCGCGACGGTGCTTTCGTTGTTCAGCCCTCGACGCTCTTTCCGAAGAACCACCGACGGCGAGTCCTTCTCATAATCAATGTTACCACGGCAGGCGCTAGATTGAATTCAGGGTCCTCTGAGGCGACACGGTCTTCCCGGTAATCCACAGTGCGGCAGCCGACCGACCGCCGGGCGGCTGCAGGCAGCCTGGCCAAGCGGTCGGGCGAGCGTAGCGAGCGCCTGTGGACCCATGAGGGCAACCCCGTCGAGGTGGCACGATGCGTCCTTTGCTGCGGTAGGATTTCGGTTCACAGCAAACGGATAGGTCGGAATGGTCACTGAGAAGATCTTCGAGACGGCCCTCGGCATCAGCAGTCCCTGGTTCATCGCCGGGATGAACTTCGATCCAAGCCAGAGGAGGCTCAATATCCATGTCGATTTCGAGGTCGGCAGCCGCTTTGCGGTGCCGGGGCAGGCAGGTATGCATCCGGTGCACGACACGGTCACCAAGACCTACCGGCACCTGAACTTCTTCCAGCACGAGTGCGAACTCGAGGTGCGCCTTCCGCGGGTGAAGCTGCCCGACGGCAAGGTCATGCAGATCACCCCGCCCTGGAGCGGCAAGCTCTCCGGGTTCACGCTACTGTTTGAGGCTTTCGTGCTGCTGCTGGCCCGAGAGACGACCTTCACCGGAGCGGCGCGCATCAGCGGGCTGTCGATCCACCGGGTGATGAGCCTGTGCGAGCGCTACGTGGACGAGGCGGTCAGCACCGCGACTTCAGCGAGGTACGCCGGCTGGCGATCGATGAGACCTCCCGTGCCAAGGGCCACGATTACGTCAGCCTCTTTGCCGATGCCGACCCCGATCCCGAGCGCCGTCGAGTGCTGTTCGTCGCCGAGGGCTGAGAGGCCGATACAGTGGGCGCCTTTGCCGCCAACCTGCGCGCCCATGGCGGCAAGCCCACCGAGATCGCCTCGATCAGCATCGACATGTCCCCGGCGTTCATCAAGGGTGTCCAGGAACACTTTCCCAAGGCCCAGATCACCTTCGACAAGTTTCACGTGATCGCCCATGCCTCTGAGGCGATCACCACGATGCGTCGTGAGGAACAGCAGCGCGATCCGAGCCTCAAGGGGCTGCGCTGGGTGCTGTTGAAAGACCGCAGCAAGCTCACCCACGCCCAGCGCGCCGAACTCGACGGCTTGCTCTCGCGCATGACCACCACCCGCACCGCTCGTGCCTGGCACTATCGCGAACAGCTGCGCGACATCCTCACCCGCAAGCAGCCCACCGTCGTCGCCCGGCTCCTGAACGCCTGGTGCACCAACGTGCTGCGCTCCAAAGTCGAGCCGATGAAGAAGGTGGCCGAGATGATCCGCAGTCATTTCGACGGCATCCTCGCCTGGGTGCATTCTCGCCAGACCAACGGCTTCCTGGAAGCCATCAACGGGTTGTTCCAGGCTGCCAAGCGCAAGGCGCGCGGATACGTCCGTTTCAAAACAATCCGCACCGTCATCTTCATGATCGCAGGCAAGCTCGACTTCTCCAGAATCAACCCCTACGTCGCAGCGTAGCCCACTCGTTTTTCAATAGAACCCAAATTTTGCGTGCTCCTGAGCAGTGGTGGGTAAGATCACGCGAGGCGCGGGAGTCCATCGGGATCCCGACTCAACGTGCGGCGCACCAGTCGTACTGGCGCACCCGGAGAACAGCCCCACAATTACAATGAGTGCCGAGCGGCGCAATCCCGCGTTCATCGCACGCTCCCCCGCGCGTGAAACCGCGCTCTTACTATTGAGTCTTGCGTAAGTACGTGACGACATCAAAACAGCTCCGCGTGCTTCCAGAATGCGGCCACGAGTGTGACGCGTCGCTGCATAGAGCGCAGGTTCCTCCGAGCGCGCTGCGCCAGGTCGGTGAAGTTCGTGGCGCAGTCGTTGGGCATGGCATGGTGCTTGAGGTAACCCCAGATGCATTCGACGGGGTTCATCTCCGGGACGTAGGCCAGCAGGCGCTCGAGCGCGATGCGGCCACGCTGGGCCTCCACATGGGCACGCACGAGCTTCGAGCGGTGGTCCTGCAGACCGTCCCAGATGATCAGCAGGTTCTTGGCGATCGTCGCCTGCAGGGCTTTGAGGAATTCGACGATCTGGGGGCTCTTGATCGAGCCGTTGAACAGGCGAAAGTAAAATCGCCATTTTGAACATTCCTCGATTCCGAAGTTGACATGGGTGCCTCGCTGCAGTGGCGTTCGTAGGAACACGGAACCCTGGATCAAGCATGAACTTGCGGCATTGAGCGCGGGAATCCACGGGATTTGGCCATTGGTGGAATACTCGATGGCTGTCCTGGCGCAACTTCGGGCTGAATCGGCATATTGTCGCTCGTTCGTGGCCTTTGGCAACACGAGTTCGCCTTTTTCGCCGGTCGTCGCATCCATGATGTAATCTGCCGCCGAATCTCGAACAGGCATATCATCGGCGGCGCGTGGGCTCGCGCCTCTCGGCTCGAGATCAGGATCCATGCTGAGATTCCCGAGCGGGCAATGTCGAGTTTCCGCTGGGTTGCCGAGCCGCGATCGGAGACCGAGGCCGTCCACTCTCGTCGTAATGAACTGATGGCTGAAGCCAAGATGGCTCGCCGTCGGGGAGATCGAAGCAATGAACATCGCGCGGTCGACTGCCGTTCAACCCGTTCTCGCGAACCTCGATGGGCTGCTCCCTGAGCTGGAGTCGCTCTACAAGGACATCCACGCGCACCCGGAGCTCTCCATGCAGGAGACACGGACTGCAGCTCTTGCCGCGGAGCGGCTGCGCACCGCGGGGTATGAGGTGACCACCGGCATCGGCAAGACCGGTGTCGTCGGGCTGATGCGCAACGGTGACGGTCCGACGGTCATGTTGCGTGCGGACATGGATGCATTGCCGGTCGAAGAAGCCACCGGCGCGCCTTACGCTAGCAAGGTCAAGGCCACGGATGACGAAGGCAAGTCGGTGCCGGTGATGCATGCTTGTGGCCACGACATGCACGTCACCTGGCTCATCGGGGCCACTACATTGCTGGCCAAGGCGCGCAGCGCATGGCAGGGTACGCTGATGGCGGTGTTTCAGCCGGCGGAGGAGACGGCGCAAGGCGCTCAGGCCATGATCGACGATGGCCTGTTCCAGCGCTTCCCCAAGCCGGACGTGGTCCTCGGTCAGCACGTGATGGTCGGGCCGGCCGGTACGATTGGCGGGCGCACGGGGGCCATTACTTCGGCGGCCGATAGTCTGCAGATCCGCTTGTTCGGGCGCGGCGCCCACGGCTCCATGCCGCAGGCGAGCATCGACCCGGTGGTAATGGCCGCGGCGCTGGTGCTCAGGCTTCAGACCATCGTCTCGCGCGAGATCTCTCCCGCCGAGGCTGCCGTGGTCACCGTGGGCGCGCTGCAAGCGGGCACGAAGGAGAACGTCATCCCGGATGAGGCGCTCATCAAGCTCAATGTGCGCACCTTCGACCCAGGTGTCCGCGCGCGGGTGCTCGCCGCGATCGAGCGCATCGTCAAGGCCGAAGCGGCGGCTTCTGGGGCGCCTCGGGCGCCGGAAATCACCCCTCTCGATCGTTACCCGCTGGTCACCAACGATCTGGAGGCGACCCGGCGAGTGGTGGCGGCCTTCCGCGGTCATTTCGGCGAGAAGCGCGTGCGGGAGACGGGGCCCGCTTCCGCCAGCGAGGACTTCGGGTCGTTCGGAGCGGAGTGGCACGCGCCTTCGGTATTCTGGTTCGTCGGCGGCACCGATGCCGACGCTTACTCTAAAGCCAAGGCGGCCAATCGTCTCAACGAGATTCCGACCAACCACAACCCGAGGTTTCTACCTGTGATGCACCCGACGCTCGAGAGCGGCGTTGAGGCGTTGGTCGTCGCCTCGCAGGCTTGGTTCTCGGCTTAGGGCAGCGCGCCCAAGCGCCAATTCGACGCATCGTCGAAAAAATGCGAAGCCTGCGGGCTCGCGCCGGAGAACGTATCATGCGGCTGTTACTGCTGGTGCTCGATCTAGGGGGTACTTTCGTCTTCGCCATCAGCGGCGCCGTGGTCGCGGTCAGGCACAGAATGGATATCTTCGGGGTGCTCGTGCTGGCGTTCGCGGCAGGCAATGCCGGCGGGATGACACGCGACCTTCTGATAGGTGCCGTGCCGCCCGCGGCCATCGCGGATTGGAAGTATCTCGGCGTCTCCATTTTCGCGGGCCTGCTGGTCTTCTACTGGTATTCCATCATCGAGCGGCTGAGCAACCCGGTATTGTGGTTCGACGCGGTGGGCCTGGCATTCTTCGCCGTGGCGGGCGCCCAGAAGGCGTTGGTGTACGGACTCAATCCGGGGATGGCGGCGCTGCTCGGTATGCTGACTGGCATCGGTGGCGGCATGTTGCGGGATGTTCTGGCCAACGAGATCCCAACCGTGCTGCGAGCTGACTTGTACGCACTGGCGGCGCTCGCCGGGGCAGGGGTGGTGGTGATAGGCCATGTGCTGCACATGCAGCCGGTGCCGATGGCGATTGCGGGAGGCCTACTGTGCTTCGCGCTGCGCTTCATGGCTATTCGCTACGGCTGGCATCTGCCGGCGGCAAAGCCCAAAAGGCACTCATGAGGCGCTCGACG